>NZ_JBDGON010000003.1:0-598506 GCF_057751355.1 Salmonella sp. FC25216 | reverse complement strand
GTAGCGCGGTGGTCCCACCTGACCCCATGCCGAACTCAGAAGTGAAACGCCGTAGCGCCGATGGTAGTGTGGGGTCTCCCCATGCGAGAGTAGGGAACTGCCAGACATCAAATAAAGCAAGAGGCCCAATCGAAAGATTGGGCCTTTTTGCATTTATTTTTCTGTGGAAAAGGCTGGCGGATAATGATGCCGACGCGTTTTATATTTGGTTTATGACATCCTCGTCGAGTTGATAAAAACCGTTTTAATAAACGTGATTTCCCGTCACATATCCGCCTGAACCATCGAATGTGACCTGTGCTGATATTGATATACAAACGGTTGTTACTTAGCCCTCTAATAAGCGATGGAAATATTTGTTGAGGACTGAGAGCCTGGACCATTAGGCTATTTCATTTGCCAGTCTGACCCTGGACAGTGCTCAAAATCCTCACCGTACTACGTGTACGATCTGGTTTTGTCCAAATTGCCTGCAACAATTATGCCTAATGGGCCAGATTCTAAGACTTATTGTACGACGTGTGTTTTTAATATGGCTTACGATTCTATCAACCTACGATGTTGTCTGTATTGAACAGGAATTTGAACAATAGAGTCGGGATTAGCGAATAAGAAAAGTATGCGTTTTACCGTCTTAACTTTCGGGGGATATGCTGAACAGATTACGTAGCTGAGCTGAGTATCCTTATGATCTTTATATTATTACTGAAAGCGCGGCATTGCCGCGCCTGCATGTATCATTTAGAAAGCGCAATGATACCCATCGTCAACCCTGCTACTGCTGCAGCGCCGCCAGCAATAGCGCCTGCTGTCTCCCAGTTATCCTGCGTTGTACCTTTCATACATGTATTGGTATGAACCAGCCGCCCTTGATCGTCATAAACCGGTACGCAGGGAGAGTCATGTGCACAACCTGCCAATAAGGTGGTAAGCAATGCAACTGGAATTAGTTTTTTCATGGTGTTACCTCATTAATAAGTGTTTCGCGAAGTACAGCAATATCAATGCTGGCTCTAACCGCTGCGAAAACGAGAGTTATTTTACCACTACATAAAAAATGACCGACATGAGGAATAATCTCAATTCATGTGAATTGTAAAAACTATGGAGAATACAGAGGTAAGCGGAGAGGGGATAATAGCAGAGCTAAAGACGTACCGTTTAAAAAAGGCGTCCGAAGACGCCTCTGTTTACCGATTAATCATGATGGCGATTAAATCGGCGTTTTACAACAACAAAGAATACTGGCACGAAGAAGATAGCGAATAAGGTTGCGGTTAACATTCCCCCCATCACCCCTGTTCCTACTGCGTTCTGCGCCCCACTACCCGCGCCACGACTGATAACCAACGGCATTACTCCGAGAATAAAGGCCAGCGAGGTCATTAGAATAGGACGTAAGCGCATACGGGATGCTTCCAGCGTTGCCTCGATCAATCCACGCCCTTCTTTCTCCATAAGATCTTTCGCGAACTCGACAATCAGGATGGCGTTTTTAGCAGAAAGGCCAATAGTGGTTAACAAACCAACCTGGAAGTAAACGTCATTGTTCAGACCGCGCAATGACGCTGCGAGCAGAGCGCCAACCACGCCGAGCGGTACGACCAGCATTACCGAGAACGGAATTGACCAGCTTTCATACAGTGCGGCAAGGCAGAGGAAAACGACGATGAGTGAGATTGCGTACAGCGCCGGCGCCTGGTTACCTGACAACCGTTCCTGATACGACATACCTGTCCAGTCATAGCCAATACCGTTTGGTAGCCGTGAAGCCAGGTTTTCCATTAACGCCATTGCTTCACCAGTGCTTCGTCCGGGCGCTGCTTCGCCGAGTAGTTCCATTGACGGCATCCCGTTATAGCGTTCCAGGCGTGGCGAACCATAAATCCACCGTGCTGAGCTAAAGGTAGAGAAGGGAACCATCTCGCCATTGGCGCTGCGTACATAAAGATTGTTGATATCTTCTGGCAGCATACGGAACTGAGCATCAGCCTGAACGTATACTTTTTTCACTCGCCCACGATCGATAAAGTCATTAACGTAATAGCCGCCCAACGCCGCGGAGATGGTTTCGTTGATATCAGACAACGAAACGCCGAGCGCCTGCGCTTTTTCCTGATCGACATCCAGCTTGAACTGTGGCGTGTCTTCCAGCCCGTTCGGGCGTACGCGCACTAACAGATCCGGATGCTTTGCGACCATACCTAAGAGTTGATTACGCGCTTTTGTTAGCGCATCGTGACCGAGTCCTCCCTGATCGATCAGTTCAAAGTCGAAACCTGTCGCGGTACCTAACTCGACAATCGCCGGCATGTTGAAGGGGAACACCAACCCGTCGCGAATCTGGCTAAAGGCGCGTGTTGCTCGGGCGATAACGGCTTCGACGCTATTTTCTTCACCGCTACGATCTTCCCAGGGTTTAAGGCTGACAAATGCCATCCCTGAGTTTTGTCCCTGACCGCTAAAGCTAAAGCCGTTTACGGTAAACACGCTTTCGACGTTCACTTTTTCATTATTCAGGTAGTAATGAGTGACTTGATCCAGCACTTTCTGCGTACGTTCTTGCGTAGCGCCAGAGGGGAGCTGAATCATGGTCAGGAATACCCCCTGATCTTCTTCCGGCAGGAAGGAGGTCGGGAGGCGTAAAAACAGAACCGCCATTCCGACAACAATCAGCAGATAGATAATGAGATAGCGACCCGTATTACGAACGATACCGCTAACGCTGTTAGTATAGTGGTTAACGCTGTGGTCAAACCTGGCATTGAACCAGCCAAAGAAGCCGCTTTTTTTCTTGTGATGTTCAGCAGATACGGGTTTAAGCAGCGTAGCGCACAGCGCTGGCGTCAGAATCAACGCAACCAGAACGGATAGCGCCATTGCTGAAACAATAGTAATAGAGAACTGACGATAAATTGCCCCGGTTGAGCCGCCAAAAAAGGCCATCGGGATAAATACCGCAGACAGTACCATCGCGATACCCACCAGCGCTCCCTGAATCTGCGACATGGATTTTTCCGTCGCCTCTCGGGGAGAAAGATTATCCTCCATCATCACACGTTCAACGTTTTCTACGACCACTATCGCATCGTCAACCAACAGCCCTATCGCCAGTACCATGCCGAACATCGTCAGGGTATTGATGGAATAGCCAAAGGCGGAGAGTATTGCGAAAGTGCCTAACAATACGACGGGAACAGCGATGGTAGGAATCAGAGTTGCCCGGATATTCTGTAAAAACAGATACATTACCAGGAACACCAGAATAATCGCTTCAAACAGCGTTTTTACTACTTCGTGAATAGATATCTTTACGAAGGGCGTTGTGTCATAGGGATAAACCACCTTCATTCCCTGAGGGAAGAAAGGTTGCAGCTCCACCAGTTTTGCTTTGATTGCGGTTGCGGTATCCAGCGCGTTGGCGCCGGTCGCCAGTTTAATACCCAGACCGGAGGCTGGTTTACCGTTAATGCGCGCCACAACGTTATAGTTTTCACCGCCAAGCTCAATACGCGCGACATCTTTGAGATGGACGACAGAACCGTCGGCATTGACTCGCAACGTAACTTTGCCGAACTCTTGTGGATCTTTCAGACGCGTTTGGGCGATGATTGAGGCGTTAAGCTGCTGGCCTGGTAATGCTGGCGTGCCGCCCAGTTGGCCTGCTGCAATCTGGTCGTTCTGTACTTTTAACTGGTTGATGACGTCAACTGGCGTGAGCTGGTATTTATTTAGCAGATTCGCATCCAGCCAGATACGCATGGCATACTGCGCGCCAAATAGCTGAACGTCGCCCACGCCATTCAGACGGCTGATAGAATCCTTAATATTAGAGGCGACATAGTCAGAGATGTCGTCCTGGGTAGTGTTCGGATTATCCGAGACAAACCCGGCGACCATCAAAAAGCTGCTGCTGGATTTTTCAACGCTAATCCCCTGCTGCTGGACTTCTTGCGGCAGTAAAGGCGTGGCGAGCTGCAATTTATTTTGCACCTGAACCTGCGCGATATCCGGATCGGTTCCGGACTGGAAGGTCAGGGTGATGGTCACGCTACCGGCAGAGTCGCTGGTAGAGGACATATACATCAGGTTATCGATGCCGTTCATATTTTGTTCGATAACCTGAGTAACTGTATCCTGTACCGTCTGCGCATCCGCGCCAGGATAGGTCGCAGAAATAGAAACCGCTGGCGGCGCAATGGTTGGGTACTGCGCAACGGGAAGTTGCATTATTGCCAGTGCGCCCGCCATCATCAGGATAATGGCCAGAACCCAGGCGAAAATAGGACGTCTAATAAAAAAGTTTGCCATGTACGGTTACCTTATTGCGCCGTTTTCGCAGCCGAAGCATCGGTAGTGGCTTTCACCTGGACGCCCGGTCGCGCTTTTTGTAAGCCGCTGATGATGACTTTATCGCCCGGTTTTAACCCTTTGCTGATGAGCCATTTATCACCAATAGCCTGCGCCGCCACGACATTGCGGGCTTCGACCTGGCTTTTATCGTTAACTACCATCACCATTGCGTCGCCGCGCGGCGTGCGGGTCACGCCCTGCTGGGGGACAAGGATGGCATTGGGCTGGATGCCTTCATCAATGCGGGCACGAACAAACATACCGGGAAGTAAGCTGTGCTGTGGATTGGGGAAAACCGCCCTGAGCGTGATAGAGCCGGTGCTTTCATCTACGGTAACGTCGGAAAATTGCAGTGTGCCTTTAAGCGGATAGACCTGACCATTTTCCATGACCAGTTCAACCGTGCTACTTGCGCTGTCTTTATGCAGGCTACCTTGTTCGACGGATTGCCTGAGTCGCATAAAGTCGTTGCTTGATTGCGTAACGTCGACATAAATCGGGTCGAGTTGCTGTACGGTAGCCAGTTCAGTTGACTGACCGTTAGTCACCAGCGCGCCTTCAGTCACGTTAGATTTTCCTATACGCCCGCTGATGGGCGAGGTGACTTTGGTATACGCAAGGTTAATACGCGCGCTTTCAACAGCGGCTTTTGCCGCCACAACGGTGGCATCGGCCTGGCGGGCGTCGGCAATCGCCTGATCATATTCCTGTTGGCTGATATATTTTGTGCCGACCAGCGGAACATAGCGTTTGACCGTCAGGTGCGCGATAGCCGCAGCCGCTTCGCTTTTAGCAAGTTCGCCTTTAGCGCTGTCATAATCGGCCTGATAAGTGGCAGGATCGATCTGATAAAGCGACTGTCCGGCCTCCACATCGCTACCTTCGGTGAAATTTCTTTTAAGCACGATCCCGCTCACCTGGGGGCGAACCTCCGCAATGCGAAATGCAGACGTACGTCCGGGAAGTTCGGTCGTTACGGCTAACGGCGCTGTTTCGACCACATGGATGGTGACTTGCGGCTCGCCGGGATGAGCCTGGGTATCTCCCTGGTCGTTACAACCGGCCAGCAGCGCAGCAGAGAATATGATGAATGAGGGCAGGAGTGAAAACCTGGCATGTTTCGTCATTACTGTTCCTTAAAAAACCGAAAGCTCGTTATTTACCGGGTGATGGTAAGGCGTTAACGCGCGAAAAATAGAATAGCAGAGGGGTATCCTACAAATTATTAGCTTGTGATGTAAGTAATACTTATTTTGGGGTGGGGTTCACGGCACATAAAAGCAAAAGACATTCATTCTTTGTCGTTTCATAATGTCCGGATTAGTAAACTTATGAAGTTGAATTACATAATTCGGAATACATATCCTATGTGAATATATTTATCTAATGCATTTATTTTTATTATTGATTTGGCGATGTTGTGCAAAGTAAAAATAGCTGTCTCTCGTCTGGCTAAAAAGGACATGGTAAAGTTGTTTTTTGTGCTGAATATTTTACCAGCGTATGTATCGTTTTTATGTTTCCGGATATCTTAATTATGGCGAAGAAAACGAAGGCGGATGCGCTTAAGACACGGCAACATCTGATTGAAACCGCTATTGTGCAGTTCGCTTTGCGCGGCGTTGCCAACACGACACTGAACGATATCGCTGATGCCGCTGATGTCACGCGGGGAGCCATCTACTGGCACTTTGAGAATAAAACGCAGTTGTTTAACGAGGTCTGGTTACAGCAACCGCCTTTACGCGAACTCATTCAGGATAGGCTTACGGGATACAGGAATGATAATCCTTTACAGGATTTACGTGAGAAATTTATTGCAGCCTTACAATATATTGCGGCAGTGCCTCGCCAGCAGGCGTTAATGCAGATTTTATATCATAAATGTGAGTTCCATAATGGCATGATATCGGAACAGACCATTCGGGAGAAGATTGGTTTCCATCATCAGTCGTTGCTTGAAGTATTACAGCAATGTATGGATAAAAAGCTGATTTCAGGCAGTCTTGATTTAGACGTCATATTAATTATTCTGCACGGTAGTTTCAGCGGAATAGTAAAGAACTGGTTAATGAATCCCACAAGTTATGATCTTTATAAGCAGGCGCCAACATTAGTCGATAACGTATTAAAAATGCTAAGTCCGGATGGCTGTGTGACGCAATTAATGTCGAATGAACATCAGGCGGAAGAAGCCTGAGATTACTTTTGGCGGGTATTATATATTGACCTGATAAATGTATTGGTGGAATCGAGAATATCGCGATCGATTTCCTCTGCAGTGCGCGGTTTGCCAAGCAGGAATCCCTGAAGCGTATGGCATCCCAATTGTGTCAGAAATTGTTGCTGCGTTTCATTTTCTACGCCTTCTGCCACAATTTGCAGATTTAACGCTTTCGCCAGTGCGACAATAGCCGCAACAATGGTCGCGCCGTCGCCTGCCGCGCTGAGTTCATGCACGAAAGCGCGATCAATTTTTAGTTCGCACGCCGGAAGACGTTTCAGATAGAGAAGGCTGGAATAACCGGTGCCAAAGTCGTCAATAGAGGCCTTAACCCCCATTTCCGTTAATCTGGTTAGTATAGCGACGCTTTGCTCCGGCTTATTCATCGCTGTGGTTTCGGTGATTTCCAGAATCAATAAATCGGGCCGGATATTGTGTCGGGCCAGGCTCTGCCTAATGGTATCCACAAGGCCTGGCTGCTCAAATTGTAAGGCGGACAGGTTTACCGCAACTGACCATAAGGCGTATCCCTGTAAGTGCCACTCGCGGAGCTGGCGACACGCCTCGTTGATAACCCAGCTACCGATGGCGACAATAAGACCCGTTTTTTCCGCCAGCGGTAAAAACGGGTCAGGATTCAGTACGCCTTGTTTTGGATGATGCCAGCGCAGCAATGCCTCAAATCCTACAATGGGGCCGGCAGGGGCCTGAAATTTAGGCTGATATACCAGCCTGAGCTCTTGTCTCTCCAGCGCCAGCCACAGGTCATTCATTAGCTGAAGTTGGGTTTGCGCCAGGCTGAAAGAAATGGTATCCGTTACGCCCCGTATGTTTCGTGTGGTACATCGCGGCATCGGCGTTGAACATCAGTTCCCGTTCGTTTTTTCCGTCCAGCGGATAGAGCGCTATTCCAACGCTAAGGGTGACGACCAGTTCATACGGATCTATCGTAAAGGGCGCATCTATCGAATGTACCAGCGCGCTGGCAAGGGAAGCCGCTTCGTCAGGCGCGCTGACTTCTGCGAGCAGCACAAACTCATCGCCGCCAATCCGCGCCAGGGTAAACTGACCGTTCAGCGGTTGGTTCAGACGATGCGTTACCGCCACCAATAACTTATCGCCGATATCATGACCATAAGCGTCATTAACGGTTTTAAAGCCATCCAGATCCATAAACAGTAGCGCGAAAGGCGTACCTTCCCGATTCGCTTTGCTGATGGCCTGTTCCAGACGATCCTCAAGGAGTACCCGGTTTGGTAATCGGGTGAGCGTATCATGCAGCGCTAACTGTGCCAGTTCCTGGTTCGCCTGTGCCAGCGAAGAGGCAAGCCGTGCGGTACGGGCCTGAAGCCGGGCGTCAAATAAAGAAACCAGCAGAGTAATACCCAGGATAGTCAGCGCTAACACGCTGACAAGAATAGCCAGCCAGTTGCCATCGACGCCACGATGCTCCATCGGCCAGTTTTGGGGAAAGTGCGCGGCCTTCATGCCGGCGTAATGCATGCCGGCGATAGCTATCCCCATTAATACCGCGGCGCCTGCTCGCCTCAGAGCAACATCCGTTCCCTCATGACGCAGGCGGAACGTGAGCCACAGCGCGGCGTAGGACGCCAGTAGCGCGATAATGATAGAGAGAGCAACCCACGCGCTATTCCAGACGATGATGGAAGCGAATTGCAGCGCCGCCATCCCGGTATAATGCATTGCGCTGATGCCCAACCCCATCACCAGCGCGCCCGGCAGTAAGCGGCGCAGGCGCAATTTTTCAGCGCTGACCAGCCATAACGCAAAAAGGGAGGAACCGATCGCAATCAGCATGGAGAGGAAAGGATCGAAGCGCATGTTCATCGCGTGATCCATCGCCAGCATCCCAACAAAATGCATAGCCCAAATACCGACGCCCAGTGCGAATCCGCCGCCCATTAGCCATATTCTGGCGCTTGTTCTGGCGTTTCCGACAACGCGTCCGGCCATATTTAATGCGGTATAGGACGCAAAAATAGCGACAGCAAATGAAACCGCCACAAGGATGTGGTTGTACTCACTAACCGGCATGTTTCGTTAGCTCATTGGTTATGCAGGAAAAGAAAAGGACGAGATAGTATCCCCCTTCTTTTATCCTTAAAGTGTTTTAATACCCTGATTTTATAAGGGATAAAAGAAATCCAGGCGATAAATAATCATAGGTTAAATCGCCCGGTTCGCTACTCCAGATCGGTACAATTGATCAATTTGAGAGGGTTAACAGAGTCCATGTTTCGACACTTATCCTGTTCAGTCGCCATCAATTCGATCCATTGCATCAAAAGCGCATCAAAAAGAAAAACGGAGACGGCAAAAACAACCAGCCACCAATACTTACGTATCATCGTCAAATCCTGTGTATTCATGCCCATGCGTGCTGGGAATATACATGAAATTTTGACGCTGAAAAGCGGACTTACAATGCTTTTACTTCTCTGAAAATAGCGCATTTATCCCAACATTTCGCCGCTTTTTTGATAGGTTTTTTGTCTTTCTCTTTTTAACTTTTGCAAGTTCATTTTCTGAATAATGCGAAGTGATGCTCAATCTTCTGAGACCGATTTTTACGTACTCATTATTGATTTCAATACCGATAAACTTACGTCCTGACATCGCTGCGACAGCGCCCGTAGTAAAACTACCCGCGAAAGGGTCCAGCACGGTATCTCCTGGGTTAGAAGAGGCCAGTATGATCCGTCTTAACAGCGCGCTGGGTTTTTGCGTAGGATGGTTTTCATATTCATCCATCAGATAACGTACGCGTGGAAATGACCAGACGTTGCCCGGTACTTTTTTCTGATTGTATGGTTGGGGCGGGTTTTTTCGATAATCAATTAGCGCGCGCTTAGCGCCCGTCGTGGTCTCGACCAGAATCGCGTCGCGGTTAAAGGTATAGCTTTTCGGGTTTTTTACCATCATCAGGATTGGTTCATACATAGAACCAAAGTATTTTTTCGCCTGTACCCCGGAACTATCATAGGACCAGACGATACGGCTTTTGATGGTAAAAAGCGTTCGGCATTTGAGATCGATATACGGCATATTTTCTGTGCTGTTCATGATGTACATGGTGCCGTGTTTCTTCAGCACGCGGTAGCATTCATCAACGCATTCATACAGCCAGGCCAGAAAAGATGCTTCATCCCAGGATTCCACCATACCGTCGAAATCTTTTCCGATATTGTACGGCGGATCGGCAAAAATTAAGTCAATGCTTTCAGAAGGCAGTTTTTTAAGTTCTGTTAGCGCGTCACCGTGAATAATCTTCTTCGATTCATCGCCAAAGTACTGAGGTTCACATTCCGCTTTCATGACCAAATTCCATATGGTGCGTATAAAAAAGGCGCTTCCCCATGCCGAGTAGCGCCTTTTTAAACAAGCAGTTAGCTAATCGAAATTAGTTCATGCCGTATTTTTTTAATTTTTTACGCAGCGTACCACGGTTGATGCCCATCATCAGAGCAGCACGGGTCTGGTTACCACGGGTGTATTGCATCACCATGTCCAACAGGGGCTGTTCTACTTCAGCCAGTACCAGCTCATACAGGTCATTAACATCCTGACCGTTCAGTTGAGCAAAATAGTTCTTCAGTGCCTGTTTAACCGAGTCACGCAGGGGTTTTTGGGTTACCTGATCCTGAGAGTTAACGGTAGAAACGGTCAGTACGTCAGAATTTACGCGTTGTTCGAACATAGTTCTGTCAGCTCTTTATTTCTGTTTACGCAAAATTTTCGAAGTATGCCTCCAACGCCTCCAGCTGTTCGCTGGCGTCCTCAATAGCGTTGAATGTGCGCCGAAACTGGTCATTTGGAGCGTGCTCCTGGAGATACCAGGAGACGTGTTTACGCGCGATTCGGTACCCTTTTGCCTGACCGTAAAAGTCATGCAGTTCCCGAACATGCGCGCAAAGCAAGCGCTTCACCTCTGCCAGCGGCAGCGGCGGGAGCAGCTCCCCAGTGTCCAGATAATGCTGGATTTCCCGAAAGATCCAGGGTCTTCCCTGAGCTGCGCGGCCTATCATCAGGGCATCCGCCCCTGTATAGTCGAGAACAGCTCTGGCTTTACGCGGGTTAGTAATGTCGCCATTCGCGATAATCGGAATGGAAACTTTCTGCTTAACTGCCCGAATACTGTCATATTCAGCTTCTCCGTTGAACAAACAGGCGCGGGTGCGGCCATGGATGGTCAGAGCCTGAATACCACAATCTTCAGCCAGTTGGGCAATCTCTACGCAGTTACGGTATTCCGGCGCCCAGCCGGTGCGAATCTTGAGAGTCACAGGAACGTCCACTGCGTTTACGACCCCGATGAGTATAGACTTCACTAAATCCGGGTACTGCAAGAGGGCTGAACCTGCAAGCTTACGATTCACTTTCTTCGCCGGACACCCCATATTGATATCAATAATCTGGGCGCCGCTTTCCACGTTAATACGTGCGGCATCGGCCATCTCAACCGGGGAGCCGCCGGCAATTTGCACCGTGCGAATACCTGGCTCATCAACGTGCACCATCCGTAAACGAGATTTATCGCTTTCCCACACTTGCGGGTTAGAAGACATCATCTCGGATACTGTCAATCCTGCTCCCATCTCATAGCACAGCGTCCGAAAAGGTCTGTCAGTAATGCCAGCCATGGGCGCTGCGATCAGGCGATTTCTGAGCTGATATTGTCCGATGCGCATGAGTTAAGAAATGACCATACTGTGACTGCAAGGCGGCGTATATTACGCATTTTTTGCACGAGATGAAAGGCCAAACTTTGAACAATCCACTGTTGTAGATCAATGAATCGTGCTTAAAAACAGTAAAATTAATTGATAATTCATTAAAATCATAGGGTTATTCATTGTTGTCGGTTTTGTACGCGCTTACAAATTCCCGTAACTTCTCTATATTTCTTCGTCCAGGAACAAGATGAACGGGATAATCTGCTTTTTTTATAAGCTAATTACCCCAAATGAATGGGATCGCCGTCTCGTTTCAGGACAAGATCACTTTCCCGCTGCGCGTGATTTTTCACCATTGCCAGCCTGAAGGGGTAGATTGCCACAAGCGTTCCTTAGCGTGCCTCCTGCAAACATCATCACGACAACGGCAAGTTCGCCGTTCGAATTTCGAGGCGTTTAATTGGATGGATTATTATATAAATCAATAAATTATTTAATATTATATCGAAGTAGCAGAAAGGCGTTAAGGCGAGTTGTGTGGAGAAAAGCGTGGCCAGGCGACCACGCAGACAAGAACTATTTCTTACGGCCAGTAATGCGGCACCACTCTTCTTTTTCAACGACCGGGTCGAGAGTGAAAAGCTCGGCGTAAGCGTCGCAGACGCTTTCCGCCTGGCTGGCAAGAATACCGGAAAGGCCCAGCAAACCGCCCTCAACGGGTAGCACGCTGATTAACGGCGCCAGTTCGCGTAACGGGCCAGCCAGGATGTTAGCGACGACCACGTCGGCTTTCATGGCGTCTGGCTGGTCTTTCGGCAGATACAGCTCCAGCCTCTCAGACACGCCGTTGCGTTCGGCATTATCGCGACTGGCCTGGATAGCCTGTGGATCGATATCAATGCCAATCGCCTTTGCCGCCCCCAGCTTCAGCGCGGCAATCGCCAGAATGCCGGAACCGCAGCCGAAATCGATCACGGTTTTGCCGTTGAGATCGAGCCCGTCCAGCCATTGCAGACATAAGGATGTGGTGGGGTGCGTACCCGTACCGAACGCCAGTCCCGGGTCGAGCATCACGTTGACCGCATTCTCGTCCGGGATATCGCGCCAACTGGGGCAAATCCACAGACGTTCGCCAAAGCGCATCGGGTGGAAATTATCCATCCATTCGCGTTCCCAGTCTTTATCTTCCAGTTGTTCGATTTTATGGGCAAATCCGGCGCCCAGCAGGGGATGTTGCTCCAGAATCGCGACAACGTCTTTCATGTCGGTTTCGGCGTCGAACAGACCGATCACATCGGTATCGCCCCACAGACGGGTTTCGCCCGGCAACGGCTCAAAAACCGGCGTATCGTGCGTATCCTGAAAGGTGATGGAGACGGCGCCCGCTTCCATCAGCGCATCACTCAAATCTTCAGCATTCGCGCCGGTGGTATTCAGTTTCAATTGGATCCATGGCATGGCAAAACTCTTTATTTATCAGTAGACAATACGGTGGCTTGCGAAGCGGAGGAACCGAATCGGTTTCCGATCAGAAAAGCCAGTAAACTTAACAGTAACGCGGGCACAATCGGATGAAAGCCCAGATACTGAATATTAAATGTGGCAAGCAGGGCATATAGCACGCCGCCCACGATCATGGCGCTTAACGCGCCTGCCGCGTTTGCCCGCTCCCAATAAAGGCCCAATACCAGCGGCCATAAGAACACCGCTTCCAGGCCGCCAAACGCCAGCAGGTTGAGCCAAATGATCATCTCTGGCGGTTTCCACGCGGCCAGCAGCAACAGCGCGCCTAACAGTAATGTGATCGCTGCCGACATACGCTTCAGCCGGATCTCATTTTGCATCTGATCGGGGCGTAGGTTGAGATAGAGATCTTTAATGATCGTCGCGGAACTTTGCAGCAGTTGGGCGTTAATTGTCGACATGATCGCCGCCATTGGCGCAGCAAGGAAGATCCCGGCGGCAAACGGCGGCAAGACTTTCACCATCAGGGTGGGGATCACCAGATCCGGCACCGTCAGATCCGGAAGCACCGCACGACCCAGCGCGCCGGCAAGGTGCATTCCGAACATTAAAATCGCCACGACAATCGTACCGATAATAATGCCCCGGTGTACCGCTTTACTATCTTTATAGGAGATGCAGCGCACCGCCGTATGCGGCAGGCCAACCACGCCAAAACAGACCAGTACCCAAAAAGAGGTCATAAAGGCGGGAGAAAGTATGTTATCGGCACCCTGCGGCGTCACCAGTTTGGGGTCGAGAGCGTGTAGCGTGTCAACGGCCTGGCTTAAACCGCCCGCCGCATGAACCACGCCGATCAGCAATACTACTGTGCCGATCAGCATCACCAGGCCCTGTAACGTATCGTTAAGTACGCTGGCGCGAAAGCCGCCAAACGCCGTATAGAGTGCGATACTGACCCCAAATATGAGCAGGCCGGTTTCGTAGGGAATCCCCGCTGCGGTTTCCAGCAGCCGCGCGCCGCCGATAAATTGTACGGTCATTGCGCCAATAAACGCGACCAATAAACTCAGGCTTGCCAGCCATACCAACAGGCGGCTTTGGTAGCGGGCGAATAGCATATCGTTAAGCGTAACGGCATTATAGCGACGCGCCAGAATAGCGAATTTTTTACCCAGAATACCCAGTGAAAGCCAGACGGCGGGAAGCTGGATCATCGCCAGCAAGACCCAGCCTAAACCGTATTTATAAGCCGCGCCGGGACCGCCGATAAATGAACTGGCGCTAATATAGGTGGCGGTAAGCGTCATCGCGAGCACGATCCCGCCCATCGAACGGCTGCCAAGAAAGTATTCGTTTAAAAAGGTGCCTGCGGTACGTTTGCGCATGGCGTAAACGGAGATCCCGAATACCACAACCAGATAGGCTACCAGCGGTAGAATGACCTCAAGCTGCATCGTCATCCTCCAGCGGAATATCGCGATAAATGAATTTCACCATCGCCCAGCACAGCAAAATAAAGACCAGCGGCGTCAATAAGCAGGCCATCTCGAACCAGTGCGGCAGACCGGTAATTCCCGGCGAGTTTCCAGGTAAGTAAGCAGCCACTAACCATACCGCCAGATAGCAAAGGGTCAGCCACAGCGCCCAGCGCGCCTCTTTATGGGCCTGAACAAAACGAGCGTCCATTTTTTGTCCCTTGTGGGTGAAGAAAGCGGGAATTGTACATGATGGGGCATCGCTATCCCCAGAAATAAAAAAGGCCGGATTAACCGGCCTTTTAAGATTAACGTGCGATTACTTTTCCTGAAGACCGAGTTTTTTCTCCAGATAGTGGATGTTGGTTCCACCGTGCTGGAAGTGCTCGTCATTCATGATGCGGGTCTGCAGATCGATATTGGTTTTTATACCATCGATAATCAGTTCCTGCAGGGCATTTTTCATACGGGCAATCGCCACGTCGCGGTTTTCACCGTAGCAGATAAGTTTGCCAATCATGGAATCATAGTACGGCGGCACCGTGTAGCCCGCGTAGATATGGGATTCCCAGCGAACGCCAAAGCCGCCTGGCGCATGGAAGCGCGTGATTTTGCCGGGGCTTGGCAGGAAGGTGTTCGGATCTTCGGCGTTGATACGGCATTCTACCGCATGGCCGCGAACCACAACTTCGTCCTGAGTGATCGACAGCGGCTGACCCGCCGCGATGCGCAACTGTTCTTTGATCAAATCGACGCCGGTAATCATTTCAGTCACCGGGTGTTCAACCTGAATACGGGTGTTCATTTCGATGAAATAGAACTCGCCGTTTTCGAACAGGAATTCGAACGTCCCTGCGCCGCGATAGCCGATGTCTACGCACGCTTTCGCGCAGCGTTCGCCGATATAGCGACGCAGTTCCGGCGTAATGCCTGGCGCCGGGGCTTCTTCAACCACTTTCTGGTGGCGACGCTGCATGGAACAGTCGCGTTCCGCCAGATAGATAGCGTTGCCCTGGCCGTCCGCCAGCACCTGAATTTCGATGTGGCGTGGATTTTCCAGGTATTTTTCCATGTACACCATGTCGTTACTGAAAGCCGCCTTCGCTTCCGCTTTGGTCATGGAGATGGACTGCGCCAGTTCAGCATCGCTACGAACCACGCGCATACCGCGGCCGCCGCCGCCGCCGGACGCTTTGATGATCACCGGATAGCCAATACGTTTGGCATGAGCGCGGTTCGCATTCATATCGTCGCCCAGCGGGCCGTCAGATCCTGGCACGGTCGGCACGCCCGCTTTTTTCATAGCGGTAATAGCGGACACTTTATCGCCCATCAGGCGGATGGTGTCCGCTTTCGGGCCGATAAAGATAAAGCCGGAACGTTCAACCTGCTCGGCAAAATTGGCGTTCTCAGAAAGGAAGCCGTAGCCCGGATGGATTGCCACCGCGCCGGTGATTTCAGCGGCGCTAATGATAGCCGGGATGTTCAGATAACTTTTTACGGACGGCGCCGGACCAATACAGACCGTCTCATCCGCCAGCAATACGTGTTTTAAATCGCGATCCGCGCTTGAGTGCACAGCGACGGTCTTGATGCCGAGTTCTTTACAGGCACGAAGAATACGTAGTGCGATCTCGCCGCGGTTGGCGATGACAATTTTATCCAACATGTTCGCCTCGTTACTCGATGACGACCAGTGGCTCGTCAAATTCTACCGGTTGACCACTTTCGACCAGAATCGCTTTCACAGTACCTGCTTTGTCTGCTTCGATCTGGTTCATCATTTTCATGGCTTCAACGATGCACAGGGTATCGCCCACGTTCACTTTCTGGCCCACTTCGATGAACGCTTTCGCGTCCGGGCTTGGGGTGCGGTAGAAAGTACCAACCATTGGGGAGCGTACGATGTGACCACTGATTTCCGCTGCGGCAGGCGCTTCCATTGCTGGAGTAGCCGCTGGCGCGACAGCGTTAGACAGAGCAGGTTGCTGCATCATCGGCGCCGCATAAGCCTGCTGCATCACCGGAAAACCGGCATTTGCCGTTGTGCGGCTGATGCGAACAGATTCTTCGCCTTCAGAAATTTCCAGTTCGGAGATACCTGATTCTTCAACCAGCTCGATCAGTTTTTTAATCTTACGAATATCCATGAGTGGGTTCCGTACTCTTTGTTTAGTGTGATTGTGACAGGCGTTTTAGCGCCGTCTGTAAAGCATGTGAATGACTGCCGCGGGTAAAATACCGCGCATCTTTGATTTGCCTGTTATGCCGTAGCACCCGAAGGTGAAATTCATGATTTGCCAGTCATTGTGCGGCTATCTTCTGCCATTTTCGGGCAAAAAACAAAATATACCTTCATTGCACGATTGTCACCCTTTCTGCGAACGAAAATCGCCGTGGGGGAATGCAAAGTCGCACATTATAACTATTTCGTCGCAATTGGCAGCTAAATACTGGTCTTATCAGGGAAGATTATCAACCCAAAACATGCAAAGGACATTGCCTGTTTTGCGTTTTGCAATCGACCGCACAATTCACCAAACTAGCGCCACCACTGGCGAAACTTCCGGTAACGCAACGCTAAAAGGGCTAATGCTAATGCCGCGTAGATGACCGGTTGCGGTGATAAAATCTTTACCGACCACAGATAATGTATGGGGGCCAGGATCACGACAAGATAGACGACGTTATGCAGTGTTTGCCAGCGTTTACCCAATTTACGCTGCGCAAATTGCGTTGAGGTCAACGTCAGAGCCAATAACACCAGCCAACTAATGATCCCAAGCGTCAAATAAGGACGTGAAAGCAGCTCGCTTCCTAACAACGCCAGGTTATGTATCCCCAATTCCAGCAAGGCATAGCTGGTTAAATGCAGTGTGGCCCAAACGAAACACCATAGTCCCAACAGGCGGCGTGTGCGTATCAATAATGGCTGTTTAGCGTAGCGCGCCAGCGGTGAAACCAGCAAGGTGGCGAGCAAAAATTTGAGCGCGGTTCTGCCGGTAAAGTGTTGGATATCCTTTACCGGGTCTGCGCTTAGCCCACCCTGATTTATTGCCCAAAAGAGCCACAGAAGCGGCAAAAAACCGGCAAGATGCAGGCAAACTTTTAGCCAGGTTATCTGTTTTGCTGTCAGACGCACTTAAAAATTCTCCCGCAAATTGAGACCGCGATACAGCGAAGCGACTTCATTGGCGTAGCCGTTAAACAGTAGCGTCGGCTGTCTTTGCACATCAAGGATACCGCCTGAACCAATAAAGCGTTCAGTAGCCTGAGACCAGCGTGGATGATCCACATGCGGGTTCACATTGGCGTAAAAACCATATTCGTTGGGAGCCGACAAATTCCAGGTGGTTGGCGGGCGTTCGCGGGTTAGTTTAATGCTGACGATAGATTTAATACCTTTAAAACCATACTTCCATGGAACGATGAGTCGAATGGGCGCGCCGTTTTGCGGGGGTAACGCCTTGCCATAGACGCCGACAGTCATCAGAGTAAGCGGATGCATGGCTTCGTCCAGACGTAGCCCCTCAACATAAGGGTATTTCAGTCCGCCGCCAATAAAGCGATCTTTCTGTCCCGGCATATCATCCGGCGCGTATAGCGTTTCGAATGCCACATATTTAGCGTGGCTGGTGGGCTGTGCCTGCGCGAGTAGCTTATATAAAGGGAAACCAATCCACGGCACGACCATGGACCACGCTTCAACGCAGCGCATCCGATAGATACGCTCTTCTAATGGGAAACGATGCGTTAAATCGTCGTAATCCAGCGTAAATGGCTTCGCGACTTCCCCGCTGATTTTCAACGTCCACGGTTCGGTTTTCAGACTACCGGCATTGGCCGCCGGGTCGGCTTTATCGAGGCCAAACTCATAGAAATTATTGTAGCCCGTTACTTTATCTTCCGGCGTTAACGCTAAATCACTTCGCCAGGCGGCAGGCTGACTAAACTCAAGCGGTTTACCGGCAGGCGCTTTCGGACGATCGTTGCCTTTAAACCAACTGAATAGATCGGCCTGCGCCGTTGAGGGTAAGGATAAGGCAGCCGCGCTGATGCCTAACGCTTTTAGCACCTGTCGGCGCTGCATAAAAAAAGCCGATTCCGCAGTCACATCGGCTTCTGTTAATGGACGTATTTTTTTCATAACAGACTCCCGGTATACCCACCACAACACGGCGTGGCGTGTAGTGAATATGACAGGGAGTATGTCAATGTGTAAAAATAAATAGTTAATTAAGTGTAAATTTTTTTATACGTGACGTTATTTTATCTTCACCAGCGTACGGCCCTGAACCTGATTATTAATGATGGCATCGGCAAACTTCGGGGCATCGGCCAGGTCTATCTCGGTTGCCGCCTGGGTGTAGAAGGCGTCCGGCAGGCCATTTACCAAACGTTTCCACGCCTCGGCGCGGCGCGCTGGCGGCGTCATAACGGAATCCACGCCCTGCAGACGTACGTTGCGCAGAATAAAGGGCATGACAGTAGTTGGCAGAGCAAAGCCGCCAGCCAGGCCGCAGGCTGCGACGCAACCACCATAGTTCATTTGCGCCAGGATTTTCGCCAGCACGCTATCGCCGACCGTATCAACCGCGCCTGCCCAAAGCTGTTTCTCCAGTGGGCGGGCGTCGGTGAACGCATCGCGCGGCAGAATGCGGTTAGCGCCAAGCGCGCGTAAATAATCATGGGTACTTTCACGGCCGGATACCGCAACGACCTGATAACCTAATTGATGCAGCAGCGCGACCGCAGTGCTGCCTACACCGCCGCTGGCGCCGGTAACAACGATTTCGCCATCTTCAGGGCGGATGCCGGCCTCTTCCAGCGCCATTATGCACAGCATGGCGGTAAAACCGGCGGTGCCGATGATCATGGCGTTACGGCTGCTCAGTCCCGCAGGCAGCGCGATCAGCCAGTCGCCTTTAACGCGTGCGCGTTCGGCCAGGCCGCCCCAGTGGTTTTCGCCCACGCCCCAGCCAGTCAGTAGTACTTCCTGGCCTGCATGAAAGCGAGGATCTTCGCTTGCGCGAACGGTGCCGGCGAAATCAATACCAGGAATCATCGGAAAATGACGGATAATTTTCCCTTTCCCGGTGATAGCCAGAGCATCTTTATAATTCAGGCTGGACCAGTGGACATCCACCGTCACATCACCCTCTGGCAGTTGACTCTCTTCGAGATATTGCACGGATGCGAGGGTTTTATCGTCCTGCTGTTCTAAGATCAACGCCTGCATAACCTGTCCTCACTTTACATGGTAGATTGGAAAAATAACTACGAAGACTATACTCGCTAATTAAAACGTGATGCCGATACAACGCAATAAATTGCCAGACAGACCCATTTTGGTAGTATGCCTGCTTCATTGCGCGCCGTGGCGAATTCCGCCTTCAGATTCGCTTTTTCATACTGTTTATAACTGTCGGAGTTAACTCAAGGATGCGATTAACGACGAAATTCTCAGCTTTTGTTACGCTGCTCACGGGGTTAACGATCTTCGTGACTCTGATAGGCTGCTCTCTAAGCTTTTATAATGCCGTACAGTATAAGTATGTATGCCGTGTGCAGGCGGCGGCGACAGCGATGGATACACACCTGGTGACCCGCGATATTGTTTCGCTGACGCCGCGAATCGACGAACTCATGATCGCTTCCGATATTGTGCGCGTCGATCTGTTGCAGGGGGAGCACCGGGTCTACAGCCATTCTCGCGCCAGAGGTTATCGGCCAGCCGGCACCAGTGACACGTATCGCGAGCTGGTCGTGCCGCTAGTCAAACATCCGGGTATGTCGCTACGTCTGGTTTATCAGGACCCGATGGGCAACTATTTTCACTCACTGATCGCTACGGCGCCGCTGACACTGGCGATCGGCTTTATCGTTCTGATTCTGTTTTTATCGGTGCGCTGGCTGCAACGGCAGCTTTCCGGGCAAGAGCTTCTGGAAATTCGCTCAACGCGTATTCTGAATGGCGAACGCGGACCGAATGTCCGCGGTTCTGTTTATGAATGGCCGACGCGCACCAGCAGTGCACTTGATGTGTTGCTTTCCGAAATTCAGTTTGCTCATGAACAGCGTAGCCGCCTGGACACGCTAATTCGCTCCTACGCCGCGCAGGACACCAAAACCGGACTCGGTAACCGTCTGTTTTTTGATAACCAACTGGCGACGCTGCTGGAAGATCAAGAAAAAGTGGGGGTACATGGCGTGGTGATGATGATCCGCTTGCCAGACTTCAATCTTCTGCGCGACAGCCTGGGCGGCAATCAGGCGGAAGAACAGATGTTTATGCTTATCAATTTGCTATCGACATTTATTATGCGTTATCCAGGCTCGTTGCTGGCGCGCTATCACCGTAGCGACTTTGCCGTGCTGCTACCGCATCGAACGCTGAAAGAAGCGGAAAGTATTGCCGGACAACTTTTAAAAGCCGTCGATGCGCTACCGGCTAACAAAATGCTCGATCGTGACGATATGGTACATATCGGCATTTGCGCCTGGCGCAGCGGGCAGTCCACCGAGCAGGTGATGGAGCATGCTGAAGCGGCGGCGCGGAATGCTGCCCTGCAGGGAGGGAATAGCTGGGCTATCTACGACGACTCATTGCCGGAAAAAGGACGCGGCAATGTGCGTTGGCGCACGCTGATTGAGCAGATGCTAAACCGGGGCGGACCGCGACTTTATCAAAAACCAGCGGTTACGCGAGAAGGCCGCGTGCATCATCGGGAATTGATGTGTCGCATCTATGACGGTAAAGAAGAGGTTAGCTCGGCGGAGTATATGCCGATGGTGCTGCAATTTGGTTTATCGGAAGAGTATGACAGATTACAAATTAGCCGCCTGATTACGTTGCTGGGCTACTGGCCGGATGAAAATCTGGCAATGCAGTTAACGGTCGAGTCGCTGATTCGTCCGCGTTTTCAGCGCTGGTTGCGCGATACATTAATGCAGTGTGAAAAATCACAGCGAAATCGCATAATTATTGAACTTGCGGAGGCGGATGTTTGTCAACACATCAGTCGGTTACAACCCATCCTTCGCTTAGTCAATGCGCTTGGCGTTCGGGTGGCGGTGACGCAGGCGGGTTTGACGCTGGTCAGCACGAGCTGGATTAAAGCGCTTAATGTGGAATTACTCAAGCTACATCCGAGTCTGGTCAGAAACATTGAGAAGCGAACGGAAAACCAGCTTCTGGTTCAAAGTCTGGTAGAGGCCTGCGCGGGTACGCCTACGCAGGTCTACGCGACGGGCGTCCGTTCACGGGGCGAGTGGCAGACGCTGACAAAACGCGGCGTGGCTGGCGGGCAGGGTGATTTTTTTGCCTCCTCCCAACCACTTGACACAAACGTGAAAAAATATTCGCAAAGATACTCGGTTTAACCTGCCGTTTAATTTGTTTTCACGTAGAATAACGCGCGCTGTGCCTCATGGGGGTGTGCTTGTCTGCTCGCCAGATTGTTGCAGCAAATATGCAGGTGAATGACCTTTGACAGGTTGCAAACGAAAGCGAGGATTGCTGCTGATTTTTTCAGCCCTGAGGGACTCAGGCCGAGATTTGTAACAAAGGAAACGAACTGCACTAATTTTCACCGTAGCAGATGATTTTTGCGCCTTGTCGCTGCTGCGTGTGGTTGGTAAAGTAAGCGGATTTTGTTTTCCGCCCCAGCTTTCAGGATTATCCCTTAGTATGTTGAAAAAATTTCGTGGCATGTTTTCCAATGACCTGTCCATTGACCTGGGTACCGCGAATACCCTCATTTATGTAAAAGGACAAGGCATCGTATTGAATGAGCCTTCCGTTGTGGCCATTCGTCAGGATCGTGCCGGTTCGCCGAAAAGCGTGGCTGCGGTCGGTCATGATGCGAAGCAGATGTTGGGCCGTACGCCGGGCAATATCGCGGCGATCCGTCCGATGAAAGACGGCGTTATCGCTGACTTCTTTGTGACCGAAAAAATGCTTCAGCACTTTATTAAACAAGTGCACAGCAACAGCTTTATGCGCCCAAGCCCGCGCGTACTGGTATGCGTGCCGGTCGGCGCGACGCAGGTAGAGCGCCGCGCAATTCGTGAATCCGCTCAGGGCGCTGGCGCTCGAGAAGTGTTCCTGATTGAAGAGCCGATGGCGGCGGCAATCGGCGCCGGTCTGCCGGTCTCTGAAGCGACCGGTTCGATGGTCGTCGATATCGGCGGCGGTACGACGGAAGTCGCCGTGATCTCCCTGAACGGCGTAGTGTACTCCTCGTCCGTGCGTATCGGCGGCGACCGTTTCGACGAAGCGATCATCAACTATGTACGCCGTAACTATGGCTCTCTGATTGGTGAAGCGACCGCAGAACGCATTAAACATGAAATCGGTTCTGCTTATCCGGGCGATGAAGTGCGTGAAATCGAAGTGCGCGGTCGTAACCTGGCGGAAGGTGTTCCACGCGGCTTTACCCTGAACTCAAACGAGATTCTGGAAGCGTTGCAGGAACCGTTGACCGGTATCGTCAGCGCGGTAATGGTGGCGCTGGAACAGTGTCCGCCGGAGCTGGCGTCCGATATCTCCGAGCGCGGTATGGTGCTCACCGGCGGCGGCGCGCTGCTGCGTAACCTTGACCGTCTGTTAATGGAAGAGACGGGTATTCCTGTCGTGGTTGCTGAAGATCCGCTGACCTGTGTGGCGCGCGGCGGCGGCAAGGCGCTGGAAATGATCGATATGCACGGCGGCGACCTGTTCAGCGAAGAGTAGTTGGACACAGGCAGGATTATCCCTGGATGGTCCTGCCTCTCCGACGCGAGAATACGCATAGCCTATGAAGCCAATTTTTAGCCGTGGCCCGTCGCTACAGATTCGCCTTATTCTGGCGGTGCTGGTGGCGCTCGGCGTTATCATTGCCGACAGCCGCCTGGGGACGTTCAGTCAAATCCGAACGTACATGGATACTGCCGTCAGTCCTTTCTATTTTATTTCAAACGGTCCTCGTGAACTGCTCGACAGCGTGTCGCAAACGCTGGCTTCTCGCGACCAGCTTGAACTGGAAAACCGGGCGCTGCGCCAGGAATTACTGCTAAAAAACAGCGACTTGCTGATGCTTGGACAGTACAAACAGGAGAACGCGCGGTTGCGCGAGCTGCTGGGGTCGCCGCTGCGTCAGGACGAGCAGAAAATGGTGACGCAAGTTATTTCAACGGTTAACGATCCTTACAGCGATCAGGTCGTTATCGATAAAGGCAGCGTCAATGGCGTGTATGAAGGTCAACCGGTCATTAGCGACAAAGGCGTCGTAGGGCAGGTTGTCGCCGTGGCGAAACTGACCAGCCGTGTACTGCTGATTTGCGATGCGACTCATGCGCTGCCTATTCAGGTGCTGCGCAATGACATCCGTGTGATTGCTGCCGGTAACGGCTGTACTGACGATCTTCAGCTTGAACATCTGCCCGCCAATACCGATATTCGCGTCGGCGATGTGCTGGTAACGTCCGGACTTGGCGGTCGTTTCCCGGAAGGTTATCCGGTGGCGGTGGTCTCCTCCGTCAAGCTGGACACTCAGCGCGCCTATACGGTCATTCAGGCGCGGCCTACGGCAGGGTTACAGCGTTTGCGCTATCTGTTGTTGCTGTGGGGCGCAGATCGTAACGGCGCTAACCCGCTGACGCCGGAAGAGGTTCACCGCGTAGCTAATGAGCGCCTGATGCAGATGATGCCGCAGGTGTTGCCTTCTCCGGATGCGATGGGGCCGCCGGCGCCAGTGCCGGACCCGGCGACGGGGATTACTCAGCCATCTGCAGGCCAGACTGCGCCGGTATCAACGCAACCATCGCCTTCGGGCGCGACCACGCCGCCTGCGCGTGCGCCGGGAGGGCAATAGTGGCGAGCTATCGTAGCCAGGGGCGCTGGGTTATCTGGCTCTCGTTTCTTATTGCGCTGTTGCTGCAAATCATGCCCTGGCCGGACGACATCATTGTTTTCCGGCCAAACTGGGTTTTGCTCATCTTACTGTACTGGATTCTGGCCCTGCCGCACCGCGTAAATGTGGGGACGGGATTTGTGATGGGTGCCATACTTGATCTTATCAGCGGTTCCACACTCGGCGTTCGCGCTCTGTCGATGAGTATTATCGCCTACCTGGTCGCTCTGAAATTCCAGCTCTTCCGTAACCTGGCGCTCTGGCAGCAGGCGCTGGTGGTGATGTTGCTTTCACTGGCTGTGGACATTATTGTTTTCTGGGCCGAGTTTTTAGTGATCAACGTCTCTTTCAGACCGGAAGTGTTCTGGAGTAGTGTAGTTAATGGCGTGCTGTGGCCCTGGCTCTTCTTGCTGATGCGTAAAGTACGCCAGCAGTTTGCTGTACAATAAAGGTCGATATGACAACTCTGTATCTTGCTTCCGGTTCCCCGCGTCGCCAGGAATTATTGACTCAACTTGGATTTTCATTCGAGCAGGTCGTGCCTGGTATTGAAGAGCAGCGGCGCGCTCAGGAAAGCGCGCAGCAGTATGTTGTTCGGCTGGCGCGCGAAAAGGCGCAGGCTGGCGTGGCGCTGGTTCCCCGTGATCTGCCGGTTTTGGGCGCGGATACGATAGTCGTGTTAAATGGCGAGGTGCTGGAAAAGCCGCGCGACGCTGCTCATGCCGCAGCAATGCTGCGTTTACTTTCCGGAAATACGCATCAGGTGATGACTGCTGTCGCGCTTGCGGACTCGCAGCAGATACTGGATTGTCTGGTGGTGACGGAGGTGACTTTCCGCACGCTTTCTGCGCAGGACATTGCTGGCTATGTCGCCAGCGGCGAGCCTTTAGATAAAGCAGGTGCATACGGTATTCAGGGGCGAGGTGGCTCTTTTGTCAGGAAGATAAATGGCAGCTATCACGCCGTCGTCGGCTTACCGCTGGTTGAAACGTATGAGTTGTTGAGTCATTTTAACGCACTGCGTGATAAAAGGGATAAACATGACGGCTGAATTGTTGGTAAACGTAACGCCATCGGAAACGCGCGTGGCGTACATTGATGGCGGTATTCTTCAGGAAATCCATATTGAGCGCGAAGCGCGACGCGGAATCGTAGGCAATATCTACAAAGGTCGTGTAAGTCGTGTACTTCCAGGTATGCAGGCGGCTTTTGTAGATATTGGGCTGGATAAAGCCGCATTTCTTCACGCTTCCGATATTATGCCGCACACCGAATGCGTGGCGGGCGACGAGCAAAAACAGTTTACTGTGCGCGATATCTCCGAACTGGTGCGTCAGGGGCAGGATCTGATGGTGCAGGTGGTGAAAGATCCGCTCGGCACGAAAGGCGCGCGTCTGACCACGGACATCACGTTGCCCTCCCGTTACCTTGTTTTTATGCCCGGCGCGTCGCACGTTGGCGTCTCCCAGCGCATCGAAAGCGAAAGTGAACGCGAGCGCCTGAAAAAGGTGGTGGCGGAATACTGCGACGAACAGGGCGGGTTTATTATCCGTACCGCGGCGGAAGGCGTGTGTGAAGAGGATCTCGCGTCTGACGCTGCCTATCTCAAGCGTGTCTGGACGAAAGTCATGGAGCGCAAAAAGCGACCGCAAACGCGTTATCAGATGTATGGCGAACTGGCGCTGGCGCAGCGCGTGCTGCGCGATTTCGCCGATGCGCAGTTGGACCGAATTCGCGTCGACTCACGTCTGACCTATGAGTCGCTGCTGGAGTTTACCGCAGAATACATCCCGGAAATGACCAGTAAACTGGAGCATTACAGCGGTCGTCAGCCGATCTTCGATCTTTATGACGTGGAAAATGAGATCCAGCGCGCGCTGGAGCGTAAGGTTGAACTCAAGTCCGGCGGTTATCTTATTATCGACCAAACCGAAGCGATGACCACGGTAGATATCAATACCGGCGCGTTTGTCGGACACCGTAATCTCGACGACACCATTTTTAATACTAATATTGAAGCGACTCAGGCTATCGCCCGCCAGCTACGCCTGCGTAATCTGGGCGGCATTATCATTATTGATTTTATCGACATGAATAATGAGGATCACCGCCGCCGGGTGCTGCATTCGCTGGAACAGGCGTTAAGTAAGGATCGTGTGAAAACCAGCATTAACGGTTTTTCGCCGCTGGGGCTGGTGGAAATGACTCGCAAACGGACCCGTGAAAGCGTGGAACATGTGCTTTGTAACGAGTGTCCAACCTGTCATGGCCGCGGGACGGTAAAAACGGTGGAAACCGTCTGCTATGAGATTATGCGTGAGATTGTACGTGTCCATCACGCTTATGACTCCGATCGCTTCCTGGTTTATGCTTCTCCTGCGGTAGCGGAAGCGCTGAAAGGCGAAGAATCACACGCGCTGGCGGAAGTCGAAATCTTTGTCGGCAAACAGGTTAAAGTTCAGGTCGAACCGCTTTATAACCAGGAGCAGTTTGACGTCGTAATGATGTAAAAGACCGCACCCCGTACGAGCATTGCAGGCCGGATAAGGCGTTCACGCCGCCATCCGGCAAAACGAGGTTGTGAGTCGTATTTTTTGGCAGACAAGGAGAGACGCGTGAGGCGATTGCCGGGGATTTTATTGCTCACTGGAGCCGCGCTCATCGTCATTGCAGCGCTGCTGGTTAGCGGGCTGCGCCTGGCGTTGCCTCATCTGGACGCCTGGCGTCCAGCTATCCTGAATAAGATAGAGTCCGCGACCGGCGTGCCGGTGGCTGCCAGTCAACTCTCCGCAAGCTGGCAAAATTTTGGCCCTACGCTGGAAGCGCATAATATTCATGCCGCCCTGAAAGATGGCGGCGAACTGTCGATAAAACGCGTTACGCTGGCGCTGGATGTCTGGCAAAGCCTGTTGCATATGCGCTGGCAGTTTCGCGACCTGACCTTCTGGCAGCTCAATTTCCGCACCAATACACCTCTTCAAAGCAGCGACGGGGAAGGCATCGAAACCAGCCGTTTAAGCGATCTTTTCCTGCATCAGTTCGATCATTTCGATTTGCGCGATAGCCAAATTAGCTTTCTGACGCTTTCCGGACAACGCGCGGAACTGGCGATCCCACAGCTTACCTGGCTAAACGGCAAAGACCGGCACCGCGCCGAAGGCGAGGTCAGCCTCTCCAGCCTGACCGGGCAGCACGGCGTAATGCAGGTGCGGATGGATTTACGCGATGACGACGGTCTGCTGAATAATGGCAGAGTCTGGTTACAGGCCGACGATATTGACGTCAAGCCATGGCTGGGTAGGTGGATGCAGGATAACGTGGCGCTCCAGACGGCGCGTTTCAGTCTGGAAGGCTGGATGACGCTCAGTAAAGGTGAAATCGCCGGAGGAGACGTCTGGCTGAAACAGGGCGGCGCAAGCTGGCTGGGCGATAACGCGACGCATACGCTGTCTGTCGATAACCTGACGGCGCACATTAGCCGTGAGCAGCCGGGCTGGCAGTTTTATATTCCCGACACGCGGATTACGCTTGATGGTAAGCCCTGGCCGAGCGGAGCGTTAACCGTGGCCTGGCTCCCGCAGCAGGACGTCGGCGGGAAGAATCACACTCGTAGCGATGAACTGCGCATTCGCGCCAGTAATCTTGAACTGGCAGGGCTGGAAGCATTACGTCCGCTGGCGGCTAAACTGTCGCCTGCGCTGGGCGAAATATGGCAGGCTACGCAGCCGAGCGGAAAGATCGCCACACTGGCGCTGGATATTCCGCTACAGGCGACCGAAAAAACGCGTTTTCAGGCATCGTGGGAAAATCTTGCATGGAAACAGTGGAAGCTGTTGCCTGGCGCGGAACATTTTTCCGGTACGCTGGCGGGAAGCGTAGAAGACGGGCAGATGAAGGTTGTGATGCAGCAGGCCAAAATGCCCTATGAAACAGTTTTTCGCGCGCCGCTGGAAATTGAAAACGGCGTCGCGACGCTTAGCTGGTTGAAGAATGAGAACGGCTTTCAGCTTGATGGCCGTGACATTGATGTAAAAGCAAAGGCGGTACATGCGCGTGGCGGGTTCCGCTATCTGCAACCAACGGGCGATGAACCGTGGCTGGGCATTCTGGCCGGAATCAGTACCGACGACGGGTCACAGGCGTGGCGCTATTTTCCGGAAAATCTGATGGGCAAAGCGCTGGTAGATTACCTTAGCGGCGCGATTCAGGGCGGCGAGGCGGATAACGCCACGTTGGTTTACGGCGGTAATCCGCACCTCTTTCCCTATAAGCATAACGAAGGTCAGTTTGAAGTGCTGGTGCCGCTACGCAATGCGACGTTTGCCTTTCAACCCGACTGGCCTGCGCTAAAAAATCTCAATATTGAACTGGATTTCCTGAACGACGGCCTGTGGATGCGCTCGGATAGCGTCGATTTGGGCGGGGTGAAGGCCAGCAAACTCGCGGCGGCGATTCCGGATTATTCCAAAGAGAAACTGCTCATTGATGCCGATATTCACGGGCCGGGAAAAGCCGTTGGACCTTATTTCGACGAGACGCCGCTAAAAGACTCGCTTGGTTCGACGCTGGCGGAGCTACAATTAGATGGCGATGTGAATGCTCGCTTACATCTTGATATTCCTCTGGATGGCGAACAGGTTACCGCCGAGGGCGATGTCTCGTTGCGTAATAACAGCCTGTTTATTAAGCCGCTAAACAGCACGCTCAAAAATTTGAACGGTAAATTCAGCTTTGTGAATGGCGCGCTAAAAAGCGGGCCGCTGACGGCAAACTGGTTTAATCAGCCGCTTAACCTGGATTTCAGTACGACGGAAGGGGCAAAAGCGTATCAGGTAGCCGTCAACCTTAACGGTAACTGGCAGCCAACGCGTATGGGGGTCTTACCGCCGCAACTGAATGATGCCCTGAGCGGCAGCGTGGCGTGGAATGGTAAAGTCGGCATCGATCTTCCGTATCACGCTGGCGCTACCTATAACATCGAGCTGAACGGCGACCTGAGAAATGTGAGCAGTCACTTACCTTCTCCGCTAAATAAACCCGCAGGCGAAGCCATTCCGGTGAACATTAAAGCTGCCGGCAACCTGAAAAGCTTTGCGCTAACGGGGAGCGCAGGGAGTAAAAATCACTTTAATAGCCGCTGGTTATTAAATCAGAAACTGACGCTGGATCGGGCCATCTGGACGACGGACAGCCGGACGATTCCGCCATTGCCTGCTCAACAAGGTGTTGAACTCAATCTGCCGGCGCTGGATGGCGCGCAATGGCTGGCGCTATTCCAGAAAGGCGCGGCGGATAACGTGAGCAGTTCGGCCGAGCTTCCCCAACGCGTCACGTTACGAACTCCCGCGCTATCGCTGGGCGGCCAGCAGTGGAACAATTTGAGCGTCGTTTCAGTCCCTTCGCTGAATGGAACAAAAATTGAAGCGCAGGGCCGTGAGGTGAACGCCACGCTGACTATGCGCAGTCATGCGCCGTGGCTGGCGAACATTAAGTATCTGTATTACAACCCTGGCGTCGCAAAAACGCACGCCTCGTCGTCAACGCCGACATCGACGTTTGCTTCGGCAAACACTATTAGCTTCCGCGGCTGGCCGGATTTACAGCTTCGCTGCGAAGAGTGCTGGCTGTGGGGGCAAAAATATGGGCGTATTGATGGCGATTTCGCCATCAAAGGCAATACGCTGGCCCTGACGAATGGCCTGATCGATACCGGATTCGCTCGTTTGAAAGCGAACGGCGAGTGGGTGAATGCGCCGGGCAATGAACGAACCTCGCTGAAAGGCAGTCTGCATGGCCGTAACCTGGACGCGGCTGCCGGGTTCTTCGGCATCTCGACGCCAATCCAGAACGCGTCGTTTAACGTAGATTACGATCTGCACTGGCGAAACCCGCCCTGGCAACCTGATGAAGCCACGCTCAACGGGATTTTACGTACGCGTCTGGGTAAAGGCGAGTTTACTGATCTAAGTAGCGGTCATGCCGGGCAGCTACTGCGGCTGCTCAGTTTTGATGCGTTACTGCGTAAACTGCGGTTTGACTTTAGCGATACCTTTAGCGAGGGCTTCTATTTCGACTCTATCCGTAGTACCGCGTGGATTAAAGATGGCGTCCTGCATACTGACGATACGCTGGTGGACGGGCTGGAAGCAGACATTGCAATGAAAGGTTCCGTCGATCTGGTGCGCCGTCGTCTTGATATGGAGGCTGTCGTTGCGCCGGAAATTTCCGCCACGGTGGGGGTCGCCGCGGCTTTTGCCGTTAACCCGATTGTCGGCGCGGCGGTATTTGCCGCCAGTAAAGTGTTGGGGCCGCTATGGAGCAAGGTCTCCATTCTGCGTTATCGCATTACCGGTCCGGTCGATGCGCCGCAGATCAACGAAGTTCTGCGCCAACCGAGAAAAGAAAGCCAGCAATGATTTGACGGGGGCGAGGAATTGCCCCACTCTCAGTACATAGTTATGCCGGATGGCGCTGCGTTTATCCGGTTTGCACAACCTAACAACATAGGCCGGATAAGGCGTGTGCCGCCATCCGGCAGAAATCAACGAGTAGCAAAAACGATGAGTCTGAACCTGGTAAGTGAACAATTGCTAGCGGCGAACGGCCTGAAACATCAGGATCTGTTCGCTATCCTCGGCCAACTGGCCGAACGCCGTCTTGATTATGGCGATCTCTATTTTCAGTCGAGCTATCACGAATCCTGGGTTTTAGAAGACCGCATCATTAAAGATGGTTCATATAATATCGACCAGGGCGTTGGCGTTCGCGCCATTAGCGGCGAAAAAACCGGTTTTGCTTATGCTGACCAGATAAGCCTCCTGGCGCTGGAGCAGAGTGCGCAGGCCGCGCGAACCATTGTACGCGATAACGGCGAAGGCAAGGTAAAAACGCTCGCCGCCGTAGATCATCAGCCGCTCTACACCACCCTTGATCCGTTGCAAAGTATGAGCCGCGAAGAGAAGCTGGATATCCTCAGACGCGTTGATAAAGCGGCGCGAGAAGCCGATAAACGCGTGCAGGAAGTCAACGCCAGCCTGACTGGCGTATATGAATTAATCCTCGTGGCGGCGACCGACGGGACGCTGGCGGCGGATGTCCGTCCACTGGTGCGTTTGTCCGTTAGCGTGCAGGTGGAAGAAGATGGTAAACGTGAGCGCGGCGCCAGCGGCGGCGGCGGTCGCTTTGGTTATGAGTATTTTCTTGCCGATCTCGACGGCGAGGTTCGCGCCGACGCGTGGGCGAAAGAAGCGGTACGCATGGCGCTGGTTAATCTTTCTGCGGTCGCGGCGCCAGCGGGGACGTTACCGGTGGTTCTGGGCGCCGGGTGGCCGGGTGTATTGCTGCACGAAGCGGTCGGACACGGGTTGGAAGGCGATTTTAACCGTCGTGGAACGTCTGTATTTAGCGGTCAGATCGGCGAGCAGGTTGCCTCCGCGCTTTGTACCGTAGTGGATGACGGCACAATGATGAACCGTCGTGGCTCCGTCGCTATCGATGATGAAGGTACGCCAGGCCAGTACAACGTATTGATTGAAAATGGCGTACTGAAAGGGTACATGCAGGACAAGCTGAATGCGCGCCTGATGGGCGCTGCGCCGACCGGTAACGGGCGTCGCGAATCTTACGCGCATCTGCCGATGCCGCGTATGACCAATACCTATATGTTGGCGGGGCAGTCAACGCCGCAGGAAATTATCGAATCCGTTGAGTACGGCATTTATGCGCCTAACTTTGGCGGCGGTCAGGTGGATATCACCTCCGGCAAGTTTGTATTCTCTACTTCGGAAGCGTATCTGATTGAAAACGGCAAAGTCACAACGCCGGTGAAGGGGGCGACGTTGATTGGATCAGGCATTGAAACGATGCAACAGATCTCCATGGTCGGCAACGACCTTAAGCTGGATAACGGGGTGGGGGTCTGCGGTAAAGAGGGCCAAAGCCTGCCGGTAGGCGTAGGCCAGCCGACGCTGAAAGTCGATAACCTGACGGTTGGCGGCACCGCATAACTGTCCGCCTTATCAGGCCTGCGGTGTGTGCCGCCCAGGCCTGATAAGCGCAGCGCCATCAGGCAATGTCTGCGCTGGGTGGCGGCATAAATGCCTTATCTGGCCTACAACCGTCTCCAGCAATTACCCGGTGTTTTTATTTTTCTTTTCCTAGCCCGCGCATCCCCTGAAACAGGTGTGCGACATCGACAAAATAGTCAGTTAACGCGTTAATCACTACCTGCACTTTAAGCGGCAGCTTATCTTTTTCGGTGTACAGCGCATATACCGGTCGGGGATCGGACTGATAGCGAGGCAGCAGGATCTCCAGATCGCCACGATTGATCTCATCGATCACCCACATCAGCGGCACATAGGCGATCCCGGTACCGGCGGTCAGCCAGCGTACCAGCGTCATCGGATCGTTAGTAACGAACCGTCCCTGTGGAATCAACCGGGTAGAAATTCCTTCCGGCGCGATAAGTTCAAACTCATTATCCGGGCGTACGCTATATTCCAGCCAGGAATGGTTGCTGAGATCGGCGGGTTTTTCCGGGGCGCCGAACTGGGCGAGGTAGGGCCTGGCGGCGCACACAACCATCGGCATCGCGCCCAGTCGACGGGAAAACAGGCTGGAGTCTTGCAGCGCGCCCACGCGGATCACCACGTCCAGCCCGTCTGCAATTAAATCCGGGGCAGGAATTCCCGTCACCAGATTAACTGCCAGACCGGGATACTCTTTTAATAATTTCGCGGTAAGCCCGGCCAGCACATTTTGCGCCATGGTTGAAGAACAACCGATACGCAATGTACCGATTGGCGTGTTATTAAAAGCGTAAAGCTGCTCGTGAACATCCTGCACTTCATGCAACATGCGACGACAGCCCTGATAATAGATTTTTCCAGCTTCGGTGAGCCCAATGCTGCGCGTGCTGCGGTTGAGCAATTTAACCTGAAGCTCATCTTCCAGTTTTGCCACAGTCTGGCTGATGGACGACACGCTCATTTGCAACTGTCTGGCTGCGGCGGTAAAAGAGCCAAACTCGACAACTTTGGCGAATACCGACATTCGTTTTAAACGTTCCATTATTCACTCTGGCTTAAAAGTGATTTAGATCACATAATATAGATAACAGCATAACAATTACGCTAATATACTATTATTCGAATAAGAGCTATGTCGCTCTCGCCTGGCGTCTCTTGCCCTTCTCTGCGGCGATGTAGCTTAACAATCTATCGCCTGCTCTCTCTCAGAAATCAAGGTCAACATGAGTCTGTTTCCCGTTATCGTGGTGTTTGGTCTTTCCTTCCCACCGATATTTTTCGAATTGCTTTTGTCACTGGCTATTTTTTGGCTGGTGCGTCGGATGCTTGTGCCGACGGGCATCTATGATTTTGTCTGGCATCCGGCTTTGTTCAATACCGCGCTGTATTGTTGTCTGTTTTATTTAATATCGCGCCTGTTCGTTTGAGGTTGAAGTGAAAACACTAACAAGAAAACTCTCCCGTACGGCCATTACCCTCGTACTGGTTATTCTGGCCTTTATCGCCATTTTCCGCGCCTGGGTGTATTACACCGAATCCCCCTGGACGCGCGACGCGCGTTTTAGCGCCGATGTAGTCGCTATTGCCCCGGATGTCGCGGGCCTGATTACCCATGTAAACGTGCATGATAACCAACTGGTGCAAAAGGATCAGGTCCTGTTTACCATCGATCAGCCACGCTATCAAAAAGCGCTCGCTGAAGCGGAAGCCGATGTGGCCTATTATCAGGTACTGGCGCAGGAAAAACGCCAGGAAGCCGGTCGCCGTAATCGTCTCGGCGTACAGGCGATGTCCCGGGAAGAGATCGATCAGGCGAACAATGTCTTGCAGACTGTACTGCATCAACTGGCTAAAGCTCAGGCGACGCGCGACCTGGCTAAACTCGATCTTGAGCGCACCGTCATTCGCGCGCCTGCCGACGGCTGGGTGACTAACCTCAATGTTTATGCCGGTGAATTTATTACCCGCGGTTCTACGGCCGTCGCCCTGGTGAAAAAGAACTCTTTTTACGTGCAGGCCTATATGGAAGAGACCAAGCTGGAAGGCGTGCGTCCGGGATATCGTGCCGAAATCACGCCGCTCGGCAGCAACCGGGTATTAAAAGGTACCGTCGATAGCGTGGCGGCAGGGGTAACGAATGCCAGCAGTACCAGCGATGCGAAAGGGATGGCGACGATAGACTCTAACCTCGAATGGGTGCGTCTGGCCCAGCGTGTTCCGGTGCGCATCCGGCTTGACGAGCAGCAGGGGAATTTATGGCCTGCCGGTACGACGGCAACCGTCGTGATCACCGGTAAGCAAGATCGTGACGCAAGCCAGGACTCCTTCTTCCGTAAACTGGCGCACCGGCTGCGCGAATTCGGTTAATCGTCATGGGCATTTTCTCCATTGCCAACCAGCACATTCGCTTTGCGGTAAAGCTGGCGTGCGCCATTGTGCTGGCATTATTTATCGGCTTCCATTTTCAACTGGAGACGCCGCGTTGGGCGGTGCTGACCGCCGCGATCGTGGCGGCAGGCCCGGCATTTGCCGCCGGCGGAGAACCCTATTCCGGCGCTATCCGTTATCGCGGAATGTTGCGTATTATCGGGACGTTTATTGGCTGTATCGCTGCGCTTATGATCATTATCACTATGATCCGCGCGCCGCTATTGATGATTCTGGTGTGCTGTGTCTGGGCCGGTTTTTGTACCTGGATCTCGTCTTTGGTACGGATCGAAAACTCTTATGCGTGGGGACTGTCGGGTTATACCGCGCTGATCATTGTAATTACCATTCAGACGGAGCCGCTACTCACACCGCAATTTGCGCTTGAGCGTTGTAGCGAAATCGTCATCGGCATTGGCTGCGCTATTTTAGCGGATCTGCTTTTCTCGCCGCGATCGATAAAGCAGGAGGTTGATCGCGAACTGGATAGTCTGCTGGTGGCGCAGTACCAGCTAATGCAGCTTTGTATTAAGCATGGCGACAGCGAAGAGGTCGACAACGCCTGGGGCGATCTGGTGCGGCGCACGGCGGCGCTGGAGGGGATGCGAAGTAATCTGAATATGGAATCTTCGCGCTGGGTACGCGCTAACCGCCGCCTGAAAGCGTTGAATACGCTTTCGCTCACGCTGATTACGCAATCCTGTGAAACTTATCTTATTCAAAATACGCGGCCGGAACTGATTACCGATACATTCCGGGAACTGTTCGAGACGCCGGTTGAAACGGTACAGGACGTCCACAGGCAGTTAAAAAGGATGCGGCGTGTCATTGTCTGGACCGGCGAGCGCGAAACGCCCGTCACGCTTTATAGCTGGGTAGGTGCTGCAACGCGCTATCTGCTGCTTAAACGCGGCGTGATAAGTAACACCAAAATCAGCGCGACGGAAGAAGAGATCCTGCAAGGCGAGCCCGTGGTTAAAGTGGAATCCGCCGAACGTCACCATGCTATGGTGAACTTCTGGCGCACCACGCTCTCCTGCGTACTGGGGACATTATTCTGGCTATGGACCGGCTGGACATCGGGTAATGGCGCGATGGTGATGATTGCCGTGGTGACCTCGCTGGCGATGCGTTTACCCAATCCGCGCATGGTCTGCATTGATTTTATTTATGGCACGCTGGCGGCGCTGCCGCTGGGATTGCTCTATTTCCTGGTGATTATTCCCAATACGCAGCAAAGTATGCTGTTGCTATGTTTGAGCCTGGCGGTATTGGGGTTCTTTATCGGCATTGAGGTGCAGAAACGGCGTCTGGGGTCGATGGGGGCGCTGGCCAGTACAATTAACATTATTGTGTTGGATAATCCGATGACGTTCCATTTCAGCCAGTTCCTGGACAGCGCGTTGGGGCAAATTGTCGGCTGTATGCTGGCGTTTATCGTCATCTTGCTGGTGCGTGATAAATCCAAAGACCGAACCGGTCGCGTGCTGCTTAATCAGTTTGTTTCCGCTGCGGTTTCGGCAATGACGACCAACGTGGCGCGTCGTAAAGAGAACCGTCTGCCTGCGTTATATCAGCAACTCTTTTTGCTGATGAATAAATTCCCTGGCGATTTGCCGAAGTTCCGTCTGGCGCTAACGATGATCATTGCCCATCAACGTCTACGCGATGCGCCGATACCGGTTAATGAAGACCTGTCAGTGTTCCATCGTCAGCTTCGTCGTACCGCAGACCATGTTATTTCCGCCGGAAGCGATGATAAACGACGACGCTACTTTGGTCAGTTGCTGGATGAGCTGGATATCTATCAGGAGAAATTACGTATCTGGGAGGCGCCGCCGCAGGTGACGGAACCGGTTAAACGCCTGACGGGCATGTTACATAAATACCAGAACGCGCTTACCGATAGCTAACCCACGAGAACCGATGCCAAAAGCGTCGGTTTTTTTATGACTATACTTATTCGAGATACAAAAACAGCGCAAGAGTGCTCCGGGGCTAAAAGCGTTTCTGGAAGTGAAACCTCTGCATAATGATGCTTTGTAGTAAAACAGACAATTGTCTGTCGGGGATGGTGGCTGGCTATGAATGTCTATACTTTTGATTTTAATGATATTAAAAACCAAAGCGATTTTTATCGCGAGTTTACGCAGACGTTTGGTCTTGCCAGTGAGAAAGTAAGCGATCTTGATACATTATGGGATGCGGTAATGAGCGATATCTTACCCTTACCGCTAGAGATTGAGTTCGTTCACCTGCCTGATAAACTGCGCAGGCGCTACGGGGCGCTGATTTTACTCTTTGATGAAGCGGAAGAAGAGTTGGAGGGGCGGCTACGGTTTAATGTCCGGCATTGAAAAAGCATAAAAAAGCCCCCGACAGGCGGGGGCAAGTCGTCGGGTTAGACGACGAGGGTTTATTTATACAATTCGGCGGTGGCGTGCCAGTTATCACCTTCTTTTAATTCGATAATGCGATAGCTATTAGCGCCTGCTTTTTCGGCTTTAGCGACGAGTTCCTGGCGCATATCCATTGGTGTACTGCCAATCTGCGAGACGGAAATGGTGCCCATCGGTTGCAGATTCTGCGCCTGTTCCGCGTTGACCTGGTGTACTGCGGCATTTGCGCCGAAAGAGAGTAGAGTGGCCAGGCCGAGTGATGCGATAATGTATTTCGTTTTCATAATCTTTTATTCCTTTATAGGGTCAACCTCGCGGATTAATGGGCTTTTCTTATGCGATATCTCCGCGAAGTAACGACATGTTATATGCGATGGCAGGTGAATTTTATTTGTACAGTTCGGCAGTGGCGTGCCAGTTGCTGCCGCTATGCGCTTCGGTAATGTGGTAGGCCGTAGCGCCTTGTTCATCCGCTTTTTTGCTCAGCATGGCGTTCATATCCATAGGCGATGAGCCAATAGCGCTGACTGAAACCGATCCAATCGCTTCACGGTTTTGCGCTTGCTCTGCGCTGATAGGTTCTGCGGCGAAAGCGCCAAAAGAGAGAATGGACAGAATACTTAATGTTGCAACAGTGGTTTTGATTTTCATGATTTTTACCTCGTCGAATTCCTTTACTGGGGTCTTTGTTTCGTGACCCTCATCACAAAATCAAGTATACACTAATCACGCGATTAATTAATACCACGCTAATTGTTTCTTCTTTTTTAAGATACTAAAAATCTTATTTTTTATAATGTTATAGAATTAAAATTGCTGCTTTTCGCCGCGATATTTAAAAAAAGAAAATAAAATCAATGTATTAAAAAATTTGACATTTTGTGCGTTTTTTTGATTTGGTATTCATATGGTGAATGTTTAAGGGCATGATTTGCCAAATGATAACCGTACAGGAAAGCCGCGCGGAGAGAGGAGAAGAAGGTGCCTCCGCCGTACGACGACGGAGGAAGTAGGGCTAGAGCTCTTGTTCAAAGAGTTCCAGAATGGCTTCGTAAAGATCTCTTACGGAAAAGCCGCTGGCAGGCGTAGTGAATATAGTATCGTCGCCGGCAATCGTGCCGAGAATACCTTCCGCTTTCCCCAATGAATCCAGCAGGCGCGCGATGAGCTGCGCCGCGCCAGGGCTGGTATGGATTACCACGACAGCGTCGTTATAATCGATATCCAGCACCAGATTTTTCAACGGACTGGATGTTGTCGGGACGCCCAGTTCAGCCGGAAGACAGTACACCATCTCCATTTTTGCGTTACGCGTACGCACCGCGCCGAACTTAGTCAACATGCGCGAGACCTTGGACTGATTGATATTTTCAAAGCCCTGATCCTGCAACGCGAGGACGATTTCGCCCTGTGAGCTGAATTTTTCTTCTTTGAGGAGCGCTTTAAACGCCCTTACTAGTTCTTCTTGTTTAGCCGAGCTTCGCATAAGTCACCCGTAATATGGCGGTAGAAACAACATTATTGTGCATACAGATGAATTTTTATGCAAACAGTCTGCCTTGTTTAAGGCTGAAATAATGTTATGAAAGAGCGGAATTTTATCAAATTTCGTTATCAAGAAACATGCCTGCGTCACGCCTCGCAAATAAGATTAAAAGTAAATTAATTGTTATCAAAATGATGTTGTTTTGAGGGGGCAGTAGGGTATATTGTCACCACCTGTAGGAACGTTGCTCTCTGGTTGCAGCCGATCCGGATTACGCAAATTAAATGCATAAAAGCCAAAATTGCGCGACTCCGCATTCTTGACGCGTGAGGATTGTAATCATTGAATTTGTGAATTAAGGTCGCCGCCGCGGAGCAATAGACACTAAGTTAATCATATAATAAGGAGTTTAGGATGAAAGTCGCAGTCCTCGGCGCTGCTGGTGGTATCGGTCAGGCGCTGGCATTACTTTTAAAAAACCAACTGCCTTCAGGTTCAGAACTCTCCCTGTACGACATCGCTCCAGTGACTCCCGGTGTGGCCGTTGATTTGAGCCATATTCCCACCGCAGTAAAAATCAAAGGTTTCTCCGGCGAAGACGCAACCCCGGCGCTTGAAGGCGCTGACGTAGTACTGATTTCTGCGGGGGTGGCGCGCAAGCCGGGTATGGACCGTTCCGACCTGTTTAACGTTAACGCCGGCATCGTGAAAAATCTGGTGCAGCAGATCGCTAAAACCTGCCCGAAAGCGTGCGTGGGTATTATCACCAACCCGGTGAACACCACCGTTGCGATTGCGGCGGAAGTGCTGAAAAAAGCAGGCGTATACGACAAAAACAAACTGTTTGGCGTAACCACGCTGGATATCATCCGCTCTAACACCTTTGTTGCAGAGCTGAAAGGTAAGCTGCCAACGGAAGTTGAAGTTCCGGTGATCGGTGGGCACTCCGGCGTGACTATTCTGCCGCTGCTGTCGCAGATTCCAGGCGTAAGCTTTACCGAACAAGAAGCGGCCGATCTGACTAAGCGCATCCAGAACGCCGGTACTGAAGTCGTTGAGGCGAAAGCCGGCGGCGGATCGGCAACCCTCTCTATGGGCCAGGCTGCTGCGCGTTTCGGTCTTTCTCTGGTTCGCGCTCTGCAGGGCGAAAAAGGCGTGGTGGAATGCGCCTATGTGGAAGGCGACGGTCAGTATGCCCGTTTCTTCTCTCAGCCGCTGTTGCTGGGTAAAAATGGCGTAGAAGAGCGTAAATCCATCGGCACGCTGAGCGCTTTCGAGCAACGCTCGCTGGAAGGTATGCTGGATACACTGAAAAAAGACATTACGCTTGGCGAAGAGTTCGTCACGAAGTAAGCCATATGTTATTATAAAAAAAACCGGAGTTAACTCCGGTTTTTTTATGCCCGCTTGATTAACGGCGCAGAAAATATCAATTAGTCGCCGGATATTCCTGCACCGTCACCTGGAACGTGAACTGCTTATCATCCCGCATCACCACGACCGGAATGACGGAGCCCGGACGGATTTCCGCCACCTGATCCATCGTCTCCAGCGCGGACACGGCCGGTTTATTATTGACCGAAATGATCAGATCGTTAACCTGAATACCGGCAAGCGCGGCGGGGCCGTTTGGCGTTACTTCATTAACCACAATGCCCTGAATCGGGTCCATGCCGCTACCCTGCGCGTGCAGCGGCGCGATTTCTCGTCCGCCAATACCGATATAGCCGCGAATCACGCGACCGTCGCGGATAAGCTTATCCATAATTTTCGTGGCTAGCTGGAAGGGAATCGCAAAACCAATACCTTCCGGCGTTTCGCCATCGTTACTCTTATCAAAAGAGAGGGTGTTGATCCCCATCAGTTCGCCTAACGAGTTGACCAGCGCGCCGCCGGAATTACCGTGGTTAATCGAGGCGTCGGTCTGGAGAAAATTCTGCCGCCCCGTCGGGTTCAGGCCGATACGACCCGTTGCGCTGATGATCCCCTGGGTGATGGTCTGTCCCAGATTATATGGGTTGCCGATAGCCAGTACGACATCGCCAATATGCGGCGTACGCTTTGTATTAATCGGGATGGTAGGCAGCCCGCCGGTGGCGTTGATCTTCAGCACCGCCAGATCGGTAAGCGAATCGGAGCCAACCAGTAGCGCTTCAAACACGCGGCCGTCCTGTAGCGCGACGATAATCTGATCGGCATCGTTAATCACGTGCTTGTTGGTAATAATATAACCGCGTTGATCCATGATCACGCCGGAACCCAGCGTGCGGATCTCCAGTTGATTATGCGCGGTACTGTTCATACTGCGGTTATAGACATTGACGACGGCAGGCGCGGCGCGGCGAACCGCAAAATTATAGCTGGCTGGCGTCTCATCGGTACTGTCGAATTGCGGGACGGCGATAGGATTAATTTTGCGCAAAGAAGGCATGACGGCCAACAGAATAGCGCCGACAATTAAACCTATTGCGACCGAACGTAAGAGCTTCACAAACATGATGGAGGCGTCGTTAAAAAAGGGAACGGCAGCAGCATACCATGAGTTAACCGGACATCACATCGCAGGCTGATGCCCGGTTTAAGACAGGATTAGCGCAGCAATAGATAAATGTTCTCGTTGCCGCGTACTACCTGAAGGGCAATGATAGACGGTTTTGCCGCCATCACTTTGCGCATTTCGGCGATAGAACTGATGCGATCGCGGTTAACGCCGATAATAACATCATCTTTTTGCAAACCGGCCTGAGCGGCGGGACTGCTTTTTTCGACGCTATCAATCTTAACGCCTTTCGTCCCGTCTTTCAGTTGTCCGTCGCTCAGCGTCGCGCCTTGCAACGCCGGGGCGATCATTTCGGCGCTGGCGGAAGAGGAGGTATTGGAATCCAGCGTGACTTCCACCTCCAGCGGCTTACCATCGCGCAGCAGACCCAGCTTTACTTTCGTGCCCGGTTCGGTGGTGGCGATACGTGAACGCAGTTCGGCAAAGCTATTCAGCGGCTTACCGTTAAGACTGATAATCACGTCTCCGGATTTCACCCCGGCCTTCGCCGAACCTGAATTGGGTAAAACCTCGCTGACAAAAGCGCCACGCTGAACGTTCAGTTTGAATGCCTTAGCGATATCAGCGGTCATTTCAGTGCCTTTAATTCCCAGCAATCCGCGTTTGATTTCGCCGAACTGAATCAACTGCTGCGCCAGCGTCTGCGCCATATTGGAAGGAATAGCAAAGCCGATGCCGATGCTCCCGCCCCCTGGCGCGAGGATCGCGGTATTAATCCCAATCAGCTCGCCGTTCAGGTTAAGCAGCGCGCCGCCGGAGTTGCCGCGGTTAATGGAGGCATCGGTTTGAATAAAGTTCTCAAGCCCTTCCAGATTAAGCCCGCTACGTCCCAGTGCTGAAATAATCCCGGAGGTGGCGGTTTGCCCCAGACCAAACGGATTACCGACCGCCACGGCGAAATCGCCGACGCGGAGTTTGTCGGAATCGGCGATCGCAATTTGCGTTAACTGACTGGGATTCTGAATCTGTAACAGAGCGATATCGCTCTGGTCGTCGCCGCCGATCAGCTTCGCGTCAAATTCGCGTCCGTCATTCAGTTGAATGCTGATCTTCTGCGCCTGATTAATCACATGATTATTGGTTAATACATAGCCTTTCGCGGCATCGATAATCACCCCCGAACCGAGTCCTTCAAACTGCTGGGACGGCTGGTCTGGCAGATCTTCGCCAAAGAATTTTTTAAACTCCTCCGGCACTTTTGGGCTCTGGGTGGCGGTTCCCTCGACTTTTACGCTGACGACAGCAGGCAGCACTTTCTCCAGCATAGGGGCAAGGCTTGGCAGCGTCGCCTGGCCTGGCACCTGGCCTGGTATCGATGCAAGGGCTGGAAACGGCGCCGAAAGAGTTAACCCGACACTTAACGCGAATGCACTTAACAGCTGGGGGTGTTTTTTCATGGATGCTGCTCTCGTACCTTGAATGAACGGATAGACAATTCAAAACAGATTGATGTTATTGAATTTTCAGCCTGGTAACAATGATAATAGCTGGGACAGGAAAGATAGAGAGGGGGCGCAAGCGATGCGCCCGATAAATTTCTTAACGGCATGCGATTAATCGCGCTTTGCACCGCTACGCAACAGGCCTGACGCGCCTTCAGAATAGTCACGCGGCATTTGTACCGGCGCCTGATCGTTGCTCGCTTCAGACTCCGCCAGACGGTTACGGAACGGATTCGACTCCGCCGACATTTCCGGCAGCAGGCTGCTGGAGCTTTTCGCCATATGCTGATACAGCTGGCGGTAATCATGCGCCATGGTATCCAGCAGCTCTGCGCTGCGGGCAAAGTGGCTAACCAGCTCTTCACGGTACTCTTCCAGCTCAGCTTTGTTTTTTTCCAGTTCGTACTGCAATGCCTGCTGTTGACGTAACTTACGATTACCAAAACGCATGGCCACGGCACCAATGATGATACCGACGACTAATCCAATTAGCGCATATTCCCAGGTCATGAACATCTCCCGTTGTCTTATGTTTCCGTAGGGTGTTGGCTCCAGGCTCCATGCCCGCGCCTGATTATGCCACTATAACCGCTAATTCCGTAGAAGTGGAATCCCGGCAGCATATCGCGTAGTGTAGAACGGCCTTTTTTTCGTCAGCCGTGAACGGACGGCACATCGATTTTCAAGGAATAACAATAACATTATGCAAAGCCTTTCCCCTACATCGCGTTATCTCCAGGCTCTCAACGAAGGCACCCATCAGCCTGACGACGTACAGAAAGAGGCGGTCAACCGTCTGGAAACCCTTTATCAGGAGCTCACCGCGAAAAAATCGTCGACTACGCCGCCTGGCGGACTGATAGCGCGACTGGGGAAATTATTAGGCAAAAACGAACCGGACGCGCAAATACCGGTTCGCGGGCTGTACATGTGGGGGGGCGTGGGTCGCGGCAAAACCTGGCTCATGGATCTCTTCTACCACAGCCTGCCGGGCGAGCGAAAACTGCGCCTGCATTTTCATCGTTTTATGCTGCGCGTGCATGAAGAACTCACCGCACTACAGGGACAGAGCGATCCGTTAGACATTATTGCCGACCGGTTTAAAGCCGAGACGGACGTACTGTGTTTCGATGAGTTTTTCGTCGCCGATATTACCGACGCCATGCTGCTGGGCGGTTTAATGAAAGCGCTGTTTGCACGCGGCATTACGCTGGTCGCGACCTCCAATATTCCGCCGGATGAACTCTACCGCAACGGTTTGCAACGCGCCCGCTTCCTGCCAGCTATCGATGCCATCAAACAGCACTGCGACATTATGAATGTGGACGCCGGCGTCGATTACCGGCTGCGTACGCTGACGCAGGCCCATTTATGGCTAACGCCGCTTAATGATGAAACCCGGCGGCAAATGGATAAACTGTGGCTGGCGTTAGCGGGGGCCACGCGAGAACACGCCCCGACCCTGGAAATCAATCATCGCCCTTTATCCACCCTGGGCGTTGAAAACCAAACGTTAGCGGTCTCTTTCGCTACGTTGTGCGTCGAGGCCCGTAGCCAGCATGATTACATTGCGCTCTCAAGGCTATTTCACACGGTTCTGCTGTTTGACGTGCCGGTCATGACGCCGCTGATGGAGAGCGAAGCGCGCCGCTTTATTGCGCTGGTGGATGAGTTTTACGAGCGCCACGTTAAGCTGGTGGTCAGCGCCGCCGCGCCGTTATATGAGATTTATCAGGGGGAGCGGCTCAAGTTTGAATTTCAGCGCTGTCTGTCGCGCCTGCAGGAGATGCAGAGTGCGGAGTACCTCAAGCGGGAGCATATGCCGTAAGCCGGACAAGCGCAGCGCCCCGGGCATTGTGTGTCTTATGTCGACAACTTCCCCGACCGATGTTGGATAAGGTCTGAACAAAACCCGCGGCAAATCACAAAAAGGGGTCGATCTTTGACCTGGACTTCTCTATAATCCTGCGACCCCACGTTACAAGAGAGTTTTTTCCCAAACTTTCTCTGTGCCGGCCAAACATATCCGAGGGGGTAGGTTTACCGGACTTTGTCGTGTGAACCTCAACTATTTAAAACGTTTGGGTGTTCACCAACGTGTAACTTATTTATTTGGGTAAGCTTTTAATGAAAACTTTTACAGCTAAACCAGAAACCGTAAAACGCGACTGGTATGTTGTTGACGCGACCGGTAAAACTCTGGGCCGTCTGGCTACTGAACTGGCTCGTCGCCTGCGCGGTAAGCACAAAGCGGAATACACTCCGCACGTAGATACGGGTGATTACATCATCGTTCTGAACGCTGACAAAGTTGCTGTAACCGGCAACAAGCGCACTGACAAAGTGTACTATCACCACACCGGCCACATCGGTGGTATCAAACAAGCGACCTTTGAAGAGATGATTGCCCGCCGTCCTGAGCGTGTGATTGAAATCGCGGTTAAAGGCATGCTGCCAAAAGGCCCGCTGGGTCGTGCTATGTTCCGTAAACTGAAAGTTTACGCGGGCAACGAGCACAACCACGCGGCACAGCAACCGCAAGTTCTTGACATCTAATCGGGATTATAGGCAATGGCTGAAAATCAATACTACGGCACTGGTCGCCGCAAAAGTTCCGCAGCTCGCGTGTTCATCAAACCGGGCAACGGTAAAATCGTTATCAACCAACGTTCTCTGGAACAGTACTTCGGTCGTGAAACTGCCCGCATGGTAGTTCGTCAGCCGCTGGAACTGGTCGACATGGTTGAGAAACTGGATCTGTACATCACTGTTAAAGGTGGTGGTATCTCTGGTCAGGCTGGTGCGATCCGTCACGGTATCACCCGCGCTCTGATGGAGTACGATGAGTCTCTGCGTGGCGAACTGCGTAAAGCTGGCTTCGTTACTCGTGACGCTCGTCAGGTTGAACGTAAGAAAGTCGGTCTGCGTAAAGCACGTCGTCGTCCGCAGTTTTCCAAACGTTAATGGGTTTCTGCTTCGGCAGACAACTGTTAGCGAAAAACCCGCTTCGGCGGGTTTTTTTATGGGCAATGCATTTATCTGTCACGATGAAATGCGGATTGTTGTCTCTTTTTCCCCAATTCCAGAATCGACTCACCACAAAGGTCACAAAATCTGGTAAACTATCATCCAATTTTCTGCCCAAATAGCGGGGAATGTTCATTTTTTGTCTCGTTTTTGAGCAATGATGACTTTTTTCGCCCTGGGTGACATAACATCTGGCTGGTCACGTTGTGGCTGGTAGCAGTAAAAATTCTGAATATACCTGGAGGTTTTCATGGCTGTCGCTGCCAACAAACGTTCGGTAATGACGCTGTTTTCTGGTCCTACTGACATCTATAGCCATCAGGTCCGCATTGTGCTGGCTGAAAAGGGTGTTAGTTTTGAGATCGAACACGTGGAAAAGGACAATCCACCTCAGGATCTGATTGACCTCAACCCGAATCAAAGCGTTCCGACACTGGTGGATCGTGAGCTGACCCTGTGGGAATCTCGCATCATTATGGAATATCTGGATGAGCGTTTCCCTCATCCGCCGCTGATGCCGGTTTATCCGGTCGCTCGCGGTGAAAGCCGTCTGTACATGCACCGTATTGAAAAAGACTGGTATACGCTGATGAACGTCATCGTAAACGGGTCTGCTTCCGAGGCCGACTCTGCGCGTAAACAACTGCGCGAAGAGCTGCTGGCGATTGCGCCGGTATTTGGCCAGAAACCGTATTTCCTGAGCGACGAATTCAGTCTGGTTGATTGCTACCTGGCACCTCTGCTGTGGCGTTTACCGCAGTTAGGTATCGAATTCAGCGGCGCAGGGGCGAAAGAGCTGAAAGGCTATATGACCCGCGTCTTTGAACGTGATTCTTTCCTGGCTTCCTTAACCGAAGCTGAACGTGAAATGCGCCTCGGTCGGGGTTAACCTGTATGGATTTGTCACAGTTGACGCCGCGTCGTCCTTATCTGTTGCGCGCTTTCTATGAGTGGTTATTGGATAACCAACTGACCCCGCATCTGGTGGTGGATGTGACGTTGCCTGGCGTGCATGTCCCTATGGAATATGCGCGCGATGGGCAAATCGTCCTCAACATCGCGCCGCGTGCGGTAGGTAATCTGGAACTGTCTAATGATGAAGTGCGCTTTAATGCGCGCTTCGGCGGCGTCCCCCGTCAGGTTTCTGTGCCTTTGGCTGCGGTGCTGGCGATTTACGCCCGTGAAAATGGCGCGGGTACCATGTTTGAGCCTGAAGCCGCCTATGATGAAGACGTTGTCAGCTTAAATGATGATGACAAAACCACAGGCGCGGAAAGCGAGACCGTGATGTCCGTCATTGATGGCGATAAGCCTGACCACGATGACGACAGTAGCCCTGATGACGAGCCGCCACCGCCGCGTGGCGGACGTCCGGCGCTGCGCGTGGTAAAATAATCAACAGGCCCTGAAGGGCCTGTTTTGTTTGGTCTCCTCGTGGGTTCACCCCGCTTTTAAAGCTGTGATACGATAGGCTGGCTATTATCTGCCACCGAGCACTCATGAATGGACGTTATGAACGCATTTGATTCGCAAGCAGAAGATTCTCCTACATCCCTCGGGCGTAGTTTGCGCCGCCGTCCGCTGGCGCGTAAAAAACTGTCTGAAATGGTTGAGGAGGAGCTGGAACAGATGATCCGTCGCCATGAATTTGGCGAGGGGGAACAGCTACCGTCTGAACGTGAATTAATGGCCTTCTTCAATGTGGGACGTCCCTCCGTGCGTGAAGCGTTAGCCGCGCTGAAGCGTAAAGGTCTGGTGCAAATCAATAACGGCGAACGCGCCCGCGTTTCGCGCCCCTCTGCCGATACCATCATCAGTGAACTGTCAGGTATGGCGAAAGATTTTCTTACTCACCCTGGCGGTATTGCTCACTTTGAACAGCTACGGCTTTTCTTTGAATCCAGCCTGGTACGCTATGCGGCGGAACATGCCACCGACGAGCAGATCGCGTTGTTAACGAAAGCGCTGGAAATTAATAGTCAGTCGCTGGATGACAACGCGCTGTTTATTCGTTCGGATGTCGAGTTTCACCGGGTACTGGCTGAAATTCCTGGTAACCCGATCTTTATGGCTATTCATGTTGCTCTGCTGGACTGGCTAATCGCCGCTCGTCCAAGCGTTCCCGATCGCGAGTTGCATGAACATAATAACGTGAGTTATCAACAGCATATTGTGATTGTTGATGCCATCCGTCAGCGAGATCCAGATAAAGCGGATCGCGCTCTGCAAACCCACCTCAATAGCGTTTCCGCTACCTGGCACGCGTTCGGTAAAAAAAGTCAAAAAATGCGGTAGAGATCGCGCTTCCGATCTTTGTTTAGTGAAGCAGATCGCACTATAAGCGTTCTGTATTATTTGCTGCTTATTTGTTCTGGTATAACAGGTATAAAGGTAGGTAGTTAATATATTCATCATCCGCAGAGGTAGGTATGGCAAAAGCATTGCAAGGCGTAATGGCGGCGTTGTTGACCCCATTTGATCATCAGCAGCAACTGGATAGCGAAAGTCTGCGCCGTCTGGTGCGTTTTAACATTGGGCAGGGTATCGACGGACTATACGTTGGCGGTTCCACCGGGGAAGCATTCGTACAGAGTCTTGCAGAAAGAGAGCAGGTGCTGGAAATTGTCGCCGAAGAGGCGAAGGGAAAAATCACGCTGATCGCCCATGTCGGGACTGTAAGCACCGCAGAAAGCCAGCAACTGGCGAGCGCTGCAAAGCGTTACGGTTTTGATGCTGTCTCTGCGGTGACGCCCTTTTATTACCCTTTCAGTTTTGAAGAGCACTGTGACCATTATCGGGCAATCATTGATTCCGCAGATGGGCTACCGATGGTGGTATACAACATTCCGGCGTTAAGCGGCGTAAAACTTACGCTGGATCAGATCAATACGCTGGTGACATTACCAGGCGTGAGCGCGCTGAAGCAAACTTCCGGCGATCTTTTCCAGATGGAACAGATCCGCCGCGCGCATCCGGATCTGGTGTTGTACAACGGTTATGACGAAATTTTCGCCTCCGGCTTGCTGGCGGGAGCGGACGGCGGTATCGGCAGCACATACAACATTATGGGCTGGCGTTATCAGGGGATTGTGCAGGCGTTACGTGAGGGCGATGTGGCGAAAGCACAGCGCCTGCAAACCGAGTGCAATAAGGTTATTGATTTACTGATTAAAACCGGCGTATTCCGCGGCCTGAAAACGGTCCTGCATTATATGGACGTGGTATCGGTGCCGCTGTGTCGTAAACCGTTTGCGCCTGTTGATGAAAAATATCTGCCGGAGCTGAAGGCGCTGGCTCAAGAATTGCTGGAAGAAAAGGCGTAACAGCGTAATGCCGGGGGCGCTGTGCTTGCCCGGCCTACGACAGTACGAACGGTAGGCCGGATAAGGCGAAGCCGCCATCCGGCACAACGACAACAAAAATCGTCGGGAGAGTAAAATGAGTACTTCTGCCCAGAACATCCCGTGGTATCGCCATCTCAACCGGGCGCAATGGCGGGCATTTTCCGCTGCCTGGCTGGGATATCTGCTTGATGGTTTTGATTTTGTGTTGATTGCTCTTGTACTGACTGAGGTACAAAGCGAATTTGGGCTGACGACGGTACAGGCGGCAAGCCTGATTTCGGCGGCTTTTATCTCTCGCTGGTTCGGCGGGTTATTGCTGGGCGCGATGGGCGATCGCTATGGGCGTCGTTTGGCGATGGTCAGCAGCATCATTCTGTTTTCGGTGGGAACCCTGGCCTGCGGGTTTGCGCCTGGTTACACTACCATGTTTATCGCCCGATTGGTGATTGGTATGGGCATGGCGGGCGAATATGGTTCCAGCGCGACCTATGTGATTGAAAGCTGGCCAAAACATTTACGCAATAAAGCCAGCGGATTTCTGATTTCCGGCTTCTCCGTTGGCGCGGTCGTCGCCGCGCAAGTGTACAGCCTGGTGGTGCCTGTCTGGGGCTGGCGTGCGCTGTTTTTCATTGGCATTTTGCCAATTATCTTCGCCCTCTGGCTGCGGAAAAACATTCCGGAAGCAGAGGACTGGAAAGAGAAACACGCGGGTAAAGCGCCGGTACGCACGATGGTCGACATTCTTTATCGGGGCGAACATCGCATCATCAATATCTTAATGACCTTCGCCGCCGCCGCTGCGCTGTGGTTCTGTTTTGCCGGTAATCTACAAAATGCTGCGATTGTGGCGGGGCTGGGACTATTGTGTGCGGCTATCTTTATCAGTTTTATGGTGCAGAGCAGCGGTAAACGCTGGCCCACTGGCGTAACGCTGATGCTGGTGGTGCTGTTTGCTTTCCTCTATTCCTGGCCGATTCAGGCGCTATTACCCACTTATCTGAAAACCGAGCTGGCCTACGATCCACATACGGTGGCGAATGTCCTTTTCTTTAGTGGATTCGGCGCGGCGGTTGGTTGCTGCGTAGGCGGTTTTCTTGGCGACTGGCTGGGAACGCGTAAAGCGTATGTCTGTAGCCTGCTGGCCTCGCAAATACTCATTATTCCAGTTTTTGCGATTGGCGGCGCAAACGTCTGGGTTCTGGGTCTGCTACTGTTTTTCCAACAGATGTTGGGGCAGGGGATTGCCGGGATTCTGCCGAAACTGATCGGCGGGTACTTCGATACCGATCAGCGTGCGGCGGGGCTGGGCTTTACTTATAACGTCGGCGCGCTCGGCGGCGCGCTGGCACCGATCCTGGGAGCGCTGATCGCTCAACGTCTGGATCTGGGCACTGCGCTGGCATCGCTCTCTTTCAGCCTAACGTTTGTCGTGATCCTGCTTATTGGTCTCGATATGCCGTCTCGCGTACAGCGTTGGCTACGTCCGGAAGCGTTACGCACTCACGATGCTATCGACGACAAGCCGTTCAGCGGAGCCGTACCGTTTGGCAGTAGTAAAGATGCCTTTGTAAAAACGAAAAGTTAATCCGCTTGCCCGGTTTTCAAACCGGGCAATATTTGTAAGGGAGTAGTATGTCGTTACTTGAACAACTGGATAAAAATATTGCCGCTTCTGGCGGTTTGATTGTCTCCTGCCAGCCCGTTCCTGGCAGTCCGCTGGATAAGCCGGAGATTGTAGCGGCAATGGCGTTGGCGGCGGAACAGGCGGGCGCGGTTGCGGTGCGTATTGAAGGCATAGACAACCTGCGTGTGACCCGCTCGCTCGTTTCGGTACCGATTATCGGCATTATCAAACGCGATCTGGACGAGTCTCCAGTACGCATTACCCCTTTTCTCGACGATGTAGATGCGCTGGCGCAGGCCGGCGCAAATATTATCGCCGTTGATGGAACCGCTCGACAACGGCCGGTAGCTGTTGAGGCGTTGTTGGCGCGCATTCATCACCACCATCTACTGGCGATGGCCGACTGCTCATCCGTGGACGATGGTCTCGCCTGCCAACGGTTGGGCGCGGACATTATCGGCACGACAATGTCCGGCTACACTACCCCCGATACGCCGGAGGAACCCGATCTGCCCTTAGTCAAAGCGTTGCATGACGCCGGATGCCGGGTGATAGCCGAAGGGCGCTATAACTCGCCAGCACTGGCGGCGAAGGCGATCCGTTATGGCGCATGGGCGGTGACGGTGGGGTCCGCCATTACCCGTCTGGAACATATCTGTGGATGGTATAACGACGCATTAAAAAAGGCGGCGTCATGACTACGTTAGCAATCGATATTGGCGGTACTAAACTTGCCGCCGCGCTCATCGACAAAAACTTGCGCATTAGCCAGCGTCGCGAGCTGCCGACCCCCGCGAGCAAAACGCCGGACGCGTTACGTGAAGCATTAAAGGCGCTGGTTGAACCGCTACGGGCAGAGGCGCGTCAGGTAGCGATAGCCTCTACCGGGATCATTCAGGAAGGGATGCTGCTGGCGCTAAACCCCCATAATCTGGGTGGCTTGCTACACTTTCCGTTAGTTCGGACACTGGAAACGATCGCTGGCCTGCCGACGCTGGCGGTGAACGATGCGCAGGCGGCGGCCTGGGCGGAGTATCACGCGCTCCCTGATGATATCCGCGATATGGTGTTTATCACCGTTTCAACAGGGGTTGGCGGCGGCGTTGTTTGCGACGGCAAGCTTCTTACCGGAAAAGGCGGTCTGGCCGGGCATCTGGGACACACTCTGGCGGACCCACACGGGCCCGTGTGCGGCTGTGGACGCGTTGGCTGCGTAGAGGCCATCGCCTCTGGACGAGGGATGGCCGCGGCGGCGCGGGATGATCTGGCGGGATGCGACGCCAAAACCCTATTTATTCGCGCTGGCGAAGGCCATCAGCAGGCGCGGCATCTGGTAAGCCAATCCGCGCAGGTAATGGCGCGACTGGTCGCCGATGTGAAAGCGACCACCGACTGCCAATGTGTGATCATTGGCGGCAGTGTAGGGTTAGCTGAGGGATACCTGGAGCAGGTTCGTGCGTTTTTGATGCAAGAACCTGCGCCTTATCACGTGGCGCTGAGCGCCGCTCGCTATCGGCATGACGCAGGATTATTGGGCGCTGCTCTGTTAGCTCAAGGAGACACATTATGATGATGGGTGAAGTACGGTCGTTGCCTTCTTGCGGGTTGCATCCGCGACTGCTGGATGCATTGACCCTCGCGCTGGCGGCAAGGCCGCAGGAGAAAGCGCCGGGGCGCTATGAATTGCAGGGCGACAATATCTTTATGAATGTGATGCAGTTAACGACGCAAATGCCTGCAGAGAAGAAAGCGGAATTGCATGAGCAATACATTGATATTCAGCTACTGCTGACCGGCGCCGAGCGTATTGCGTTCGGGATGTCCGGTGCCGCTCGCCAGTGCGAGGAGATGCACGTTGAAGAGGATTACCAGCTTTGTAGTAAAATCGCCGACGAGCAGGCTATTACGCTGCAAGCGGGGATGTTTGCTGTGTTTATGCCGGGAGAACCGCATAAACCGGGATGTGCAGTTGGTGAGCCGGATGACATCAAGAAAGTGGTAGTGAAGGTACGCGCCAGTCTGCTGGCGGCCTAAATCTCTTGCCGGAAGTATCCTTCCGGCAAGGTAAACGCATCGATTCGGAACCCTCATGCATTCGCCGTTAGTGATTGCGCCCGGGGGCAGCGCGGCGATGAAGGTTAAAGCGGACAACGTGATAAGCGCTCCAGTGCTGACTTACGTCAACGAGTATGGCGCGCCTCTGCCGTTAGTTTCAGCGCCTGCACGTTAACTCTGTAAGGGACTGGCGTTGCCGCGGTGGATTTGGCGCAGATCGACAGCGCCGATTTTATCCCAGTGGCAGTTCTCATCCACTTGTAGTTTTCCGTGCATTGTGGATGAAATATAAACGCAGGCCCCTTTGCGGGGCTGCGTTGTGAAGGTGTCGGTTAGCGCTTAAACGTCACGGCTTCCGGCTGGGTCAGGTGCAGCGTTGTCTGGCTCGGCACCGTCTCGGCAATAACCCGCCCGTGGCGAATCGAGTAACGGGCAGGCGTCTGGCGGCGCACCGCGTCGAATCCATTCTCAGCCGGTAAGATAACCAGATTCGCGGAATTGCCGACGTTCAGGCCGTAGTCCGGTAAATGCAGAGTTTTCGCGCTGTGGGTGGTGATCAAATTCAGCCCATCATTGATTTGTCCGTATCCCATCAACTGGCAAACGTGTAACCCCATGTGTAGCACCTGCAGCATATTGGCGGTACCCAGCGGATACCACGGATCGAATACGTCATCATGACCAAAGCAGACATTAATGCCCGTCTCCAGCATCTCTTTCACGCGGGTTACGCCGCGGCGCTTGGGATAGGTATCAAACCGCCCTTGCAAGTGGATATTCACCAGCGGGTTAGCAATGAAGTTAATCCCCGACATTTTCAATAGGCGGAACAGGCGTGAAGCGTAGGCGCCGTTATAGGAGTGCATTGCGGTGGTATGACTGGCAGTGACGCGCGCGCCCATGCCATCGCGATGCGCCAGCGCCGCGACCGTTTCGACAAAGCGAGACTGCTCATCATCAATTTCGTCGCAGTGCACATCGATCAGTCTGTCGTATTTCTGTGCCAGGGCGAAGGTTTTGTGCAGCGATTCAACGCCATATTCCCGCGTGAACTCAAAGTGCGGGATTGCGCCAATAACGTCAGCGCCCAAACGTACGGCTTCCTCTAACAGCGCTTCACCGTTGGGGTAAGAAAGAATACCTTCTTGCGGGAAGGCGACGATTTGCAGGTCTACCCATGGCGCAACCTCCTGCTTCACTTCCAGCATCGCTTTCAGTGCCGTCAGCGTCGGGTCAGAAACGTCAACGTGAGTACGGACATACTGGATGCCGTTGGCCATCTGCCACTTGAGGGTTTGCATCGCACGTGACTTCACGTCTTCGTGGGTGAGCATCGCTTTACGTTCGGCCCAGCGCTCAATCCCTTCAAACAGCGTCCCCGACTGATTCCAGTTCGGTTCGCCTGCGGTTTGCGTGGTGTCCAGGTGAATATGTGGCTCAACAAACGGCGGGATGACCAGCCCACCTTCGGCATCCAGCGCTTCGCCTTGCGCCAACGAGGCCGCTTCCTGCGGTTCAATACGGCTAAAGCGACCGTTTTCAATCGTGAGCTGCCACAATCCTTCGCGCCCCTGCAGACGCGCCTGACGGATGGTAAGGGAATTATTCTGCATGGCCGATCTCCGGGGATTTCGCAAAGCTGCGATTGCAAAGTGGATTCAACAAGATATAGCTGAAGACGCCGCCGAGTACGGCGTTGACGGGCACAATACCTGGAACATAATGTCCGGCGGCGATGCCCAGCGCGACGGAAAGAATAGCAATCCAGTTAACAGGAATAAAGCGCGCGGTGTTGAAGTCGGCATAGCGGCGGCGGTTTAACAGGTAGTCGGCAATAATCACCCCGCCAATCGGTGGGATGGCAGATGAGAGGAACGTCAGCCAGCCGACAAAATTATTGTAAAGCCACAGCGCGCACACGGTACCGATAATACCGTTAGCCACCGACAGCGTGCGGCTGGAAAGGCCGGTAATATTGGCGAAGCCCAGGCCCGATGCGTACAGCGCGTTGTCGTTGGTGGTCCAGATATTCAGGCCGAGCACCACAATCGCGGGCAGCAACAGCCCCTGCGCGATCATCACGTCAGAGATATCCGCCTGACCGACGGCGGCAGCGCCTGCCGCGCCAAAGATAAACATCAGCGAGTTACCGAGGAAAAAAGCGACCATCGCAATCAGTACGGCGCTTTTGGCACGACGCCCGAAGCGGACGAAGTCGGCGGTCAATGTACCGGCGCTGACAAATGATCCCACCACCAGCGCCAGCGCGCTGGAAAAATCCAGCGGTGTCTGCGGCATTATCGTTTTTAAATGCTCCAGCCCACCCACGCCGCTGACCGCCAGCCAGACGGAGTAGCTACCCAGAATAACGATCGCGGGTACGGCAATGATAGACAAAATGGTCAACGCCGAGATGCCGAAAAAGATGGTCAGGGTCATCAGCAGACCCGAAACGGCAATCAGGATATTGGCATCAATGCCCGTCGCTTTACTGACCGGAATAGCGAACATCGCTACGCCAACGCCAAACCAGCCTACCTGTGTGCCGCCAAGCAGCAAGGAGGGAAGCCATGAGCCTTTAACGCCAAAGGAGTAACGTGCAAGGAGGTGGGTGGAGAGTCCGGTTTTTGCGCCGATGTAGCCAAGAAATGCAGTGTAGATACCGAGGAGGAGATTACCGAAGAGAACTGCGAGGAAGAAATCATGATAGGAAAGGCCGGTGCCGAGCGTCCCTCCGGTCCACATACTGGCGGAAAAAAACGTTAAACCCAACATGACAAACGTCAGTGGAATCACGCCTTTCCGCGCCGCCTGGGGAACTGGCCCCTGGCTATAATTGTTGTCCTGCGACACAACGCCTCCTTGAAATTTGGCCAAAAAATCCGCCGCATAATATACATTTTTTTGATGAATGCAAACGTTTACGTACGGATTTACATATAGCATCGTGAAGAGGCGATATTTGAGTTATCGGGGATAATATCTGGCGGTCTCTGGCATTATGATTTGCGCGTCTCCAACAGGTTTTGTGAGCGCACAAGTTCATCAGCCAGCAGCTTTTCATCAGGTAGCTGCACTTTGTATTCACTCGCCATCACGGTATTCGGCAAGCCGTTCAGGGCATAGTAAGCTTCGCCAGCGCCTTTTTCTGCACACAGAATCAATCCCACGGGCGGGTTTTCTCCCGGCATCGTCCAGTGTTCTTTTGCATAGTTCAGGTACATATTCATTTGCCCGGCATCGCTATAGCTGAATTTGCCTACTTTCAGGTCAACCACCAACAGGCAGCGCAATTTGCGGTGGAAAAATAGAAGATCAACGCGGAACCAGTTATCGTCAATCCGTAAGCGACGCTGACGCCCCACGAAGGCGAAATCGTCGCCCAGTTCCAGCATAAAGTCCATCAGGTGGTTGAGCAGTGCTTCTTCAAGGTCAGATTCCGAATACTCATCCTTTAGATTGAGGAATTCCAGAATAAAAGGATCGCGAAGAGAATGCTCGGGTAAGCCCTCAGGGATGGCGGGCGCGTCCTGCTGCAGCATGGACAATTTGTCAGATGACAGCAGCGTCCGTTCGTAAAACTGAGTCGCGATTTGCCTGTCGAGCTGCCGAACTGACCAGCCGTTACGTAAAGTCTCTTTTTCATAGAAGCGGCGGGCATCGTTATCTTTCACCGACAGCAGACGCACATAAGCTGACCAGGGAAGAGGGAATGTTTTGGCGAGCAGTATGCTATTAGATTCCGCAGACAGTGTCTGCGGAATTTCAATATGTTGAAAACAAAGATAAAATGTACGAATTTGCCATAGGTTTCTGGTGGAAAAACCGCGCTTATAGCGCTGGCTTAAATCTACCGCCAATCGTTCGATAAGCTGAGTACCATAGGCCGCTCGCGCTTCTCCTCCCTGTTCAAATTCGACAATGCGTCGGCCAATTTCCTAATAGGTGGCGGTCATGATGGTATTGATACTGCGTACGGTCTCAGTACGGGCCGTATCCACTAGCCGGATGATGCCGTCATGAATTTGCTGATATTCATCAGACTGTGGCGATAAAGTTGGATTCGTCATGTCATCCCTTACGTGATAGTTTCAATGTGAAATTAGAACGCTATCAATACGCCTCAGGCGTAAACGGATCAATCCGTGAACGGATTTTACATGGTATTACATCTCGATTTACGAGCGGGTTTCCAGAACCGGCAGGAGAGATATTGAGGAGAAGAATATCTCTCCTGCCACCAGCACAAGGCATCAACCGGGGAGCCGGAAGGGTTACACTTCAAGGTAGTTCATAATCCCGTCAGCCGCTTTACGGCCTTCGGCAATTGCCGTCACCACCAGATCGGAACCGCGCACGATGTCGCCACCGGCGAAGATTTTCGGGTTGCTGGTCTGGAAAGCATTATCGCTGCGTTCCGGCGCGATAATTCGTCCTTGCGAGTCCAGTTCCACGCTGTGTTTCGCCAGCCATTCCATGCTGTGTGGACGAAAACCAAACGCCATCACCACCGCATCAGCCGGAACCACATGCTCGGAGCCGGCGACGATCTCCGCCCGTCGACGGCCTTTGGCGTCCGGTTCGCCCATTTCAGTACGCACCATTTTTACGCCGCTTACTTTGCCGTTGGCATTGACTTCAATGCCCAGCGGCTGCACGTTAAACTGGAACTCGACACCTTCCTCGCGCGCGTTTTTCACTTCGCGTCTGGAACCCGGCATGTTCTCCTCATCACGACGATAAGCACAGGTCACGTGCGTGGCACCCTGACGAATGGAGGTACGCACGCAGTCCATTGCGGTATCGCCGCCGCCCAGCACCACCACGCGTTTGCCTTCCATGCTGACATATGGCTCGTTACTGGTTTCGCCAAACCCCATGATCTGCTTCGTATTGGCGATAAGGAACGGCAGAGCGTCGAAAACCCCGTCCGCATTTTCATTTTCCAGCCCGCCGCGCATCGACTGATAGGTACCGACGCCAAGGAACACTGCGTCGTACTCTTTCAACAGCTCGTCAAGTTCGACGTCGCGGCCCACTTCAACATTGAGTTTGAACTCAATGCCCATGCCGGTGAAGATTTCACGGCGGCGGGTCATCACCTCTTTTTCCAGTTTGAAAGCTGGAATACCGAAGGTCAGCAGGCCGCCGATTTCCGGATGGCGGTCAAAGACCACCGCCTTCACGCCGTTGCGGGTCAGCACGTCGGCGCACGCCAGCCCTGCCGGGCCTGCGCCGATAATCGCTACCCGTTTGTCAGTCTGGCGCACGCCGGTCATATCCGGGCGCCAGCCCATCTCAAACGCTTTATCATTGATATAACGTTCGATGTTGCCGATGGTCACCGCGCCAAACTCATCGTGCAGCGTACAAGAACCTTCGCACAGACGGTCCTGCGGGCAGACACGGCCGCACACTTCCGGCAGAGTGTTAGTCTGGTGCGATAGCTCAGCCGCCTCAAAAATACGCCCTTCGTTAGCCAGTTTCAGCCAGTTTGGGATGTAGTTATGTACCGGGCATTTCCACTCGCAGTATGGGTTACCACAGGATAAACAGCGATCCGCCTGGGCTTTCGCCTGGCCTTCAGAAAACGGTTCGTAGATTTCAACAAACTCGATCTTACGGATCTTCAGCGGTTTCTTCGGCGGATCAACGCGCTGCAGGTCGATAAATTGATAAACATTCTGGCTCATTTCAATTCCTTACTGCGCCTGCACGCGCAATTCTGCCGCACTACGACTACGGTGGCCCAACAGGGCTTTGACATCGCTGGACTTGGGTTTAACTAACGCGAATTGGGTTGAGAAGCTTGACCACCTGGACAGGATCTCTTCGCCGCGTTGCGAACCAGTATGTTGCACGTGCTCGGTGATCAGGCCGCGCAGATGCTCTTCGTGGATAGCCAGCGAATCGACGTCCAGTACTTCCACCAGTTCCGGGTTCACGCGTTTACGGAATTCGCCGTCTTCGTCCAGCACGTAGGCGAAGCCGCCGGTCATTCCCGCGCCGAAGTTAACGCCGGTTTTACCCAGCACGCAGACGATGCCGCCGGTCATGTATTCACAGCCGTTGTCGCCGATGCCCTCTACCACGGTAATCGCCCCGGAGTTACGCACGCCGAAACGTTCGCCCGCGCGGCCCGCCGCGTACAGACGGCCACCGGTCGCCCCATACAGGCAGGTGTTGCCGATAATGCTGGCTTTATGACTGAGGAAGGCGGAGCCTACCGGTGGTCTGATGGCGATCAAACCGCCCGCCATACCTTTACCGACATAGTCATTGGCATCGCCGGTCAGATATAGCTCCACGCCGCCCGCGTTCCACACGCCGAAGCTCTGGCCTGCAGTACCGCTGAAGTGCGCTTTAATCGGATCGGAAGCCAGCCCCTGATCGCCGTGGGTCTGCGCGATATAGCCGGAAAGCGACGCCCCAACGGAACGATCGGTGTTGCGAATATCGAACCAGAAGGTTTTGCTCTGGCGTGCATCAACAAACGGTTTTGCCTGCTGCAACAGTTGCGCATTCAGCACGCCGTTATCAAACGGCGGGTTATTCTCGGTGCAGTACAGCGCTTTGCCAGGATGCGGCTGTGCGGTTTCCAGCAGGCGAGACAGCGCCAGCTTCTGCTGTTTAGCGGTGAAGCCCTCCAACTCTTTAAGCAGGTCGGTGCGGCCAATCAAATCCACCAGGCGGGTCACGCCCAGTTCGGCCATCAGCTCGCGCACTTCGCGGGCGATAAATTCAAAGTAGTTGGTCACTTTGAACGGCAGACCGTGATAGTGGTTCTTACGCAGTTTTTCATCCTGCGTCGCCACGCCGGTTGCGCAGTTGTTCAGATGACAAATACGCAGGTATTTACAGCCCAGCGCCACCATCGGGCCGGTGCCGAAGCCGAAACTTTCCGCACCGAGAATCGCCGCTTTAATGATGTCTACGCCAGTTTTCAGGCCGCCATCGACCTGCAGACGAATCTTGTGACGCAAGCCATTGGCGACCAGCGCCTGCTGGGTTTCAACAAGTCCGAGTTCCCACGGACAGCCCGCATATTTCACGGAAGAGAGCGGGCTGGCACCGGTGCCGCCGTCGTAGCCGGCGATGGTGATCAGATCCGCATAGGCTTTCGCCACGCCGGTAGCGATAGTGCCGACGCCCGGCTCGGACACCAGCTTCACCGAGATCATCGCTTTCGGGTTGACCTGTTTGAGGTCGAAAATGAGCTGCGCTAAATCCTCGATAGAGTAGATATCGTGATGCGGCGGCGGGGAGATCAGCGTCACGCCCGGTACTGAATAGCGCAGTTTGGCGATATATGGCGTCACTTTATCCCCCGGCAACTGACCGCCTTCGCCTGGCTTCGCGCCCTGCGCGACTTTAATCTGAATCACATCGGCATTCACGAGGTAGGCCGGCGTCACGCCAAAGCGACCGGAGGCCACCTGTTTGATACGCGACACTTTATTGGTGCCGTAGCGCGCCGGATCTTCACCGCCTTCACCGGAGTTGGAGTTGCCACCGAGGCTGTTCATCGCTTCCGCCAGCGCTTCGTGCGCTTCCGGACTTAATGCGCCGATAGACATGGCTGCGGTATCAAAGCGTTTAAACAGCTCACTGGCGGGCTCAACCTCGTCGATAGCGATCGCCTCGCCGTCTGGATGTATCGCCAGCAGATCGCGCAGCGTTGCCGCCGGGCGGTTGTTGACCAGCTCGGCATATTCTTTGTAATCGCTGTATTCGCCGCTCTGTACCGCTTGTTGCAGGGTGCGCACCACGTCCGGGTTATAGGCGTGATATTCGCCGCCGTGGACGTACTTCAGCAGGCCGCCAGGGCTAATGGGTTTGCGCGCCAGCCAGGCGCGTTTAGAGAGATTCAGCAGATCCTGTTGGAAGTCATCGAAGCTCGCGCCGCCGATACGGCTGACCACGCCCTGGAAACACAGGTTTACCACATCATCGTGCAGCCCGACCGCTTCAAACAGTTTGGAGCAGCGGTAAGAGGCAATGGTCGAAATGCCCATTTTGGACATGATCTTGTACAGCCCTTTGTTGATGCCGTTACGGTAGTTCTGCATCACGGTACGGTAGTTTTTGGCGATGGCCTGGGTATCAATCAGACGCCCCAGCGTTTCGTAGGCCAGATACGGATAGATGGCCGTCGCGCCAAAGCCCAGCAGCACCGCAAAGTGGTGCGGATCGCGGGCGCTTCCGGTTTCTACGATGATGTTGGCGTCGCAGCGCAGGCTTTGTTCTACCAGACGCGTCTGCACCGCGCCCACCGCCATCGGCGCGGGTACCGGCAGGCGATTCTTACCGATATTGCGATCCGAGAGGACCAGCAGCACGGTGCCATTACGCACCATCTGTTCCGCTTTATCGCACAGTGCTTTGACCGTCGCATCCAGCGAGGTTTCGGTGACATCAAAGGTAATGTCAAGCCAGTCGGCGCGGTAGTGATGCTCGGTCATGGTGGTGAGCTGTTTGAAATCGGAGTACAGCAGGATCGGCGATTTAAAACTCAGGCGATGGGCCTGACCTTCCGCTTCGCAGAAGACGTTCATTTCGCGACCGATGCTGGTGGCGAGCGACATGACGTGCGCTTCACGCAGCGGGTCGATAGGCGGGTTAGTGACCTGCGCGAACTGTTGGCGGAAGTAGTCGTAAATAATACGCGGCTGGCTGGAGAGCACGGCAAAGGGGGTATCGTCGCCCATTGAGCCAACTGCTTCCTGGCCGTTTTCACCTAACACGCGGATAACCGAGTCCAGCTCTTCGGCGCTGTAGTTAAACTGTTTCTGATAGCTGGCAAGCAGGTCGTCGTCCAGTTCGCGGCTACCGACTTCTTCATCCGGCAGATCTTCAAATGGCACCAGACGGCGGACATTCTTTTCCATCCACGCTTTATACGGATGGCGACTTTTTAGATCGTCATCAGTTTCCGCGGAATGCAGGATACGTCCCCCGCGGGTGTCGATCACCATCAGCTCGCCGGGACCGACGCGACCTTTCTCGACCACTTCATCCGGCTGATAGTCCCAGATACCGACTTCCGAGGCGCAGGTGATCAGCTTGTCTTTGGTGATGACATAGCGTGCCGGGCGCAGGCCGTTACGGTCGAGGTTACAAGCGGCGAAGCGCCCGTCGGACATCACGATGCCTGCCGGGCCGTCCCACGGCTCCATGTGCATGGAGTTAAAGTCGAAGAAGGCGCGCAGATCCGGGTCCATATCCGGGTTGTTCTGCCAGGCGGGCGGCACCAACAGGCGCATGGCGCGGATGATGTCCATCCCGCCTGCCAGCAGCAGTTCCAGCATATTGTCCAGCGAGCTGGAATCCGAACCGGTTTCGTTAACAAACGGCGCGGCGGACTGTAAATCTGGGATCAGCGGCGTCTGGAATTTATAGGTACGGGCGCGCGCCCACTGGCGGTTGCCGGTAATGGTGTTAATCTCGCCGTTGTGCGCCAGGTAGCGGAACGGCTGCGCCAGCGGCCAGCGCGGCACGGTGTTAGTGGAAAAGCGCTGGTGGAACAGGCAGATAGCCGATTCCAGACGCAGATCCGCGAGATCCAGGTAGAAGCGCGGCAGATCCGCCGGCATACACAGACCTTTATAAATGTTGACCAGGTTCGACAGGCTGCACACGTAGAAATCTTTGTCGTCCTGCAAGCGCTTTTCAATGCGGCGGCGGGCGATAAACAGACGGCGCTCCATATCGCGCGGACGCCAGCCCGCCGGAGCGTTGACAAAAATCTGCTCAATACGCGGCAGGGAGGAGAGGGCGATTTCACCGAGCACGCCTTCATTGGTTGGTACATCGCGCCAGCCGACAATCGACAGGGTTTCCTGTTGTAATTCTTCTTCGACAATATGGCGTGACGCGGCGGCCAGTTCAGGATCTTTATTCAAAAAGATCATCCCGACGGCGTAGTTTTTGGCTAAGCGCCAGCCGCGCTCTTCGGCCACGATGCGAAAGAAACGGTCAGGTTTTTGTAATAGCAAGCCGCAACCGTCGCCGGTTTTACCGTCGGCAAGGATCGCGCCACGGTGCTGCATGCGGGCCAGCGCGTGTATGGCGGTACGCACTACCTTGTGGCTAGGTTCGCCTTCTATGTGGGCGATCAGGCCGAAACCACAGTTATCCTTCTCAAGGGATTTATCGTACAACATATCAGTGAACCTCCCCAGGCTCTACGGGACGCTCTCCCAACCGATGGCGCGCGGGCACAGCAAGAGCATGGCGACGGGGCTGGCGCATCATACGCTTACCTCGCATTCGCCCTCTTTATGTCCTTTTCGCATTGGTAAATACGGTTAAGAGGGAATCTCAATTACTGCATAAATATGATGAGCAGACGGCTCATCCAGAAAGCTTCCAGCGGATTCCCAACTTATCGGGAATCCACACCCAGGTCAAATGGCAAACTGATTTATGCAAAAGTGTGCTGTAGTACAGATAACTTTTTGAATCCATTGAAATTAAAAGGTTTTTATAGAAAGGCGGCCAAAGCGGAGCGGCAGAAATCCTGTGATCTGTCTCACTATAAGAGCCGCTTGTCAGGTCCTGTCTGACCTTGTTTTTCCAAAAATCTTAGCATTTTATGCTGATTTAAGTATAAGCGGCATTTAATGCTACTGTTTTTATCGACGAACCTTCAGACGTTGAAAAAAGAGGGGAATATCAGAAAAAATCATCAGCAGTTTTATGAATGAAATATCGTTTATTTTGCTTTATTATGCAATAAGTAAACGCCTTCCGGGGCGATTGATCCAGGTCATCGCCAAAGGAGGCTAAAAATGGCAGGCTTTGGCCTCTTTTTAAGAGGCGGTCTATCAGATTATGCAGTTACAGAAATTAGTCAATATGTTTGGTGGGGATCTTTTACGTCGGTATGGGCAAAAGGTTCATAAGCTGACGCTTCATGGCGGTTTTAGCTGCCCTAATCGCGACGGCACCATCGGGCGCGGCGGCTGCACCTTCTGTAATGTCGCCTCTTTTGCCGATGAGGCGCAGCAGCATCATTCGATTGCCGAGCAGCTTGCGCATCAGGCGCATCTGGTGAACCGCGCTAAACGCTATCTGGCCTATTTCCAGGCCTACACCAGCACCTTTGCAGAAGTGCAGGTGCTACGTTCCATGTATCAACAGGCCGTCAGTCAGGCCAGCATCGTCGGATTATGCGTCGGTACGCGTCCGGATTGCGTACCGCAGGCGGTAGTAGATTTATTGTGTGAATATAAAGATCAAGGCTATGAGGTGTGGCTGGAACTGGGACTGCAAACCGCGCACGATAAAACGCTGCGCCGTATTAATCGCGGGCATGACTTCGCCTGCTATCAACGTACCACCCGGATTGCCCGTGAGAGCGGGTTGAAAGTGTGCGCGCATCTGATTGTGGGGCTGCCGGGCGAGGGGCAAAGTGAATGCCTGCAAACGCTGACTCGCGTTGTGGAAACGGGCGTGGACGGCATTAAACTGCACCCGCTGCATATCGTCAAAGGCAGTATTATGGCGAAAGCCTGGGAGTCGGGGAGGCTGAACGGCATTGCGCTGGACGATTACACGCTAACGGCAGGGGAGATGATTCGTCATACGCCGCCGGAGGTGATTTATCACCGGATTTCCGCCAGCGCGCGCCGTCCGACGCTGCTCGCCCCTCTGTGGTGCGAGAATCGCTGGACGGGGATGGTTGAGTTGGACAAATACCTGAATGAGCATGGCGTACAGGGATCTGCGCTGGCCCGTCCCTGGATACCTCCCATAGCGTAGCGTGATGAGGGGCGCTACGCATATTTCGCACAATATTCAACGCGGTTCTCATAATTGGGTATTATGTGCGAAGTTGTGGTGAAGGAATCCTCTATGAAGCAAATTCGTATGCTGGCGCAATACTATGTCGACCTGATGATGAAACTGGGTCTGGTGCGCTTTTCCATGCTCCTGGCGTTGGCGTTGGTGGTGCTGGCGATTGTCGTGCAGATGGCAGTGACCATGGTGCTGCATGGTCAGGTCGAAAGTATCGACGTCATTCGTTCTATCTTTTTTGGCCTGTTAATTACGCCCTGGGCGGTCTATTTCTTATCGGTTGTTGTTGAACAACTGGAAGAGTCAAGGCAGCGACTGTCGCGTCTGGTGCAAAAGCTGGAGGAGATGCGCGAGCGCGATCTCAAGCTTAACGTACAGTTGAAGGACAATATTGCCCAGCTTAATCAGGAAATTGCCGATCGCGAAAAAGCGGAAGCGGAGCTACATGAGACATTTGAACAGCTAAAAGTAGAAATTAAAGAGCGTGAAGAGGCGCAAATCCAGCTAGAACAGCAATCCTCTTTTTTGCGCTCATTTCTGGACGCCTCGCCGGATTTGGTTTTTTATCGTAATGAGGATAAAGAATTTTCCGGCTGTAACCGCGCAATGGAATTGCTAACCGGCAAGAGTGAAAAACAGTTGGTGCATTTGAAGCCGGAAGATGTGTACTCTCCCGAAGCGGCGGAGAAAGTCATTGAAACCGATGAAAAAGTATTCCGCCATAACGTCTCTCTGACCTACGAACAGTGGCTGGATTACCCGGACGGACGGAAAGCCTGCTTTGAAATTCGTAAAGTGCCTTATTATGACCGTGTCGGTAAACGTCATGGCCTGATGGGATTTGGCCGTGATATTACCGAGCGTAAGCGTTATCAGGACGCGCTTGAACGCGCCAGCCGCGACAAGACCACGTTTATCTCTACGATCAGCCATGAACTGCGTACCCCGCTTAACGGCATCGTCGGTTTAAGCCGCATCCTGCTGGATACCGATCTCACCGCCGAACAGGAAAAATACCTTAAGACGATCCATGTCTCCGCCGTGACGTTAGGCAATATTTTCAATGATATCATTGACATGGATAAGATGGAACGGCGTAAGGTTCAGCTTGATAACCAACCGGTTGATTTCACCAGCTTTATGGCCGATCTGGAAAACCTTTCCGGTTTGCAGGCGCAGCAAAAAGGTCTACGTTTTGTGCTTGAGCCGACGTTGCCGCTGCCGCACAAAGTCATTACCGACGGAACGCGTCTGCGCCAGATTCTGTGGAATTTGATCAGCAATGCGGTGAAGTTTACTCAGCAGGGCCAGGTTACGGTGCGGGCGCGCTATGAGGAAGGCGACATGCTGCACTTTGAAGTAGAAGATTCCGGGATCGGCATTCCGCAGGATGAGCAGGATAAAATTTTCGCCATGTATTATCAGGTGAAAGACAGTCATGGCGGTAAACCGGCGACGGGTACTGGTATCGGGCTGGCGGTCTCCCGTCGGCTGGCGAAAAATATGGGGGGCGATATTACCGTTTCCAGTTTGCCGGGCAAAGGATCGACCTTTACGCTAACGGTTCATGCGCCAGCGGTGGCGGAAGAGGTGGAGGACGCCTTTGATGAAGACGACATGCCGCTGCCCGCGCTGCATGTTCTGCTGGTCGAAGATATTGAACTGAACGTGATCGTGGCGCGTTCGGTACTGGAAAAACTGGGTAACAGCGTGGAGGTCGCGATGACCGGCAAGGCGGCGCTGGAGATGTTCGTGCCGGGCGAATACGACCTGGTCTTACTGGATATTCAGCTACCGGATATGACGGGTCTGGATATCGCCAGAGAACTAACCCGTCGCCACACGCGGGAAGATTTACCGCCGCTGGTGGCGCTCACGGCTAACGTTCTGAAAGATAAAAAAGAGTATCTGGACGCCGGTATGGACGATGTGCTGAGTAAGCCGCTGTCGGTGCCGGCCTTAACTGCGATGATTAAAAAATTCTGGGATGCCACCGATAAAGAGGAGAGTACCGTGACGCCTGAAGAGAGCGATAAAGCGCAAGCGCTACTGGATATCCCGATGCTGGAACAGTACATCGAGCTGGTCGGGCCTAAATTGATCACCGACGGTCTCGCAGTGTTTGAAAAAATGATGCCTGGCTATTTAAGCGTGCTGGAGTCCAATCTGACGGCGCGTGACAAAAAAGGCGTCGTTGAGGAAGGGCATAAGATTAAAGGCGCCGCTGGTTCGGTAGGGCTGCGTCATCTGCAGCAGCTTGGCCAGCAAATCCAGTCGCCGGATCTTCCCGCCTGGGAAGATAACGTCGCAGAATGGATTGAAGAGATGAAGCAGGAGTGGCAGCACGACGTCGCGGTGCTGAAAGCCTGGGTGGCAAACGCGGAAAAAAAATGACCCCGGTTTGACCGGGGTGCGCGAATACTGCGCCAACACCAGGGAAATCGTGGCTGCGCCGTGCTTATTATGATGATGTAAAAGGCGCAGTCCTATTTTCAGGCCGCACGCAGTTAAGATAGCAAATCCTAAATGATTTGTTACATGAATCATTTAAATGTGTGAAGCGTAGCATTTTAATCAAAATTATTAATGGGCTTGAGTCGGTTGCAGGAGGATGTTCACCATGAAAAAAATTGGCGTAGTGCTCAGCGGATGCGGCGTCTATGACGGCGCCGAAATTCATGAGGCCGTTCTGACGTTGTTGGCCATTGCCCGCAGCGGCGCGCAGGCTGTCTGCTTCGCGCCGGATAAACCACAAGCGGATGTCATTAATCACCTGACCGGCGAAGCGATGGCGGAAACGCGTAATGTCCTGATTGAGGCGGCGCGTATTACGCGGGGCGAGATTCGTCCCCTGTCCCAGGCTCAGCCAGAGGAACTGGATGCGCTCATTGTGCCTGGTGGTTTCGGCGCGGCGAAGAACCTGAGTAATTTCGCCAGCCGGGGGAGCGAATGCCGTGTGGATAGCGATTTAGCCGCGCTGGCGAAGGCCATGCACCAGACCGGCAAGCCGCTGGGATTCATCTGTATCGCGCCCGCAATGTTGCCGAAAATCTTTGACTTCCCGTTACGTCTGACGATAGGGACGGATATTGATACCGCTGAAGTACTTGAAGAGATGGGCGCCGAACACGTACCTTGCCCGGTTGATGATATCGTTGTGGACGAGGATAACAAGGTCGTGACCACCCCTGCCTATATGTTGGCACAGGATATCGCCCAGGCGGCAAGCGGCATTGATAAATTAGTGTCGCGCGTGCTGGTTCTGGCGGAATGAGCAAACGACGCATCGCGCCGTTAACGTTTTTGCGCCGTCTACTTTTACGTACTCTTGTTGCGCTCGCCGTCTTTTGGGGCGGCGGTATTGCTCTGTTTAGCGTGGTTCCGGTGCCTTTTTCGGCGGTGATGGCGGAACGGCAGATTAGCGCCTGGCTGAGCGGAGAGTTCGGGTATGTGGCGCGTTCTGACTGGGTCAGCATGGCAGATATCTCGCCGTGGATGGGGCTGGCGGTAATTGCGGCGGAAGACCAGAAGTTCCCTGAGCATTGGGGCTTTGATGTTCCGGCGATTGAAAAAGCGCTGGCGCATAATGAGCGGAATGAGAGCCGTATTCGTGGCGCCTCCACGCTTTCGCAGCAAACGGCGAAAAATCTCTTTTTATGGGATGGACGAAGTTGGGTGCGCAAAGGTCTGGAGGCCGGGCTGACTCTGGGCATTGAAACCGTCTGGAGCAAAAAGCGCATCCTCACGGTTTATCTGAATATCGCGGAGTTTGGCGATGGTATTTTCGGCGTGGAGGCTGCGGCCTGGCGATATTTCAATAAGCCCGCCAGCCGCTTAAGTATGCCCGAAGCCGCGTTGCTGGCGGCCGTATTGCCAAATCCGTTACGCTATAAGGCGAATGCGCCTTCCGGCTATGTGCGTAGTCGACAGGCGTGGATATTGCGCCAGATGCGCCAACTGGGCGGGGAAGCTTTTATGACGCGCAACCAGCTTAATTGATTTTGCCGGATGGCGACGTGAACGTCTTATCCGGCCTACGATCCGTGTCGTCCAGGCCTGATAAGCACAGGCCATTAAGCTTCGCGCGAAGTGAGCGCCAGCCCTTTCTTGTCTTTTGGCTGCGCGTTCCTCTCCAGGGCAACGACCAGCGCAGGCTGGGCGATAAACCGCTGCCACACTCTCTCCAGTTTGCGTTCACAGCACCATGTTGACCAGGTCGCCAGCGGGATAAAGGTACTTTCACCCAGATTGTCACAAACCACCGGCACTACTTCTGACTCGCTGATTCGCTGGCACAGGACGTTTTGCGGCTTCAGCGACATTGTCACAATATGATTATCAAACAGGTAACGTTTCAGTTTCTTCAGTAGCTGGCGCAGGACGGCGACATCCTCTTCATAACGGCATTGCGCAGCGAACTCGGTCAGGGTGATAGATGGCGCGCCGTTGAAATCGGTAATCATGTCGTAGACATAGCCAGTACCGCAATCGGTTTCCACCGTGCCGTAATAACGGGGGATAGCGCTCCAGTCTGTCAGGTAGCGGGACAGACGCGCATAGTAGCTCAGTTCACGCCGAATCTCTTTATCGCCGCCGTGCTCACGGTTGTAAATAACCTTTATGCAGCGCCGGGCATTATCCGGGTGCATATAGCATTTACGATGTCGACCGGCGCCCAGCGGAGTCTGTTCGGATAAGGGGATCATGGCGAGTCCTGGAAAATTTTATTCACATAAATTTAGTATGGACAAAGAATTTAAATAAAACCCAAACGAAATTTTTTAAGGTTTTCTTAATGTTTTTATGCATAGGTAAAACGCACGAAATGTACAAATCTTACGAAAGGGTGGGACTGCGGGACAATTGGCAGGCGTAACATGCCCGGCTTTGGGTTGGCTGTCATCAAATACCGGGACGGCGTGGGGGAAATATGGAATAGAGGGGGAGGCTTAGTCTTCGTCAAAGCCGGAATTGAACAGAGCGATAACCGCCGCCAACGCTTCAACTTCTTGCGGGCCGGTGGCTTCAATTTCTATCTGGCGTCCTTTGGCTGAATCGAGCATTAACAGCGCGATGACGCTGTTCGCTTCCGCTTCGGTGCCTTCGTCATTGCGTAATAGCACCTCGGCGTCAAAACCCTGCATCAGTTCGAAAAGCTTCATGGCAGGCCGGGCATGCATGCCCAGCTTATTGGTAATTTCAACAGTTTGCTTTACGGTCATGTTTTGCGTTTTTCCAGCGTGCGATGGCGAGACTGGACGTTTTTACCGCGCGAGCGGAAGTAGTCTGCCAGCTGTTCTGCAATATACACCGAACGGTGTTTCCCGCCGGTACAACCAATAGCGACGGTAAGGTAGCTGCGGTTGTTGGTCTCCAGCATCGGTAACCATAGCTCAAGATAGCTGCGAGTTTGATAGATAAAATTGTGAACTTCTGTGTGCCGGTCAAGAAATGCGGCTACCGGCTTATCAAGCCCGGTCATGGGGCGCAGTTTTGGGTCCCAGTGCGGGTTGGGCAGGAAGCGAACATCGAACACATAGTCCGCATCGATTGGGATACCATGTTTAAAGCCGAAGGACTCAAATACCATCGTCAGTTCGCGCTCGCGTTTGCCCAACAGCCGGGTACGCAGCATCTCCGCCAGCTCATGAACGGACATTTCCGAAGTGTCGACGATTAGATCCGCACGAGAACGTAATGGCTCCAGCAGGTCGCTCTCTTTATCGATCGCACTCTCTAAAGAAAGGTTTTTGCTGGAAAGCGGATGCAGACGTCGCGTGTCGCTGTAGCGGCGAATCAAGGTATTGCGGTCGGCGTCAAGAAACAGCAATTGCGGCGAGAAAGCGTCAGGCAGATTATTCATCGCCTGTTCAAAAATCTCAGGTGATTCAGGCATATTGCGCACATCAATGCTGACGGCGGCGGAAATCTGGCGATCGGCCAGTGTTCGCGCCAGATCGGGCAACAGCACGACGGGAAGGTTATCCACGCAGTAAAAACCCATATCTTCCAGCGCGCGTAGAGCGACAGATTTACCTGATCCGGAACGCCCGCTGACGATCATCAGTACCATGTACCGTTTCTCCTCACAACGACAGAAAGAAATGCCATTGAGTTGTTATGCCTCATTCTGCTCACCTTCGGTGTCAGTAATGATTTGATACAGCTCTTCATCATTCAGCGCCGCGCGCAGGCGGCGGCAGATCGTTTTATCCGCCAGACGTTTCGCGACCAGCGACAGCGTATGCAGATGCGTTTTAGTCTGATCGGCGGGCACCAGCAGGGCGAAGAGGAGATCGACCGGCTGGTTATCGATGGCATCGAACGCGATAGGCGTTTCGAGCTGAACGAACACGCCGACGGCGCGTAAGGTATCTTCTTCCAGTTTCCCGTGCGGGATGGCGATACCATTACCAATACCGGTACTGCCCATTTTTTCGCGTGTCAGAATGGCTTCAAACACGACCTGAGGAGGTAAACTGAGCTGTTTTGCCGCCAGTTCGCTGATGATTTCCAGCGCGCGTTTCTTACTCTGACAATGAACGCCGCTACGCGTACACTCCTGGTTAAGTACACTGCTCAGTTGTAGAGTCGTATCGTTATTTATCATAATTTCACCTAAGAACCTGTCCTGTCAGGTTGATGGCCAGGTTCGGAGCGCTAACTGTACAAATGGCCCGTTGTGTCACACAACAGGCCGTCCTGCACTGGCTAACTGCCCGGACAATTAGTGTTGTTTCAGTTTATCTTTATGCCTGGTTAACTGCCTTGCCAGTTTATCAATCAAGCCGTCAATGGCGGCATACATATCCTGGCCTTCCGCGCTGGCGTGAATTTCGCCGCCGTTAACGTGTAGCGTCGCATCCGAGATGTGCGTGACCTTCTCCACTTTCAACACCACGTATACCTGATTAATCCGCTCAAAATACTGTTCAAGTTTGGCGAATTTCGTCGTCACAAATTCACGCAGGGCTTCAGTAATTTCGACGTTATGTCCGGTGATATTGAGCTGCATAGTGTCTTCCTTATCGGTTGGGTCAAACCAGCTGTTTGCGTTGGTTTGACGGCGGAATGGATAAAGACTCTCGGTACTTCGCAACAGTGCGGCGCGCCACCATGATACCCTGTTCTGACAGCAGAGAGGTTAACTTGCTGTCGCTCAGCGGTTTCGCGGGGTTTTCCGCCGCAATTAACTTCTTCACCAGCGCGCGAATCGCGGTGGAAGAGGCTTCGCCTCCGCCTTCGGTATTGACGTGGCTGGAAAAGAAATATTTGAGTTCAAAAATACCGCGCGGGCTGTGCAGATACTTCTGCGTGGTCACGCGGGATATGGTGGATTCGTGCATCTCGACGGCCTGGGCGATATCCGCCAGTACCATCGGTTTCATATATTCTTCGCCCTGTTCAAAAAAGGCTTGCTGTTGCTCGACGATGCAGCGACTGACACGCAGCAGCGTGTCGTTGCGGCTTTCAAGGCTTTTTATCAGCCACTTCGCATCCTGTAAATTACTGCGGATGAACTGGCTGTCGGTATCGTTGCGCGCGCTGTTGCACATGGCGGCATAGTGCTGGTTAATCTGTAAACGGGGAATACTGTCGCTATTAAGCTCCACCGTCCAGCGGCCGTTATGCTTGCGTACCAGCACATCCGGGATAACGTACTCCGGCTCGCCGGTCTGGATCGACTGACCGGGTCTGGGATCGAGCGACTGAATCAGGTTTACCGCCTCTTTCAGTACCTCTTCTTTCAGTCGGGTAACGCGCATCAACGTGCGGAAATCGTGGTTGGCCAGCAGATCAAGGTGATCGCAGATAATGAGCCGCGCCTCTTCCAGCCACGGCGTGGATTTGTCGAATTGTGAAAGCTGGATCAGCAGACAGTCGCGAAGATCTTTCGCCGCAACGCCCACCGGATCAAAACGCTGAATACGCTTCAGGACGGCTTCGACTTCATCAAGATCTACCTCTTCATCGCCCATGCTTTCGCGAATTTCATCCAGGGATACGGTGAGATAACCGGTATCATCTACCGCATCGACAATGGATGTCGCAATGGCGCGATCGGTGTCCGAGAAGGGCGTTAGCTCAACCTGCCACATCAGATAATCCTGCAACGACTGCGTCGTTTCGCCCTGATAGACGGGCAGTTCATCATCGATATAATCGCCGCTGGGGCCGGATGGCGTCCCGGCGGTGTAAATTTCATCCCAACTGGCGTCAAGCGGCAGCTCTTCCGGCATCTCTTTCTGTTCGAGCGCATCTGCGGTATCGAGAGGATCGTCATCCTGAGGTTGCTGAGTGTCGATTTCGTCATGAAGATCGGTTTGCTCAAGCAGCGGGTTATTTTCCAGCGCTTGCTGGAGTTCCTGCTGAAGTTCCAGCGTAGACAACTGCAACAGACGGATGGCCTGTTGTAGCTGAGGCGTCATCGCCAGTTGTTGGCTAAGCCTGAGTTGCAAACCTTGCTTCATATTCAGAGTCGTTTTCTCCCGCTAGAGCAGCATAGCCCTCTACCCTATCAGAGTCTGAAGTCTTCCCCAAGATATACACGCTTAACGTGTTCGTCTTGCAGGATTTCTGTCGGCGTACCGTGGGCGATAAGGTGGCCCTGGCTTACGATATAGGCGCGTTCACAGACTGCCAGCGTCTCACGGACATTATGGTCGGTGATCAGCACCCCGAGCCCGCTATCGCGCAGATGTTCGATAATGCGTTTGATGTCGATAACGGAAATCGGGTCAACGCCGGCAAAGGGTTCATCCAGCAGGATAAATTTGGGATTAGCGGCCAACGCGCGGGCAATTTCTACACGACGGCGTTCACCACCGGACAGCGCCTGTCCCATGCTGTCGCGCAGATGCTCAATATGAAACTCTTCCATCAGCTCGTTGGCGCGGTCTTCTCGCTGTTCTGCGGTCAAATCGTCACGAATTTGCAGTACCGCCATCAGGTTATCAAATACGCTGAGACGGCGGAAAATAGAGGCTTCCTGCGGCAAATAGCCGATACCGCGGCGCGCGCGCGCGTGCAGCGGCAGCAGACTGATATCTTCATCATCAATGATGATATTGCCCGCGTCACGCGGCACGATACCGACGACCATATAAAAGGTGGTGGTTTTACCTGCGCCGTTTGGACCGAGCAGACCGACAATCTCCCCGGAGTTAACGGTCAGACTGACATCTTCCACTACGCGACGGCCTTTATAGGCCTTCGCCAGATTCTTTGCAGTTAATGTTGCCATAACGAATTAGTTACTCTTCTTTTGCGCCGGAGTCTGGCCTTTGTTTTTGTCTTGCAACTGCGACGGCACCAGAACGGTGGTGACGCGTTTGCCTTTCTCGCTGAAGGCCTGCATTTTCTGCTCTTTCACCAAATAGGTGATTTTGTCGCCAGTAATGTTGCTGTCAAGCTGTTCCAGATAAGCGTTGCCGGTCAGCACCACAAAATCTTTTGCCAGTTCGTAATGCATATGTGAAGCGTGGCCTTTCACCGGTTTACCGTTGTCCTGCATCTGGTAGAAGGTGGCCGGATTGCCGTAACCGTCGATCACCTCTTTCCCTTGCTCGCCGCCAGGGCGGGTAACAACGACTTTATCGGCGTTGATCTTAATCGTGCCCTGGGTCATCACCACGTTGCCCGTAAAGGTCACGACGTTGCCTTGCATATCCAGCGACTGTTGATCCGAGTCAATATGAATAGGCTGCTCGGTATCGCCCGTGACGGCGAATGCCGGAATGCTGGCGGCCAGCAGCGAGCCGGCAAGCATAAGATTAAGGCTGAGTTTGTTTGTTTTGAATTTCATAAGAGGTTCTAACCTTTTCAATCAGCTCGGCGTTCTTGCTGCGTAAGTTACCGCGCATTTTCAGTCCGCTGGAGTTAAATGTTGTGCCGTATAACGTCACCAGATCGTTCGAAGTAACGTCCTGCGTCACCAGATTAATTTGCGCGTTATCGGTGGTAATTCTGCGTAGTTGAGCGTCAGGCACCAGGGCGTTGACTTCAACATGGCCATACAGATAGAGCATCCGATCGTTAGTCAATTTGGCTTTATCGGCTTTGATCGACCATGTCGGCACTTTATCCTTATCAAAGGTGGTTAATACCGGTTGCGTAAACCATGAGACCGCCTGATCGGAAAAATATTCAACGTGCTGTGCGATCAGACGATAGCTCAACGCGCCTTCCGGACTGTACACGACGGTATCCGTATGCTCGCTTTTATACGTGGGATCGTTGCTATTGACCACCACGGCGGCAGGATCGTCTTTATCTGCCAGATTGATACCAATCAGTACCAGAATGGCCAACGACAGTAGAATGATAACCCAACGTCTGGTTTTACTCATATCGATTGCCCTTTGGCCTCATTCAGCTTGCCCTGCGCCAGCAGCAGCAAATCGCACACCTCACGTACCGCGCCGCGCCCGCCGGCAATGTGCGTCACATAGTCAGCGCGGGGGATCAGCAGCGGATGCGCATCCGCAACGGCAACGCTTAATCCCACTTTTTCCATTACCGGCCAGTCAATCAGATCATCGCCAACATAGGCGACGTTTTCCGGTGCAATAGCCAGTTTTTCCAGCAGATTGCTAAAGGCGATCAGCTTATTCGACTGCCCCTGATAAAGATGGGCGATCCCCAGCGTGGCGCAGCGATCTTCTACAAGTTTAGCCTTTCGTCCGGTAATAATGGCAACCTCGATATTGGAGGTCAAAACACAGCGAATGCCATAGCCGTCACGAACGTTGAAAGCCTTCAGCTCTTCGCCGTTATTGCCCATATAAATTAGGCCGTCAGACAATACGCCATCCACGTCAAGGATGAGCAGACGGATATTCTCCGCCTTTGTCATGACGTGGGTGCTGACGGGGCCATAACAGGTCGCAAGCGACGCACCTGCTTTACTCATCGTTAATTATCCTTGAGTTTCTACACGACGCCTGCACGCAGGAGATCATGCATATGTAACACACCGAGTAACTGGTCGCCATCAGCAACCAGTACGGAGGTGATATGGCGGGACTGCATTAAATTCAGCGCATCGACGGCGAGAATACCGGGACGCACGCGAATGCCCCCTGGCGTCATCACCTCGGCGATCCCCAACTGGCGCATATCGCCGCCCATGTCGAATACGCGACGTAAATCGCCGTCGGTGAAGATGCCGTCGATCTTCATGGATTCATCGCAAATGACGGTCATACCGAGATTTTTACGCGTAATTTCTAATAGCGCATCACGCAGGCTGGCATGTTTATTAACATGCGGGATTTCATCGCCGGTATGCATAATATCGCTTACGCGCAGCAGCAGCTTACGTCCCAGCGCGCCGCCAGGATGCGACAGAGCGAAATCTTCGGCGGTAAAGCCGCGCGCTTTTAACAATGCCACGGCGAGCGCGTCGCCCATCACCAGCGTTGCGGTGGTACTACTGGTAGGCGCCAGGCCTAACGGGCACGCTTCTTTGGGCACTTTAACACACAGATGCACATCTGCCGCACGCGCCATGCTGCTTTCCGGTCGCCCGGTAATGCAAATTAACGGTACATGCAGGCGTTTAAGCACCGGTATTAGCGCCGCGATCTCGCTGGATTCGCCGGAGTTGGAGATAGCGATAACCACATCCTGCGGCGTAACCATCCCCAAATCGCCGTGCGCGGCTTCGCCCGGATGTACAAAAAAGGAAGAGGTGCCGGTACTGGCGAAAGTGGCGGCCATTTTCCGTCCGATATGACCGGATTTTCCCATACCCATCACCACTACTTTTCCGGTGCAGTTGAACATTTTTTCACATGCCAGCGTGAAATGCTGGTTGATATATTGATCAAGCTCCGCCAGGCCTTCACGTTCAATTTCCAGGACCTCTTTGCCTGCCTGCTGAAAGTCAAACCCCGGTTGTAACGCTAAATGCGACATAATCCGTTTCCAGTTATCCAACAAGAAGTGGCGATAGCCAATAGAGCATCGCCAACCATACGATAAACCCGCCGGTCAGCAGTATACCTGCGCCCCGACCAATCTGGCGCGGATGCCGCCAGCAAAGTAAAGCGAAAACCACGCTAACCAGCAACATCACGCTATAATCACGCCCAAACGCCAGCGGGTTGATCTCCCCCGGGGCGATCAGCGCAGGCAGCCCCAGCACGATGGCGAGATTAAAAATATTGGCGCCAATGATATTGCCGACGGCAATATCATTTTCGCCTTTTCGCACGCCGGCAATCGCCGTGGCCAGTTCTGGCAGACTGGTGCCGACGGCGATGACTGTCAGGCCGAGCGTTAATTCACTCATGGCGAAATAATTCGCCAGTACCGTAGCGTTATCGATTACCATGCGCGTCGCCATCGGCATGATGACCAGCGCAATGCCCAGCCATAAGAACGCGACGGGGAGCCCGCCTTCGCGCGGCAGTTCCGCCAGTTGTTCGCGAGTGAGGCTGTCATTTCCCTGCCGTTCGGCCAGACGCGCGATTTTAACAATGAATAACAGCCATAGCACGGCCAGAAGCAGGAGAAAGATACCATCACTGCGGCTTAACTGTCCGTCATGCAGTACGGAACCGGCTACCACGCTAACAAATAACATTAACGGCAATTCGCGACGTAAAACATCGGAATGCACGGTAAAAGGACGAACCAGCGCCGCCAGCCCTAAGATCAGCAAAATATTGGTGATGTTAGAACCGAGCGCCGCGCCGACGGCTAAATCGAGCTGACCGTGCAGCGATGCGGCAACCGACACAATAATTTCCGGCAGCGAGGTGCCGATACTCACTACCGTCATCCCGATGATCAGCGGGGGAATACCGAATGTACGGCATAAAATAGAGGCTGCAAACACCAGACGATCGGCGCCGTAGGCCACCAGAAGCAAACCAATTATGAGTAGCGCCATCGCTAAAAGCATCTAAAGTCCTTTCTTCAGGTATACTCGCCGGTCCCCTGGAAGGGATATCTGGAAGCCGTAACGAAGTCCTAATTTTGACTTTATGCGGCTAAAAAGTAAAACGAATGCCAGCTTTCGCTAACCCTGTCAGTGAATATTCTGTAATTATGTCGAACCCATGGTTAAATTCAGCGCCATGGTTACCTCAACAAGGCAATACGAAGGATGAATCAATGGGTCAGTCTGTGGCAAATTTAGTCGATATGCGCGACGTCAGCTTTTCCCGTGGCGAACGCTGCATTTTCGATAATATTTCCCTGACGGTGCCGCGCGGGAAGATCACGGCGATCATGGGGCCGTCGGGCATCGGTAAAACCACTCTGTTGCGCCTGATTGGCGGACAGATCCCGCCGGATAAGGGCGAGATCTTATTTGATGGCGAGAATGTGCCGGCCATGTCCCGTTCGCGGCTCTACACCGTCCGCAAACGTATGAGTATGCTGTTTCAGTCGGGAGCGCTGTTTACCGACATGAACGTGTTTGACAATGTGGCCTATCCGCTACGGGAGCACACCACTTTACCCGCGCCGCTGCTAAAAAGCGTTGTGATGATGAAACTGGAGGCTGTCGGGCTGCGCGGCGCGGCAAAACTGATGCCTTCCGAGCTCTCCGGCGGGATGGCGCGCCGCGCCGCGTTGGCGCGCGCCATCGCTCTGGAACCGGATCTCATCATGTTCGATGAGCCGTTTGTCGGCCAGGACCCGATTACCATGGGCGTTCTGGTGAAGCTGATTTCAGAATTGAACAGCGCGCTGGGCGTGACCTGCGTGGTGGTTTCGCATGATGTGCCAGAGGTGCTCAGTATTGCGGATCACGCCTGGATCATGGCGGACAAAAAAATCGTCGCCCACGGTAGCGCTCAGGCGTTGCAGGAGAATACGGACCCGCGCGTGCGTCAGTTCCTTGACGGCATTGCCGACGGGCCGGTTCCGTTCCGCTATCCGGCGGGCGATTATCACCTTGATTTACTCGAAACAGGGAGTTAAGCCACTCATGCTGTTAAATGCGCTGGCAGCACTCGGACACCGCGGGATCAAAACCGTCAGGACGTTCGGGCGTGCCGGGTTAATGTTATTCAATGCGGTTATCGGTAAGCCGGAGTTTCGCAAACATGCGCCGCTGCTGGTGCGCCAGCTTTATAATGTGGGTGTCTTGTCGATGCTTATCATTATTGTCTCCGGCGTATTCATCGGTATGGTGCTGGGGCTGCAAGGCTATCTGGTTCTGACCACTTACAGCGCGGAGACCAGTCTTGGCATGTTAGTGGCGCTTTCGCTGCTGCGCGAGCTGGGGCCGGTGGTCGCGGCGTTGCTGTTTGCCGGGCGGGCCGGGTCGGCGTTGACGGCGGAAATCGGCCTGATGCGGGCGACGGAGCAGCTCTCCAGTATGGAGATGATGGCGGTTGATCCATTGCGCCGGGTGATTTCGCCGCGCTTTTGGGCTGGCGTGATTTCGTTGCCGCTACTGACCATTATCTTTGTGGCGGTCGGTATCTGGGGCGGCTCGTTGGTCGGCGTAAGCTGGAAGGGAATCGACGCCGGGTTCTTCTGGTCCGCGATGCAGAATGCCGTCGACTGGCGTATGGACCTGGTGAACTGTCTGATAAAGAGCGTGGTGTTCGCCATTACGGTAACATGGATTGCGTTATTCAACGGTTATGACGCAATACCGACTTCTGCCGGGATTAGCCGGGCAACGACGCGTACCGTGGTTCACGCATCGTTGGCCGTTCTGGGGCTGGATTTTGTGCTGACCGCACTGATGTTTGGGAATTGAGTTCATGCAAACGAAAAAAAATGAAATTTGGGTAGGCGTTTTTTTGCTGGTGGCGTTGCTGGCGGCGCTGTTTGTGTGCCTGAAGGCGGCAAATGTGACCTCTATGCGCACGGAGCCGACCTATAAGGTTTATGCGACCTTCGATAACATCGGCGGTCTGAAAGTGCGTTCCCCGGTACGCATCGGCGGGGTGGTTGTCGGGCGGGTTGAAGATATCTCGCTTGATCCGAAAACGTACCTGCCGCGCGTAACGCTCGACATCGAAGAGCGTTATAACCATATTCCCGATACCAGCTCGTTGAGTATTCGTACTTCCGGGCTGCTGGGGGAGCAATATCTGGCATTAAACGTCGGTTTTGAAGATCCTGAGCTGGGAACGTCTATCCTCAAAGATGGAAGTACGATCCAGGACACCAAGTCTGCAATGGTGCTGGAAGATATGATTGGTCAGTTCCTTTATAACAGCAAAGGCGACGACAATAAGAATTCTGGCGATGCGCCAGCCGCAACGGAAGGCCATACTGAAGCCACAACGCCCGTGGGCGCAACGAAATAATCTCAGGAGAATTGAGGCATGTTTAAACGACTGATGATGGTGGCCATGCTGGTCATTGCGCCATTAAGCGTAGCAACGGCAGCGGATCAGAGCAATCCTTATAAACTGATGAACGAGGCGGCGCAGAAAACTTTTGATCGCCTGAAAAACGAACAGCCGAAAATTCGCGCCAATCCGGATTACCTGCGCGACGTTGTTGATCAGGAACTCCTGCCGTACGTGCAGGTAAAATATGCCGGCGCGCTGGTGTTAGGCCGCTACTACAAAGATGCGACCCCGGCGCAGCGTGAAGCCTATTTTGCAGCGTTTCGCGAATACCTGAAACAGGCCTACGGCCAGGCGCTGGCGATGTACCACGGTCAGACTTACCAGATAGCGCCTGAGCAACCGCTGGGCGATGCGACCATTGTGCCGATCCGTGTAACGATTATTGATCCCAACGGTCGTCCGCCGGTGCGTCTGGATTTCCAGTGGCGCAAAAATACCCAGACCGGCAACTGGCAGGCGTATGACATGATTGCGGAAGGCGTCAGCATGATCACCACCAAGCAAAATGAGTGGAGTGACCTGCTGCGTACTAAAGGCATCGACGGCCTGACCGCACAATTGAAATCTATCTCTCAACAGAAAATTACTTTAGACGAGAAACAGTAATGACGCCGCAACTCACCTGGACGCGTGAAGCGGGCACACTGATGCTGGCGGGAGAGCTGGATCAGGACGTGTTGACGCCGTTATGGGACGCGCGCGTAGAGGCGATGACAGACGTTACCCGTATCGACCTGAGCCAGATCTCCAGGGTGGATACGGGGGGCCTGGCGCTGCTGGCGCACCTTGTGAACCAGGCAAAAAAACAGGGCAATACCGTGTCATTGTCTGGCGTTAACGATAAGGTCTACGTGTTGGCGCAATTATATAACTTGCCCGAAGACGTACTTCCTCGTATGTAATGAATGCCGGATGGTTTATCCGGCCTACACTTCGCATGATCTTCGTAGGCCTGATAAGACGCGTTAGCGGTGCCATCCGGCACTTTTACAGCTCTGATTTATCAGCGTGATCTTTTGCTTATTTAAGACGGCGCCACTTTGCTCTAAGATGTTGGGCTGTTTTCACTATTTGACGAATAAAGAACCCATGGAAAATCATGAAATTCAGAGTGTGCTGATGAATGCCCTCTCCCTCCAGGAAGTCCACGTCTCCGGCGATGGCAGTCACTTTCAGGTTATTGCCGTGGGCGAGATGTTTGACGGCATGAGCCGGGTCAAGAAACAGCAAACGGTCTATGGCCCGCTAATGGAGTACATTGCGGACAACCGTATCCATGCCGTATCGATCAAAGCGTATACCCCGGCAGAATGGGCGCGCGATCGTAAACTTAACGGATTTTAAGCTACGGGTAAGGGTAACCTGCCGGTAGCGGAGATGAATGCTTAATTGAGAATACAATAATGGATAAATTTCGTGTACAGGGGCCAACGACGCTCCAGGGCGAAGTCACAATTTCCGGCGCCAAAAACGCCGCGCTGCCGATCCTGTTCGCCGCGCTGCTGGCAGAAGAGCCGGTAGAGATCCAAAACGTCCCAAAACTGAAAGACGTGGATACGTCAATGAAGCTCCTGAGCCAATTAGGGGCGAAAGTGGAACGCAATGGATCGGTACACATTGACGCCAGCCAGGTGAACGTGTTCTGCGCGCCTTATGATCTGGTTAAGACCATGCGCGCCTCGATATGGGCGCTGGGGCCGCTGGTTGCCCGTTTTGGTCAGGGACAAGTCTCCCTGCCGGGGGGATGCACTATCGGCGCGCGTCCGGTTGATCTGCATATTACCGGTCTGGAACAACTAGGTGCGACCATCAAGCTGGAAGAGGGTTACGTAAAGGCCTCCGTGGAAGGGCGTCTTAAAGGGGCGCATATCGTGATGGATAAGGTCAGCGTCGGCGCGACTGTCACCATTATGTGCGCCGCTACGCTGGCGGAAGGGACGACCATTATTGAAAATGCCGCGCGCGAGCCGGAAATTGTCGACACCGCTAACTTCCTGATTGCTCTGGGGGCGAAGATCGCCGGGCAGGGCACCGATCGTATTACGATCGAGGGCGTAGAGCGTCTGGGTGGCGGCGTTTATCGTGTGCTGCCGGATCGTATCGAAACGGGGACTTTCCTGGTGGCGGCAGCGATCTCTCGCGGTAAAATCATCTGCCGTAACGCGCAACCGGACACTCTGGACGCGGTACTGGCGAAACTGCGTGATGCTGGTGCGGACATCGAAGTGGGCAAGGACTGGATTAGTCTGGACATGCACGGCAAACGACCAAAGGCGGTCAATGTTCGTACTGCACCGCATCCGGCATTTCCGACCGATATGCAGGCACAGTTCACGTTGCTAAACCTGGTGGCGGAGGGGACAGGCTTTATCACAGAAACCGTTTTTGAAAACCGTTTTATGCATGTGCCTGAACTCAGCCGCATGGGCGCGCGTGCGGAAATTGAAAGCAATACCGTGATATGCCATGGCGTAGAAACACTCTCTGGCGCACAGGTCATGGCGACAGATCTGCGGGCATCTGCGAGCCTGGTGCTGGCGGGCTGTATTGCGGAAGGTACGACGGTTGTGGATCGCATATATCACATCGATCGCGGTTATGAGCGCATCGAAGATAAACTGCGCGCGCTAGGCGCCAATATTGAACGTGTGAAAGGCGAATAACCTTCTGTTCGCTGAATAACCCCCGCGAACGCTGTTGCGGGGGTTGTTTTGCAGGCATTCACTCTACATTCTGCTTGCCTTTATTACGCGCTCTCATGAGCCGCGTTCTGTCGATAAACTCATGCGTGTGCGGATCGTGATAACGCGATGGCCAAATAACCCAGGGTTCCGTTCCCAATGCTTTCGCGATAATCAACTCTCCTTTCGGCCACGGGCGCGTTAACGCATTGGCCAGCGTGGATGAACTCAATCCATTCCGGCGTGACTCAGCGGCCATTGAAGTCCCTTTTTTACGCAGCCCGGCAATGATATCGGCCGGATGCCAGTCAATAAGCTTGCTTTCCATACATCCATCACTCCTGAGGTTAATCATTTACGGTTTTAACAACCCGACGACGTTCGATACTATAACGCTTCGTGAAAGAATGTTCTAAAAAGTTCATGTAAGTGGCGGCAATATTCAGAATATGCCAAGGAAAGCCGCATAGAAAAAGATGGGCAAGAGAATATCTGGAGTTTATTGGAGCTTAATGGAATATCCCGCGCAGGGCGCGGGATAAGAGAATAGCATTAACGATCGCGTTGCACCGCGATGTGTGCGAGACCGATTAGCGCCTCACGCCATGGGGTATCCGGTAATATCTGCAACGCGGATATCGCTTTGTCGGCTTCTTCTTCCGCTCGCTGACGCGTCCATTCCAGCGAGCCGCAGGTGGTCATCGCTTCCAGAACCGGTTCCAGAAGATGACGACCATTACCTTGTTCAATAGCGGTACGGATCATCGCTGATTGTTCTGGCGTACCGTGACGCATGGCGTGAAGCAACGGTAAGGTGGGTTTGCCCTCATTGAGGTCATCGCCCACATTTTTACCGAGATGCTCGCCGTCGGCGCTGTAATCCAGCAGATCGTCAATGAGCTGAAAAGCCGTACCCAGGTAGCGGCCATAGTCCTGCAACCCTTTCTCTTGCTCAGGCGTACAACCGGCGAGAATACCGGAACATTGGGCGGCGGCTTCGAACAGACGCGCAGTTTTACTGTAAATCACCCGCATGTAATTTTCTTCGGTAATGTCCGGGTCATTCACGTTCATCAATTGCAGCACTTCGCCTTCTGCAATCACGTTGACCGCTTCCGACATCACTTCCAGCACTTTTAGCGAGCCGAGGCTGGTCATCATCTGGAAGGCGCGGGTATAGATAAAGTCGCCGACCAGCACGCTGGCGGCATTACCAAAGGCGGCATTTGCCGTTGCCTTGCCGCGACGCATATCGGATTCATCCACCACATCATCATGCAGCAGCGTCGCCGTGTGGATAAACTCGATCAGAGCGGCGATAGTCACGTGCGCGTTGCCCTGATAACCCACCGCGCGCGCGGCAAGAACGGCAATCATCGGACGAATGCGTTTTCCGCCGCCGCTAATGATGTAATATCCTAGCTGATTAATCAGTTGAACGTCGGAATTAAGCTGTTCAAGGATTGTCGCATTGACACCCGCCATATCTTGCGCGGTTAACTCGTTGATTTTTTCTAAATTCATCGCAAAAGCCGGGCTTATCGCCCCGATTATCCCATGTCTGAATGAGGTAACGTAGGGTTTATGGTTAGAAATATACTCTGATTGTACTGAAAAAACGCCGCAGATAAACGTTACCGTATGCGTTGTTTTTTTTTTCTTCATGTATTGATGGTAGCACTTGTCAAAGCCGTGCAATTTGCGTAATATTCGCGCCCTATTGTGAATATTTATAGCGCGCTCTGAATCATTGAAAAGGTGTGCGCGGAAGCGGAGTTTTTTATGTACGCGGTTTTCCAAAGTGGTGGTAAACAACACCGAGTAAGCGAAGGTCAGACCGTTCGCCTGGAAAAGCTGGACATCGCAACTGGCGAAACTATTGAGTTCGCTGAAGTTCTGATGATCGCAAACGGTGAAGAAGTCAAAATCGGCGTTCCTTTCGTTGATGGCGGCGTAATCAAAGCTGAAGTTGTTGCCCACGGTCGTGGCGAGAAAGTTAAAATCGTTAAGTTTCGTCGTCGTAAACACTACCGTAAGCAGCAGGGCCATCGTCAGTGGTTCACTGATGTGAAAATCACCGGCATCAGCGCTTAAGAATAGGGGAGCAGATTAAATGGCACATAAAAAGGCTGGCGGCTCGACTCGTAACGGTCGCGATTCTGAAGCTAAACGTCTGGGCGTAAAACGCTTTGGCGGTGAAGCAGTTCTGGCAGGCAGCATCATCGTTCGTCAACGTGGTACTAAATTCCACGCTGGCACCAACGTTGGTTGCGGTCGTGACCACACTCTGTTTGCTAAAGCAGACGGTAAAGTGAAATTCGAAGTTAAAGGCCCGAAAAACCGTAAATACATCAGCATCGTTGCTGAGTAAGTTCTTCGTGGTCCGGTAACGGATGAGAGCCCCGCACCTGTTGCGGGGCTTTTTACATTCGATGGCCGACTAAAATATACCCGTGTGGCTGTGCGAATGCCGTTAACGGGTCTTTGCAGGGAATACGGCATGAAGCAGCAGGCAGGCATTGGTATTCTTTTAGCGCTCACTACTGCGATGTGCTGGGGAGCGCTGCCAATAGCAATGAAGCAAGTGCTGGAGGTGATGGAGCCTCCAACCATTGTCTTCTACCGCTTCTTAATGGCCAGTATTGGCCTCGGGGCGATACTGGCAGTAAAAAGAAAGCTGCCGCCGCTGCGTATTTTTCGTAAGCCGCGCTGGCTGGTATTACTGGCGATAGCGACCTGCGGACTGTTCGGTAATTTCATTTTGTTCAGTTCTTCCTTGCAATATTTAAGCCCAACGGCGTCGCAGGTTATCGGCCAGCTTTCGCCGGTCGGCATGATGGTCGCCAGCGTCTTTATTCTGAAAGAAAAGATGCGCGGTACGCAGGTGATTGGCGCGCTGATGTTATTGAGCGGGCTGGTGATGTTTTTTAACACCAGTCTGATCGAGATTTTTACCCGACTGACCGACTACACCTGGGGCGTTATTTTTGGCGTAGGCGCGGCGATGGTATGGGTGAGTTATGGCGTGGCGCAAAAAATATTATTGCGACGTCTGGCCTCGCAGCAAATCCTGTTTTTACTGTACACTTTATGTACGATAGCGCTCTTACCGCTGGCAAAACCGATGGTGATAGCGCAACTGAGTGACTGGCAGCTCGCCTGTTTGATTTTCTGCGGGCTGAATACGCTGGTAGGATATGGCGCCCTGGCGGAAGCGATGGCGCGTTGGCAGGCGGCGCAGGTGAGCGCGATAATCACGCTTACACCGCTATTTACCCTGCTGTTTTCAGATCTTTTATCTATGGCCTGGCCCGATTTCTTCGCCAGACCGATGTTAAACCTTTTAGGTTATCTCGGTGCGTTTGTCGTGGTTGCGGGCGCGATGTATTCCGCCATTGGTCATCGTATTTGGGGCGGTTTACGCAAGCATGAAACGGTGGTTTCGCAACCCCGCTCAGGCGAATGATTTACGGAGAGTAAAATGAAGTTTGTTGATGAAGCATCGATTCTGGTCGTTGCAGGCGATGGCGGTAATGGCTGTGTGAGCTTCCGCCGCGAAAAATATATCCCGAAAGGCGGCCCGGACGGCGGTGATGGCGGCGACGGCGGCGACGTCTGGATGGAAGCCGATGAAAACCTGAATACGCTGATCGATTACCGCTTTGAAAAATCGTTCCGCGCTGAACGTGGTCAGAATGGCGCGAGCCGCGACTGTACCGGTAAACGCGGTAAAGACGTGACCATCAAAGTGCCGGTCGGTACGCGCATTATCGACCAGGGAACCGGTGAAACGATGGGCGACATGACCAAACACGGTCAGCGTCTGTTGGTCGCGAAGGGCGGCTGGCATGGGTTAGGCAATACCCGTTTCAAATCCTCGGTTAACCGTACGCCGCGCCAGAAAACCAACGGTACGCCGGGCGATAAGCGCGACCTGCTGCTGGAACTGATGCTGCTGGCGGATGTCGGGATGCTGGGGATGCCAAACGCCGGTAAATCAACGTTCATTCGCGCGGTATCGGCAGCAAAACCAAAAGTCGCGGACTATCCATTTACCACGCTGGTGCCGAGCCTGGGTGTGGTACGTATGGACAACGAAAAGAGTTTTGTGGTGGCCGACATTCCGGGGTTGATCGAAGGCGCGGCGGAAGGCGCGGGCCTGGGAATTCGCTTCCTGAAGCACCTCGAACGTTGCCGCGTACTGCTGCACCTCATTGATATCGATCCGATCGACGGTTCCGATCCGGTGGAAAACGCCCGTATCATTATTGGCGAACTGGAAAAATACAGCCAGGATCTGGCGGCTAAACCGCGCTGGTTAGTGTTCAACAAAATCGATCTGATGGATAAAGCCGAAGCGGAAGAGAAAGCGAAAGCGATCGCCGAAGCGTTGGGCTGGGAAGGGAAATACTATCTGATTTCCGCTGCCAGTCAGCTAGGAGTGAAAGATCTCTGCTGGGATGTGATGACCTTTATCATCGAGAACCCGATCGCGCAGGCTGAAGAAGCGAAACAGCCGGAAAAAGTCGAGTTCATGTGGGATGATTATCATCGTCAGCAGTTGGCTGAAGTGGAAGAAGACGCAGACGATGATTGGGATGACGACTGGGACGAAGACGACGAAGAAGGCGTCGAGTTCATCTATAAGCGTTAATCGGCTTTAAATGCCCGGTGGCGCTTGCGCTTACCGGGCCTACATACTTGTAGGCCGGATAAGGCGCAAAGCGCCGCCATCCGGCAATCAAACGCTCCACCTAGTTGTTCTGATAAATATCCTTGTACAGCCGGCTTTCAAAGCGCACTAACGGGATGCGGCGATTACGCTGATCGGCTGGTGGAACCGCGTAGCCGGACAAATACTGTACAAATGCCATCCGTTGCCCGCTTGCGGTGGTAATAAAGCCCGCCAGGTTATACACCCCCTGCAGTGACCCGGTTTTCGCTGAAACCTTACCGTCTACGCCCGCCTGATGCAGCCCGGCGCGATATTGTAATGAACCATCATAGCCCGCCAGCGGCAGCATAGAGATAAAGTTCAGCTCATTATCGTGTTGAGCGATATATTGCAGCACCTGCATCATCGTGGCGGGAGCGATCAGGTTATGACGAGAGAGGCCTGAACCATCGGCAATAATGGTATTGCCTATGTCGATTCCCGCCTGTTGGCGCAGGATCTGGCGAACGGCATCCGATCCCGCCCGCCAGGTGCCAGGCACGTTAAACCTGACATGACCAATCATCCGAAAAACAGTATCAGCGATCATATTGTCTGACTTTTTCAGCATAATCTTAAGCAGATCGTGCAGTGGCGCCGACTGTTTACTGGCGACGATTGTTCCGGGCTCGTTAACCAGCGTCTGACGCAGCAACGTGCCGCGGTAAGTTATTCCGGCCTCTTTCAGCTCCTGCTTGAGGATCGCGCCCGCGTAGCTGGCACCGTCCTGAATAGCAAAGGCCAGCGGCAGCGGGTCGGTGCGCTGTGGTAAACAGCCGGTAAGCGTATAACGGTTCAAATCCCCAGGCACAACATCCAGCTCGCAATACTGCGCTTCTGCCGAACCGCGCGGCAGGGTCCGCACCTGGCTGAACATCGTTACCGGATAATAAGAGGCCACGCGAATAAAGGCTAAATCGTTTGGTTTTTGCGCGCTATAAAGCGACACAGAAAAGCAGTTACGGTCAACGATGGCGGCGGCGGGAGGCGCGCTGAAACACTGCGTCAGGTCGTTCCACGGCCAGCCTGGCGCTTTATCGTGGCTGGCGAAAATCGACGTGTCGATAAGCACATTGCCGTCGATTTGCGTGACGCCGGACTTTTTCAGCGTCGCGACCATATTGCGAATATCCTGACGTCTTAGCGTTGGATCGCCGCCGAAGCGCGCAATTAAGTCACCTTTTAAGATGCCGTTATCGACGCTGCCTTTGGTCTCCAGCGTGGTCGTAAAACGGAAATCCGGGCCGAGTTGAATCAGCGCCGCCAGCGCGGTAATCACTTTTTGGGTGCTGGCGGGAAGCGCCATCTGCTGACTATGGTAATCAATAGCCGGCGCGGGCGCGCCAACCTTTTGCACCATCAGCGCGAGGTTGGCGCCAGCCGGAAGCTGTTTGATGTATTCGTCAATATTCGCGGCCTGAACGCTGAACGCTATACTGGTAGTCAATCCGATGATAAATCTGGAAAATCGCATAATCTCGCGCTAACACCCTGGAAACAAGCCGTCATACTACGGCGCAACGCCCTAAAAAGTAAACGATGACCCATAGGGAACTCCAGGGTAAAATGGGTATCAAAGAGGAAATTGTAGCTGACCTGGGACTGCGCGCCCGGGTTGGTGTTTTTTTGCTTCTGACCCTGGTATGGCATATGCCGGGGCTGGCTTAGCAGCCGGGGTAGAGTTCATTGCCCCCTACAGGAATGTTCAAGAGGTATAACAAATGCAAGCTATTCCGATGACCTTACGCGGTGCCGAAAAACTGCGCGAAGAGCTGGATTTTCTGAAATCTGTGCGCCGTCCTGAAATCATCGCCGCTATCGCCGAAGCGCGTGAACATGGCGATTTAAAAGAAAACGCGGAGTATCATGCTGCACGCGAACAGCAGGGTTTCTGCGAAGGACGTATTAAAGATATCGAAGCAAAACTGTCGAATGCGCAGGTGATTGATGTCACCAAAATGCCGAACAATGGTCGTGTGATTTTTGGCGCTACCGTCACGGTGCTGAACCTGGACACCGACGAAGAGCAGACCTACCGTATTGTTGGCGATGATGAGGCGGATTTTAAGCAAAATCTCATTTCGGTAAACTCGCCAATCGCTCGCGGCCTGATCGGCAAAGAGCAGGATGACGTCGTGGTGATCAAAACGCCTGGCGGCGATGTGGAATATGAAGTGCTTAAAGTGGAATACCTTTAAGTAGTACTCAATACGCAAATTGTTGGTGTATTGTAAAGAAAGGAAAAAGGCCGCATAGCGGCCTTTTATCAACGGAGAGAGCGTGGCATTTTGCTCTCCTGCTCGTGGAAAACCCCTCGTTTTACACAGATTTTGTGTTCGACTTTAGGATATCCTTAACGCGGCAGCGAGATTTTACGCTCTTTAGTTGGGCGATACAGCACCAGCGTTTTACCGATGACCTGTACGTTACAGGCGCCGGTTTCGCGCACGATAGCGTCCACGATCAAGGTTTTTGTTTCGCGATCTTCCGAGGCGATTTTCACCTTGATAAGTTCATGGTGCTCTAACGCTTGTTCAATCTCGGCCAGTACCCCTTCGGTCAAACCATTATTGCCAAGCATAACAACAGGCTTGAGCGGATGTGCCAGACCTTTTAGGTGCTGTTTTTGTTTAGTACTCAGATTCATCGTATATTTTTGCTTACGTTGGGATTGAAAACGGGTCATTCTACCGCCATCTCCCTTATATCGCCAAATAGGCGTGTAGAAATTTACGCCATTGGCTACGATGAACTGCCCCGACGGGAAAGTTAAATGACAGGTAAAAAGCGTTCTGCCAGCTCAAGCCGCTGGCTTCAGGAACACTTTAGCGATAAATATGTTCAACAGGCGCAGAAAAAGGGGCTACGCTCCCGTGCCTGGTTTAAACTTGATGAAATACAGCAAAGTGACAAACTTTTTAAGCCGGGAATGACGGTAGTCGATCTCGGCGCTGCGCCAGGAGGCTGGTCACAATATGTGGTCACGCAGATTGGCGGTAAAGGCCGTATCATCGCTTGTGATCTTTTACCTATGGATCCTATCGTTGGTGTGGACTTTCTTCAGGGCGATTTTCGTGATGAACTTGTCATGAAAGCGTTACTGGAACGCGTGGGTGACAGTAAAGTACAAGTTGTCATGTCGGATATGGCACCAAACATGAGCGGAACACCGGCGGTGGATATCCCCCGCGCCATGTATCTGGTGGAGCTGGCGTTAGAGATGTGCCGCGATGTGCTGGCGCCAGGCGGAAGTTTTGTAGTGAAGGTGTTCCAGGGCGAAGGTTTCGATGAGTATCTAAGGGAAATTCGCTCCCTGTTTACGAAGGTCAAAGTTCGTAAGCCGGACTCTTCGCGTGCGCGTTCGCGTGAAGTGTACATTGTAGCGACCGGGCGAAAGTGATAACCGGCAGATTTCAGACGTAAGGTTTGAAAGAAACTGGATATAGAGTATCCTGACGCTGTTTTTAACACAGTTGTAATAAGAGGTTAATCCCTTGAGTGACATGGCGAAAAACCTAATACTCTGGCTGGTCATTGCCGTTGTGCTGATGTCAGTATTCCAGAGCTTTGGGCCCAGCGAGTCTAATGGCCGTAAGGTGGATTACTCTACCTTCCTGCAAGAGGTCAATCAGGACCAGGTTCGCGAAGCGCGTATCAACGGACGTGAGATCAACGTTACCAAGAAAGATAGTAACCGTTACACGACTTACATTCCGATTAATGATCCGAAGCTGCTTGATAACCTGCTGACTAAAAACGTCAAGGTTGTTGGCGAACCTCCCGAAGAGCCAAGCCTGCTGGCTTCTATCTTCATTTCCTGGTTCCCGATGCTGTTGCTGATCGGCGTCTGGATCTTCTTCATGCGTCAGATGCAGGGCGGCGGTGGCAAAGGCGCCATGTCGTTCGGTAAGAGCAAGGCGCGTATGCTGACGGAAGATCAGATCAAAACCACGTTTGCTGACGTCGCGGGCTGTGACGAAGCGAAAGAAGAAGTGGCGGAACTGGTTGAATACCTGCGTGAACCGAGCCGCTTCCAGAAGCTGGGCGGTAAAATTCCGAAAGGCGTTCTGATGGTCGGACCGCCGGGTACCGGTAAAACCCTGCTGGCAAAAGCCATTGCAGGTGAAGCGAAGGTGCCATTCTTTACGATTTCCGGTTCTGACTTTGTGGAAATGTTCGTTGGTGTTGGTGCATCCCGTGTGCGCGACATGTTCGAACAGGCCAAGAAAGCGGCGCCGTGCATTATCTTCATCGATGAAATTGACGCCGTAGGTCGCCAGCGTGGCGCAGGTCTTGGCGGCGGTCATGATGAACGTGAGCAGACGTTGAACCAGATGCTGGTTGAGATGGACGGCTTCGAGGGTAACGAAGGTATCATCGTTATCGCGGCGACCAACCGTCCTGACGTCCTTGACCCTGCGCTGCTGCGTCCAGGTCGTTTTGACCGTCAGGTGGTGGTTGGCCTGCCGGATGTTCGCGGTCGTGAGCAGATTCTGAAGGTGCATATGCGTCGCGTACCGTTAGCGACGGACATTGATGCAGCGATCATCGCGCGCGGTACGCCGGGCTTCTCCGGTGCGGACCTGGCGAACCTGGTCAACGAAGCGGCGCTGTTTGCCGCACGCGGCAACAAACGCGTAGTGTCGATGGTCGAGTTCGAGAAAGCGAAAGACAAAATCATGATGGGCGCCGAACGTCGCTCCATGGTGATGACGGAAGCGCAGAAAGAGTCGACCGCTTACCACGAAGCGGGCCACGCGATTATCGGTCGCCTGGTGCCGGAACACGATCCGGTGCACAAAGTGACGATTATCCCACGTGGTCGTGCGTTGGGTGTGACCTTCTTTCTGCCTGAAGGCGACGCGATCAGCGCCAGCCGTCAGAAGCTGGAAAGTCAGATCTCTACCCTGTACGGCGGCCGTCTGGCGGAAGAGATTATCTACGGCGTTGAGCATGTTTCCACTGGCGCGTCGAACGACATTAAAGTCGCGACGAACCTGGCGCGTAACATGGTGACCCAGTGGGGCTTCTCGGAGAAACTCGGTCCGTTGCTGTACGCAGAAGAAGAGGGTGAAGTGTTCCTCGGCCGTAGCGTCGCGAAAGCGAAGCATATGTCCGATGAAACTGCGCGTATCATCGACCAGGAAGTGAAAGCGCTGATTGAACGTAACTACAATCGCGCCCGTCAGATCCTGACTGATAATATGGATATTCTGCACGCCATGAAAGATGCGCTGATGAAATATGAAACCATCGATGCGCCGCAGATTGATGACTTGATGGCGCGTCGTGAAGTGCGTCCGCCTGCGGGCTGGGAAGATCCAAACGGCACCAATAACTCTGACAGCAATGGTACGCCTCGTGCGCCGCGTCCGGTTGATGAACCACGCACGCCGAACCCGGGCAACACGATGTCAGAGCAGTTGGGCGACAAATAAGCGTTTGTTGTACAACACTATGTTTAGCGCTCACCGAAACCCTGGGGCTTGCCCCGGGGTTTTTCTTTTTTAACTCACCATAAATAAAACAGGGATTTTGACCATGAAACTCTTCGCTCAGGGCGCCACGCTCGATCTCACTCATCCGCATGTTATGGGTATCCTGAACGTAACACCGGATTCTTTCTCCGACGGCGGCGCGCATAACACGCTGATTGAGGCGGTGAAACATGCGAATTTAATGGTGAATGCCGGGGCGACAATTATTGATGTGGGTGGTGAATCAACGCGGCCAGGCGCGGCGGAAGTGAGCGTGGAAGAAGAGCTGGATCGCGTCATTCCGGTGCTGGAAGCAATAGCGCAACGTTTTGAAGTGTGGATTTCTGTGGATACCTCTAAACCCGAGGTAATCCGTGAAGCGGCGAGGGCGGGCGTGCATATTATCAATGATGTCCGTTCGCTTTCCGAACCTGGCGCGTTGGAAGCCGCGGCGGAAACTGGCTTGCCGGTCAGTCTTATGCATATGCAGGGCAACCCCAAAACCATGCAGAATGCGCCGAAATATGACGATGTCTTTGCCGAGGTGAATCGCTACTTTATTGAGCAAATAGCACGTTGTGAAAAGGCCGGCATCGCAAAAGAGAAATTGTTGCTCGACCCCGGATTCGGTTTCGGTAAAAATCTCTCTCACAACTATACCTTACTGGCGCGACTGGGTGAGTTTCATCATTTTAACCTGCCGCTGCTGGTGGGCATGTCGCGTAAAACGATGGTTGGTCAGCTACTTAACGTGGGGCCATCAGACCGTCTGAACGGCAGCCTTGCGTGCGCAGTAATTGCCGCGATGCAGGGCGCGCAGATCATTCGCGTCCATGACGTCAAAGAAACCGTAGAGGCGATGCGGGTGGTAGAAGCCACTCTGTCTGCAAAGGGAAACAAACGCTATGAGTAATCGTAAATATTTCGGCACCGATGGGATTCGCGGGCGTGTAGGCGATGCCCCCATTACACCTGATTTTGTGCTTAAACTGGGTTGGGCTGCCGGAAAAGTGCTGGCGCGTCATGGTTCGCGTAAAATTATTATCGGTAAAGATACGCGTATTTCTGGCTATATGCTGGAATCCGCGCTGGAGGCGGGCCTTGCCGCTGCGGGGCTGTCGGCCTCGTTTACCGGACCTATGCCAACGCCGGCCGTCGCCTATCTGACGCGGACTTTCCGCGCGGAGGCGGGTATCGTTATCTCGGCTTCGCATAACCCGTTCTATGATAACGGGATTAAATTCTTCTCTATCGATGGCACGAAACTGCCTGACGATGTGGAAGAAGCCATCGAAGCCGAAATGGAAAAAGAGATCACCTGCGTAGACTCCGCTGAGCTGGGGAAAGCGAGTCGCATCGTCGACGCCGCCGGACGTTATATTGAGTTCTGTAAAGGCACCTTCCCGAACGAGCTGAGCCTTAATGGCCTGAAAGTGGTCGTGGATTGCGCCAACGGCGCCACCTACCACATCGCGCCGAATGTGCTGCGCGAGCTGGGCGCGACCGTTATCGCCATCGGCTGTGAGCCAAACGGCGTCAACATTAACGAAGAAGTGGGCGCAACCGACGTGCGCGCGTTGCAGGCGCGCGTGTTGGCGGAGAAAGCGGACCTCGGTATCGCGCTGGACGGCGACGGCGACCGCGTCATCATGGTTGACCACGAAGGCGCAAAAGTCGATGGCGATCAGATCATGTATATCATCGCGCGCGAAGGGCTGCGCCAGGGCCAACTGCGCGGTGGCGCGGTGGGGACGCTGATGAGCAATATGGGTCTGGAGCTGGCGCTTAAACAGCTCGGCATTCCGTTTGCCAGGGCGAAAGTGGGTGACCGCTACGTGCTGGAAAAATTGCAGGAAAAAGGCTGGCGCATCGGCGCGGAAAACTCTGGTCACGTTATTCTGCTGGATAAAACGACCACTGGCGACGGTATCGTTGCGGGGCTACAAGTTTTGGCGGCGATGGTGCGTAATCACATGAGTCTGCACGATCTGTGCAGCGGTATGAAAATGTTCCCGCAGATTCTGGTTAACGTGCGTTACACCGCCGGTAGTGGCGATCCGCTGGAAAATGAAGCGGTGAAAGCGGTAACGGCGGACGTAGAAGCCACGCTCGGCAATCGTGGGCGGGTACTGCTACGTAAATCCGGTACCGAACCGCTGATTCGCGTGATGGTTGAAGGCGAGGATGAAGCGCAGGTTACGGCATTCGCCCATCGTATTGCGGACGCGGTAAAAGCCGTTTAATCGTTTAAGTGACTAAAAAGGCGGCGGTTGCCGCCTTACTGTCCGTAAAAAATAACGCTTTTGCTGTTTTTTTCCGCAGTTGATACAATGCGCTTAAATTGCCCTTGCGAAGGTCATTCGCTTTGGTTAGTATTCACACCCGCTTCAGTGGGAAACAGTAAAAATCCCGCTTTATTGGTAGAAGCATTGGTACGCGGCAACTCCGCAAGGAACAGGTTGATTATGTACGAAGCTCTTTTAGTTGTTTTCCTTATTGTGGCAATTGGCCTTGTGGGTCTGATCATGCTGCAGCAAGGTAAAGGCGCTGATATGGGAGCCTCCTTCGGAGCAGGCGCTTCCGCTACGCTATTTGGTTCAAGTGGTTCTGGTAACTTCATGACCCGAATGACGGCGGTACTGGCGACGCTGTTCTTCATCATCAGTCTGGTGTTGGGTAATATCAATAGCAACAAAACCAATAAAGGAAGCGAGTGGGAAAACCTGAGCGCACCGGCGAAGACCGAGCAGACTCAACCTGCTGCGCCGGCCCAGCCGACCAGCGATATCCCGCGTTAATAGTAGTATCCGTGCCGAGGTGGTGGAATTGGTAGACACGCTACCTTGAGGTGGTAGTGCCCAATAGGGCTTACGGGTTCAAGTCCCGTCCTCGGTACCAATATTCCAGAAAAGAGACGCTGAAAAGCGTCTTTTTTTTCGTCTGAGCCCCGTCAAATGATGTGGCATGTAGGCCTGATAAGCGTAGCGTCGCCAGGCAATCAATGCCGGATGGCGGCGTGTACGCCTTATTCGGCCTACAGTTATCATCCCCCATAAAAAAGGCCGCTTGCGCGGCCTGTGAGAAATATCATTCGGTTACTTTGCATTGTTTTCCAGACTGCCGACCTGCGGTAAACCGGTGGCGGACGATGTCGCCAGCAGGCCAGACTGTGCATAGCCATACAGTTTTTCACGCGTATCGGTGATGTCCAGGTTACGCATCGTCAACTGACCGATACGATCGTCTGGCGAGAATACGGAATCGCCTTTTTCCATGGTTAAACGTTCTGGCTTATAGGTCAGATTGTCGGATACGGTGTTCAGAATTGAGTAGTCGTTGCCGCGACGCAGCTCCAGCGTGACCTCGCCCGTCACCTGGCTGGCTACCCAGCGTTGCAGGGAATCGCGCAGCATCAGCGCCTGAGAGTCGAACCAGCGGCCCTGATACAGCAGACGACCCAGTTGGCGGCCATGGGCGTGATACTGCTCGATGGTATCTTCATTGTGGATACCGGTCAGCAGACGCTCATAGGCGATGTGTAGCAGCGCCATTCCGGGGGCTTCATAAATACCGCGGCTTTTCGCTTCAATGATGCGGTTTTCAATTTGGTCGCTCATGCCCAGGCCGTGGCGGCCACCGATGCGATTCGCTTCCAGCATCATCTCAACATCATTGCTGAAGGTTTTGCCATTCAGCGCTACCGGATGTCCCTGCTCAAAACGGACGGTCACTTCTTCCGCCGGAATCTTCACCTCTTCGTCCCAGAACTTCACGCCCATAATCGGGTTGACGATCTTGACGCTGGAATTAAGAAACTCCAGATCTTTCGCTTCATGCGTGGCGCCGAGCATATTGGAGTCGGTGGAATAGGCTTTTTCGACTGACATCTTATAGTCGAAACCGCAGGCAATCATAAATTCAGACATCTCATGGCGACCGCCCAGCTCATCGATAAAGTCAGTATCCAGCCACGGTTTGTAAATCTGTAATTCAGCATTCGTCAGCAGGCCGTAACGATAGAAACGTTCAATATCGTTGCCTTTATAGGTGCTGCCGTCACCCCAGATATTCACGCCGTCTTCTTTCATCGCTGCGACCAGCATCGTGCCGGTCACGGCACGGCCCAGCGGCGTGGTATTGAAATAGGTCAGCCCGCCAGTCGTATTATGGAAAGCGCCGCACTGAATCGCCGCGATCCCTTCTGCAACCAACTGCTTGCGGCAATCAATCAGGCGAGCGTTCTCTGCGCCATACTCCATTGCGCGACGAGGAATGGCGTCATAGTCATCCTCATCCGGTTGTCCCAGATTCGCAGTATATGCATATGGGACAGCTCCTTTTTGTCGCATCCACAGCAGTGCGGCGCTGGTGTCCAGACCGCCGGAAAAAGCGATACCAATACGTTGACCTGCTGGAAGATGCTTAAGAATCGTCGTCATAGAATAGAACCCTGCTTGATTGACTGATAATGAGATCGGTTTTCTGTTTCAGTGCATTTTTATGCAAAATAAATGAGTTTTCATTTAATCATCTTTTATCAGAGACAGGAAGCGTTTAGTGAGGGTTTACTAAAATAACGTTGTGAAATGCGTGTATAAGCCGGAGAGGTGGGATGAGTATAACGAAGAGTGATATTCATTCATCTGCATATTGGGAATAAGGTTGACATTACTCATGCCTGGTCACTATACTGTGCGCAGATTTTACGTCCCGTCCTCGGTACCAAATCCCAGCAGTATTTGCATTTTTTACCCAAAACGAGTAGAATTTGCCACGTTTCAGGCGCGGGGTGGAGCAGCCTGGTAGCTCGTCGGGCTCATAACCCGAAGGTCGTCGGTTCAAATCCGGCTCCCGCAACCACTTTCCCTTAGAGTTCTTTTTCAAATATACTGTGAAGATTATGTCCTTCGTAGCTGGATTTGAAAAAAATTCTTTCGGAAGGTACACCAGACCGCAGTTGCGGTTATAGGGTTCAGTTATCTAAAGCCCCGATTTATCGGGGTTTTTTGTTATCTGACTACAGAATAACTGGGCTTTAGGCCCTTTTTTTATGTCTTGGGGGTGGGCTTGTCCACATTAGAGCAAAAATTAACAGAGATGATTACAGCGCCAGTTGAAGCCTTAGGCTATGAGCTGGTCGGCATCGAATTTATTCGCGGTCGCACATCCACACTGCGCATCTATATTGATAGTGAAGATGGCATCAATGTTGATGATTGTGCTGATGTGAGCCACCAGGTAAGCGCGGTGCTGGACGTTGAAGATCCTATCTCCGTGGCTTACAACCTTGAAGTCTCGTCACCGGGTCTCGACCGTCCTATGTTCACTGCCGATCATTATGCGCGTTTCCAGGGTGAAGAAGTCGCGCTGGTTCTTCGCATGGCGGTACAGAACCGTCGCAAGTGGCAGGGCATTATCAAAGCGGTGGACGGTGAAATGATTACCGTCACAGTCGAAGGCAAAGATGAAGTGTTCGCGCTGAGTAATATCCAGAAGGCGAACCTGGTTCCCCACTTTTAACAGTCTGGATGAGGTGAAAAGCCCGCGATGAACAAAGAAATTTTGGCTGTTGTTGAAGCCGTCTCCAACGAAAAAGCGCTGCCACGCGAAAAAATTTTTGAAGCGCTGGAAAGTGCGCTGGCGACAGCAACAAAGAAAAAATATGAGCAGGAGATCGATGTTCGTGTAGAAATCGATCGTAAAAGCGGTGATTTTGATACTTTCCGCCGTTGGTTGATCGTTGAAGAAGTGACCATGCCGACGAAGGAAATTACACTGGAAGCGGCGCGCTTTGAAGACGAAAGCCTGAATGTCGGCGACTATGTTGAAGATCAGATTGAATCTGTCACCTTTGACCGTATCACCACGCAGACTGCGAAACAGGTTATCGTGCAGAAAGTCCGTGAAGCCGAACGGGCGATGGTTGTCGATCAGTTCCGCGACCAGGAAGGCGAAATCGTCACTGGCGTGGTGAAGAAAGTGAACCGCGACAATATCTCTCTGGAAATTAAATCCGAAGGGATGGCCGGTAACGCTGAAGCGGTGATTCTGCGTGAAGATATGCTACCGCGTGAAAACTTCCGTCCTGGCGACCGTATTCGCGGTGTGCTGTATGCTGTTCGCCCGGAAGCGCGTGGCGCGCAACTATTCGTCACCCGTTCCAGGCCGGAAATGCTAATTGAACTTTTCCGCATTGAAGTGCCGGAAATCGGCGAAGAAGTGATTGAAATTAAAGCTGCGGCTCGCGATCCGGGTTCTCGTGCGAAAATCGCGGTGAAAACCAACGATAAGCGTATCGATCCGGTCGGCGCTTGCGTGGGTATGCGCGGCGCGCGCGTTCAGGCGGTCTCTACCGAGCTGGGCGGCGAGCGTATTGATATCGTGCTGTGGGATGATAACCCGGCGCAGTTCGTCATTAATGCGATGGCGCCGGCAGACGTCGCGTCTATCGTGGTGGACGAAGATAAACATACCATGGATATCGCCGTTGAAGCCGGTAATCTGGCGCAGGCGATCGGACGTAATGGTCAGAACGTCCGCCTGGCTTCGCAATTGAGCGGCTGGGAACTCAACGTAATGACCGTTGATGACCTGCAGGCTAAACATCAGGCTGAAACACATGCCGCTATCGAGATCTTTACTAAATATCTTGATATTGATGAAGAGTTCGCGACCGTTCTGGTAGAAGAAGGTTTCTCCACGCTCGAAGAACTGGCTTATGTGCCAATGAAAGAACTGCTGGAAATTGACGGCCTTGATGAGCCGACCGTTGAAGCACTGCGCGAGCGTGCTAAAAACGCACTGGCCACTCTGGCGCAGGACCAGGAAGCAAGCCTCGGTGATAATAAACCGGCTGACGATCTGCTGAATCTGGAAGGATTAGATCGCGATATGGCTTTCAAACTGGCGGCTCGTGGTGTTTGTACGCTGGAAGATCTCGCCGACCAGGGCATTGATGATCTGGCTGATATCGAAGGGTTGACCGACGAAAAAGCCGGTGAGCTGATTATGGCTGCCCGTAATATTTGCTGGTTCGGCGACGAAGCGTAATAAACTGTAGCAGGAAGGAACAGCATGACAGATGTAACCGTAAAAGCGCTGGCCGCAGAGAGACAGGTTTCCGTGGATCGCCTGGTACAGCAGTTTGCTGATGCAGGTATCCGGAAATCTGCTGACGACTCTGTGTCCGCACAAGAAAAACAGACTTTACTGGCGCACCTGAACCGCGAAGCGGTTTCTGGTCCCGATAAACTGACGCTGCAGCGTAAAACGCGCAGCACCCTGAATATTCCAGGTACCGGTGGAAAAAGTAAATCGGTACAAATCGAAGTCCGCAAGAAGCGCACCTTTGTAAAACGCGACCCGCAAGAGGCTGAACGCCTTGCCGCGGAAGAACAGGCGCAGCGTGAAGCGGAAGAGCAAGCCCGTCGTGAGGCAGAAGAACAGGCCAAACGCGAGGCGCAACAAAAAGCTGAACGCGAGGCCGCAGAACAAGCTAAGCGTGAAGCCGCTGAAAAAGCGAAACGTGAAGCTGCGGAAAAAGACAAAGTGAGCAATCAACAGACTGACGATATGACCAAAACCGCCCAGGCCGAAAAAGCCCGCCGTGAGAATGAAGCTGCAGAACTGAAGCGTAAAGCGGAAGAAGAAGCACGTCGCAAACTCGAAGAAGAAGCGCGTCGTGTAGCAGAAGAAGCTCGCCGCATGGCGGAAGAAAACAAATGGACCGCAACGCCTGAGCCTGTAGAAGACACCAGTGACTATCATGTCACCACTTCTCAGCACGCTCGCCAGGCCGAAGACGAAAGCGATCGTGAAGTAGAAGGCGGTCGCGGTCGTGGCCGTAATGCGAAAGCGGCTCGTCCGGCGAAAAAAGGCAAACATGCCGAATCCAAAGCCGATCGTGAAGAAGCGCGTGCTGCGGTTCGCGGCGGTAAAGGTGGTAAGCGTAAAGGGTCTTCTTTACAGCAAGGCTTCCAGAAGCCCGCTCAGGCCGTTAACCGCGACGTGGTGATCGGTGAAACCATCACCGTTGGCGAATTGGCGAACAAGATGGCGGTTAAAGGCTCTCAGGTCATCAAAGCGATGATGAAACTGGGCGCCATGGCTACCATCAACCAGGTCATAGACCAGGAAACCGCACAGTTGGTCGCCGAAGAGATGGGCCACAAGGTTATCCTGCGTCGTGAAAACGAACTGGAAGAAGCGGTAATGAGCGACCGTGACACCGGCGCTGCGGCTGAACCGCGCGCACCGGTTGTGACCATCATGGGTCACGTTGACCACGGTAAAACCTCTCTGCTGGACTACATTCGTTCAACGAAGGTGGCCTCTGGCGAAGCGGGCGGCATTACCCAGCACATCGGCGCATACCACGTTGAAACTGACAACGGTATGATCACCTTCCTGGACACCCCGGGCCACGCCGCGTTTACCTCCATGCGTGCTCGCGGCGCCCAGGCAACGGATATCGTGGTTCTGGTAGTGGCGGCAGACGACGGCGTGATGCCGCAGACTATCGAAGCTATCCAGCACGCGAAAGCGGCAGGTGTGCCGGTGGTTGTGGCGGTGAACAAAATTGATAAGCCGGAAGCCGATCCGGATCGTGTGAAGAACGAGCTGTCCCAGTACGGCATTCTGCCGGAAGAGTGGGGCGGTGAAAGCCAGTTCGTCCATGTGTCTGCGAAAGCGGGCACCGGTATCGACGAACTGCTGGACGCGATCCTGCTGCAAGCCGAAGTCCTGGAGCTGAAAGCCGTACGTAAAGGTATGGCGAGCGGCGCGGTCATTGAATCCTTCCTTGATAAAGGTCGTGGTCCGGTGGCTACCGTTCTGGTACGCGAAGGTACGCTGCACAAAGGCGATATCGTGCTGTGCGGCTTCGAATATGGCCGTGTGCGCGCGATGCGTAACGAGCTGGGTCTGGAAGTGCTGGAAGCGGGTCCGTCCATTCCGGTGGAAATTCTCGGCCTGTCTGGCGTTCCGGCTGCCGGTGACGAAGTCACCGTGGTCCGTGACGAGAAGAAAGCGCGTGAAGTGGCGCTGTACCGTCAGGGCAAATTCCGTGAAGTGAAACTGGCGCGTCAGCAAAAATCGAAACTTGAGAACATGTTCGCCAACATGACCGAAGGCGAAGTTCACGAAGTGAACATCGTGCTGAAGGCTGACGTACAGGGTTCCGTGGAAGCGATCTCCGACTCCTTGCTGAAACTGTCTACTGACGAAGTTAAAGTGAAGATCATCGGTTCCGGCGTAGGGGGCATCACCGAAACTGACGCCACCCTGGCTGCGGCGTCCAACGCGATTCTGGTCGGCTTCAACGTGCGTGCCGATGCATCTGCGCGTAAAGTGATCGAGTCTGAAAGCCTGGATCTGCGTTACTACTCCGTCATCTATAACCTGATCGACGAAGTGAAAGCTGCGATGAGCGGTATGCTGTCTCCGGAACTGAAACAGCAGATCATCGGTCTGGCTGAAGTGCGCGATGTGTTCAAATCGCCGAAATTCGGCGCGATCGCGGGCTGTATGGTTACCGAAGGTACGATTAAACGCCATAACCCAATCCGCGTACTGCGCGACAACGTGGTTATCTATGAAGGCGAGCTGGAATCCCTGCGCCGCTTCAAAGATGACGTTAACGAAGTCCGTAACGGCATGGAATGTGGTATCGGCGTGAAGAACTACAACGACGTTCGCGTTGGCGATATGATTGAAGTGTTCGAGATTATCGAGATCCAACGTACCATCGCTTAATCTTCGTCGTCTTTCGGGCCGCAACTGCGTTGGCTACGAGTGTTCACCCCGGTCACATAGTTATCTATGCTCCCGGGGATTCACACTCTTGCCGCCTTGTTGCAACCCAAAATACTTAGAAGATAATTTTGCGTAGGCCGGGTAAGCGAAGCGCCACCCGGCATGAATTTAAAAGGGGCTGAATGCCCCTTTTTTGTCTTTATTCTGGAGAATTTATTATGGCGAAAGAATTCGGTCGCCCGCAGCGTGTGGCCCAGGAGATGCAAAAAGAGATTGCCATCATCCTGCAGCGCGAAATTAAAGACCCGCGTCTGGGCATGATGACCACCGTCTCCGGTGTCGAAATGTCCCGTGACCTGGCCTATGCCAAAGTGTTTGTGACCTTCCTGAACGACAAAGATGAAGACGCGGTGAAAGCGGGTATCAAAGCGTTGCAGGAAGCGTCCGGATTTATCCGTAGCCTGCTGGGTAAAGCGATGCGCCTGCGTATCGTGCCGGAACTCACCTTCTTCTACGATAACTCGCTGGTGGAAGGGATGCGTATGTCCAACCTGGTGACTAACGTGGTGAAACATGACGAAGAACGTCGTGTGAACCCGGACGACAGCAAGGAGGATTGATGAGTCGTCCTCGTCGTCGTGGCCGCGATATTCACGGCGTTCTGCTGCTGGATAAGCCGCAGGGCATGTCCAGCAATGACGTGCTGCAGAAAGTTAAGCGCATCTACAATGCCAACCGCGCCGGGCATACCGGCGCGCTGGACCCGCTGGCGACCGGCATGTTGCCGATTTGCCTCGGTGAAGCGACAAAATTTTCGCAGTACCTGCTGGATTCTGACAAACGCTATCGTGTTATTGCCCGTCTGGGGCAACGTACGGATACCTCTGACGCCGATGGTCAAATCGTGCTGGAGCGTCCGGTGACTTTCAGCGCCGGGCAGCTTGCGAGCGCGCTGGAGACCTTTCGTGGAGATATCGAACAGATTCCGTCAATGTATTCAGCGCTGAAGTATCAGGGCAAGAAGCTGTACGAATATGCCCGTCAGGGTATCGAAGTGCCGCGCGAAGCCCGCCCGATTACCGTCTACGAACTGCTGTTTATTCGCCACGAAGGTAACGAGCTTGAACTGGAAGTTCACTGCTCGAAAGGCACCTATATTCGTACCATTATTGACGATTTAGGTGAGAAACTGGGCTGCGGCGCACACGTCATTTACCTGCGCCGTCTGACGGTAAGTAAGTATCCGGTAGAGCGAATGGTCACGCTGGAGCATTTGCAGACGCTGGTGGCGCAGGCGGAACAGCAAGGCGTTCCGGCAGCGCAGTTGCTCGATCCATTATTGATGCCAATGGATAGTCCTGCTTCGGACTATCCTGTTGTTAATCTGCCGTTAACGTCTTCGGTATACTTCAAAAATGGCAACCCGGTTCGTACCACGGGCGCGCCGTTGAATGGACTGGTTCGTGTGACGGAAGGTGAAGACGGTAAATTTATCGGTATGGGCGAAATTGACGACGAAGGTCGTGTTGCGCCCCGTCGACTGGTAGTAGAGTATCCGGCATAACGTCGCTTCGTCTTGCGATAAGAGAGCGCTACGAGTAGAATACCGCCGCTTAACGTCGCGTAAATTATTTAACAGTTTGCGGGCGTGTACACAAAATCATTCGAGCTGCATCAAGGCGGCAAGGAAGAGACAAATTCGTCTGGAACGAATTTGAACAGCCTAAGGCTGCCTCTGGTGAGGGACAAGGATATCTCTCATTACATCCTCAGGGGCTTACTCAAGTAAGTGACTGAGGTGAGCGGACGCAGCCAACACAGAGGCAGTTTGAAGGATGAAGTGTATACACAGGGACCGCTGAATTAGAGATCGGCGTCCTTTCATTCTTAAATACTTTGGAGTTTTAAAATGTCTCTAAGTACTGAAGCTACAGCTAAAATCGTTTCTGAGTTCGGTCGTGACGCAAACGACACCGGTTCTACCGATGTTCAGGTTGCTCTGTTGACTGCACAGATTAACCACCTGCAGGGTCACTTTGCAGAGCACAAAAAAGATCACCACAGCCGTCGTGGTCTGCTGCGTATGGTTTCTCAGCGTCGTAAACTGCTCGACTACCTGAAACGTAAAGATGTTGCACGCTACACCGCGCTGATTGAGCGTCTGGGCCTGCGTCGCTAATTCTTGCGAGTTTCAGAAAGAAGGGGCCTAATGGCCCCTTTTTTCAAGTGGACGGCAGCAATTCACTGGAAACTAATGTATTGTTGCTATGAATGATCTTCCGTTGCAGAGGTTCGCGCGGCTAATGAGAGGCTTCACCCGAATCAGGGTTAGGGTTGTCATTAGTCGCGAGGATGCGCAGAAGATCGGGTATTAACGACGGTGCGTATTGTGCCGTCAAAAATTGGAAAGGATATTATTTTGCTTAATCCGATCGTTCGTAAATTCCAGTACGGTCAGCATACCGTAACGCTGGAAACTGGCATGATGGCGCGTCAGGCCACAGCCGCTGTTATGGTAAGCATGGATGACACCGCCGTATTCGTTACTGTTGTCGGCCAGAAAAAAGCCAAGCCAGGCCAGGACTTCTTCCCACTGACCGTTAACTATCAGGAGCGTACCTACGCTGCTGGCCGTATCCCGGGCAGCTTCTTCCGTCGTGAAGGCCGTCCAAGCGAAGGCGAAACCCTGATCGCGCGTCTGATTGACCGCCCGGTTCGTCCGCTATTCCCGGAAGGTTTCGTTAACGAAGTGCAGGTTATCGCCACCGTCGTTTCCGTTAACCCGCAGGTTAACCCGGATATCGTGGCGATGATCGGCGCATCCGCTGCGCTGTCGCTGTCCGGCATTCCGTTCAACGGCCCAATCGGCGCGGCGCGTGTTGGCTATATCAACGAGCAGTACGTACTGAACCCGACCCAGGACGAGCTGAAAGAGAGCAAACTGGACCTGGTGGTTGCCGGTACTGAAGCGGCTGTGCTGATGGTGGAATCCGAAGCTGAACTGCTGAGCGAAGACACTATGCTGGGCGCGGTGGTATTCGGTCACGAGCAGCAACAGGTCGTTATCCAGGCGATCAACGACCTGGTGAAAGAAGCTGGTAAACCGCGTTGGGACTGGCAGCCGGAAGCCGTCAACGACGCACTGAACGCGCGCGTTGCTGCGCTGGCTGAATCTCGTCTGAGCGACGCGTACCGCATCACCGATAAACAAGAGCGCTATGCTCAGGTTGACGTGATCAAATCCGAAACCATCGATCAGCTTATCGCAGAAGATGAAACTCTGGACGCTAATGAACTGGGCGAAATCCTGCACGCGATTGAGAAAAACGTGGTTCGTAGCCGCGTACTGGCAGGCGAGCCGCGTATCGATGGCCGTGAAAAAGACATGATCCGCGGTCTGGACGTGCGCACTGGCGTGCTGCCGCGTACTCATGGTTCCGCTCTGTTCACCCGTGGTGAAACGCAGGCGCTGGTTACCGCAACACTGGGCACTGCCCGTGACGCGCAGGTGCTTGATGAACTGATGGGCGAGCGTACTGACAGCTTCCTGTTCCACTACAACTTCCCTCCGTACTCCGTAGGCGAAACCGGCATGGTCGGTTCTCCTAAGCGTCGTGAAATTGGTCACGGTCGTCTGGCGAAGCGCGGCGTGCTGGCAGTGATGCCGGACATGGATAAATTCCCGTACACCGTTCGCGTGGTGTCTGAGATTACTGAATCCAACGGTTCTTCCTCTATGGCTTCCGTGTGCGGCGCTTCTCTGGCGCTGATGGACGCTGGCGTGCCAATTAAAGCCGCCGTAGCGGGTATCGCGATGGGTCTGGTGAAAGAAGGCGACAACTACGTTGTACTGTCTGACATTCTGGGCGACGAAGATCACCTGGGCGATATGGACTTCAAAGTGGCGGGTTCCCGCGACGGTATCTCTGCGCTGCAGATGGATATCAAAATTGAAGGTATCACCAAAGAGATCATGCAGGTGGCGCTGAATCAGGCGAAAGGCGCGCGTCTGCACATCCTGGGCGTGATGGAACAGGCGATCAACGCGCCGCGCGGCGATATCTCTGAATTCGCGCCGCGTATCCATACCATCAAGATCAGCACGGACAAGATCAAAGACGTGATCGGTAAAGGCGGTTCTGTGATCCGCGCGCTGACTGAAGAGACCGGTACTACCATCGAAATCGAAGATGACGGTACTGTGAAGATCGCGGCGACCGACGGTGAAAAAGCGAAATACGCTATCCGTCGTATCGAAGAGATCACCGCGGAGATCGAAGTCGGTCGTATCTACAATGGTAAAGTGACCCGCATCGTTGACTTTGGCGCGTTTGTTGCCATCGGCGGCGGTAAAGAAGGTCTGGTTCACATCTCTCAAATCGCGGATAAGCGTGTAGAGAAAGTGACCGACTATCTGCAGATGGGTCAGGAAGTGCCGGTTAAGGTTCTGGAAGTTGACCGCCAGGGCCGTGTACGTCTGAGCATTAAAGAAGCAACCGAGCAGTCTCAACCTGCGGCTGCGCCGGAAGCTCCGGCGAGCGAACAGGGCGAGTAAGGTTGCCTTTTGCCCTCCGCATTGCGGAGGGCTTTAGACCTGGCTGGACGCCTTGTTGAGCCACCGGGGAACAGGACGTTCATTCAATCGTTGTCTTCGGGAGTGGGAAATGAAGCCTTTTTTGCGCTGGTGTTTCGTTGCGACAGCACTCACGCTGGCAGGATGCAGTAATTCCGCCTGGCGTAAAAGTGAAGTCCTCGCAGTACCATTGCAACCGACTTTACAGCAGGAAGTGATTCTGGCGCGTATGGAACAGATTCTTGCCAGTCGGGCTTTAACCGATGACGAACGCGCACAGCTTTTATATGAGCGCGGAGTGTTGTATGATAGTCTTGGTTTGAGGGCATTAGCGCGAAATGATTTTTCACAAGCGCTGGCAATCAGACCGGATATGCCTGAAGTATTCAATTACTTAGGCATTTATTTAACGCAGGCAGGCAATTTTGATGCTGCCTATGAAGCGTTTGATTCTGTACTAGAGCTTGATCCAACTTACAACTACGCGCACTTAAACCGCGGTATCGCATTGTATTACGGCGGCCGTGATAAGTTAGCGCAAGATGATCTGCTGGCGTTTTATCAAGACGATCCCAATGATCCTTACCGCAGCCTGTGGCTGTATCTTGTTGAGCAGAAGCTCAATGAGAAGCAGGCGAAAGAAGCGTTAAAAGCACGCTTCGAAAAATCGGATAAAGAGCAATGGGGATGGAACATTGTCGAGTTCTACCTGGGCGACATTAGCGAAGCAACGCTGATGGACAGGCTCAAGGCGGACGCAACGGATAACACCTCGCTCGCTGAGCATCTCAGTGAAACCAACTTCTATTTAGGTAAGTACTACCTAAGTCTGGGGGATTTGGACAGCGCCACGGCTCTGTTCAAACTGGCGGTGGCCAACAACGTTCATAACTTTGTTGAGCACCGATACGCATTGTTGGAATTATCGCTCCTGGGCCAGGACCAAGATGACCTGGCAGAATCGGACCAGCAATAGCTGACGAACATATCAGCCCGTAATCTTTTTGATTGCCATCACCTTCGCGGGTGAGGGCGTTGTTGTTCGTTAATACACCTACTTTGAGCCGGTTCACACTTTTCAATGAAAATTGCAGATCAATTTCATGATGAGTTATGTAGACTGGCCGCCATTAATTTTGAGGCACACGTACTACATGGCTGAATTCGAAACCACTTTTGCAGATCTGGGGCTGAAGGCTCCTATCCTTGAAGCCCTTACCGATCTGGGTTACGAAAAACCATCTCCAATCCAGGCAGAGTGCATTCCGCATCTGCTGGGCGGTCGCGACGTGCTGGGCATGGCCCAGACCGGTAGCGGCAAAACTGCAGCGTTCTCTTTACCGCTGCTCAACAATCTTGATCCTGAGCTGAAGGCACCTCAGATTCTGGTGCTGGCGCCAACCCGCGAACTGGCGGTACAGGTTGCCGAAGCCATGACAGATTTCTCTAAACACATGCGCGGCGTAAACGTGGTTGCTCTGTACGGCGGTCAGCGTTATGACGTGCAGTTACGCGCCCTGCGTCAGGGGCCGCAGATCGTTGTCGGTACGCCCGGACGTCTGCTTGATCACTTAAAACGCGGCACCCTCGACCTCTCTAAACTGAGCGGTCTGGTGCTGGATGAAGCCGACGAAATGCTGCGTATGGGCTTCATCGAAGACGTTGAAACTATTATGGCGCAGATCCCGGAAGGTCATCAGACTGCTCTGTTCTCCGCCACCATGCCGGAAGCGATTCGTCGCATTACCCGCCGCTTTATGAAAGAGCCGCAGGAAGTGCGCATTCAGTCCAGCGTGACGACCCGTCCTGACATCAGCCAGAGCTACTGGACGGTGTGGGGCATGCGTAAAAACGAAGCGCTGGTGCGTTTCCTGGAAGCGGAAGACTTTGATGCGGCGATTATCTTCGTGCGTACCAAAAACGCGACTCTGGAAGTAGCGGAAGCGCTGGAACGTAGCGGCTACAACAGCGCCGCGTTGAATGGCGATATGAACCAGGCGCTGCGTGAGCAGACTCTGGAACGTCTGAAAGATGGTCGTCTGGACATCCTGATCGCCACCGACGTTGCGGCCCGTGGTCTGGACGTTGAGCGCATCAGCCTGGTAGTGAACTACGACATCCCGATGGACTCCGAGTCTTACGTTCACCGTATTGGCCGTACTGGTCGTGCAGGTCGCGCTGGCCGCGCGCTGCTGTTCGTTGAGAACCGCGAGCGTCGTCTGCTGCGTAACATCGAACGCACCATGAAGCTGACCATTCCGGAAGTGGAACTGCCGAACGCAGAACTGCTGGGCAAACGTCGTCTGGAAAAATTCGCCGCGAAAGTTCAGCAGCAGTTGGAAAGCAGCGATCTGGATCAGTACCGTGCGCTGCTGGCGAAAATCCAGCCGTCTGCTGAAGGGGAAGAGCTGGACCTCGAAACGCTGGCCGCCGCGCTGCTGAAAATGGCGCAGGGCGAGCGTCCGCTGATTCTGCCGCCGGATGCGCCGATGCGTCCTAAGCGTGAATTCCGCGACCGTGATGACCGTAGTCCGCGCGATCGTAACGACCGTAGCCCGCGTGGCGACCGTGAAGATCGTCCGCGTCGTGAACGTCGTGACGTTGGCGATATGCAGTTGTACCGCATTGAAGTGGGCCGCGATGATGGCGTTGAAGTTCGCCATATCGTGGGCGCGATCGCTAACGAAGGCGACATCAGCAGCCGTTACATTGGTAACATTAAGCTGTTCGCGTCTCACTCCACCATCGAGCTGCCGAAAGGTATGCCGGGTGAAGTGCTTCAGCACTTCACGCGTACCCGCATTCTGAACAAGCCGATGAATATGCAGTTGCTGGGTGATGCTCAGCCGCATACCGGTGGTGAGCGTCGTGGCGGTGGTCGTAGCTTTAGCGGCGAACGTCGTGAAGGCGGTCGTAATTTTAGCGGTGAACGTCGTGAAGGCGGCCGTAGCGAAGGTCGCCGTTTCAGCGGCGAGCGTCGTGAAAGCCGTGGTCCGCGTCGCGATGACTCCACCGGTCGTCGTCGTTTCGGCGGTGATGCGTAACTCACGCTGACCTGCGCGTTCACAGCGTAAAGTAAAATATACAGCCCCGATCGTAACAATCGGGGCTTTTTTTATTTCTTTTGTACTCATGTACTGGTACAGTGCAGCGTATTGATAGATAGTCACACTATAAATGACTGGAGAGAGAGCTGAATGGCAACACTTACCACCACCCAAACGTCACCTTCGCTGCTTGGCGGCGTAGTGATTATCGGCGGTACCATCATTGGCGCGGGGATGTTCTCTCTGCCGGTGGTCATGTCCGGGGCGTGGTTCTTCTGGTCGATGGCGGCACTGGTCTTTACCTGGTTTTGTATGCTGCACTCCGGGCTGATGATCCTCGAAGCCAACCTTAACTACCGCATTGGTTCGAGTTTCGACACCATCACCAAAGATCTGCTGGGGAAAGGCTGGAATATTGTCAACGGCATTTCTATTGCCTTTGTGCTCTACATCCTGACTTATGCCTATATCTCGGCGAGCGGCTCGATTCTGCATCATACCTTTGCTGAGATGTCGCTGAACGTTCCGGCGCGAGCGGCTGGTTTTGCCTTTGCGCTGCTGGTGGCGTTTGTAGTGTGGCTGAGTACGAAGGCGGTCAGTCGGATGACGGCGATTGTGCTGGGCGCGAAAGTGATTACTTTCTTCCTGACCTTCGGCAGCTTGTTGGGGCACGTCACGCCGACCACGTTGTTTAACGTGGCTGAAAGCCACGCGTCATATACGCCGTACCTGCTGATGACGCTGCCATTTTGTCTGGCCTCTTTTGGTTATCACGGTAACGTGCCGAGCCTGATGAAATATTACGGCAAAGATCCGCGCACCATCGTGAAGTGCCTGATTTATGGGACGTTACTGGCGCTGGCGCTCTATTCTGTCTGGCTGCTGGGGACGATGGGCAACATCCCGCGTCCGGAATTTATCGGCATTGCGCAGAAAGGCGGCAATATTGATGTGCTGGTACAGGCATTGAGCGGCGTGCTGAACAGCCGCAGCCTGGATCTGCTGCTGGTGGTGTTCTCTAACTTTGCTGTCGCGAGCTCATTCCTTGGGGTTACGCTGGGGCTGTTTGACTACCTGGCGGATCTGTTTGGCTTTGATGACTCGGCGATGGGACGTTTGAAGACCGCGCTGCTGACTTTCCTGCCGCCGATGATCGGTGGCCTGTTGTACCCGAACGGCTTCCTGTACGCCATTGGTTATGCAGGACTGGCAGCGACGATCTGGGCGGCCATTGTGCCGGCATTATTGGCGCGTAAATCTCGCCAGCGCTTTGGTAGCCCAAAATTTCGCGTCTGGGGCGGCACGCCGATGATTGTACTGATTCTGCTGTTTGGCGTCGGTAACGCTTTGGTGCATATCTTGTCGAGCTTTAATCTGTTGCCGGTGTATCAGTAAAATAATGGCCCGGTGGCGCTACGCTTACCGGGCCTGCGTGCTTATGTAGGCCGGATCAGGCGAAGCCGCCATCCGGCACAAGGCGTACTATCCCAACAATTCTTGCTTCACATTCATCGCCAGTTCAAACGAATGTAGCCGCGCCTGATGATCGAAAATCTGGCCGTTGACCATAATTTCATCCGCCTGAGTTTCCCGCAGGATAGATTCCAGCCCGTGGCGGACCTTCGCTTTATCACCGACCAGCGACATGCTCAACGCCTGCTGCACGCCATACTGCTCGGATGACGACCAGAAGGTATCCATGTTCTCGATCGGCGGCGGCAGTTGGCCGGTCTCTCCACGGCGTAGCTTCACAAAGGCCTGCTGCATGGAGGTAAACAGGAACTCCGCGTCGCGATTGCTATCGGCAGCAATAATGTTAATGCACACCATCGCGTACGGTTTTTCCAGTCGCGCTGAAGGTTTGAACTGGGTGCGGTACAGATGCAGCGCCTGAAACAACATATCCGGCGCGAAATGCGAAGCAAAGGCGAACGGCAGGCCAAGCTGGGCCGCCAACTGCGCGCTATACAGGCTGGAGCCCAGCAGCCAGACCGGGATCTTCTCGCCGTAGCCGGGCACCGGGCGCACCAGCGGGCTGGGATCACGGGCGTCGAACCAGTCCACCAGCTCTGCGACATCGCGTGGAAAGTTATCGATATCGCCGCTCATATGACGACGTAGCGCGCGCATCGTCGGCTGATCGCTACCCGGCGCGCGTCCCAGCCCTAAGTCGATACGTCCTGGATAGAGGGTATTCAGCGTGCCAAACTGCTCGGCAATCACCAGCGGTGAATGGTTAGGCAGCATCACGCCGCCGGAGCCAAGACGTAATGTTGTGGTATTGGCCGCCAGATAGCCAATCAATACCGAGGTCGCCGCGCTGGCGATGCCGGTCATGTTGTGATGTTCCGCCAGCCAGTAGCGGTGATAGCCGCGCTTTTCAGCCAGCCGTGCGAGATCAAGCGAGTGCGTGAAGGCTTCTTTTGCCGAAGATCCTTCAGGGATCGGCGCCAGATCCAGCACCGAGAACGGAATAGTTTTGTTAGTCATAACGGCTCACTTTGTTACCGGTTAATCTTTTAATACTGCATTAAAGATTAGCGAATGTTGTTAACAAAGTGAGCGTTATAAGACAGGTCGCGAATATGACATGCCTGATGGCACTACGCTTATCAGGCCTACGCCAGGCACCATCCGGCAAATTTACGCCTGTAGCTCCAGCCCGGCCAGACGTTTCCAGTAGCCGTTACAGTCGCTATGCGCGGCAAGTGCTAATGGCGCGCCGCCGTTTTCGTTAGCGCGAAAGGCATCAAGCATGGCCAATGTCTCCGTACCCAACGGCGATAGCCGCACGATATCCACCAATCCCTGCATCGACGTCAGTTCGTTGCCAAGGTTATAGACATAGCCGCTCATGGTCTGAATACCGTTAAGCACAAACACCTGCTGATTCTCCTGCGAGAGCACGTCACGACCGTTTGGATACTTGATACAGCAGGTTTCGCATTCATCTTTTGGACGGTCTTCCGAACGGGCAGTAAAGCAGCGAGCGGAGTAGGCCAGCGGCAGATGCCCATAGCTCAACACTTCCACTTCAAACTGATTGCGGATGCCCAGTTCATCGCACTGATTAAGCAAATTCACCAGCCAGTCGCGGGACAGCTCCACCGGCATACACCAGCGCACCATGCCTTCTTTCAGCAACCGACGCAGCGTGACCGCGTTGTAACAGTTCAGCGCATGGCCGGCGACAAATGGCAGTTTGCGCTCGGCGCACAGATTCACCACGCCAAGATCGCTGGCTTCCAGCAGAAAATCGCCGTTGTCCACATAGCGTTTCAGCTCGCTTAATTCAGATGACGCCTGTACCAGCGCCAGGGTGGAGAGCGCCACCTGCTTACCGCTGGCGGCGAGGGATTTCGCCATTTCCAACCAGTCGCCGACTTTGGTAGCGCGACGCTTGCTACACACCGCTTCGCCCAGATAAATGACGTCAGCACTGCTTTTTGCGGCCTGCTGATAAAAATCTTCCAGCGTCTCTTTCGGCCAGTAATAAAGCACCGGTCCTAAGGAATATTTCATAGCTCCTCTCACTGCCATTTACGGTGATATGCGCCAAGCGTGGTTTGGGTGCCTTCGGACATCGCGCCGAGCGTCTCCATCCAGTCGCGCTGTGGAACGAAGTTTTGCGGGGCGGCTTTGCAGCGATCGATCGCCTGGCGCCACACTTTCGCCACCTGGCTGACATAGGCCGGGCTGCGCTGGCGGCCTTCGATCTTCACCGAGGCGATATTCGCCGCCATGAGCTCCGGCAGCAGCTCCAGCGTGTTCAGGCTGGTTGGCTCCTCCAGCGCGTGATAGCGCTCGCCGTCTACTAAATAGCGGCCTTTACATAGCGTTGGGTAGCCCGCGTTTTCGCCATCCTGGTAACGGTCGATCAGGACATCATTCAGGCGCGATTCCAGCCCCTGCGGGGTTTGCTGCCAACGAACAAAGCGGGCGGGGGAGCAGGCGCCGACGGTATTGGGCGATTCCCCCGTCAGGTAAGAAGAAAGATAGCAGCGACCTTCCGCCATAATGCACAGGCTGCCGAACGCGAATACCTCCAGCGGCACCGGCGTGACGCGGGCCAGTTGTTTTACCTGGTGAATCGACAGTACACGCGGCAGTACCACGCGGTGGACATCAAAGTGGCGGTGATAAAAGCGAATCGCCTCTTCGTTGGTTGCCGAGGCCTGAACGGAAACATGACGCTCAATATGTGGGTAACGCTCTGCGGCATATTCCAGCATAGCGAGGTCGGCGAGAATCAACGCGTCGGCGCCAAGCTGCGCCGCCATATCCACGGCGCGCTGCCAGCGGACATAGCCGTCCGGATGCGCAAAAGTATTAATGGCGATGTGTAATTTGCGGCGATGCTGGTGAACAAAGCTCACCGCTTCCTGCAATTTTTTTTCGGTGAAGTTAAGGCCGGCAAAGTGACGGGCATTGGTATCGTCTTTTAACCCGATATAAACGGCGTCAGCGCCGTTCTCGATGGCCGCCTTCAGCGCCGGGAGATTTCCGGCAGGGCAGAGCAGCTCCATAATTTATCCTGAGGATTACGTCTGAGACGCAAAATTGTTAACGAACAGGGATTTTAGTTAACCTTGCTGCGACAATTTTTGATTTAAGGCAGTTAAAGGCGTATTGGTAACACCAATAATGGGGTAGAAAATCAGACACAATTGTTGATTTACGCCGCCATGTGATTTATTGGATATGGCAAAATAACAGGACTATTGAAACAGGGAGTAAAGCTCGTGTTAGATAAACTGCGTTCACGCTTAGTCCATGCTGGCCCGTCTCTGATGAGTGTACCGGTTAAACTGACGCCCTTTGCGCTAAAGCGCCAGGTTCTGGAACAGGTTCTGAGCTGGCAGTTTCGTCAGGCGCTGGCCGATGGAGAGCTGGAATTCCTCGAAGGTCGTTGGTTAAGCATTCATGTGCGTGACATTGACTTAAAATGGTATACCACGGTTGAAAATGAAAAGCTGATCGTTAGCCAGCAGGCGGATGCCGACGTCAGTTTTAGCGCCGACGCCAGCGATCTGCTAATGATAGCTGCCCGTAAACAGGACCCGGATACGCTCTTTTTCCAGCGTCGACTGGTCATTGAAGGCGATACTGAGTTAGGGTTATATGTGAAGAATCTGATGGACGCCATCGAACTGGAGCAGATGCCGAAAGCGTTACGCGTTATGCTGCTGCAACTGGCGGATTTTGTTGAGGCGGGCATGAAAAACTCGCCGGAAACCAAACAGACCTCGGTAGGTGAACCATGCTAATTCGAGTAGAAATCCCCATTGATGCGCCTGGTATTGATGCGCTGTTACGCCGTTCATTCGAAAGCGATGCGGAAGCGAAGCTGGTTCACGATTTGCGTGAAGATGGCTTTCTGACGCTCGGTCTGGTGGCCACGGATGATGAAGGTCAGGTGGTGGGCTATGTGGCCTTCAGCCCGGTTGATGTGCAGGGCGAGGATTTACAGTGGGTCGGTATGGCGCCGCTGGCGGTGGATGAAAAATATCGCGGGCAAGGGCTGGCGCGCCAGTTAGTGTATGAAGGGCTGGATTCGCTCAATGAGTTCGGCTACGCGGCGGTCGTGACGCTGGGTGACCCGGCGTTATATAGCCGCTTCGGTTTTGAACTGGCCGCTCATTACGATCTTCACTGCCGTTGGCCCGGTACGGAAAGCGCTTTCCAGGTACACCGTTTGGCTGAGGATGCGCTGGAGGGCGTGACGGGGCTGGTGGAGTATCACGACCACTTCAATCGTTTTTAAGCACCGGCGTTTGCAGGCTGGACAATAGCGCTTCAAATACCTCGCGTTCCGTCACAAGGTGCTCCTTCTGGCGCTTTGTGAGCTGTTTGATGCGATACTCTATGCGCAGGGCCAGCGAGCGATCGCCGACCTGCGCCGCAAACGCCAGCGTTAATTCACCTTTCCCCCGTAATGCTTTTGCGCCTTTTCCCGTTTGATGCTGCCTGTAACGACGCGCCACATCGGTGGTGATCCCGGTGTAAAGCGCATTGTCTGCCGTACGAATCAGATACAGATACCAGGGTGTCATTGTCGCCATCAGCATGATAATTTTCAGGTTCCCAGTATAAGCGAGAATAAAGATGGACACACTTACCGCTATTGGCCGTTGGCTGGCGAAACAACATGTGGTGACCTGGTGCGTACACCATGAGGGAGAGCTGTGGTGCGCCAACGCGTTTTATTTGTTCGATGCGCAAAACGTCGCGTTGTATCTGTTAACGGAGGATAAAACCCTCCATGCGCAAATGTCCGGCGCGCGCGCGCCAGTTGCGGGAACGGTCAACGGACAGCCGAAAACGGTGGCGCGCATTCGCGGCGTGCAGTTTAAAGGGGAAATTCGCCGTCTGGAGGGGCAGGAGAGCGACGCCGCGCGTAAAGCTTACCTTCGTCGCTTCCCGGTCGCCAGAGTGCTGCCAGCGCCGGTATGGGAAATCCGGCTGGATGAAATTAAATTCACCGACAATACGCTGGGGTTTGGTAAAAAACTGCACTGGTTACGCGATTCACGCGCCCAGCAGGCGTAGCGCCTCGCGGTTAAATGCCGGCAGGTCGTCAGGCGTGCGGCTGGTCACCAGCTGATCTTTATCGACGACGACTTCCTGATCGTAAAATTCCGCGCCCGCGTTCTTCACATCGATAATAATCGGTTTCACCGCCGTGAGTTTGCGGCCACGAATGACATCAGCGCTGATCAACAACTGCGGGCCGTGGCAAATGGCAAAGACCGGTTTACCGCTGTTAACAAAATCGCGGGTAAAATCCACGAAACGGCTGTCGCCGCGCAGGTGGTCCGGCGAATGACCTCCCGGCAATAGCAAGGCGTCGAACTCGTCGGGACGAACATCATCAATCGCCTTATCAATGGTGACGCTGGCCTCGCCTTTTTTTCCTTTCACCGTTTTACCCGCCTCTTTTTCGATGGTGATGACCTCATGTCCGGCCTGACGGAATTCTGCTGCCGGCGAGGTAAATTCTGAATCTTCAAATTCATCGGTAATCAAAACGGCTATTTTCTTACTCATGCGTTTCCTCCGCGGTGTTGGCTTCTGGTAAGGCAAATTTCCCACAATGATGGATACTTACCTCGTAGACTATTAAGCCTGGTCGATAGGGCCGAGAGTGCAAGGTGGACAAATCTGTAAAGGAGCGAGGATGAGTCAGGTACTGATTACCGGCGCGACCGGACTGGTCGGCGGACATCTGCTGAGAATGTTAATCAACACGCCGCAGGTGAGCGCTATCGCCGCGCCGACGCGTCGTCCGCTGACGGATATTGTCGGCGTGTATAACCCTCACGATCCGCAGCTTACCGATGCGTTAGCTCAGGTGACCGACCCGGTGGATATTGTTTTTTGCTGCCTGGGCACGACCCGGCGTGAAGCGGGAAGTAAAGCGGCGTTTATTCATGCGGATTATACGCTGGTGGTTGATACCGCACTGACCGGGCGTCGGCTGGGCGCGCAGCACATGTTGGTGGTCAGCTCAATGGGAGCAAACGCGCACTCTCCGTTTTTCTATAATCGGGTGAAAGGAGAAATGGAGGAGGCGTTAATCGCGCAAAAATGGCCTCGTTTGACGATTGCCCGGCCTTCTATGCTGCTCGGCGACAGAACAACGCGGCGGGTGAATGAAACGCTTTTCGCTCCGCTATTCCGGCTGCTGCCCGGCAACTGGAAATCGATTGATGCGCGGGATGTGGCGCGCGCCATGCTGGCGGAAGCGCTGGCGCCAGCACAAGAAGGCGTGACGATTCTGACCTCATCGCAACTGCGGGAAAAAGCGGGGTAGCGAAGCCGGAGGATTTGCCGGATGGCGATGCGGTTTACACATTCTTATCGCCACCCGGCACACCGGTTACTTAATATACGTAAAGGCGGTGGTCACGCGTTTCACGCCGCTCACCCGGCTGGCGATATCCGCTGCCGCTTTACCTTCACGTTCAGTCACCAGGCCCAGCAGGAACACTTCGCCATTTTCAGTGGTGACTTTTACGTTTGACGATTTTACCTGATCGCTGGTCAGTAGCTGTGAGCGAACTTTCGTGGTGATCCAGGTATCGTTAGAGGCGGTCCCCAGGCCGATAGGCTGACCCTGGCGAATCTCGTTATAAACCTCGGTGGTGCCTTCAACGCCCATCGCTATCTGTTTAGCGCGTGCGGAGAGTTCGCTGTTTGGCGACTGGCCCACTAACAAAACTTTGCCCTGATAAGCCGTGACGTTGATGCGCGTCTCTTTTTTGATTTGCTCATCTTTCGACAGCGCGCTACTGACGCGCAGTTCCAGCGTTCCGTCATCCACCTGGGTGCCCACGCTACGCGGGTCGGTTGCGGCTTTGGTACCGACGGCCGCCGTACCCACTACCGCGGCGGCGACGCAGCCTTGCAATAGCAACGCAGAAATAAGGACTGCGAGCGGCGAAAATGCCTTCATGTGTACTCCTTAATCATCCTGGTGAGGAAAAAGCGTGTTATCAATCAAATCGCACAGGCAGTTTACCGTCAGCATATGCATTTCCTGAATGCGCGCGCTGTGGTGTGAAGGGATACGAATTTCAACATCCTGCGGCCCTAGTAGTCCGGCCAGCTCGCCCCCGTCATACCCGGTTAGCGCCACAATGGTCATGTCACGCGTGACGGCTGCTTCAACGGCTTTTACGATATCGCGACTATTACCACGCGTAGAGATCGCCAATAAAACATCGCCTGCATGTCCCAGCGCCCGGACTTGTTTTGCATAAACTTCATCGTGCAGGCGATCGTTAGCGATCGCTGTTAAGACCACATTATCGGTATTTAGTGCAATGGCGGGTAAACTGGGTCGCTCCGTTTCAAAGCGGTTAATCATGCTGGCAGCAAAATGCTGTGCGTTGGCCGCGGACGTTCCGTTTCCACAACAGAGGATTTTGTTGCCGTTAAGCAGGGAATGAACCAGCGTCATGGCGGCGCGGGAAATGGCATCCGGAAGCGCTTCCGCCGCAGCAATTTGAGTTTGAATGCTTTCTGTAAAGCAGACTTTGATTCTATCGAGCACGCTAATCCTTAAAATCTTCAATTATGAGTGGTCGTTAAACGCATCCCGAAACCACTCAATCTCATTTCCGGTGAAGGCTAACACATCGAACCGACAATCCACAGTATCAAAACTCCCATTCTGGCGGGCGAGCCACAAGCGGGCAGTATGTAATAATTTGTGTTGTTTGCTGCGGGTCACACTGGCCGCCGCGCCGCCATAAAGCCCGGAGCGCCTGTAGAGAACCTCAACAAAAACCGTGGTTTTTCCGTCGCGCATGATCAGATCGATTTCGCCGCCGCGCTCGCGCACGTTGGCGGCGACAAACCGCAGTCCTTTGCTTTCCAGCCAGCGACGCGCGGCAGCTTCCCACACGTCACCGGCCTGTTTACGCGTTAGCTGGCGGGAACAATCTCCCCTTGCTGGTATTTGAGCCATGATAACTTCCTGTTAATCACACAATCCGGGCTGGCGGTTAATGCGCCGGTATTGCCATTGATCTCAAATCCCGGCACCTGACGCATCTGCGAAAAGTGGTTCGCCAGCGTCCAGGCGTCCACGCCCATGGCATACATCCGCGCCAGAGAATAATCGTTATGTACGGTACTCAGCGCCTGCTGCATCAACGGCATATTGCCGCCTGCCAGCATGGGAACTTCACTGTACTGCAAGCCATCCATCTCCAGACGGAAGTCGGGGCCGGAGGTGCCTTGCGCGCTGCGGGAGCTGGCATACAGCGTCGCGCCGCTCTGGGTGCCGTTACGCATGGCGATCATTGGTTTGATAAAGCCAATCTCCTCCGGTGTAGCCAGAATATAGACCGCGTCTACGCGTCCACCGCCGGTGATTTGCGCGTCGGTCGGCGGCGCAGGGATGGTCAGACCACCAATGGTGACGCCCGGCTGCGAAGGCACGCTACCGGCGACCGGGCTGCCCGTCAACGCGATACCCGCGCCGCCGTTCACGCCCATTTTCAGCTCGGCTACGGAGCCGAATTTTTGCTGTAACACGATGCCGCCGCCCAGTTTTTGCCACTCCTGGGTGAAGGCATTCGCCACGCGATCGCCAAGCGCGCTGCGTGGGATCAACAGCAGCGGCGACTGCTTGCCCTGGTCATAAATATGATGCGCTGCGTCACGGGCTTCATCTTCCGGAGAGAGCGCGAAATAGCAGATGTTAGGGAAGCTATGTACCGTTTCCGGCTGGTTGAGCGCCAGTACGTTGAGCGGCGTGTTGCTTTTCATCAGCGCTTCCACATTGTTTTTCAACAACGGTCCGACGACAATACTGGCGCCGTCTTGCTGAACCTGGGCAAGCACCTGATCCAACGGCTGGGAAGAGGTATCGTAGATTTTTAATTCAGCGGAAGGATTTGCCGGCGCGCTTGCCGTAGCAGGCTGTGCAGGGGGCGTTTGTGGCGCGCTGACTGGCGTAGCGGACTGGGATGGAGCGTCATCAGTCAGATCGCTCACCGAGGCCTGTGACGGACTGGCGACGCCATCGGTGATTTGTGGTTGCGTCTCCTCCACGCCAGGTTCGACCGGCGCGTCAGGCGCGGCGGCAGGCTGCATCTCCACCGCCTGGGTGCCGAGGTTTTTCGCGGCTTCAAAACCTTGCTGGATGGTACGGCCAAACACGGCGGCCTGACCGCTCAGCGGCAGCAGCAGAGCGATTTTGCTGGTGGAAGCCGGTTTAAAACGTTGTACATTGACGAGCTGTGTCGGCAGCATTTTCGCCCCCGGATTTTGCGGGTAGCGTTTTTGCCAGTCGGCGATCCCGGCTTTCAGCATGTCTGGATCGTTGCGGTTGTCAAACCAGACGCGTTGCAGATCCAGCCAGCCCTGAAGCACATTTTCATCGGCGTTGATAACCAGCGTCCTGGCCTGATCCTGCGTCATGGCGGAGAGCGCCTGCCAGGTGGCGTCGATATTTTTTTGTTTATCTTTCGCTGCCAGTAGCGGTTCCTGAGCGATTAACGCCCGTAATAGGGTAAGTGACGGGCGTCCCTGGCTGGCATCGATCTGCGCCTGCCAGTAACGCGCTTGCTGAGTTGGCGCAAAGTCGGCGGGCTTTAGCTTATCCAGCAAGGCCTGCGCGCCTGCCACATCTTTCTGCGCCAGTTTGATCTCGACGGCCAGCAGCGACTGCTCGCGGCGTTGCGTATCGTTCAGATTCTGCGGGAGTTGGTTGAACAGGTCGACGGCCTGCTGGCTTTTACCTTCTTTCAGCAGGGCATGAATGGCGAGTAATTGCCAGTTGGTCTTGCTATCATCTGCGCTTTGCTGCATCTGATGCAGGTAAAAGGCGGAGTCAGCTTGCGCTGAGCCCTGCATATAGGCTGCGCTTTGATCCGGCGCCTGGGTGCCGCAACCGGCGAAAAGCAGTGCCGCCAGGACGACAGGCAGCGCGCGCGCGGCGTTCAAACGAGAAAATGTTGAGGGTACCATACTGTATCCAGTGATATTTTTTTACGCAATGCTCAATATTAAATCGGCAATACGGACGACACAATGAAACAAAACGAATCGGCGGATAATTCTCAGGGCCAACTCTTTATTGTACCTACTCCTATCGGGAATTTGGCTGATATTACCCAACGTGCGCTGGAAGTTTTACAAGCCGTTGATTTAATTGCTGCTGAAGACACCCGACATACCGGTTTATTACTGCAGCATTTCGCGATTAACGCCCGGCTGTTCGCGTTGCATGACCATAACGAACAACAAAAAGCGGAAACGCTGGTCGCGAAGCTGAAAGAAGGGCAAAACATTGCGCTGGTTTCCGATGCCGGTACGCCGCTAATTAACGATCCGGGTTACCATCTGGTGCGTACTTGTCGCGAAGCGGGCATCCGTGTGGTGCCGCTACCGGGGCCGTGTGCGGCTATTGCCGCCCTGAGCGCCGCTGGCCTGCCATCCGACCGTTTCTGCTATGAAGGCTTTTTACCGGCGAAATCCAAAGGTCGCCGCGATGCGCTGAAGGCGGTTGAAGCGGAGCTGCGAACGCTGATTTTTTATGAGTCCACCCATCGTCTGCTGGATAGCCTGGAAGATATGGTGGCCGTGTGGGGCGAATCCCGCTACGTGGTGCTGGCGCGTGAGCTGACCAAAACCTGGGAGACGATTCACGGCGCGCCGGTCGGCGAGCTGCTGGCGTGGGTGAAAGAGGATGAAAACCGCCGTAAAGGCGAGATGGTGCTGATTGTCGAAGGGCATAAAGCGCAAGAAGACGACCTGCCCGCCGACGCGCTGCGCACGCTGGCGCTGCTACAGGCCGAATTGCCGCTGAAAAAAGCGGCGGCGCTGGCGGCGGAAATTCATGGCGTGAAGAAGAATGCGCTGTATAAATATGCGCTGGCGCAGCAGGATTCATAAATTTATTAACGCGTTTGATACCCGTAGGCCGGATAAGACGCTCAGGCGTCGCCATCCGGCAGAATGGGATTTCAGTTATCAGCCCTGTTTTCGCATCCGTTCTATTGCTTGTTCCTGCCAATATCTTTGCGTGCCGAAGTCGATTCGGCAAAAAGCGTTCACTGCCCAGAACATAGTGGCTTTCGTCTTCAATAATCACCCCGCTGGTGTGGGCAATGCTTTGAAATAATGGCCATACTTATGGTTTGAAAGACTTTTCCTGGGGTGTGCAGAATACTCCATTATTGACAATAAGATACTATGAAGATCATGAGGTGCTCATCATGACCTTCATAAATTGAGAACTAAGTAGTGATAGTGATTAATTTATTTATCTAACCCAGAAAAATATATTAATACTGTAGAGTAGGTAGTAATTTTTCGTGTGAATTACAAACGGTTATCTTACTTCTTACCACTTCTTTCATCGCATTCATACCAACACGCATATAATAACGTGGGTCGTTGCCATCCGGGTTTTCAATAAACCATTTTTTGACCGCAGCGGCAAAAGCAATTTTTAATTCGGTTGCTACATTCACTTTACATACACCTAATTCAATAGTGCGTCGTACATATTCGTCAGGTACATCGCTTGCGCCGTGCAGCACCAGCGGTATATCAACCACTTCACGAATTTCTGCCAGACGTTGGAAATCGATTTTGGGTTTTTTAGTGTAGAGGCCATGCGCCGTACCGATAGCAACAGCAAGGCTATCTACGCCCGTCAGTTCGACAAAGCGTTTGGCTTCCTGCGGATCGGTCAGAAAAGCATTTTCCGCATCAACGCTCATGTCGTCTTCGACTCCGCCCAGGCGCCCTAGCTCTGCCTCTACGCTGCAATCACGTGAGTGGCAAAAGTCCACGACTGATTTCACCAGCTTTACGTTATCTTCAAATGGGAAGTGGCTACCATCGATCATGGCGCTACGCACACCCGCATTCACCTTATGGCGAATATCATCCAGCGATTCGTGGTGATCGAGGTGCAGTGCCAGTGGTATACCGAAACTGGTAGAGTATGCGCTGCATAGCGCATAGATCTCTTCCAGCGCAATATGCTTAAAAGTACCCGGCGTCCCGGCGAGGATCACGGGGGATTTCATTTCGCTGCACACTTCAAGGATCGCCTGGATCGTCTCGGCATTATGAATGTTGAAAGCCGGTACCGCATAACCTTTTGCCTGCGCATCCTGCAGGAGATATTTTGTGGAAATAATGCTCATGATCGGAACCTCTTAATCCTGCCAGGGATGAATAACGACGCCCTGTACCACACGGTTGACTGTGCCGCTGGCGGAAGGGGTATCTGGAGTATTACCAACACTGATTGATTGTGTGAGCGCGAATACCTGGGCGTACATCAGGAAGCAGAAAGCCTGCTCAATATCGTTAAAGAAGCGTGAAGGCGGCAGCAGGATGTGCGGGCCAGCGTCAATAACGGCATCACTTTCAGCAGCAATGGCTACGACGCGCATGGCCTGTCGATCGCGACGCAATTCAGCCAACAGATCGAGATCATATTGGCGTGTATAAGGGTGGCTGGAGATGTACACCACGATCAACGTTTCGCTATCGACCAGTGATTTTGGACCGTGGCGGAAACCGGTCGGCGAGTCATAGAATGCTGCCAGTTTACCCGCTGTCAGCTCCAGCACTTTCAGCGATGACTCACGTGCGGCACCCTGCAGCCCACCGCTACCGAGGTAAACGATTCGTTTCCAGGGCTCACTACCAAACACGCCGTGGTTGAAATCACCGAGTGAGTTCAGAATCGCCTGACAACGATCGGCCACGTCACGGAAGGTCCGACTATTAATCATTTCCGGAACGAAGACGGCCAGGCAACTGGCCATCATGGTGGTGATACTGCTGGTCATCGCAAAGCCGCGATCGTGTGTTTCAGCGGGCATTAACAATGCAAAAGCATTGTCGTTTCCAACAGCGTTTTGATACAGGCTGCCTGCCTCGTTACAGGTGATCGAAAGATGGTAACACTCTGGAACGAAGTGATTTGCCAGTTCAACGGCGGCGACACTCTCCGGACTGTTACCGGAACGGGCGAAGGAGACCAACAGTAATGGGTGCGCCGGGTTCAGATAGTCCATCGGATTGGTGACCAGATCGGTTGTCGGTATGGCACAGATATTTTTTCCGGTCTGGCTGGCAAGCCAGGGAGCGATGATTTCGCCGATAAATGCTGAAGTACCCGCCCCGGTGAGGACTATCCTGAGGTCGTTTTTATGCAGCAATGGTGTAAGAAAGCTGTCGATCGCGGAGCGAATAGTATCGATATGATTCAGTGAGCGAAGCCAACTGGCGGGCTGCTGACGAATCTCTTTTTCTGTCCAGGTTCCGGTTGTCGCGGCTGCTGAGGTATAGGTTTCTGGCATAACGTAAGTCCTTAGTCTTGTGAATTCCACATCAGACGTTAGCAAAGTGTTGCTATCTTTCGTTTCGTTTCACTTATTCACATAATCGTTTGCTGTAATTTATAGGAAAGGAATCGAAAGTTCAATGTGGGCAAATGAAATAAAACGAAATTTATATCCATTAAAATGAAGGCTGTGTTTATCTTGTTGATTTATAATAAATAGATTTAAATATGCAGGGTTGAATTTTTATGAAGCGAAAGGAAAAGAAAGGCCTTGCGGGAGATAACCGAAGGCCATAATAACGTACAATGAAAGGGTTATAAGGGAAATGCTCGACCCTGAATCCAGATCTGTTGTAAATACAGCCTGTTATCTAGCGCAATGATATTGGCGCGTTTGCCTGTTTTTAACGATCCCAAATGATGATCGATTCCTAACAAGCGGGCCGGATGTAGCGAAGCCATATGGATAGCTTCCCCTGTGGCGATCCCCGTCAACTCGACCATATTGCGAACCGCTGCATCAACTGATAGGGTGCTGCCCGCCAGACCGCCGGAAGCGGTCCGCACGATACCGCCGTGCATTTCCACCTCTTCACCGCAGAGTGTATAGCGCCCGTCGGACTGGCCTGCAGCCTGCATGGCATCGGTGATCAGTACCACCCGATCTTTGGCGCAACAGCAGCACAGTTTCATTGCCGCCGGATGGACGTGGTGGCCGTCGGCGATAAGCTCCAGCCAGGCACGGGGGTCCGTTAACCCTGCGCCGACCATTCCCGGTTCCCGGTGATGCAGACCGGTCATGCCGTTATAGCAGTGCACCAGCCCGTTCGCGCCTGCATCAAAAGCGGCGTGGGTTTGCTTCCAGGTGGCTGCGCTGTGTCCTAGCATCACCCGAACCCCCTGCTGCTTCAGATGGGCAATTGCTTCTAATGCTCCGGTTTTTTCCGGCGCCAGCGCGACCACGCGTAAGGTATGCCGGGAGATTGCTATCAGTTCATTTAATTCGACGAGATTCAGTTCCCGGAACAGCTCCGGGGGATGCGCTCCTTTATTCTGCGGCGTGAAGTAGGGGCCTTCCAGGTAGCTCCCCAACACCTGTGCGCCCGGGCCGCCCGAATGGCAGCGTAGCGCTATACGTTTCAGAGCGCTGTGAATCGCCTTTAGCGGCGCTGTAACGGTAGTGGGTAGCCAACTGGCTACCCCTTCACGTGCTTTATGGATTGCCAGTTTATCGAGTGCGTCCGGCGCTTCATCCATCACGTCGACTCCCGCGCCGCCGTGAACATGGGTATCAATATAAGCAGGGCACAGCAACTCGGCATCACGCAATGTTATGCCTGCCGGAATGGGTTCTAGCGCGGTGATAATGCCCTCTTCAATACGCAACTGGTGATCGTCCAGCCAGCCTTGCTCTGTCAGTAGGCGCCTGGCGCGCAAAATTTGCGTCATATTCCTTCCTCAAGCAGTTTTCCTTCGCGGCACCGACCCGGTTCGTCGACCAGTACCAGATTTGCCATAACGTTTTTCCTTTTTGTTATTCGTTATGGAACATCGTGCCATAACAAGCGGCGTGGTACTGTTGCAAGATGTCCTGAATATGACTGATGATGAGTTCTTTCGGCGTAGCGTTGATATCTCCCGCGCGGACTTTTACGTACTGCAACGGTAAATACTGACTGATGAGCGGCAGTGGAATAGGTTCGTCTGCGAGGTTGCGTACCAGCCGCTCGAAGGCGTTATCAATCTGGCTGTCCGGCCAGTAGTAGCGAACGCGGTCAGAATAGCTGTAGCCACGCGCCAGACGTCGAGCGTGACCATCTCCGTGATAGTGGCTCTGCCAGTATTCCGGGCGATCGAGCATCACGCTTTCAAGTACATGACGTAGTCCGGAGCTGGTTTTAGCTGGAAGCAACTCTTCTTCAATGGCCGCCAGCGAGAAGAGCGCTTCGCGTAGGGCGAAGGTCAGGGCCGGACCGACTTTCAGGATGGCGAAGTGATCTTTCACTAGCTGGCGCAGCGACTGCGGTGTCTGGTAATCCGTGGAGTGCGCTTCGAATACCAGCGTGTCATACGCTTCCACCATTTTGCTCAGAGCGATAGCTTTTTGTGGCTGGTAATCGATGATATGCGTGTGGTCAAACTCGACGCCGGGCTGTACAACCAGTCCAATGATGCGTGGCCAGATAGCATCCAGTCCTGCCTTTTCAAACGCATGACGGTGGGCTTCCAGCGTGGCGCGTGCTGCTTCCGGCGTGGTTACTTCCAGCTCTGTTAATGTTTCATGCGCCCCGCCGGGAACCGGAACTTCCGTCCCGATGACATAGACCAGGTCGGATTCACCAAAATGCTGCTGACAGGTTTCTTCTGCTACTTTCGCCAGGCGAGCCGCCCGCTCCGCTACGATTTCATCGGTTAGCGGCACCGGGTCATCGGCGCAGGACATACTGCAATCCAGGTGGATCTTTTTAAATCCGGCTGCTACATAACTTTTAATCAGGTCATCGGCATTAACCATCGCCTGTGTAGCGGGCAGGTTTTGCCAACGATTGGGACCGAGATGGTCTCCGCCCAGGATTAATTCTGATTGAGGAAATCCCAGTGAATCGGCGAGCTGGCAGACAAAATCGCGAAAATCGGCAGGGGTCATGCCTGTGTAGCCGCCAAACTGGTCAACCTGGTTAGAGGTTGCTTCGATCAGCAAGGGGGTGTGGTTAGCGTGGGCGTAGCGTATCGCGGATTCCAGTACCAGTGGATGCGCGGAACAAACGGCGTAAATCCCGTTTGCTTTCTCGCGTTTATGCTGCTCCACCATTTTAGTTAAATGTTTCACTTTCTTCTCCAGTTCAGGTGATTACGTCCATCTTCTTTCGTTGTATTTCATTTTATACTGTATCATGGTCTTTTGAAAAGAAAATGAAAGTTAATGGTTTTCCGATCTGTTTCACAAAAGAAACATAATGAAAGATTTAGGTGGAGGGATCTGGGTATTACCGGAGGGAGGCTTGCTTTCCCCTATAAGAAAAGCGTTAATAGTCAAAACGAAATAAAACGAAAGATTTAATTAAAGGATGTTTTATGGGCCATACCGACTCTTCCGCAGATAAACGCGTAACGGGTACCAGTGAAAGACGTGAGCTGATTATTCAGCGGCTGCGACAGCAGGGAAGCGTACAAGTGAGCGATCTTTCCGTATTGTTTGGCGTATCTACGGTGACAATTCGTAACGACCTGGCTTTCCTTGAAAAGCAGGGTATTGCAGTAAGAGCCTACGGCGGCGCGCTAATCTGTGACAGTAATACCTCAGGTATTGAGCCTTCTGTGGAAGATAAAAGTTCTCTTAATACGGCATTGAAACGCAGTATTGCCAGAGCTGCGGTCGAGCTGATTAAACCGGGTCATCGTGTGATTCTTGACTCGGGTACGACGACTTATGAAATTGCTCGTCTGATGCGCAAGCACACTGATGTGATTGCTATGACCAATGGTATGAACGTTGCTAATGCCTTACTGGAAGCCGAGGGCGTCGAATTACTAATGACTGGTGGACATCTCCGCCGCCAGTCTCTGTCTTTTTATGGCGATCAGGCGGAGCACTCCTTACAGAATTACCATTTCGATATGTTGTTCCTTGGCGTTGATGCTATTGATTTAGAGCGTGGTATTAGTACTCATAATGAAGATGAAGCCAGGCTTAACCGTCGGATGTGTGAGGTGGCGGAGAGGATTATTGTTGTTACTGACTCCAGCAAATTCGATCGTTCCAGCCTGCATAAGATCATTGATACGCAACGGATCGATATGATTATTGTTGATGAGGGCATTCCCGTGGAAAGTCTGGAAGGGCTACGTAAGAGCGGAATTGATGTGATACTGGTGAAAATATAATTGCATGATACGTAAAAATACCGGGCGGCGCTGGCGCTTACCCGGTTTACAGATTATACGGTTATACCCAGGCTGGATAACGGCTACTTTTTTATCCGGCATCGTCTGGATCAGGTCACTGGCGCCGGGTTAAATACCGCCAGTTGGTTATGTAAGCCCCATTGATCCGAAAAAGTCTTTTTCCGACCACTGGCGACATCGAGAATAAAGTGAAACAGCTTCCAGCCCACATCTTCGATTGTCTCTTCACCCGTGGCGATGGTGCCTGCATTGATATCCATTAAGTCATACCAGCGGTTCGCCAGCTCGGTACGCGTCGCCATTTTAATCACCGGCACTGCCATCAGCCCGTACGGCGTGCCGCGTCCGGTGGTAAAGACCTGTACGGTAATGCCGGAAGCGACCTGCTGCGTGCCGCAGACGAAATCGCTGGCGGGCGTCGCGGCGTAAATCAGGCCGTGTTTGGTGGGGCGCTGGCCTGGCGACAATACCTCCACAATGGCGCTCTGACCGGATTTAGCGATAGAGCCCAGCGCTTTTTCCACCACATTCGCCAGGCCACCTTTTTTGTTGCCAGGGGACGGGTTAGCGCTGCGATCGGTTTTCCCCATATCAAGGTAATTATCGTACCAGACCATCTCATCCAGCAGACGTTTACCCACGGCTTCGTTGATGGCGCGCGGCGTCAGAAGATGAATGGCATCGCGCACTTCGGTAACCTCTGAGAACATGACGGTCGCGCCGCAGCGTACCAGCAGATCGGAAGCGTAACCCACCGCCGGGTTTGCCGTGACGCCGGAAAACGCATCGCTGCCGCCGCACTGCATTCCGACGACCAGCTCGGAAGCCGGGCAGGTTTCGCGCTGGCGTTGGTTCAGTCTCGTCAGATGGCGTTCGGCGACCTGCAAAATATCATCGACCATTGCTTTAAAGCCGACATGCTGTTCGTCCTGTAAACGCACAATACTGGCGCTTTCGACGGCGATGGCGGGGACATCCTCGGTGCCTTCCAGCAGTCGTTCCGGTTGCAGTTTTTCGCAACCGAGGCCAATCAGCATCACTTCGCCGCCAAAATTGGGGTTGAGCGCGATATTATGAATCGTGCGAATCGGCACGACCGCCGCCGGCGCGTTGATTGCCACGCCGCAGCCGTACAGATGGTTTAGCCCTACAACGCCATCGACATTCGGGTATTTGGGCAGGAGATCGCGCTCAATCACTTTCACCACATACTCGACCACGCCCGCCACACAGTGCACGCTGGTGGTAATGCCAAGCAGATTTTTGGTGCCGACGCTGCCATCGGCGTTACGATAGCCCTCAAACGTGTAACCTTCCAGCAGCGGCAGTGGTTCTGGCACTTTGGTCGCCAGCGGCAGCGTATTCAGCGACGGCGCTTTTGGCAGTTCAACCAGCGACTCGTCGATCCAGCTTCCGCGTGGGATGTCACGTACCGCATACCCGATGACTTCGCCGTAACGGACGATTTCGTCGTGAGCGGGGATATCCGTCAGAGAGACTTTATGGCCTTGCGGAATATGTTCAGTCAGTTCCAGTCCATCCGAAAAACGTGTTCCGGCTTTAAGACCGTGGTGATTAACAATAATTGCGACATTATCGGTTTCGTGTACTTTTATATAAAACGCCGATGACGATTCCTGGCGAATTTCGATATTGGCCATTGTTCAGCATTCTCCAGCCTGGATGATAGAAAAAGGATTATCTATTTTGGTTATGGTTTAATCGTTAAATCTCAATATAAGAAATAAAGTTCATGCCTAATGAAATAAGAATGACAGGAGTATAAATATAAGAATGTGATCCAGGTCACCGCAAATTATGAAATTTTTTATGTAGGCCAGGGAAAGCGTAAATGTGTGCATTAGCGCCCAGTATCATGGGCGTATGCTCAAAAATAAGCGTTAAGCGCCCCCTTCTTAATGAGCATTTGCACAATGATTATCCGCCATATGCTGTTTATACTGAATAGCGAATTCAGTGTATCTGACGAGTTATTTGAAAATGCCATGATAATAATAAAAAACGATAAAGATATTGGGGCGGTATATTGTGCTACAGGATGTGTTACCACACTAGAAATAGAATCTGGAGACTCATTCTTATTTTCAGATAAGCATTTTTATTGTCGCTGCTATAAGTCATGGCGGCGACATCATAGGTAGAGAATTAAAGAAATAAGCGAAGGTATAAGCGATGAATAACGCTATTTTCCCGAATAAGTTTAAAGCGGCGCTGGCGTCGCAACAGGTGCAGATTGGCTGCTGGTCTGCACTGGCAAACCCAATCACCACCGAAGTTCTCGGTCTGGCGGGATTTGACTGGCTGGTGCTGGATGGCGAACATGCGCCGAACGATGTGACCACCTTAATTCCGCAGTTAATGGCATTGAAAGGCAGCGCCAGCGCGCCTGTGGTACGTGTGCCGACCAATGAACCGGTCATTATCAAACGGATGCTGGATATCGGGTTTTATAACTTCCTGCTCCCCTTTGTTGAAACGCAAGAGGAAGCGGCTCGCGCCGTCGCCTCGACGCGCTACCCGCCGGAAGGCATTCGCGGCGTCTCTGTTTCTCACCGCGCCAACATGTTCGGCACGGTGCCTGATTACTTTGCGCAGTCGAACAAAAACATCACCATTATTGTTCAAATCGAAAGCCAGTTGGGTGTCGACAACGTTGATGCCATCGCCGCAACGGAAGGCGTTGATGGCATTTTTGTCGGCCCCAGCGATCTGGCCGCCGCGCTGGGTCATCTCGGCAATGCCTCTCACCCTGACGTGCAACAGACGATTCAGCATATTTTTGCCCGCGCCAAAGCGCACGGTAAACCGTGCGGCATTCTGGCGCCGGTAGAGGCGGATGCCCGCTGTTATCTGGAATGGGGCGCGACCTTTGTCGCTGTTGGCAGCGATTTAGGCGTATTCCGCGCCGGCACGCAGAAGCTTGCCGACACCTTTAAAAAATAATCCCGGTATGGAAAGAGAGAACGTTATGACGATGAAAGTTGGCTTTATTGGCTTAGGCATCATGGGTAAGCCCATGAGCAAAAACTTGTTGAAAGCAGGGTACTCGCTGGTGGTGTCCGATCGTAATCCTGAAGCGATTGCCGACGTAATCGCCGCAGGCGCGGAAACAGCTTCTACGGCGAAGGCGACCGCTGAACAGTGCGACGTCATCATCACGATGCTGCCTAACTCTCCGCATGTGAAAGAGGTTGCGCTGGGCGAGAACGGTATCATCGAAGGCGCGAAGCCGGGAGCCGTATTGATTGATATGAGTTCTATCGCGCCGCTGGCAAGCCGTGAGATCAGCGAAGCCCTGAAAGCAAAAGGCATTGCAATGCTGGATGCGCCGGTCAGCGGCGGGGAACCCAAAGCCATCGACGGCACGCTGTCCGTCATGGTCGGCGGCGACAAAGCGATTTTCGACAAATACTACGACCTGATGAAAGCGATGGCCGGTTCCGTGGTGCATACCGGCGATATCGGCGCAGGCAACGTCACGAAACTGGCTAACCAGGTGATTGTGGCGCTGAATATCGCCGCCATGTCTGAAGCGCTGACGCTGGCGACTAAAGCTGGTGTCAATCCGGATCTGGTCTATCAGGCGATTCGTGGCGGTTTGGCTGGCAGTACGGTACTGGATGCGAAAACGCCGATGGTCATGGACAGAAACTTTACACCGGGTTTCCGTATCGATCTGCACATTAAAGATCTGGCGAATGCGCTGGATACCTCCCACGGCGTTGGCGCGCAGCTACCGCTGACCGCCGCCGTTATGAAGATGATGCAGGCGTTACGCGCGGATGGACACGGTAATGACGACCATAGCGCTTTGGTGTGCTACTACGAAAAACTGGCAAAAGTGGAAGTCACTCGCTAACGATGCGGTCTTTAGCATACTCACGCGCATTGTGATGCTGGAGGAGGTTTTTCGGGGGGGATTTTAACAATATTTATCGGGCCTCCAGAAATGTTGCTGCTGCTCTGGCGATAGGAATGCGCAGCGCAGGGTGACAAAGTTGCGCGAACCCTCTATACTTCGCGCCGAAGCTGACCAGACAGTCGCCGCTTCGTCGTCGTCCTTTCGGGGAGACGGGCGGAGGGGAGGAAAGTCCGGGCTCCATAGGGCAGGGTGCCAGGTAACGCCTGGGGGGGAAACCCACGACCAGTGCAACAGAGAGCAAACCGCCGATGGCCCACGCAAGTGGGATCAGGTAAGGGTGAAAGGGTGCGGTAAGAGCGCACCGCGCGGCTGGTAACAGTCCGTGGCACGGTAAACTCCACCCGGAGCAAGGCCAAATAGGGGTTCATAAGGTACGGCCCGTACTGAACCCGGGTAGGCTGCTTGAGCCAGTGAGCGATTGCTGGCCTAGATGAATGACTGTCCACGACAGAACCCGGCTTATCGGTCAGTTTCACCTCTTCATAAAACCCGCTTCGGCGGGTTTTTGCTTATCAGGCCTGTGGAGTCAGGCATGTAGGTTTGATAAGACGTTAGTGTCGCCATCCGGCAGGGAAGTAAAACACGGTAACCAGTATTATCACGTTAATATTTCCCGAAAATTGATTAATGTTTTTGTTAAACAATTGTTGTGTAAGAAATAACTTAAATTTATTTTAATTATTGTTTTCCGCTTCCTCCATTTAACGTTAGAATCTTTCTCCCCTATTTAATGAGGCCCGGTAAGATTTTCGGGACGCTTGCACGTAACAAATGAAAGTATGCATTGGATTATAAATCGGTATATTGTTTTCTTACCCGACAATAAAAAATTAGTTTCCCTGAATAATCAGGATGTTGAGGTTGTGCTTACGGCACCCGCCTGCCGTTGTTTGTTACTTTTGCTTGAGTCTCATCCAGACATTGTCACTCAGCGACAATTTTATAAAACCGTTTGGGAGGACGATGGAATCATTGTTCCGGCAAATACACTTTATCAGAATATTTCTATTGTCCGCCGAGGGTTACGTAATGTCGGTCAGACGGAGGCTCCCGTCGTCAATACAATACCGCGAAAAGGATTTCAAATTGATAAAGACGTTGAGATTACATGTGTAGATAGTGAGTTCAGGATAATTGATGCCAGCCAAAGTACATCTGATGTTACCCATCCCGATATCGAAAACGAAACGGATTTGAGTTCGACAGCAAAATGCCCTGTGGTGAAAACGCAGCCTGAAAAGCAAGAAAAATATAATTTTTTAACAAGTTACGATGTCCGAACTATCTGTTTTATTTTGCTGGCATTTTGGGTTGGTGCGGCAGGAGGATACTATTTATGGAATGCCGATAGTACAAAAAGTTTTTATGCAGATTATAAATTAGTAGATAAAGATAAAGGCTATAATTTTTTTATAAAAGATGAAACTCATAACGAGCAAAGCGAATTTAAGCATTTTAAAAGACTACTTCTTAGCTCAGGGGTAAGCTATAAAAAATATCCATGGATCTATTTTCCGCTCTCAACCACATCGCCGGGTTTGTCAATGCTTGCATGCTCTAAAAAATATACTAACACATCCCCTATGCAATGCGTTACTCTTTCTTTTCGCGAGACAAACAATGAATAATAAAAAACGTGTTACTTTCAGTATTGCTTCTCTGCTTACCGGGGTGTTAGTGTACGCATCATATAGTTATTATACGACAAAGATTCTGGACAAAGAAGAATGCCGTTCCTCACTGATCGTTTTCTATAATCAATCACGCTCAGATATTCAACTCAATTTTATTTATTCACTGGAAGATAAAAAGGGGATTGTAGCTGTTAGCGGTAACTATTATGAGAATGATAAATTAAAAGGGAAAATCAGGCGAGATATTGAATATAGTTGGAGAGAAAATCACGATATTTATCAATTGATATCTACAAAGGTTAATAAGTACCGTATCCTGGAAACGTTACCCTCAGATACAATGGCGAAGATTTTGCCAGATTTCTACGTTTTTCCTGATAAAAGTGTCAACTATTCTATTCAAAATCAAGGAGCTGGTGGTTTTATTTTTTCTACCGGGGGGAGGCCACTTTTTTACTGTGCAAAATAAATGCTGGTATACACATTTCCCTCGATAAAATGTGTATACCAGCAACCATTAATATCTTAGTTGAAAATTTCTTGTATCAGCAAAAGGTCGTGAATTTTTTTTCCACCCAGCCTTTTGCACGCCCGACTGCGATAATCATATACTCTCTTTGGCGGTAATTTTAAAATATGCGCAATGGCATTAACGCTTTTCCCTGCAAGAGCATAATTGATTATAATATTTTCAATACGACTGAGCAATGGACCATCATTAATTTTACTTTTGATGGTTTTTAATAAATTAAGCGTTGCCTGTTTTAGATTAGATAACGAATCTTTTGCATTAATGATGTGATCGGCATAGCAACATAATAGATTCATCGATGTTTGTACCACCATTAACTTCGTTAATCGATTTAGTGAGGAAATAATTCTTGCGTAGTTTTTACTGTCGGGGCTAAGGTGAAGAATAATAATATCCTCAAAGCTGAGAAGATCAAAAGGTAAATCATGTATGCCTGCCTTTATCACTTTAGTCCCTGTGCTACGAATCAACGCAGTCATACCTTCTTGTAAATAAAGGTTATTGCTCACAACGTATACAGCCATGTCGATCAATTCCTTTCCCGGAGTTTCTGTTTTAATATAAAATAGGAACCGCCATTTATCGGTTTATCGGGATGGCGCATTATGCCATACGTATACCCAATGAGAGGCTATTTTAGCCGGTGCCTTAATACCCATTCTTTTCCACTATAGCGATAACCTGGCGGAGCTACCGACAAATAGTTTTCGGTATTTATACGTGGCCATCAAGTGAAATGAGCTTAACCTTGAATTTAGATTAATATGCTAAATTTTATTGGTTTTTTGGGTGAACTGTCTAAGTTATTCCGGTTAAGTAGGGTAATACTCGTCTTAACTGGCTGATACCATCCCTTAATAAGACGCCGAACAATATAAATGGCAGGCAAAGGCATTCCAGTGACGTAATGCGTGATGTCAGCGATGTAAAGAGAAGTAACGGCTTAGGCTTCTTCTAAAATCATTTGTGAAATAATTTATCGGAAGGTGTAATCTACCGAAAATTCTTACCTTTTATATATACAACCGCACTATTGTGGAGATTATGCACTCACCGCTAAAGCGGAAAAATGATAAACCATGCTGGTACGGAGTCTTATATCGTCTTAAATAACATATGATATGACAGCAGTTTTGTGAAATGGCATGGCGTTTATCGTTAAGAAATAGAGAGATATTCTGAAAAAGCAAATTTTCATGCCTGTATATGATGTTTGTAGCTACTCTTATATTATTTTGTAATGGGTTTTTTCTTAAACTTATATTTAAGCAAACCATGATTTCTTTTTGTGTTTGGTGTTATTAGTATGTATCAAAATGGTTTGCGCATGAGTTTGACGGCGATGTACAACATGCATTCACCGCTACGCTTTAATAGGTGGTTTATAACCGAGAGAAGTAAGTTTTATTTTCTATGCTCGTTGAAGGAAATATTTTTTAGTAAACCTAACCATATTAATGACCTGTTGATAACGAATGCGCCATTTTAAGTCGGGAGAATTAGAATGGCTTTATTAAAAAGCAATAAGAAGGAAAAAAGATGAAAAACCTAAATCGCATTATATCGCTGACAAGCCTTTTTTGCATGACAGGATTAGTACAGGCGGCTTCCACAGGAACTATTACCTTTAGTGGTGAGCTGACAGCAAATACCTGTGATGTCTCTGTGGATGGGCAGGGGGCGGATGCAACCGTTGTTTTACCTACCGTGAGTACCAGCCAACTGGATGCCGCCACGAAAACAGCGGGTGAAACAGGCTTTGTTATGGCGTTGAATAACTGTGCCAATACCCTGCAAACCGCCTCTGCGTTTTTCGAATCAGGTACATCTGTCGATCTGGTTAATGGTCGGCTGAAGAACATGACGGGAAATGCAACGAACGTCAGCCTCCAGTTATTGGACGCTTCCAGTTCATCTCAGTCCGTAATCCACGTTGGTAATACGAACCAGACGACGGGCAATACATACGTTAATGTCAGCAGCGGCACCGCTAATTTACCCTATACCGTCCGCTATTATGCGGAGGATGAAACTACTGCCGGTACTGTTGGCAGTAACGTAGTTTATTCCATTCAGTATCAATGAAACGTTTAACGTTGCGCTAAGAAGAGGGGGAAAATTTCCCCCTATTATTCAACGCCAGGAGAATCCATGAAATTTTCGGCGCGTGTATTTATTCATAGTGTTGTATTTATAGTACTGACAATTTTTAGTGAAAATGCGTTAGCTAGTGCAGTAATTAGCGGTACGCGTATTATCTATCCATCTGACAATAATGAAATTAGCGTTAAGATCATGAATAACGGTTCGGCGCCGATCTTACTGCAAAGCTGGATTGATAGTGGCGATCAGAATGCACGCCCGTCGGCGATTAAAGTCCCTTTTGTTTTGACGCCACCCATAAATCGAGTTGATGCCGGAAAAGGCCAGACGCTACGGATTAGCTATACCGGTGTCAGTCTTCCTGTAGACAGAGAGTCTGTCTTCTGGCTAAACGTACTGGAAATACCGGGTATAAATCAGGCAAAAGCAGACCAGAATACGCTACAGGTAGCCTTTCGTAGTCGTATTAAGCTGTTCTTTCGTCCGGCAGGATTGCAGGGAAGCGCTAATGACGCAGTGAAATCCATTATCTGGCAGGCGAAAGGCACTCATCTGGAAGCGACGAACCCGACACCCTTTTATGTAAGCTTTGCCAGACTGGTAGTGAACAATAATAAAATTGCAGGTGTGATGGTTCCCCCACGCCGTTCAATCATGGTGAATATTCCTGGAAATGCGGGTAGTAAAATTAGCGGTGCATTTGTCAATGATTATGGTGCTGTGAATGCATTCTCTGCTGATATTAAATGATCCGGATATTACGCTTCCCTGATTAAATTAATGCTTATTTTATTACTGCTTATAAAATCAGCAAAAAGGCTTTTTATGTCTAAATATATTCAGTTAGGCTTTCGGAAAAAATATCCGCCGTTGGCAATAGCGATATTTTCAACATCTATTCTGGGGATTCTACGGGCTGAAGACTCAAACGCAGCGATAAGCCAGACCATGAAAACGGTAGCGTTTGATCCTACTTTCCTGAATACCGATGATGAAAAAACAGTCGATCTAAGTCGTTTTGCTTATGGTTCGTCCGGAATACCTGGCGTTTATAAAACAGCGATGTATGTAAATGATCAGTTCATCAATAAAAAAGATATTGAGCTTCGAGCCAGAAATGACAAATCTATTTACCCCTGTTTGTCTACAGAGGTACTGAAAAGCATTACCTTTAATTATGACAAACTACCGGACAATTTTTTTAACCAGAGTAACGTCGAAGGCTGTATTGATCTTCAACAATATCTGCCAGAAGCGAAAGTTAATTATGATAGTAATGAGCAACGGCTGGATATTGTCATTCCACAGCTCTATATGTTGAAGGTAGCCAGAGGAACGGTGAGTCCGCAATTATGGGATAGCGGTATACCCGCGCTGTTACTGGGATATAACATAAATGGATATCACAGTGAAATGAAAAATCAGCAATTTAATTCATTATATGCCGGTATAAACGCGGGGCTAAATATTGGCTCATGGTATCTGCGTCACAATGGCTCATACAGCAGTACAAATAATGGACCAGACAGCTACGGTACTATCAATACCTATCTTCAGCATGATGTTCCGCTCTTAAAAGCCCGAATGTTGATTGGTCAATCTAATACCAATGGGGATCTGTTCGATACGCTACCTTTTTCTGGCGTGCAGATGGTTACGGATGAACGCATGTTGCCAGAGTCGCTACGTGGCTATGCCCCGGAGATTCAGGGGATTGCGCGTACTAACGCCAGAGTGACCGTTCGTCAGGGAGAGCTGGTTTTGTACGAGACCACGGTGACGCCCGGGGTATTTTTAATTAATGATCTCTACCCAACCGGTTATGGCGGCGATCTTAACGTCACTGTGCGTGAGGCAGACGGTACGGAACAACGGTTTAACGTGCCTTACGCTTCAGTTGCCCAATTACTACGCCCTGGATCTTCACGTTATGCCATCACCGCCGGAAAGTTGCGTAACGATAATGTCCGGGAGAAGCCGATGGTGTATCAGGCGACGTGGCAGCATGGTCTGACGAACGCCTTAACGGGCTATGGAGGAGCGCAATTCAGCCAGAATTATTATGCAGTTCAGCTTGGAGCGGCAGTTGGTACGCCTGTTGGTGCCGTATCGTTTGATATTACCCAGGCCCATGCCCGACTGGGGGAAGAGGAGTGGCGTAATAACACCCGCAGTGGACAAAGCTACCAGGTTAGCTACAGCAAGCTTATTCGGGAAATTAACAGCAACATTTCACTGGCGGCCTATCGCTTTTCAACCGATGGCTATATGGATTTTATGACGGCCATGCAGACACGCGATGCTCTGCAACGCGGTTTTTCTTCAAATGCGATATGGCGTGCCAAAAACCGAATGACATTGACGTACGGGCAGGGCTTACCCGAACGGTGGGGGCAATTGTATCTGAACGGTTCTGTTCAGAACTACTGGAACAAAGCGGGAACGGATGAACAATTTCAGTTAGGTTACAACAATCAATACAAACAACTGACATGGGGGATCAGCGCGGCGAGAAGTTTCTCAAGCCTGGGAGCGCAGCAGACCAATTACCTGGTGAGCTTCAGCCTGCCGTTAGGACGTGATGACCGAGTGGCTACGCCGCGATTGAGAGCCGATTTGACGCATGATACCAGTGGTAGAACAGGCCAGCAGGTCACCCTTTCCGGGGTGAGTGGCGAGGAGAGCCAGTTCAGCTACGGCGTAACCGCAATGCATGTTAATCAGAATGTTGGAACGAGCGGCACGCTCAGCGGCAACTACCGTAGTGTAAGTAGTTCGCTGATGGCGTCAGCCAGCACCGGCAAAAGCTACCGGAGCGCCTCTGCCGGGATGAGCGGTACGGTCGTGGGTCATTCCGGCGGGTTAACATTCACGCCTTATACCTCAGACACATTTGCGCTGGTAGAGGCAAAAGGCGCGGAAGGCGCGAAAGTTTCTTCTTATCCGGGAGTACGAATCGATTCTCACGGTTATGCGGTAGTACCTTATCTTAACCCTTACCAGATGAATGATATCAGTATCGATCCAAAAGGGATCCCGGCACAGACAGAACTGGAGAGCACTAATCAGAAAAGCGCTCCCTATTCAGGTGCGGTAGTAAAAATGAAATACGACACCCGGCAAGGTACTGCTGTACTTATTAACGTCACCTGGAAAGGCGAACCGGTTCCCTTCGGCGCCGAGGTATTGGATAGCCAGGGAAATAGGGTTGGCAGTACGGGACAAGGCGGACAGATATATACCCGTGTTACCCGCGACCACGATCGGCTACAGGTGAAATGGACAGAGACGCAGCCCATTCAGTGCCAGGTAAGTTACCAATTAATGCCAGTTGCGGCAGGGCGAACTGCCCCCTTACTTCAACAATTCAACAGGTTGTGTGAGTAGTTCGGCAGAAACTGGTGTGGTAGGCAGGTCGGAACCACATATTATGCGAATGTCACTATTTAAGCAGAAAATGGCGATGGATATTAAAGAGAAATTAAAAAGGAAATTTCGTATTTCCTTATGGAAGGCTTACAGCAGTCTGCAATGGATTGTCTTTTTCGTATTAATTCTTGGTAGTGGTGTAGTACAGGCGCAAGTGACCTGCGCGCCTTATGATGCGTCCTTACCAAGAAGAGATACCATACCATTAGCGCCTATTAATATTTCGGCGGGTATTGATATTCCGGTCGGCAGCATTATCTATCGGGGAGCCTGGTATGGTGGAGATCCAGGGATGTATCATCTCCTTTGTACCAGTACAAGACCACCGGAAACCGTTAACTATACTTATAATCTGGGCATTCAGTCCGCGCCTATGACATTAGCTAACACCGCGCAATATGATGGTAAAGTCTATAATACGACGATCCCCGGTATCGGCGTTATTATTTCCGATGGTGCTAATGCGGTTAGCCAAAGCGCACCTTATGCGAACGGTGGGATACGCCAGCTTACGATGAACAGTAGGTATATGAGTCATATGATTTATGGTAGCACTCGATACCTCTCTTTAATAAAGATCGGGCCGATTTATCCCGGTAGCTATGCTTTAAATGCATCCAGCCTTCCGACCGCAATGATCTACTATGATAATGCCCCTGGTTATCCAGCAATACCCGGTCTTCCTGTCGTTTCAAATATTCTGGAATTTAGCGGCAGTATAAATATCACAGCACAAACATGTACTACGCCGGATATTATCGTTCCGATGGGAAGCTATGATGCTAATCAGGATTTTGATGGCGTAGGTTCAACAACGGGATGGATAAAAACAAATCTGGAGTTAAAAAACTGCCCTGCTTTTTACGGCTTTTATGATGCATCGAACACGGCGCAGCTATTTAACTGGGATCAGGGAGGGGCAAGTCATATCCCTGCGCCGACCAGTAATACTATTGGCGCTTACTTTTCGCCGAATACCGCCATCGTTGATAGCGCAAATGGCATAATGAGTATCGATACCTCGGCTCCTTCATCGGCTTCCGGCGTGGGTATTCAACTGGGATGGGGAGATGGTGCGCCGGTACCGTTTAATTTAAGTGTGGCGCAAATATTAACACTACCCCGGGACGGGCGAAGTAACGTTAGCGTTCCCTTGTATGCACGTTACATCCAGACGGATGGTATCATTACGCCCGGACGTGCTGATGGAAAAGTGACTTTTACTATTTCTTATTATTGATAAATCATCTCCCAACATAATAGAGACTGGGGAAATAGAAGTCTCCTTTCTCCAGATCATCATTATTCATTTTTTTCCTTAAAGCCGGTTTTTTGCCCACTGTAGGTGAAAAACCGAGCGCTTTAAGCTTCAGGTGTTACACGTTACGCTCGTTTTCTTCTTGCACTTACTCGTTACCGACCAAAAGCAATTTCCTGTTCTGTGATGTGAAGCACAAAAGACTTCTGCTGGTTATTTTTTCAAGATAAATAAAAAGCAATCGATTTCTTTCACAAAATTACACGCTGAAAAACAGTAGAAAATCAGTGTAAATGATTTGTTGTAAATGAAAATTAAATGTATGAAATATTTTGGTTAAATTTTTATTAAATGTTTATTTGAAAACAACTAAGGTAAAAAAATGTGATACGTAACGCTTTTTAAGCGCATTTACTCCTGATTTATACTTAAATTTGATAAATTGTGCTTTAAATTTAACGCTGAAATTGCCTATAAAATGTCCCGTAATTGATTGAAATATCGTCTTCATGGGATGCTGAAAATAGGGGGGGGAATTAGTTGGTTATCGCCATAATATATTGTTATCCCGGCCATATTTTTTGATTGAAATCAGACTAAACTACTGGTTTATTTTTGTAACTTATTGAAATAAGAGGTTTTATTTATTTTATGAAGACCTTATAAAGATTGTGGTAAGTTAATTTGTGAGTAGTCGCACATAACCTTTAAGATTTAATTTGCTACACTTCCTGCCGTTCACAATGTTATTTCAGAGCGGTAGATATGAATACTCTTGTTCTCCCTAAAACACAGCATTTGGTGGTCTTTCAGGAAGTCATTAGAAGTGGTTCTATCGGGTCTGCCGCAAAATCGTTAGGGTTAACCCAGCCCGCCGTCAGTAAAATCATTAGCGACGTTGAGGCCTATTTTGGCGTTGAGTTAATTGTACGTAAAAATACCGGCGTTACGTTGACCGAAGCGGGACAGGTGCTGCTTTCCTGGTCTGAATCTATCACCCGCGAAATGAAAAACATGATCAACGAGATGAACAGTATGACGTGCAATACCGTCGTTGACGTCTCGTTTGGCTTTCCTTCGCTGATTGGCTTTACCTTCATGTCCGATATGATTCATAAGTTCAAAGAGGTATTTCCAAAAGCGCAGGTATCCATGTACGAAGCCCAACTCTCTTCATTCCTGCCGGCCCTGCGCGACGGGCGGCTGGACTTTGCTATCGGTACGCTCAGTAATGAAATGCAGCTACAGGATCTGCATGTCGAGCCGCTGTTTGAGTCAGAGTTTGTCCTGGTAGCCAGCAAGTCCCGAACATGCATCGGCACCATCACACTGGAATCGTTAAAAGACGAACAGTGGGTGTTGCCGCAAACGAATATGGGCTACTACAGCGAATTACTCACCACTCTACAACGAAATGGCATCAGCATCGAAAACATTGTTAAAACAGATTCCGTCGTCACGATATATAATCTTGTTCTCAATGCTGATTTCTTAACTGTTATTCCCTGCGATATGACCACGCCTTTTGGCTCTAATCAATTTATCACCATACCAATAAAAGACACGTTACCCGTCGCACGTTATGCGGCAGTATGGTCTAAAAATTATCGTATAAAAAAAGCCGCTTCAGTATTAGTGGAATTGGCTAAGCAATATTCATCATATAATGGATACAGGCGCAGGCAGTTAATAGAAATTGAATGATATGGAATAAACATATTTAGCGAAATTGACGCCACCTGTCTTTTTTGAACAGTGGGCAACAGTAACTTATTTTTAATACCCAGGTTAAGAGGTTATAATGCACATTACATACGATCTCCCGGTTGCAATTGAAGATATCCTCGAAGCGAAAAAAAGACTAGCGGGGAAGATATATAAAACGGGAATGCCTCGCTCTAACTATTTTAGTGAACGCTGCAAAGGCGAAATATTTCTCAAGTTTGAAAATATGCAGCGTACGGGTTCATTTAAAATTCGTGGCGCTTTTAACAAACTTAGCTCGTTAACGGAGGCTGAAAAACGTAAAGGCGTCGTGGCCTGTTCCGCAGGTAATCATGCACAGGGCGTTTCTCTTTCTTGTGCAATGCTTGGTATTGACGGCAAAGTCGTGATGCCGAAGGGCGCGCCAAAGTCTAAAGTGGCGGCCACCTGTGATTATTCGGCGGAAGTGGTGCTCCACGGCGACAACTTCAATGACACCATTGCTAAGGTGAGTGAAATTGTCGAAACCGAAGGCCGCATTTTTATTCCGCCTTACGACGATCCAAAAGTCATTGCCGGACAGGGCACTATTGGTCTGGAAATTATGGAAGATCTGTACGATGTCGATAATGTCATCGTGCCTATTGGCGGTGGCGGTTTAATTGCAGGTATTGCCATTGCGATTAAATCGATTAACCCCACCATTAAAGTTATCGGCGTGCAGGCCGAAAATGTTCACGGTATGGCGGCGTCTTATTACGCTGGCGAAATAACCACGCACCGAACGACCGGCACCCTGGCGGATGGTTGTGATGTCTCCCGCCCGGGTAATTTAACCTATGAAATCGTACGTGAATTAGTCGATGACATTGTCCTGGTTAGCGAAGATGAAATTCGTAACAGTATGATCGCTTTAATTCAGCGCAATAAGGTTATTACTGAAGGCGCTGGCGCTCTGGCTTGCGCAGCATTATTAAGCGGAAAGTTAGATAGCCATATTCAGAACAGAAAAACGGTCAGTATTATTTCTGGCGGTAATATCGATCTTTCTCGTGTATCACAAATTACGGGTTTAGTTGACGCTTAATCTTTTCGTGAGGATAGGATATGAGTACTACTGATAGCATTGTATCCAGCCAGACAAAACAGTCGTCATGGCGTAAATCGGACACTACGTGGACACTGGGTTTATTTGGTACCGCCATTGGCGCCGGGGTGCTGTTTTTCCCTATCCGCGCCGGGTTTGGCGGGCTTATCCCCATTCTGCTGATGCTGGTTTTAGCTTACCCCATTGCGTTCTATTGTCACCGGGCGCTGGCGCGTCTGTGTTTATCCGGGTCTAATCCGTCCGGCAATATTACGGAAACGGTCGAAGAGCACTTTGGTAAAACGGGCGGGGTAGTTATCACGTTCCTTTACTTCTTTGCGATTTGTCCGCTGCTGTGGATTTATGGCGTCACCATTACTAACACGTTCATGACGTTTTGGAAAAACCAGTTGCAGATGCCAGCGTTGAACCGCGGCTTCGTGGCGCTGTTCTTGCTGCTGCTGATGGCTTTTGTGATCTGGTTTGGTAAAGATCTGATGGTTAAGGTGATGAGTTACCTGGTATGGCCGTTTATCGCCAGCCTGGTGCTAATCTCATTATCGCTGATTCCTTACTGGAACTCGGCGGTTATCGATCAGGTTAATCTCAGCAATATCGCGTTGACCGGGCACGATGGCATACTGGTTACGGTGTGGCTGGGAATTTCTATCATGGTGTTCTCCTTTAACTTCTCGCCCATCGTCTCTTCGTTCGTGGTGTCTAAGCGTGAAGAGTATGAGAAAGAGTTTGGTCGCGACTTTACCGAACGTAAATGTTCACAGATCATCTCTCGCGCCAGTATGCTGATGGTCGCCGTGGTGATGTTCTTCGCCTTTAGCTGCCTGTTTACGCTCTCCCCGCAGAACATGGCGGATGCGAAAGCGCAGAACATTCCAGTGCTTTCCTACCTGGCCAACCATTTCGCCTCTTTGTCGGGGACAAAATCCACTTTTGCAACGGTGCTGGAGTATGGCGCGTCTATCATTGCGCTGGTTGCTATCTTCAAATCTTTCTTCGGTCACTATTTGGGGACGCTGGAAGGGTTGAACGGCCTGGTGCTGAAGTTCGGTTATAAAGGCGATAAAACCAAAGTCTCCATGGGCAAGCTTAACACCATCAGCATGATCTTCATTATGGGGTCTACCTGGGTTGTGGCTTATGCAAATCCGAACATTCTGGATCTGATTGAAGCGATGGGCGCGCCGATTATCGCCTCACTGTTATGTCTGCTGCCGATGTACGCCATTCGTAAAGCGCCGTCGCTGGCGAAGTACCGTGGTCGTCTGGATAACGTGTTCGTCACCCTGATTGGTCTGCTGACCATCCTGAATATCGTCTACAAATTGTTCTAATCCTCTCGTTCAGCCTGCGTTCCGCCATAGGGCGTGGACGCAGGTTGACATCGACGGAGTCACTACATGAATGAATTTCCGGTCGTTCTGGTCATTAATTGCGGATCATCTTCTATTAAATTCTCTGTACTGGATGTCGCTACCTGTGATGTTTTAATGGCGGGAATAGCAGATGGAATTAATACTGAAAACGCCTTTTTATCTATTAATGGCGATAAGCCGATAAACCTCGCGCACCCTAATTATGAGGACGCGTTAAAAGCCATTGCCTTTGAGCTGGAAAAACGTGATTTAACGGATAGCGTGGCATTAATTGGCCACCGTATCGCGCACGGTGGAGAGCTATTTACACAGTCCGTAATTATTACCGATGAGGTTATCGATAATATTCGTCGGGTATCGCCTTTAGCGCCGCTGCATAATTACGCTAATTTAAGCGGTATTGACGCGGCGCGGCACCTTTTCCCGGGCGTGCGACAGGTGGCGGTATTTGATACCAGTTTCCACCAGACGCTGGCGCCGGAAGCCTATTTGTACGGATTACCGTGGGAATATTTTTCCAGCCTGGGCGTGCGGCGCTACGGCTTTCACGGTACGTCGCATCGCTATGTTTCGCGGCGCGCCTATGAACTACTTGACCTCGATGAAAAAAACTCGGGTCTGATTGTCGCGCATTTGGGCAATGGGGCGTCTATCTGCGCGGTACGCAATGGTCAGAGCGTGGATACCTCAATGGGGATGACGCCGCTGGAGGGGCTGATGATGGGCACTCGCAGCGGCGACGTTGATTTCGGCGCGATGGCGTGGATAGCCAAAGAAACCGGGCAGACGTTGAGCGATCTGGAGCGAGTGGTGAATAAAGAGTCCGGTTTGCTCGGCATATCCGGTTTGTCATCCGACCTTAGAATCCTGGAAAAAGCCTGGCACGAAGGACATGAGCGCGCCCGGTTAGCGATAAAAACGTTTGTCCACCGTATCGCCCGTCATATTGCCGGACACGCGGCATCGTTACATCGGCTGGATGGCATTATTTTTACCGGCGGTATTGGTGAAAATTCAGTATTAATTCGCCAGTTGGTGATTGAACATCTGCGCGTACTGGGGCTTACGTTAGACGTTGAAATGAATAAGCAGCCGAATTATCACGGCGAGCGTATTATTTCCGGTAACCCTTCTCAGGTTATTTGCGCTGTTATTCCCACAAATGAAGAGAAAATGATTGCCCTTGATGCCATTCATTTAGGCAACGTGAAAGCACCAGTGGAATTTGCATAACTTAACAGTTGTTCTGTAGAGAGATTATTTTTCATGAAGGTAAATATCGATACCAGCGATATGCTGTATGCCGAAGCATGGCGTGATTTTAAAGGTACGGACTGGAAAGAAGAAATTAATGTCCGTGATTTTATTCAGCATAACTATACGCCTTATGAGGGGGATGAGTCTTTTCTCGCCGATGCGACGCCAGCGACCACGGCGTTGTGGGAAAAGGTGATGGCGGGAATACGTATCGAGAACGCGACCCATGCACCGGTGGATTTCGATACCAACATCGCGACGACAATTACCGCCCACGATGCGGGATATATTGAAAAAGAGCTGGAAAAAATCGTCGGTTTACAAACGGATAAGCCGCTTAAACGCGCTTTGCATCCGTTTGGCGGCGTTAATATGATCAAAAGTTCATTCCATGCCTATGGCCGCGAAATGGACGCCGATTTTGAATATACCTTTACCGACCTGCGGAAAACCCATAATCAGGGCGTATTCGATGTTTACTCGCCGGATATGCTGCGCTGCCGTAAATCCGGTGTATTAACCGGTTTGCCGGATGGTTATGGTCGCGGGCGCATTATTGGCGATTATCGCCGCGTCGCGCTGTATGGCATCCGTTATCTGGTGCGCGAACGCGAGCTGCAATTCGCCGACCTGCAGTCGAATCTGGAGTGGGGACAGAATCTTGAGGCGACGATTCGCCTGCGTGAGGAGCTGGCGGAGCACCGTCGCGCGTTGCTGCAAATGCAGGAGATGGCGGCGAAATACGGCTACGATATCTCCCGTCCGGCGCGAAACGCGCAGGAAGCGGTACAGTGGCTCTACTTTGCCTATCTGGCGGCGGTAAAATCGCAAAATGGCGGTGCAATGTCGTTGGGGCGAACCGCGTCGTTCCTTGATATCTACATTGAGCGCGATTTCAATGCGGGCCTCCTGACAGAGCAGCAGGCGCAGGAGCTGATCGACCATTTCATCATGAAGATCCGTATGGTGCGCTTCCTGCGCACGCCGGAATTTGACTCGCTCTTTTCCGGCGATCCGATCTGGGCCACCGAAGTTATTGGCGGGATGGGGCTTGATGGCCGCACGCTGGTGACGAAGAACGCCTTCCGTTATCTGCATACCCTGCACACGATGGGGCCAGCGCCGGAGCCGAACCTGACCATACTGTGGTCTGAAGCGCTACCGGTGGCATTCAAAAAATATGCTGCGCAGGTCTCCATCGTGACCTCATCTTTGCAGTATGAAAACGACGATTTAATGCGTACCGACTTTAACAGCGACGATTACGCCATCGCTTGTTGCGTCAGTCCGATGGTCATCGGTAAGCAGATGCAGTTCTTCGGCGCGCGCGCCAACCTTGCCAAAACGTTGCTGTACGCTATCAATGGCGGCGTTGACGAGAAACTGAAAATCCAGGTTGGGCCGAAAACCGCGCCGTTAATGGATGAGGTGCTGAATTACGACACGGTAATGGAGAGCCTCGACCATTTTATGGACTGGCTGGCGGTGCAGTACATCAGCGCGCTGAACATCATTCACTACATGCACGATAAGTATAGCTATGAAGCCTCGCTGATGGCGCTGCACGACCGCGATGTGTATCGGACGATGGCGTGCGGCATCGCCGGACTGTCGGTGGCGGCGGATTCCCTGTCCGCCATCAGGTATGCTCAGGTGAAGCCGATTCGCGATGAAAACGGCCTTGCCATCGACTTCGCTATTGAAGGCGAGTATCCGCAGTATGGTAATAACGATGAGCGCGTGGACAGCATTGCCTGCGACCTGGTGAAACGCTTTATGCAAAAAATTAGCGTGTTGCCGACGTATCGCAATGCGGTGCCGACGCAGTCCATTTTGACCATCACCTCGAACGTCGTGTACGGGCAGAAGACCGGCAATACGCCGGATGGACGTCGCGCCGGAACGCCGTTCGCGCCGGGGGCGAACCCGATGCACGGTCGTGACCGTAAAGGGGCGGTGGCCTCGCTGACGTCGGTGGCGAAACTGCCGTTTACCTACGCCAAAGACGGTATTTCATACACCTTCTCGATTGTGCCTGCGGCGCTCGGGAAAGAAGATGCGGTGCGGAAAACCAATCTGGTCGGCCTGCTGGACGGCTATTTCCATCATGAAGCACAGGTGGAAGGCGGGCAGCATCTGAACGTCAATGTAATGAACCGTGACATGTTGCTGGATGCGATTGAACATCCGGAAAACTATCCGAACCTGACGATCCGCGTTTCTGGCTATGCCGTGCGTTTCAATGCGCTGACTCGTGAGCAGCAACAGGACGTTATTTCGCGCACCTTTACTCAGGCGATGTAACGTGAGCGGGGCGATCGTGTGGATCGCCCCGCGACGGATCTTCACTGAACGGTAATCTTAGGGGGAGATATGATTAGCGCATTTGATATTTTTAAGATCGGCATTGGACCTTCAAGCTCCCATACCGTAGGGCCAATGAATGCAGGAAAATGTTTTATCGATCGGCTGACCGACAGCGGCGACCTGCCGCGAACAACGCGCATCACGGTTGATCTTTACGGATCGCTGTCGCTGACTGGCAAAGGCCATGCGACCGATACCGCCATCATTATGGGCCTGGCGGGCAATACGCCGCAGGATGTCAATATTGATAGCATTCCGGCATTTATCCAGGAGGTTGCCCGCAGCAGCCGTTTATCGGTTGCGGGGGGCGCGCATGTGGTGGATTTTCCCGTTGCCGACAGTATTCTCTTTCACGCTGAAACCCTGGCACGCCATGAAAACGGTATGCGTATTACCGCCTGGAACGGACAAAAGCTGCTTTTACGTAAAACGTATTACTCTATCGGCGGCGGCTTTATTGTCGAAGAGGAACGCTTTGGTCAGTCGCACGACGTAGAAAAATCGGTGCCGTATGATTTTCATTCCGCCAGCGAACTGTTGACGCTGTGTGAAAGACAGGGTCTCTCGGTTTCCGGCCTGATGATGCAAGATGAACTGGCGTTGCGTAGCAAAGAGCAGATTGACGCTGGCTTTGCCCGCATCTGGCAGGTAATGGCGGCCGGGATTGAGCGTGGTATGAATACTGAGGGCGTGCTGCCGGGGCCGCTGAACGTTCCACGCCGCGCGGTAGCGTTACGGCGTCTGTTGGTCTCCAGCGATAATCTCTCCCGCGATCCGATGAACGTCATCGACTGGATTAACATGTTCGCCCTGGCCGTGAGCGAAGAGAACGCGGTGGGGGGGCGGGTTGTCACCGCGCCGACCAACGGCGCGTGCGGGATTATTCCCGCGGTGCTGGCCTATTACGACAAATTCCGTCGTCCGGTAAATGCCAACTCTATCGCCCGTTATTTGCTGGCGGCGGGGGCGATTGGTGCGCTGTACAAGATGAACGCCTCGATATCCGGCGCGGAAGTGGGGTGTCAGGGCGAGGTTGGCGTAGCGTGTTCGATGGCGGCGGCGGGGCTGACAGAACTACTGGGCGGCAGCCCGGCGCAGGTCTGCATTGCGGCGGAAATCGCGATGGAGCATAACCTTGGCCTCACCTGTGACCCGGTGGCGGGTCAGGTGCAAATCCCTTGTATTGAACGTAATGCGATTAACGCCGTTAAAGCGGTAAATGCGGCGCGAATGGCGCTACGCCGTACCTCCGAACCGCGGGTTTCGCTCGATAAAGTGATCGAAACCATGTACGAAACCGGTAAAGACATGAACGACAAATATCGCGAGACGTCGCGCGGTGGCCTGGCGATTAAAGTCGTTTGTAGATAGGCCCGATAGGCGCAGAGTTATCAGGCTATGGGATAACGCAGAAGACAGAAGCATGAAAAAAAGGGCGCACTTTAGTGCGTCCTTTTTTGTTGTGATCCGCTTCAAATAGAGAAAATAACAATATTAAACGAATAGTAAATAGAAAATAATTCTTAACCCACAAGAAATATAGGTGTTTGATTGGTAAGTTTTTCTCTTATCGTGCGCGTATGATTTTCTTATTACAAGAAAGTACCTGCACCTCACGTTCTGCACATCGCCTTGCTGCGGCACGAAAAATAAAAAAACCTCTACCTACACATTGAGCGAGAATTCTATGGAATCGGCAAGTAATACCAGCGTAATCCTCGACGCATCAGCCCCGGCGCGTCGGGCAGGGATGACAGAAAGCGAATGGCGTGAGGCCATCAAATTTGATAGTACCGACACTGGTTGGGTCATTATGAGTATCGGGATGGCGATCGGCGCAGGGATCGTTTTCCTTCCTGTCCAGGTCGGCCTGATGGGACTTTGGGTCTTTTTACTCTCTTCTATTATTGGTTATCCGGCCATGTACTTGTTCCAGCGGTTGTTTATTAATACGCTGGCGGAATCCCCGGAATGTAAAGACTACCCCAGCGTGATCAGCGGCTATCTGGGCAAAAACTGGGGTATTTTATTAGGCGCGCTGTACTTCGTCATGCTGGTTATCTGGATGTTCGTCTATTCTACGGCGATTACTAACGACAGCGCCTCTTATCTGCATACTTTCGGCGTAACGGAAGGCTTACTTTCCGATAGCCCGTTTTATGGTCTGGTGCTGATTTGCATCCTGGTGGCGATTTCCTCACGCGGTGAAAAATTACTGTTCAAAATTTCCACGGGTATGGTACTGACCAAACTACTGGTTGTTGCGGCGCTGGGCGTATCCATGGTTGGTATGTGGCACCTGTATAACATTGGCGCGCTGCCGCCGATGGCCCTGCTGATTAAAAACGCCATTATTACCCTGCCGTTTACGCTGACCTCGATTTTGTTTATCCAGACGTTAAGCCCAATGGTGATCTCTTACCGTTCACGCGAAAAATCTATTGAGGTCGCACGTCATAAAGCGTTGCGCGCCATGAATATCGCGTTTGGCGTCCTGTTCGTTACCGTCTTTTTCTATGCGGTTTCCTTCACCCTGGCGATGGGGCATGACGAAGCGGTGAAAGCCTATGAGCAGAATATTTCCGCCCTGGCGATCGCCGCGCAATTTATTAGCGGCGATGGTGCTGGCTGGGTCAAAGTGGTCAGCGTGATTCTGAACATCTTTGCCGTAATGACCGCCTTCTTTGGCGTTTACTTAGGATTCCGCGAAGCGACGCAAGGCATTGTGATGAATATCCTGCGCCGCAAAATACCCGCAGAGAAGATCAATGAAAATCTGGTACAGCGCGGCATTATGCTTTTCGCTATTTTGCTGGCCTGGAGTGCCATTGTGCTCAACGCGCCGGTACTGAGCTTCACCTCTATTTGTAGCCCTATCTTCGGTATGGTGGGCTGTTTAATTCCGGCATGGTTGGTCTACAAGGTTCCCGCATTGCACAAATATAAAGGCGCCTCGTTGTACCTGATTATTATTACCGGTCTGCTGTTATGCGTTTCTCCGTTCCTGGCATTCTCTTGATATACCTGAGATTAAGGTTGTTGTTATGTTTGAATCTAAAATAAATCCATTGTGGCAAAGTTTTATCCTGGCCGTACAGGAAGAAGTAAAACCGGCGCTGGGGTGTACTGAGCCAATTTCACTGGCGCTGGCGGCAGCGGCAGCGGCGGCTGAACTTGACGGCACAGTTGAACGCATTGACGCGTGGGTTTCGCCCAATCTGATGAAAAATGGTATGGGCGTTACTGTTCCAGGAACGGGAATGGTAGGGCTACCGATCGCCGCGGCGCTTGGCGCGTTGGGCGGTGATGCAAAAGCCGGGTTGGAGGTGTTAAAAGACGCTTCCGCTAAAGCGGTTGCCGATGCAAAAGCGATGCTGGCCGCCGGACATGTCGCGGTGATGTTGCAGGAGCCATGTAATGATATCCTGTTTTCACGGGCGAAAGTTTATAGCGGCGATAGCTGGGCATGTGTCACGATCGTTGGCGATCATACAAACATCGTGCGGATAGAAACCGACAAGGGTGTAGTGTTTACCCAGGCCGATAATGCACAGGGAGAAGAAAAAACCTCGCCACTGGAAGTGCTGTCTCATACTTCGCTGGAAGAGATTCTGGCGTTTGTGAATGCGGTGCCCTTTGACGCTATCCGCTTTATTCTGGATGCGGCCAGGCTAAACGGCGCGTTGTCGCAGGAGGGACTGCGTGGTTCCTGGGGGCTGCATATCGGTTCGACGCTGGCCAAACAGTGCGATCGCGGTCTGCTGGCGAAAGATCTCTCCACGGCGATTTTGATCCGTACCAGCGCGGCGTCAGACGCCAGAATGGGCGGCGCAACGTTGCCCGCGATGAGCAACTCCGGTTCCGGCAACCAGGGGATTACCGCCACGGTGCCGGTCATGGTGGTTGCTGAACATGTCGGCGCCGATGACGAGCGTCTGGCGCGCGCGCTAATGTTATCGCATTTGAGCGCTATCTATATTCACCATCAGCTTCCGCGTTTGTCGGCGCTGTGCGCGGCAACTACGGCGGCGATGGGCGCGGCGGCGGGTATGGCGTGGCTGATAGATGGTCATTATGACACTATCGCAATGGCTATCAGCAGTATGATTGGCGATGTCAGCGGGATGATTTGCGATGGCGCGTCGAATAGCTGCGCGATGAAAGTCTCCACCAGCGCGTCGGCGGCATGGAAAGCCGTGCTGATGGCATTGGACGATACGGCGGTGACCGGAAACGAAGGGATTGTGGCACACAATGTCGAACAATCTATTTCGAATTTATGTTCGCTGGCGTGTCGCTCAATGCAGCAGACAGACAAGCAGATCATCGAGATTATGGCCAGTAAAGCGCATTAATAATAACGCCCCGGCATGACGTCGGGGCGTTATGTTGCCCGATGATGCTGCGCTTATCGGGCCTACCCGCTGTAGGCCGGATCAGGCGCTTGCGCTGCCATCCGGCATGATTTCAGGCTGCGGCCTCTTCTTCTGCCAGCCGGACTTCGGCGTCCGCCACGATTGCTTCCAGTTCGGTTAGCATCTCTTCATAGCCCAGCGGCACAGTGGCGCTCATCGCCTCCTGTACGGCAGGTTTTACCACGGGCTGACGTTTCTTCGCCGATTTTTTGCTCATCTTACGACTCCTTTTCTGGCTGGCTACACCGGTAAATCTACCAGTAATGCGCGCAGCGGCGTATCGGCAACCAGCGTAATGTTAGGTTCATCACGAATAAATGCGCCATCTCCGCAGGTTAACGCCTCGCGTTCTTCATTGGGCGTCACCGCGTGGAACGTACCGTGAATCGACTGCAAATAGGCGCGCGGCCCGTGAAGCTGGAAATTAAGCGATTCGCCTTTCTCCAGCGTAATATGATGTACCCAGACCTGTTGGCGCAGTTGTAAGCTGTTTTGCTCACCGTCGGGCGACGCAAGAAGCTGTTGTTGCGCCGCCGAGAGTGGGATTTTTTGTACCAGCGCGTTTTCCCGTTCAGGACAGGCGTCAAGCCACAGTTGCATTCGGGTTAACGGCTTAACTTTGCTGAGATTATGTTCGCTGTAGCTAATGTCCGGCTGCGCGGCGAGCAGTAACGCTTCGCCCGCTTTAGCCTGTACATGGTTGCCGTCGCTGTCGCGATATTCTGCTTCGCCGTCCAGAACCAGGTTTAAAATATCCACCTTTGGATAAGTTCGAGGCTGAAAAGAGGCGCCCGGCGCCAGTACTTCCTGGTTCAGCACGCGCAGCGAAGCGTAGCCCAGCAGTGTAGGGTCGAAATAGTGTCCAAAGGAGAAGGTGTAGCGGGCCTGCAACCATCCATAGTCTGCCTGTCCACATTGTTTGGCGGTTCGGGTCGTAATCATCGTTATTAACCTCTCTTTACTCCCTTTTATGTTAAGGGGCTGGACGCTGTATTGTTAGCCAGATATTCTGCCCGGTATGTTCAAATTTCCTGAATGAGAACGCTATGGCTAAAGAGAGAGCGCTGACGCTTGAAGCATTGCGTGTGATGGACGCCATTGACCGCCGGGGCAGTTTTGCCGCAGCAGCAGATGAGCTGGGACGGGTACCCTCCGCGCTGAGTTACACCATGCAGAAGCTGGAAGAAGAGTTGGACGTTGTACTGTTTGATCGCTCCGGCCATCGTACAAAATTCACCAACGTCGGTCGTATGCTGCTGGAACGCGGGCGGGTATTGCTGGAAGCGGCAGACAAGTTAACGACGGATGCCGAAGCGTTGGCCCGTGGTTGGGAAACGCATCTGACGCTGGTCACTGAAGCTCTGGTACCGACGTCTGCTTTTTTTCCGCTGATCGACCGGCTGGCCGCCAAAGCCAATACGCAGCTTTCCTTGATTACCGAAGTACTGGCTGGCGCATGGGAGCGGCTTGAGCAGGGACGGGCGGATATCGTCATTGCCCCGGATATGCATTTTCGATCGTCGTCGGAAATTAACTCCCGTAAGTTGTATACGTTAATGAATGTGTATGTCGCCGCGCCTGACCACCCCATTCATCAGGAGCCGGAGCCGCTTTCGGAAGTGACGCGGGTTAAATACCGCGGCGTAGCGGTAGCGGATACCGCGCGCGAGCGGCCGGTATTAACGGTGCAACTGCTGGATAAGCAGCCACGTCTGACGGTAAGCACGATTGAAGATAAACGTCAGGCGCTGCTGGCCGGGCTTGGCGTCGCGACCATGCCGTATTCGATGGTGGAACAGGATATTGCTGAAGGGCGGCTACGCGTGGTCAGCCCGGAATCGACCAGCGAAATCGATATTATTATGGCCTGGCGGCGCGACAGTATGGGCGAGGCAAAAGCCTGGTGTCTGCGGGAAATACCTAAGCTATTCGCCGGAAAATAAATAGCGCGCGGCGCTTTAAAAGCGGCGCCGCGCCGCCATCAGGAAAAACGTTTCGGATCGGGGCCGAAGCGGTTGTCGCCCGGCGTACCATTCTGGCAGTTGAACGCGATGATGATAAGCCAGCCGATAATGGGGATAAGTAGCAACAGTAGCCACCATGCGGAGCGGTCAGTGTCATGCAGACGACGGAACTGCACGGCCCACCACGGTAAAAAGATCAGAACGCCGTAAATGGTGGTCAGAATGCCTTCACCCCCGGCGCGTTGCCAGCCGAGCATGGCGTCCAACAGGCCCAACACAAAGGTAAAGATGATATTGACCAGAATAAACATCCAGTACTCTTTGCGTCGCGCGCGGCCACCAAATCCCAGATAATTTTTTAAAACGTTTAAATACCAATCCATTTTCGCCTCAATAATCGTTCAATCACTTGTTTTTAAAGTAATCAAACTAAGAATAGCCGCGAATGAAATGCTGGTAAATATTTGTGATATTAATTAATAAGGCGTCCCGGAGGACGCCTGAAATTAGCCAAAGCGCACGTCGCGCCCGTGAGGTTCGAGCAGATCCTGCCACGGTCCGATAGAAATGATACCTGTGGGGTTAATCGTTTTATGGCTACGGAAATAGTGGTGACGAATATGGTCAAAATTAACGGTCTCAGCAATGTCCGGTATTTGATAGATATCGCGTAGGAAACCATACAGATTCAGGTAGTCGCTGATTCGGTATTTGTCGCATTTGAAATGAGTCACGTAAACCGGATCAAAGCGTACCAATGTCGTCCATAAGCGGATATCCGCCTCGGTCAACTGGTTGCCCGTCAGATAGCGATGCTGTCCGAGAATCTGCTCCAGGCGCGCCAGCGCAGTAAACACCTTTTCTACCGCTTCATCATACGCTTGCTGGCTGGTGGCGAAGCCTGCTTTATAAACGCCGTTATTAACGTTGTCATAAATCCAGGCGTTTAACTCGTCAATTTTGCTTTGTAGCGCGGGTGGATAGTAATCTCCGGCTTTAGCGCCCAGCCCATCGAAGGCGGAGTTAAACATACGAATGATTTCGGCGGACTCGTTGCTGACGATAGTATGATTCTTTTTATCCCATAAGACCGGCACGGTGACGCGGCCGCTGTAGTGCGGATCGGCGTGCAGATACAACTGGTAGAGAAATTCATGCTGATAGAGTGTATCGCCGGTGGCCGCCGGAAAATCATCATCAAACGTCCAGCCGTTTTCCAGCATCAATGGATTCACGACGGAAACCGGAATAAACGGCTCCAGGCCTTTCAGTTTACGGAAAATGAGCGTGCGGTGCGCCCAGGGACAGGCAAGGGAAACGTACAGATGGTAACGATCTTTTTCTGCGGCGAATCCGCCTTCGCCGGAAGGTCCGGGCGCGCCGTCAGCGGTAAGCCAGTTGCGGAAAGCCGACGCTGAACGCTGAAATTTCCCCCCGAAAGATTTGGTGTCATACCAGGTGTCGTGCCAGACGCCATCGATCAGTTGTCCCATGTCTCTCTCCTTCAGATGACAAAAGCGAGGCGCTATTCCCTCGCTTTTTTAATTGAGTATAGATTGCTTACCACTTTTTATTCAGCAGACGGTCAAGGCTGAACGTGCCAGGCCCGGTTAACGCCAGTAATAAGAATCCGCCGGCAATGGTCAGGTTTTTCATAAACATCAGCGAGTTTACGCCTTCTGCAAAATTGCTATGGAAGATCAATGCCGTCAGCAACGTAAAACCAGCGGTAAAAAGCGCAGTGGTTCGGGTGAGGAACCCCAGCAGAATCGCCAGACCACCGCCGAACTCAAGCAGTATGGTGAGCGGCAGCAGGAATCCCGGTACGCCCATCGCTTCCATATACTGTTGTGTGCCCGCATAGCCATTAATTTTTCCCCATCCTGCGGTAATAAACAGAACTGGCATTAAAATACGCGCTATCAGTACACCAACATCTTCTAATTTTTTCATTTTATTCTCCAGGAGGCCGATTCGGCTGCTGCTGCTATTTTCATGAGCAATGGCGCGGTGTAGAGCGTCATTGTTATCGCTGGAGAGAATCATAAACGTGGCGTACAGGAATTGTTAGCAAGGAAAATTGCCAAATTTTTTCAAAAAATTTGAGTGATTACTGAAGAGACGAGGTGTCTGAAAGTATCGCGCCATCAGGAGTAAGCGGGTGATAACCTGATGGCGCGATGCTATAAAAGAAAAGACATTAACTGCGGAGCTGTTGTTGACGGAGGGTAGTTTTTACCAGGCGCCATGCGCTCCAGATCCCCAGGCCGCGTTTCGCCCAGCGTACCAACATATTAGGATGACGGATGGTCCAGATGGCCATTACGCTGCTACCGACCAGCGCCCAGGAGCGCAGGCTTAACACGGTATTCCAGCCGCGATCGTAAGCGCCGGTGGTCTCCAGCCAGTCGCGACGGCTGGCCGATAGATCCAACCGTTGCTGCTGGATCTGACTGAGAAGCAGCGCTTTACGTTTTTCGCGTTCGCCTTTGCTGCTCACGACTGATCGTCCTCCAGAATTTGCCGATCGTTAGCCAGTTCGTGCCGTGTATGGCGCAATAGCGTGGACTGACGCGCTTTGCGTAACGTCCAGATGCCGCCGATTAGCGCAAGCACTAACAGCACAACGGTGGTCGCGATCATCGCGTTCAAACGGTACTGAGGATCGATAGCCCAGATGACCAAGACCATCAGGCTCATTAAGCCAAACGCAGCGAAGAGCATGGTAAGACCTACCATCAGCAAAAGCTGAAAGAGGTTCGCTTTCTCTTCTTCCAGTTCTACTACCGCCAGTCTCAGCCGGGTTTCCACCATCTCAACGATAATGGTGACAATCCGCTGCCCGATACCCAGTACGCTTTTGCCTGGTCCTTGTGCCTGTCGAGAGTCCGCCATAATTAACGACGCGTCAGCAGTACGCCCAACACCAGACCGACAGCGGCGCCAATGCCTACGCCTGTCCAGGGATTTTCGCGCACATAATCATCGGCGCGGGCGGCGGCGACGCGAGTCTGTTTGGCAATCACATCACCCGTTTCGCCCAGGCGGTAACGGCTCTCTTTCAGCGCGCGCTCGGCTTTGCTACGAATCTTACTCAACTCTTCTTTCGACTTTTCGCCCGAAGAGCTCAGCACTTCTTCAAGCGTATCAGTCAGGGATTTCAACTCAGCGCGCAGATGTTCCGTAGTGTTATCTTTCGACATAGTTTTCTCCAGGTGAGTGAGTATTTACATTTGGCGTTAATTTAGTAGTCTCTGGCCTCAAGTTTTTTTAGCTCATCCTGAGCCTCGGCCAGCTTACGTTCACGTTTGTCTATTTTATCCACATCGCCTTTTGCTTTTGCCTCGGCTAAATCACGTTGGCGTTCGGCTATCTCCTCTTTTTGCTCAGCGATCTTTTTCTGATGCTCGGCGCGTAGCTTGCTGTCAGTACAATTGGCGCGTACTTCGCTGAGCGCCTTGTTCAGACCCTCAATACGGCGCTGATTGTTGTGCTTTTCAGCGTAGCTAATTTCCTTTTGTATATCCTGCTCTTTTTCCTGACAAAGCGTATTAGCGTAGCTGCCGGCGCTAAGCGTAAAAAGCGTGATAGCCAAAGCGATGTGGTATTTCATTCCTGAACTTTCCCTTATGTTCGAACCCGTTGTCCGGGGTGGTAATCCCGATAATAACGCAGTGGGTTAAACACCGCTTTATTAATCATAGTCATTAAACAATGAAATCACCAAAGTGAGTGATATGATTCGGATTCCTGGAGATTAGCCAAAGCGGTGTGAGCTTTCCCGTAAGCGGGACAGCCACTGTACCGTTTCGTTGTCATCGTCCTGCTGAGCGACGACATAACCGTGTGGAAGCGTTTGATCAAGCACCGCTTTTGCTGCGGCGCTTTGCGCAGGGGAATCGAAGGTAATGAGCAGCATGTCATTTTTAGGCGTAATGCTTTTAAAATGAATGCCGTTCGCATCCAGATGATGCAGAACTGAAAAGCCGTCAGGCATACTGGCGCCGTGGTTAACCGCGCGAATGGCTAGCGTCGACTCTTGCTGACGCAGCGTTGACCACGCCACCATGAGTACGGTCAGCATCAGTAGAAAAGCGCTGATCCAAATGAGTTGTCGGGCAGTTATGCGTGGTTTAAGCATAAGTTATCCCCGGCTCCCATACTTCTTTTTCCACAGCATGACCAGCGAACCCGCCAGGCCAAAAAAGAGCAGCACCACGGGCAACAGCATCAGGCATGACATTAACTGATCTTCATATTTCATAAAGACGGGCGTTTTGCCCAGCAGATAGCCCAGCGACGTCAGGATAAGCACCCACAACAAGCCGCTTATCCAGTTGAAGAACTGAAAGCGCGCGTTATTCAGGCCGGATATGCCGGCAATAGTGGGCAGCAGTGTTCTGACAAACGCGATAAAACGGCCTATCAATAATGCCGACAGACCGTGTTTATGGAAAAGGTGGTGGGCACGTTGATGATAATGTGCGGGGAGATGAGAGAGCCAGTTTTGCACGGTGCGGGTATTCCCCAGCCAGCGGCCCTGAATATAGCTGACCCAGCAGCCCAGGCTGGCCGCGACGGTAAGCAGCAAAATGGTTTGTGGAAAACCCATTGCGCCTTTGGCGATCAGCACGCCGACCAGGATTAACAGGCTGTCGCCAGGTAAAAAGGCGGCAGGGAGCAGCCCATTTTCCAGGAACAAAATCATAAATAACACAAAATACAACATGCCAATCATGGAAGGATTGGCCAGAGTTTCAAAGTCCTGAGCCCACAGGGCATTCAGCAATTGAGTCAGTAGTTCCATTCAGTATTCCTGGAGAATCGGTTAACGTCACGCCGGTGATCTAAGCTTTGCACTACCGCAACAGAGTTGGAGTTTTTATCAGCGTTGCGGAAACGGCAAATTCGCGGCCTGAACTATTCCTTGTTAAGTTGTGAAGTAAGCAAGCACTAACACACAAAAATTCAAAATGCATCTAATTGTAACAAAGGTCAACGAAGTCCGTTAAAGAAATTACGCGTCGTTGAGCTTTGATTTTGCTTATCGCAAAGGAGGGTGGCGAGAGGATTTACACAGGCTGACACTTTATACTTTACGCTGACCAAGCGCCGCGGCAGACGCCATCTACACGCCTGCTGCGGTAAAAACGGTTATTTTGCGCCGCCAGAGACGGTATCAAGGTGTACAACCGGATTTTCGGCAAACAGATAGCGATCGGCATTAAATTCGAAATCATCGCTGGTTTCATTAAATAACATCTGTTTCGTGTTCTCCAGATGCTGCCACATCGCCACTTTGGCGGCGTGAGGATCTTTACGAATCAGCGCGCGCAGGATCTGGTCGTGATCGTCGCACCAGTTGTCAACCGTGCGCAAGTCAATGTGATCATGCAATTTTTTCCAGTAAGGGTTGTGTACGCGTTGTGTCCACATCTTATCGACAATGGCAGCCAACGCGGAGTTTTGCGTGGCTAACGCTACCTGAACATGGAATTGCAAATCCCATTCGGAGTCGCGAAAACATTTTTCATTACGCGCTTTTTCCTGGATTTCCATCAGCTTCATGATGTCTTGCTTCGTGACTTGCGTCGCGGCGAACTCGGCGATATTGCTCTCTATCAATTGTCGTGCCTGAAGCAGTTCGAAAGGGCCATAATTGGCGAATTCCAGCTTTTCATCCGGAACGATATAGTGTCTGGGCTGGTTGGAAATAACATGAATGCCGGAACCTTTACGGACTTCGACATATCCTTCCACCTCCAGCATGATGATCGCTTCACGAACCACGGTACGGCTGACGTTTTTTTCCTCGGCAATAAATCGTTCTGCGGGCAGTTTATCGCCAGGGTGGTAAAGACCCTGTTCAATACGCGCCTTCAGATCGGCGGCAAGCTGTTGATATAAACGTCGTGGTTCGGTGATTTCCATATGCGCTCCAGGCATGATACGGCAGATTCCATTTGTTATACCACTTTCGTAAAGGCGCCACCACTCGCAACCATACGAAAAAGCCATCGGACCTGGTGAATCGGATGCCTGTTTGAATCCTTTGCCACTTTTTTGCCGGGTGGGATAATTCCCACCGACTTGCTATATCAACAGGTTATCACGCTGTCGGGAATCAGCTTTGTGTTGCAGGAACATGTATCTGACTGGCGGTAGTTTCACTGGCGGGTTTATTTTGCAAAACCGTCCAGATAACTAACGCGCCGAGCAGATCGAACACCGCCAGTACAGCAAACAGCGGGCTAAAGCCGATAGTATCCGCCAGAGCGCCGACGACCAGGGCGAACAGGGTACTTGCCAGCCAGGCGGACATCCCGGTCAGGCCGTTCGCTGTCGCGACTTCATTACGCCCGAAAACGTCAGAGGAGAGCGTAATCAGCGCGCCGGAGAGCGCCTGGTGCGCAAAACCGCCGATACACAGTAACATAATGGCAATGTACGGACTGGTGAACAGGCCAATCATCCCTGGGCCTATCATCAGCAGAGCGCCAAGCGTGACGACCATCTTACGGGAAACAATCAGGTTTACGCCGAACCAACGCTGGAATAACGGCGGCAGATAACCGCCAATAACGCAGCCAAGATCGGCAAACAGCATCGGCATCCAGGCGAACATCGCAATTTCTTTCAGGTTAAAGCCATAGACTTTAAACATGAATAACGGAATCCACGCGTTAAAGGTTCCCCATGCCGGTTCAGCCAGAAAACGCGGCAGAGCGATGCCCCAGAACTGGCGGTTACGCAGAATTTGTAAGGCAGACATTTTTTTCGCATTGTCGGTCTGATGTTGCGCTTCCTGACCAGTAATAATGTAATCGCGCTCTTCATCGGTCAGCTTTTTCTGGTTGCGAGGATGCTTATAAAAGAGCAGCCATGACATCGCCCAGATGAAACTCAATACGCCGGAGATAATGAACGCCATTTGCCAACTGTGCATGACAATTGCCCAGACCACCAGCGGTGGCGCAATCATCGCGCCAATAGAGGAACCGACGTTAAAATAGCCCACGGCGATAGAACGTTCTTTCGCCGGAAACCACTCGGAGCTGGCTTTCAGGCCCGCAGGGATCATCGCCGCTTCCGCCGCGCCTACCGCCCCGCGCGCCAACGCCAGGCCACCCCAGCTTCCCGCCAGCGCGGTGGCGCCGCAGAATACGGCCCATGCGATAGCGAAGAAAGCGTAACCGATTTTTGTCCCCAGAATATCTAATACATAGCCTGCGACAGGCTGCATAACGGTATAGGCAGCAGAATAAGCAGCGATGATATAAGAATACTGTTGGGTGGAGATGTGTAACTCTTCCATCAGCGTCGGCGCTGCTGCCGCCACCGTGTTTCGCGTCAGGTAGCCCAGCACGGTACCCACCGTCACCAGTGCTATCATATACCAACGTAACCCTTTAATTTTACGCATCTAAAACCTCATCGTTTTGTCATTTCCGCAAGGAACACGGCCATCTTCCTGCTCGCGGCGGGGGATGTTCATTCAGGAAGGGGAATCGGAAAAAAATCCGGTACGCCCCGACTCTGCCATCAAACCACTGTGTTCATTCGGTTTCCGTACCGGTCAATTCGATGGTGACGCCATCGATAACTGCGCATTCCGTCGGCTTATATATCGCGCCGGCAGAAAGATAACTTGTCATACATCTTAAAAAGGTGAATGACATCACAAATGCGTGAATCTTAGTGTGGTCATTATTTGGTTTCAGCCATGCCAGTTCTGGCGCGCCTTTCCGGGAAGTTTATTTCTTTTACGGGGATTTATTTGTTGATGTTTATTGATCTAGCTCATGAAAAGTTGTTCAGTATATGGAAATTGGTGTGATAACTTTGACGGCATCAAGACATAAGCAATCTGCTGCTCTTGTTGATGAGGATGATGACCATGACGCCGTTTATGACCGAAGATTTTTTACTGGATACTGAGTTTGCCCGCCGTCTGTACCATGATTATGCGAAAGACCAGCCGATTTTCGACTACCATTGCCACTTACCGCCGCAACAGGTTGCCGAAAATTACCGTTTTAAGAATCTGTATGACATCTGGCTGAAAGGCGATCATTACAAATGGCGCGCAATGCGTACCAACGGCGTGCCGGAGCGGTTGTGTACCGGCGATGCGTCCGATCGTGAGAAATTCAACGCCTGGGCCGCTACCGTTCCGCATACCATTGGCAACCCGTTATACCACTGGACGCATCTGGAGCTACGCCGTCCGTTTGGCATCACTGGTACATTGCTGTCTCCGGTTACTGCGGATGAGATCTGGGAGCAGTGTAACGCGCTGTTGGCGCAGGAGGCTTTCTCCGCGCGCGGTATCATGCGGCAGATGAATGTGAAAATGGCAGGTACGACCGACGATCCTGTCGATTCGCTGGAACACCACGCCGCGATCGCGAAAGATGACACTTTTGACATTAAAGTGTTGCCGAGCTGGCGTCCGGATAAGGCGTTCAACATTGAACTGGCAACCTTTAGTGATTACATGACCAAACTGGGCGAGGCGGCGGATACCGACATTTGTCGCTTTAGCGATCTGCAAACCGCGCTGACTAAACGTCTGGATTACTTTGCTGCGCATGGCTGTAAAGTCTCTGATCATGCGCTGGACGTGGTGCTGTTCGCTGAAGCCAGCGAGGCTGAACTGGACGGTATTCTGGCGCGTCGTCTGGCGGGAGAAACCCTTAGCGAGCACGACGTGGCGCAGTTTAAAACGGCAGTGCTGGTGTTCCTTGGCGCTGAATATGCGCGTCGCGGCTGGGTTCAGCAGTACCACATTGGCGCGCTGCGTAATAACAACCTGCGTCAGTTCACATTGCTGGGGCCGGACGTGGGCTTTGACTCCATTAATGACCGTCCGATAGCGGAAGCGTTATCTAAATTGCTCAGCAAGCAGAACGAACAGAATCTGCTGCCGAAAACTATTCTCTACTGCCTGAACCCGCGCGACAACGAAGTGATCGGCACCATGATCGGCAATTTCCAGGGCGAAGGGATGCCCGGCAAAATGCAGTTTGGTTCCGGCTGGTGGTTCAACGATCAGAAAGATGGCATGGAGCGTCAGATGACACAACTGGCGCAACTGGGCTTGCTGAGCCGCTTCGTCGGTATGCTGACCGATAGCCGCAGCTTCCTGTCTTACACCCGTCATGAGTATTTCCGCCGCATCCTCTGCCAGATGATTGGTCGCTGGGTCGCCGCGGGCGAAGCGCCGGCTGATATCCAGTTACTGGGTGAGATGGTGAAAAATATTTGCTTTAACAATGCGCGTGATTATTTCGCCATTGAACTGAACTAAGGTCTGGGGTTGATATGCAATACATCAGGATCCACTCGCTGGATAACGTCGCGGTAGCGCTGGTCGATTTAGCGCAAGGTACGCCAGTAAGCGTCGATAGCCAAACTGTGACATTACGCCAGGATGTTGCGCGTGGACATAAATTTGCTTTACGTGACATAGCGATGGGTGAAAATGTCATTAAATATGGTCTGCCGATCGGCCATACGCTGGCGGATGTCGCAGTGGGAGAACATATTCATGCGCACAATACCCGCACCAATCTAAGCGATGTGGATGCGTACCGCTATCAACCTGATTTCCAGACGTCTCCGTCACAGCCTGCGGATCGGGAGGTTCAGATCTATCGTCGCGCCAGCGGTGACGTTGGCGTGCGTAATGAGCTGTGGATTTTGCCAACCGTAGGCTGCGTAAACGGTATTGCGCGCCAGATCCAGAAGCGCTTTTTACAAGAGAGTGACAACGCAGAAGGCACTGACGGCGTATTTCTTTTTAGCCACACTTACGGCTGCTCCCAGTTGGGCGATGACCACATTAATACCCGCACCATGCTGCAAAATATGGTTCGCCATCCGAATGCGGGCGCGGTGTTAGTGATTGGCCTGGGCTGTGAGAATAATCAGGTCGACGTGTTCCGCGACACGTTAGGCGAGTTTGACTCTGAGCGCGTGCATTTTATGGTTTGCCAGCATCAGGATGATGAAGTCGAGGCGGGCGTTGAACATCTTCATCAGCTTTATAGCGTAATGCGCCACGATAGACGCGTACCTGGCAAACTGAGCGAGCTGAAATTTGGCCTCGAGTGTGGCGGATCGGATGGGCTGTCAGGGATCACCGCCAACCCCATGCTGGGACGATTTTCCGATTATGTGATTGCCAACGGCGGCACCACAGTACTGACGGAAGTGCCGGAGATGTTCGGCGCAGAACGGTTGCTGATGAGCCACTGCCGTGATGAAGAGACATTTAGCAAATTGGTGACGATGGTGAATGACTTTAAGCGATACTTCATCGCCCATAACCAACCAATCTATGAAAACCCGTCGCCGGGCAACAAAGCAGGCGGTATTACCACGCTGGAAGATAAGTCGTTGGGCTGCACTCAAAAAGCGGGCTCCAGCCCGGTGGTGGATGTGCTGCGTTACGGAGAACGTCTGAAAAAAGCGGGTCTGAATCTGTTAAGCGCGCCGGGTAACGACGCCGTGGCAACCAGCGCGCTGGCAGGAGCGGGATGCCATATGGTGCTATTCAGTACCGGGCGAGGAACACCATACGGCGGATTTGTCCCCACGGTAAAAATCGCCACCAACAGCGAACTGGCGAGCAGAAAAAAACACTGGATTGATTTTAACGCCGGACAACTCATCCAGGGCAAAGCGATGCCGCAGCTCTTAAATGAGTTTGTCGATACCATCGTTAAGATTGCTAACGGCAAGCAGACCTGCAACGAGCGTAATGACTTCCGTGAGCTGGCGATCTTTAAGAGTGGTGTCACCTTATAAAAAGCGCCGGATGGCGACGCTAACGCGTCTTATCTGCGAACGTAGGCCGGACAAGCGGATCTGCCGGATAGCACGCGCTATCCGGCATCAATAATAACTTAGCTGCGCAAGGCGTTATTCGCCAGACGTTCGTCCTCTGCCTGGCAGGCTGCCGCAGTGAACAGAACATCGGTAGACGAGTTCAGCGCCGTTTCACACGAATCCTGCAATACGCCGATAATAAAGCCGACCGCAACCACCTGCATCGCGATATCGTTCGGGATACCAAACATGTTGCACGCCAGCGGAATCAGTAACAATGAACCGCCTGCCACGCCGGAGGCGCCGCAAGCACACAGCGAGGCCACTACGCTCAACAGCAGCGCTGTGGGCAGATCCACCGGTACGCCTAACGTATGGACTGCCGCCAACGTCAGAACCGTAATGGTAATTGCCGCGCCGGCCATATTGATGGTGGCGCCCAGCGGAATGGAAACGGAGTAAGTATCCCTGTCCAGATTCAGTTTTTCGCACAACGCCATGTTCACCGGAATATTGGCGGCAGAGCTGCGGGTAAAGAAGGCATAAACGCCGCTTTCACGCAGGCATGCGAACACCAGCGGATAAGGGTTACGACGAATTTTCCAGAATACTAACAGCGGGTTGACCACCAACGCGACCAGAAGCATACAGCCAATCAAGACGACCAGCAGGTGCGCATAGCCCCACAGCGTGGAGAAACCGGTGGTTGCAAGCGTTGATGAAACCAGGCCAAAGATACCGACTGGCGCGAAACGGATCACCAGTTTCACCATAAAGGTCACGGCGTTGGACATATCGTTCACGAGGTTTTTGGTGGTCTCATTACCATGACGCAGGGCAAATCCCAGACCGACGGCCCACACCAGAATCCCAATATAGTTGGCGTTCAGCAACGCGTCGATGGGGTTCGACACCATACTCAGCAGCAGGCCACGCAGGACTTCTACAATGCCGGATGGCGGCACGATATCCTGAGCGCTGCTGGACAGATGCAGCGTTGAAGGGAAGGCGAAGCTGAACACGACGGCCGCCAGCGCGGCTGAAAAGGTGCCTAGCAGATAAAGAAAGAGAATAGGGCGAATATTGGTTTTTTGACCGTGCTGGTGGTTGGCGATCGAGGCCATTACCAGCATCAGCACCAGAATGGGGGCGACCGCTTTTAAGGCGCCGACGAACAGGGTGCCAAGCAAGCCAACCGCTTCCGCCGCAGGCTTAGAAACCCATGCCAGTAAAATTCCCAGTACCAGACCCACTAAAATTTGTTTAACCAGACTGCCTTGCGCTAAACGCTGTAGTAGCCCTGATGCACGTTGCGTAGCCATTTCATGTTCCTTGTATTGTGTTGCTGTTCATCCCCTGCACGCTCTTACGGCGCATCTTTCAGGATGTAACAAAGTGTTTGCCTGGTTGAGTATAAGGAAAGTTGAAGGTTCGGGAAGCGAAATATCCTGGATTTTTTGCTGTGATCATGTTTTATAACTTTATATTAACAGTATTGTGACATGTTAAACAAAAACGCCCGGCAGGTGTGCGCCGCCGGGCGTTTTTGATGGGGCAGGTTACCCCGATAATAGCTTATTGCGCTCGCAGTTTCTTATCGCGCTGATGGTTAACCCAGGCGTTAATCACCAGCGTAACGGTCAGAATGCCAAACACTACGCCCAGCGAAATTGCGATAGGAATATGATAGAAGTCGACGATCAGCATCTTAATGCCGATAAATACCAGAATGACCGCCAGACCATATTTCAGCATCGAGAAACGTTCCGCCACGCCGGATAGTAGGAAGTACATCGCGCGCAGGCCCAGGATAGCAAACAGGTTAGAGGTCAACACGATGAACGGGTCGGTGGTGACCGCAAAGATCGCCGGAATACTGTCAACGGCGAAGATTACATCGCTGAACTCAACCATAATCAGCACCAGCAGCAGCGGTGTAGCATACAGCAGGCCGTTTTTGCGTACGAAAAAGTGCTCGTTCTCGATCGTATCGGTCATGCGCAGATGCCCACGCAGCCAACGCACCATCGGTTTTTCGCCAATGCCGGATTCGTCTTCTTTCGCCAGCGCCATTTTTACGCCGGTAAACAGCAGGAAGGCGCCAAACACATACAGCAGCCATTCGAACTGGGTGATAAGCCAGGTACCGGCAAAAATCATGATAGTACGCAACACAATCGCGCCAAGAACCCCATACACTAGCACCCGGCGTTGCAGGGCCGGAGGGACGGAGAAATAGCTAAACAGCATCAGCCAGACAAAGACGTTATCCACGGCCAGCGACTTCTCAATCAGATAGCCGGTAAGGAACGCCAATGCCTGCGGGTCAGCAACTTCGCGCCCTTGCGTTTCAGCCAGATACCACCAGAAAGCGGCGTTAAACAGTAACGAGAGCGTTACCCACAGGATTGACCATCCCGCCGCTTGTTTCATCGACATAGCATGTGCGCCGCGGCGCCCCTGCAATAACAGGTCGATGGATAGCATTATCACCACAACAACCGCGAATCCACCCCATAATAATGGCGTACCGACAGTATTCATTATTTCTCCCCATGCAAAAAAAACGGCTAACGCCGAATAGCATTAGCCGCTGCTTTTATGCATAGACCTTGCCATTCGGCAAGGTCTCACTTACAACAATAAAGGAATACGCTGACGCATTCCTTTATGGCTGCCCGGTGACCGGATGTGGTTTTGCACACATCGTAATGACGATCGACCGACAATGAAGTTACTCCCCTTTGCGCGTAACAAAGTATGACAGGCCATGCGTAGAGTCAATGGCCTGTAACATAGGATTTACTTAATTTTACGCGGGAAGGGGATGGGGCAGACCGTCCGCCGGGAAGATAACCCCGGTTTGACGGCGTATTTCTGTCAGCCATTTTGCCGTGGCGCGACTTAGCGACAACCCCGAATGTTCCACGGCGTGGTTCTCAATAAGATGGGCAAACGCCTCGGCCTCATACAGCATAGTATTAATATGCTGAGGCTGGGTCAGATCCTGCATCAGCGCGCCGCGCGGCGCAAAACACACTTTCTGGCATTCCGACAGCTTTTCAATCACCAGCGATCCCGCCTCGCCCTGAATTTCACTGGCCAGTACCGAGTCGCTGACTTTGGAATGCTGTAGCGTGACGCTAAAATCGCCGTAATCCATGACCACGACACCGTGCGCATCTACCCCGCTTTCCAATAAATTCGCCGACGCCTGAACGCTGCGCGGCTCGCCCCATAGCGCGATCGCCGACGCCAGACAGTAATACCCGATATCCATAATCGAACCATTGGCGAAGGCCGGATTAAACGTATTCGGATTTTCACCGTTCAGAAAGCGCTGATAACGTGAAGAGTATTGGCAGTAATTCAGTAATGCTTTATGCATTCTGCCGATCTTCGGCAACGATTCTCGCAGCAGCAGGAAATTGGGCAGGCTGGCGGTTTTAAAGGCTTCAAACAGCACCCGCTGATTATCGCGCGCGCAGGCGATAGCGGCATCAACCTCCGCCAGGTTAGAGGCCAGCGGCTTTTCGCACATGACATGTTTTTTATGCTGCAAAAAGCGCTGCGTCTGGGAGAAATGCAGGGAATTCGGGCTGGCGATATAAACTGCCTCTATCGCGTCGCTTTGCGCCATCGCTTCCAGCGAGGTAAACAGATGCTCGACGGGATAATCATTTGCGAAAGACTGCGCCTGTTCAAGACTACGGGAGTAAACGGCGGCGAGCCTGAATTTGCCGGTTTCATGGGCGGCGTCGACAAACTGACGCGTGATCCAGTTAGTACCAATTACAGCGAAACGTATCATAAACGTCAGCGGACTCCAGAAAGGGATTTTCGTCAATGTAGCACGCCTTTCCGCCCTTGCCAGTGCGCTGCGACGCACTCTGGCATTTTACTGGCGAGAAGGGCACCAGTGTGCGCTATCGGCCCCAATAGTTACGCCAGCGCCTGATGCGTCAGCCACAGGCGAGTATCAAACTCCAGTTGATGGTACTGCGGTTCCATATGGCAGCAGAGCTGATAAAACGCTTTGCTATGCTCTTTCTCTTTCAGGTGCGCCAGTTCGTGAATCACAATCATCCGTAAGAATGGCTCCGGGGCGTTGCGAAACACGGTGGCGATGCGGATCTCCGCCTTTGCCTTGAGCTTGCCGCCCTGAACGCGCGAGACGGCGGTATGCAGCCCCAGCGCATTTTTCAGCACATGGATCTTGCTGTCATACATCACTTTATTGATGGGCGGCGCGTTGCGCAGAAACTGACTTTTCAGCTCCTGAGTATAGTGATATAGCGCTTTGTCAGTGGCGTAATCATGTGCGCCGGGATAACGTTTTTCCAGCACCGCTCCCAGGCGCTGCTCGGCGATTAAGGTGCGCACCTGGGCAAGGAGATGTTCCGGATACCCCTGAAGGTAAGTTAGTGAGGTCATCAAAGCTCCATGTTGCTGATAAAAAGTGTATACTCACGCACCCTTTTCAGGGATAACGCCGCAATTTTACCATTCAGGAGGCCCAATGAGCCACGTAGACGACGGTTTCCGTTCACTGACGCTGAAACGTTTTCCGCAAACGGATGATGTTAACCCGCTTCTGGCGTGGGAGGCGGCCGATGAATATCTGCTGCAACAACTGGATGAGACGGAAATTCGCGGCCCGGTGCTGATCCTGAATGATACGTTTGGCGCGCTAAGCTGCGCGCTGGCGGAGCATTCGCCATACAGTATTGGCGATTCGTATTTAAGCGAACTGGGTACGCGAGAGAATTTACGCCATAACGGCATCGCGGAGTCCAGCGTAACGTTTCTCGATAGTACCGCTGACTACCCGCAGGCGCCAGGCGTTGTATTGATTAAGGTACCGAAAACACTGGCGTTGCTGGAACAGCAGTTACGCGCTTTGCGTAAGGTGGTTACGGCGCACACGCGTATTATCGCTGGCGCGAAAGCGCGTGATATTCATACCTCTACGCTGGAACTGTTTGAAAAAGTGCTGGGTCCAACCACAACGACGCTGGCGTGGAAGAAAGCGCGTCTGATTAACTGTACCTTCAGCAATCCGCAACTGGCCGCTGCGCCGCAAACGCTAAGCTGGAAACTGGAAGATACTGGCTGGACGATTCACAACCACGCGAATGTATTTTCTCGTACCGGATTGGATATCGGCGCACGCTTCTTTATGCAGCATCTGCCGGAAAACCTCGACGGGGAGATTGTCGATCTCGGCTGCGGCAACGGGGTGATTGGCCTGAGCTTACTGGCGAAAAATCCGCAGGCGAACGTGGTATTTGTCGATGAATCGCCGATGGCGGTAGATTCCAGCCGTTTGAATGTAGAAACGAACCTGCCGGAAGCGTTCGAACGCTGCGAATTTATGATCAACAACGCGCTCTCCGGCGTGGAGCCGTTCCGTTTTAACGCCGTTTTCTGTAACCCGCCGTTCCACCAGAAACATGCGCTGACCGATAATATCGCCTGGGAGATGTTCCATCATGCCCGCCGCTGCCTGAAAATCAACGGCGAACTGTATATTGTGGCGAACCGCCATCTGGACTATTTCCACAAGTTGAAGAAGATTTTCGGTAATTGCGCGACGATAGCAACCAACAATAAATTTGTCATTCTGAAAGCGGTGAAGCAGGGACGCCGTCGATAAGGCGCTCAAGCGTCTTATCCGGTCTACAACCGGTATGACGGCGTAGGCCCGGTAAGCGTAAGCGCCATCGGGCAAAAGTCGTTAAATCTCCAGCGCCAGTCGGGTGCCCTGGGCAATCGCCCGCCGGGCATCCAGCTCCATCGCTACATCGCATCCGCCAATAAGATGTACCGTTTTACCTGCGGCGCGTAACGGTTCCGCCAGCTCGCGGCGGGGTTCCTGTCCGGCGCAGATCACCACATGATCCACTTCCAGCAACTGCGGTTCGCCGCCGATCAAGAGATGTAATCCGTCGTCGTCGATCTTCTGGTAACTGACCGCCGGGATCATTTTCACGCCGCGCGCCAGTAACGTCGCGCGATGGAGCCAGCCGGTCGTTTTGCCTAATCCTTCTCCGGGTTTACCGGCTTTGCGTTGCAGCATGACGATTTGCCGTGGACTACGTGTCAGGCGCGGGCCTTCCGGGCGCAGACCGCCGGCCTGTAGCAGGCTGGTATCAATTCCCCATTCAGTACAAAATTCAGCAATATTTTGGCTGGTGGATTCGCCGTGCTGGCTCAGATACATGGCCGTGTCAAAACCGATCCCGCCGCAGCCGATGATCGCCACTCGCTTACCAACCGGCGCTTTATCGCGCAATACCTCCAGGTAGGTCAATGTCTTCGGATGATCGATACCGTCTATCGGCGGGCGACGCGGTACTATTCCGCAGGCGAGGATCGCTTCGTCAAACGGCTGAAGATCTTCTGCGTTCACCCGTTGGTTCAGTTTCAGCGTAACGCCAGTAACATCGATCATTCGACGGTAGTAGCGCAGCGTTTCGTAAAACTCCTCTTTACCGGGGATCTGCCTGGCGATAGTAAACTGACCGCCAATTTCACTATGGGCGTCAAATAGCGTGACATGATGACCGCGCGACGCGGCGTTAATCGCGAAAGCCAGCCCCGCCGGGCCTGCGCCGACAACGGCCAGGTTCTTTTTGCGTATGACCGGCGTTATCGGCATTTGGGTTTCGTGACAGGCGCGCGGGTTAACCAGACAGGAGGTCACTTTGCCGATGAAGATCCGATCCAGACAGGCCTGATTACAGCCGATACAGGTGTTTATCTCATCTGCGCGTCCGGATTGCGCTTTAGCCAGGAATTCGGCATCGGCAAGGAAGGGACGCGCCATCGACACCATATCGGCGTCACCGCGCGCCAGAATCGCCTCGGCGACCTGCGGATCGTTAATGCGATTGGTCGCGATCAGCGGAACCGACACATGACCTTTGAGTTTACGCGTCACCCAGCTAAAAGCGCCGCGCGGTACTGGCGTGGCGATGGTCGGAATTCGCGCCTCATGCCAGCCGATGCCGGTATTAATAAGGGTTGCGCCTGCGGCTTCAATGGCTTGCGCCAGTTGTACCGTTTCGTCGAACGTGCCGCCATTTTCCACCAGATCGAGCATCGACAGGCGATAGATAATAATAAAGTCGTTCCCTACTCGCTGGCGTACCGCGCGTACTACCTCAACCGCGAAGCGCATACGGTTGGCATACTCACCGCCCCATTCGTCATCGCGATGGTTAGTCCGCCGCGTGAGAAATTCATTAATCAGATAGCCCTCTGATCCCATCACCTCTACGCCGTCGTAGCCCGCTTCCCGCGCCAGTTGCGCGCAATGCGCGAAGTCGTCGATTAACTGCAATATTTCATCATGCGTCAGTTCATGCGGCGTAAAGCGGTTGATTGGCGCCTGAATTGCCGACGGCGCGACCAGGTGTGGCTGATAGCTGTAACGCCCGGTATGTAAAATTTGTAGTGCGATTTTACCACCTTCCGCATGTACGGCATCGGTCACTACGCGATGATGCGCTAATTGACTGCCATCGTTCAGCATCGCGCCGCCGGTCATGACTACCCCGGAGGGGACGGGCGCAATACCGCCGGTGACGATTAACGCTACGCCGTGTCGCGCGCGCTCGGCATAAAATGCCGCCAGGCGCTCTGCGCCATCAGGATGTTCTTCCAGACCCGTGTGCATCGATCCCATCAGCACGCGGTTTCTGAGAGTAGTAAAGCCCAGATCGAGCGGGGCGAACAGCGATGGGTAGCTCATAAGCATATCCAGTATGTAAAATTATTGTTATGTGGTCGGATGAGTTACTACTGTAGCCGTCACGAGGTAAAAGGGAAAAGGGGAATGTGGTGATTGTGATGGGATTCAAAAAAGAGGCTGCAACCCGGGGAAAACAGGCCGGATAAGCACAGTGTTATCCGGCATCGGTTTTAAACCTCTTCAACGCTCACCTGCATCGCCGCCAGCGCATTACGCGCTGATTTCAATACCTGTTCGCACAGTTCAATAGTTAGCGTGAGCGGTGGTTCGATACGAATTGTTTTCGCATTATTCAGCGTACCGGCGACCAGCACGCGTTGACGGAACATCTCACTGGCAAAACGGTAGCCCGTTTCGTTATCGACAAATTCAATGGCCATCAACATGCCTTTGCCGCGCGCATCATGCACCAGATTGGGATACTCACGCGCAAGTTGTCGAAAACCATCCAGGAGCGTATCGCCTTTTTGTTCCGCCTGGGCCGGGAGGCTTTGCTCCAGCAGGACGTTAATGGTCGCCAGCGCGGCAGCACAAGCCAGCGGATTACCGCCAAAGGTGGTGGTATGCAGGAAAGGGTTGTCAAACAGAACCGAAAACACTTCTTCAGTAGCGATGGTAGCACCAATCGGCATCACGCCGCCGCCCAGGGCTTTCGCCAGACACAGAATATCAGGCTGCACATTTTCGTGCTCGCAGGCAAACATCTTGCCGGTACGCCCCATGCCGGTTTGTACTTCATCCAGAATCATCAGCGCGCCGAATTCATCGCAGAGTTTACGTACTTCTGTCAGGTATCCCTGCGGCGGCAGGATCACGCCGCCTTCACCCTGAATAGGCTCCAGAATCACGGCTGCTATCTCGTCACCTGTTTTTTTGCCTTCGCTAAATGCCATGCGCATAGCGTCGATATTGCCAAACGGCACATGGCGGAAGCCCGGCAATAAAGGCATAAAGGGTCTGCGGAAGGCGGATTTGGCCGTGGCGGAGAGCGCGCCCAGGGATTTGCCGTGGAATGCGCCGCTGGTGGCGATGAAGGTAAACCTGCCGCGCGGCGACTGATACGCTTTTGCCAGTTTTAACGCCGCTTCGACGGATTCGGTGCCGCTGTTGCAGAAAAAGCTGTACTTGAGTTTCCCCGGGGTCAGCGCCGCCAGCGTTTTTGCCAGCATCGCCCGCAAGGGGTCAAGTAACTCCTGGCTGTGGAGGGGTTGTTTTGCGAGTTGATTCTGGACGGCGGATACCACAACAGGATTACGGTGCCCCACGTTAAAGATACCAAACCCCCCAAGACAGTCGATAAACTCCTGCCCCTGGGTGTTGACAAGCGTATTTAAACTGCCCGCTTGCCACTCTACGGCTCCGTAATCCCCGCCGGCGGTAACAGATTTCCGGTATTCCAGAAATCCAGGATTTACATGCTCTTTAAAGTAGTCAATGACCTCTCGATTTAGTGCTTTCATTTCCTCATGGTTTAGCGTTCGCTTCTCAATGAGATTCAGTGCGTGCGCGCTACAGGCCAAAGCCGATGCGCTGGAAGGTAACCTGTTCAAAATGAGCTCCAGAGGGCCGTGTATCACATGATACTGAATTAAGTATTGCAGGGATTAGCGCGCGCCAAAGTCCATAGTGAAAATCAGGATAAACACCAGGAATAATCACTTTTCAACAACATTTAATATCATTAATTAACAATTGGATGCATTTTGTGCAGATCTTGTTTTACGGTTTACGCTTTGTTGCGTTAGCGGCGGCGTTAAAAAAAGGTGAGCCAGGACAGATTTTAAAGAAAAAGATTGCCCACGCTAAACAATTTCATAATGAAAATAATGCGCAGGATGACGTAAAAATCGTACAAATATTAAGGATTAATTGCAAATTGCGATCCAGGTCAATTTTAACAACTAAAGATAAATAGATTAGCGCCGAAATAACATTTGAGAGAAAAATTAACATACAGATAACCTGCACAGGACGCTATCATGTCTTCTCATCCCTACGTCAGCCAGCGAAATACTCCGCTGGATGATGATACCACTTTGATGTCTACGACCGACCTGGAAAGCTATATCACTCACGCCAATGACACCTTTGTCCAGGTGAGCGGCTATCAGTTAAACGAGTTGCTGGCGCAGCCACATAATCTGGTGCGCCATCCGGATATGCCAAAAGCTGCCTTCGCAGATATGTGGTACACCCTAAAACAGGGAGAACCGTGGAGCGGCATTGTGAAAAACCGACGTAAAAACGGCGACCATTATTGGGTACGGGCCAATGCGGTACCGATGATACGTGAAGGGCGTATGACGGGATATATGTCGATTCGTACCCGCGCCACGGATGAGGAGATTGCCGCCGTCGAGCCTTTATATCAGGCGCTGAATGAAGGACGGTGTAATAAACGTATTCATAAAGGACTGGTGGTTCGTCAGGGCTTGCTGGGCAAACTGCCCGCTATGCCTGTTCGCTGGCGAGTACGTAGCATTATGGGGCTAATGGCAGTGATGCTGGCGTTGGCGATGTTCTATACGGATGCGTCATGGCAGGCGTTGCTGATAGGCGAGTTGGCAATACTGGCAGGTACGGCGCTGTTTGAATGGCAAATTGTGCGTCCCATTGAAAATGTGGCGACGCAGGCGCTGAAAGTGGCGACCGGTGAACGCAACAGCGTACAACATCTTAATCGTAGCGATGAGCTGGGGCTGACGCTGAGGGCAGTGGGGCAGCTTGGCTTGATGTGCCGCTGGCTGATTAATGATGTGTCAAGTCAGGTCTCCAGCGTCAGAAACGGCAGTGAAAGGCTGGCGAAGGGTAACGATGATCTGAATAAGCACACCCGTCAGACCGTGGAGAATGTTCAGGAAACGGTAACGACCATGAACCAGATGGCGGAGTCTGTGAAGCTCAATTCCGAGACGGCTTCCGCTGCGGATAAGCTTTCCATGGCGGCCAGTAGCGCGGCGACTCAGGGAGGCGAGGCGATGGCTACAGTCATTAAAACGATGGATGATATCGCTAACAGTACGCAACGTATCGGGACGATCACCACGCTAATTAACGATATCGCTTTTCAGACGAACATCCTGGCGCTGAATGCCGCGGTAGAAGCGGCGAGAGCGGGCGAGCAGGGGAAAGGGTTTGCAGTGGTTGCTGGCGAGGTGCGCCATCTTGCCAGCCGCAGCGCTAACGCGGCGAACGATATTCGTAAATTAATTGATGCCAGCGCAACAAAGGTGCAGTCAGGCTCCGGGCAGGTTCACGCCGCAGGTCGTACTATGGATGACATTGTAGCCCAGGTGCAAAATGTCACCCAGCTTATTGCCCGCATCAGTCAGTCGACGCTGGAACAGACAGATGGACTCTCCAGCCTGACCCGCGCAGTGGATGAGTTGAACCGCATAACCCAGAAAAATGCGGAGCTGGTGGAAGAGAGCGCACAAGTGTCGGCAATGGTAAAACACCGTGCCAGCCGGCTGGAGGATGCGGTCACGGTGCTGCATTAAGTTTATTTGCAGGTGACAGCCGTACTGACGTCCGCCCGGCAGCAACAGGCCTACCGGGCGGATGCGCTCTGATAGAGGAAGGTTTCTGCCGTCATAGAGAGTACCAGTCACATATACCGTTAAAAATCATGTAAATAAATTTTAATATAACTGTTATTTTTTCTCTTCTGTCTACCTATTTAGAGGTGCCAGCTTGGTTAATTAATTAGAAATGGTTAACCTTTTAGCATATTTCTTTCATTATGAGTGTCAATTCATATCACTATTGGCTCATTTTTCTGTAATCGATAAAATTTATTTACTAATAATGTTCCGAAATAAAAAACGATCAATATCATAAAGTTAGTAACATTTTTGCCGATAAACCTTCCTGTATGAGGATATGCAATCCCAGGGAGAAAATATGTTTTTGCATAACATTAAAATACGTTCGAAATTATTTATTGCCTTTGGTTTATTCATTGTACTCATGGTAGTGAGTTCCGCTCTGTCTTTGTTTAGCCTTGATCGGGCTAATACAGGTATGCAGAACATTATTACCAATGATTATCCCACCACGGTGAAAGCCAATCTGTTAATCGATAATTTTAATGATTTCATCATCGCGCAGCAGCTCATGCTACTGGATGAGGAGGGGCGCTGGAGCCAGAGTTCGCAGAAAGAGCTGGATGAGATAAGCCAGCGTATTACGGCGCTACTGGATGAGCTTTCCAGCAATCGTCACGATGCGGCTTCGCAGAAAATCATTACCGAGATCCGTGAAGCGCGCCAGCAATACCTGGAGTCCCGATTCCGTATTTTGCAAGATATTCAAAGCCATAATCGTCAGGCGGCCATTCAGGAGATGATGACCAGAACGGTGCAGGTGCAAAAGGTCTATAAGGATAAAGTTCAGGAGCTTATCGCCGTTCAGGATGCGCAGATGCACAACGCGGGCGTGCAGGTCGAAGGAGATTTTAAAACTAACAGGACGCTGTTAATTACCCTGGCGCTGATAAGCATCGCCGCCGGATGCGTAATGGGATGGTATATCGTACGTTCCATTACCCGACCGCTTGATGAAGCGGTACGCTTTGCCGAGGCGATTGCCGATGGCGATCTGACTCGCCATATCACCACCGACTATAAAGATGAAACGGGCGTGCTACTGCAAGCGTTGATGGCGATGAAAACGCGTCTGTTGGATATCGTACAGGAAGTGCAAAACGGTTCGGAAAGTATCTCCACGGCGGCGGCGCAAATTGTCGCCGGTAACCAGGATTTGGCGGCGCGTACGGAAGAGCAGGCCAGCTCAGTTGAAGAAACGGCGGCGTCGATGGAACAGATTACCGCCACGGTTAAAAATACGGCTGATCATACCAGTGAAGCGACCAAACTCTCTGCCGGCGCCGCCAGCGTGGTGAAAAACAACGGTGAGATGATGAATCAAGTGACGCAGAAAATGCGCGTCATTAACGATACGGCAAATCGTATGTCGGATATCATCAATATCATTGATTCCATTGCCTTTCAGACCAATATTCTGGCACTGAACGCGGCGGTTGAAGCGGCGCGCGCGGGCGAACATGGGCGCGGTTTTGCCGTTGTCGCGGGGGAGGTTCGCCAGTTGGCGCAAAAGAGCGCCTCGTCGGCCAGTGAAATCCGTAATTTGATTGAAGATTCAACCAGTCAGACCCAGGAAGGTATGCAACTGGTGGAGAAAGCCAGCGCCCTGATTAATGGCATGGTGGACAACGTCGAAGAGATGGATGTGATATTACGTGAGATTGGGCAGGCCAGCCGCGAGCAAACTGACGGTATTTCGCAGATTAACAGCGCGATTGGCCTGATTGACGCCGCCACGCAACAAAACTCCTGCCTTGTGGAGGAGTCTGTTGCCGCCGCGGCGTCGCTGAACGAACAGGCGTTACATTTAAAAGAGCTGGTTAACGTGTTCCGCGTCCGGGAAGAGGACGCGCAGCCTGCTTAATCCAGTTCGGCGATCTCCAGCGCCGCGCGATCAATCACGCCGATAATGCGTTTGATTTGCGCGTCGTTGATATCGCTGTGGTTTATCCGCAGATCCAGCACGGCCTTGAAGTTATCCAGCGCCCGCTTCATCTGCGGATTTTTACGTAACTCCATGCCGACGCAACGGGCTTTTAGCCGCGTCTGAATATGCGTCAGATGTTCGCGATTTTCATCAAGCCATTGCTCGCCCTTCGCGGTAATCGCGATTTTCTTCCGCCCGCCTTCTTCGTCGCTAATAGTGATAAATTGCTGGTCCTGTAAAAAATCCAGCGTAGGGTAGATCACGCCGGCGCTTGGCGTATAGCCGCCCCCCGTCAGGTTTTCTATCGCTTTAATCAGTTCATAGCCGTGGCTGGCGTCCCGGGTCAGGATATCAAGGATGACCAGCCGAAGTTCGCCGTGGCCAAAAAATCTCTGACGCCGGCCGCCGCCCCGTTCATGACGGCCGCAGCCGTGTCCGTGACGGTGTTCGCCGCCGCAACTGGCGTTCTCATGCTGATGCGCGCTATGGCAGCCTTCATGCTGATGTTCCCGATCTTTACAGCAGCCATCGTGCTTATGCTCCCGGTTTTTGCAGCACCCTTCATGTTGATTTTGCATCATTGCCTCCTGCTTGTTTAGATATATCTAATTTATATCTAAGTGTTGGCTTTTAGCAAGGCTAAGATTTTTTTTATTATAATTTATTAATTTATAACGATTTATTTTTTAAGTGGTAAGTAACGAAGCGCAGCAAGAACACTATCAAAAAACTGTTGCATTTTTCATGATTAACAATCATTATCATTTAAAACTTTAATTTAGATATATCGTATTATTTTACGAAGGCAAAAAATGACGACATCATCTGTACGCTATCCACAGCGTGTTCGTAATGAACTGCGTTTTCGCGAGCTGACCGTTCTGCGGGTAGAACGTATTAGCGCAGGATTTCAGCGGATCGTACTTGGCGGCGAGGCGCTGGAGGGTTTCACATCCCAGGGCTTTGACGATCACACGAAAGTCTTTTTTCCTGAGCCAGGCAGCCACTTTACGCCCCCGACAGTCACTGAGGAAGGCATTATCTGGGGGGAGGGTGTTCGTCCAACCTCCAGGGATTACACGCCGCTGTATGATGAGGCACGTCGCGAGCTGGCGCTGGATTTCTTTATCCACGATGGCGGCGTAGCCAGCCGTTGGGCAATGGAAGCGCGTGAAGGCGATATACTGACGATTGGCGGGCCGCGCGGGTCGCTGGTGGTGCCGGAAGACTATGGCTGTCAGGTTTATGTCTGCGATGAGTCCGGTATGCCCGCGCTGCGTCGTCGTCTGGAATCGCTTAGCCGTCTGCCTGCACGTCCCGCAGTAACCGCGCTGGTGAGCATTCAGGATGCGGCATATCGCGATTATCTCGCCCATTTGGCGGACATGACTGTGGAGTATGTTGTTGGCGGCGATGAACAGGCAATACAAACGCGCCTGTCGCAGCTGATAATACCAGAATCAGACTATTTCATCTGGATTACTGGCGAAGGCAAGACGGTGAAACGTTTAAGTCAGCGCTTTGAAATTGGGTTTGATCCACACCTGGTACGTGCGGCAGCCTATTGGCATCGTAAGTAACTGTAGAGGCGTTAACCCCCGGTCTCTCATCCCGCAGATGGACGTAGCATGAACCAGGCAAGTTGGCATTCGCGCGCGAAAATTTGCTTTAACGCTCGAATCTCATGTTTCCTGGCCTTAGCTTTTCGACATCCGTCTAGCAACTCTCTGAGAATGAAAAGACAAATAGCAACAAAAGCGGATGCGGGGATGAGAGAACTATTTGTCAGAAGGCTAAGCCAATCATATGGCAATAGAGTATTTACCGCCATTTTATCGTCACTTTGAGATTGAGAAATAAAAAAGCCACTCTTTCGAGTGGCTTTTTTATATGATTTTAAAGCTAAAATTTGGTGGCCCCTGCTGGACTTGAACCAGCGACCAAGCGATTATGAGTCGCCTGCTCTAACCACTGAGCTAAGGGGCCGTGGCGGTGGATTATAATGTAACTTTACGCAGCAATCCAGCCATAACCGTGCGGGTGCTGTTTTTATAAACAATGTATTTTCAAACCGTTATACTTAAAGAACATTGTATTGCTCAGGAGTGATAATGGTTAAGGACATACTGGCGCCAGGGCTACGGGTGGTTTTTTGCGGCATCAATCCGGGGCTCTCCTCGGCGAATACCGGCTTCCCGTTTGCTCATCCTGCGAATCGTTTCTGGAAGGTTATTCATTTGGCTGGTTATACCGATCGACAGTTGAAACCGGAGGAGGCGGAAAAATTACTGGATTTTCGCTGCGGGGTAACGAAATTAGTCGACCGACCGACTGTTCAGGCGACAGAAGTGAAGTTGCATGAGTTACGTAGCGGCGGGCGAAGCCTGATTGAAAAGATAGAGGATTACCAGCCTGCGGCGCTGGCGGTGCTTGGTAAACAGGCTTTTGAACAGGGATTCAGCCAGCGCGGTATCGCCTGGGGTAAACAAAATATCGCCATTGGCGCGACGATGGTGTGGGTATTGCCGAATCCCAGCGGTTTAAACCGTATTAAAACGGAAAAACTGGTCGAAGCTTATCGTGAGCTGGATCAGGCGCTCATTATGCGTGGGCTATAACAATGTTGAATGAGGACGCGAATACTCGCACTTTGTAAAAATTTTGTAGGCCAAATAGGGCGCTTGCGCGTGACCTGATAAAAAACGCCAGCTCGCGGTGTAATGCCAGCCAGTTAAGCAACTGACTGGTCCTTTTTCGGGGCTGTGGGGTATTTCCAGGGCCTCTCTTTTACCACCCTCGGGAAGGCTCTTTCCCTTCTTGTCGGTAACTTCAGCTTTCCAGGTCAGGCATCAGTTCCGGGATGCGGCCCGACGATGGCTGTCCAGACGATTTACTATCTGATGAAGGGGGGAAGCGCCATACCGACAATGCACCAGACCATCATTTCCAGCGACAGGCGACGTTTGCGCAGGGAGTCGTAACGTGATACCAGATCAAAAGCCTGTCCAATGTGCATAAAAAAATCCGGAAACGGGTGAGCATCTCCGGATTCTTACATAGCCACTGGATCGGTAAACCGATCCTTAACTGATCGGCATTACACCTCGCGGTGGTGTTTATACGTGTACGGCGAATTAATCGTCGAGGAAGCTGCGCAGCACTTCAGAACGGCTCGGATGGCGCAGCTTACGCAGCGCTTTTGCTTCGATCTGACGGATACGCTCGCGAGTAACATCAAACTGTTTACCCACTTCTTCCAGCGTATGGTCGGTGTTCATATCAATACCGAAACGCATACGCAGCACTTTCGCTTCACGGGCGGTCAGGCCAGCCAGCACATCGTGGGTGGCGGCACGCAGGCTCTCGGTGGTGGCAGAGTCCAGCGGCAGCTCAAGGGTGGTATCCTCGATGAAGTCCCCCAGATGCGAATCTTCATCGTCGCCGATCGGCGTTTCCATGGAGATCGGCTCTTTGGCGATTTTCAGCACCTTACGAATTTTATCTTCCGGCATCAGCATCCGTTCAGCCAGCTCTTCCGGCGTTGGCTCGCGGCCCATCTCTTGCAGCATCTGCCGGGAAATACGGTTGAGTTTGTTGATGGTCTCAATCATATGCACCGGAATGCGGATAGTGCGCGCCTGATCTGCGATAGAGCGGGTGATCGCCTGACGAATCCACCAGGTAGCGTAGGTGGAGAACTTGTAGCCGCGGCGGTATTCAAATTTATCGACTGCTTTCATCAGACCGATGTTGCCTTCCTGAATCAGATCGAGGAATTGCAGACCGCGGTTGGTATATTTCTTGGCGATAGAGATAACCAGACGCAAGTTCGCTTCAACCATCTCTTTCTTCGCACGACGGGCTTTCGCTTCCCCGATGGACATGCGACGGTTGATGTCCTTCACCTGTTCGATGGTCAGGCCGGTCTCTTCTTCAATCTGCCGCAGTTTTTGCAGACAGCGTTGCACTTCTTCCGCGACATCGTGCAGTTTTTCCGACCACGGTTTGTTCATCGCGATGGCGGCGTTGAACCAGGTTTCGCTGGTTTCGTTGCCGGTGAACAACGTGATAAAGTTTTTCTTCGGCATTTTGCACTGCTCGACGCAGAGCTTCATGATCAGACGTTCCTGCGTACGAACGCGATCCATCATCACGCGCATACTGTTGACCAGGTAGTCGAATTGCTTCGGTACCAGACGGAACTGTTTGAACACTTCAGACAGCTTCAGAATCTCTTCCTGCGCGGCGGCATGACTGCGGCCTTTCGCTTTGATGGTGTCGCGCGTGACGACGTATTGCGCGCGTAGCTCTGCGAATTTTTCGCGTGCCAGTTCAGGGTCAATGCTGTTGTCGTCATCGGCGGCATCATCGTCGCCGTCTTCTTCATCTTCGTCTTCGTCATCATCCAGGTCTTCCTGGGAGAGCTCAGAGCCGACGTGAGTTGCGGTCGGCGCCATATCTTCTTCCGCGTTCGGATCGACAAAGCCGGTGATAAGATCGGACAGACGGGCCTCTTCAGCCTCAACGCGATCGTACTGTTCCAGCAGATAGGTAATGGCTTCCGGGTATTCGGCAACGGAGCATTGAACCTGGTTGATCCCGTCTTCGATACGCTTAGCGATGTCGATTTCGCCTTCCCGGGTCAACAGTTCAACAGTGCCCATTTCACGCATATACATGCGTACCGGGTCAGTCGTACGACCGATTTCAGACTCAACACTGGACAGAACTTGTGCAGCAGCTTCTTCCGCATCTTCATCGGTGCTGGTGGTATTTTCAGCCAGCAGCAGATCATCGGCATCAGGCGCTTCTTCCATCACCTGAATACCCATGTCGTTGATCATTTGGATGATATCTTCAATTTGATCTGAATCGACGATATCTTCCGGCAGATGGTCATTGACCTCGGCATAGGTCAGATAGCCTTGCTCCTTACCACGGGTGACAAGAAGTTTCAGCTGTGACTGCGGGTTTTGCTCCATAAGACGGTATCCACACTTATTCGTTTGATTGGTGTCGACGGTATAACTGTCGACATTTAAAGCGAGGGCATACTTATATTTTGGCCGCTGCCTCTCACTGCGGCTGTCGGGGGCTTCCCGATCGATATGCGGCATTTAAGCCGTTAAATTCATTTTCTGGCCAGCTCCTGGTTTAACGTCCAGAGCTCTCGGCGTTCTTCGCTGCTTAAACCGTGAGTGCGATCGCGAGCGATCAGCTCTTCTTGTCGCAGTTGCAGCAGCGAATCAAACATATGGTTGAGTGAGTCGGTAAAGGTCTTTTCGGCAATCGCCTTATCTGCTATATCGTCCCACATCGATAATTTTTCAAGGGTCGCAGCATCATTTGTGCCACGGTAGAGTTCCAGAAGTTGTCCGGTAGTAAGACCTGGCTGAGCCAAACAAGTTTTGACCAATTCTTTAAATAAGCCAAGTCCCGGCAGCTTATTCTGATCCAGCGCGTCTAAGGGCGGCACTAACGGCGCGAGATCCGGATTCTGCACCAGTAATCCTATCAGTATACGCATGGTCGTGCGTTTTAGCTGCGGAGCCGGGCGGGAAACGCCGCTTTCCGCCTGTTTTGGCACTAAACGATCAAGCTGACTATCATCGAAAATGCCTAACTTCAGCCCCAGCGTCTGGCGCAACTGAATACGGTGCGCGTCGCCAGGCACCTGATTAATGAGCGGCAGCGCCAGCGCGGCTAACTGCGTGCTGCCATCCGGCGAGCTTAAATCCACCTGCGGCAGGAGGCTATTAAACAGAAACGTAGAGAGCGGCTGCGCCTGCTCCATCCGCGCTTCGAAAGCCGCCTTGCCTTCTTTACGCACCAGCGTATCCGGGTCTTCGCCGTCAGGTAAAAACATAAAGCGTACCTGCCGACCGTCGGTCATATAGGGCATTGCTGTTTCCAGGGCTCTCCACGCGGCATCACGGCCTGCCCGGTCGCCGTCGTAACAGCAAATCACGTTGTTCGTCGCCCGGAATAACATATGCATATGGTCTGCCGTGGTTGAGGTACCCAGCGAGGCGACCGCATAGTTAATGTCATATTGCGCTAGTGCGACGACATCCATATAACCTTCGACCACAAGCAAGCGTTGCGGTTCAGCACTATATTGCTGAGCCTCATAAAGGCCATATAGCTGGCGGCCTTTATGGAAAATGTCGGTTTCCGGAGAGTTAAGGTATTTCGGCGTGTCGTTCCCCAGAACTCGACCGCCAAAACCAATCACCCTGCCGCGTTTATCCCGAATAGGGAACATGACCCGATTACGGAAACGATCGTAAGTGCTGCCCTGCTCGTTATTGACCAGCATTCCGGCATCCAGCAACAATGCTTTGTTATCGCTGTTATTACCGAAGCGCTTTAATGCGTTATCCCAACCTGGCGGCGCGAAACCAATGGCGAAACGCTGAATAATTTCAGCGCTCAGACCGCGCTTTTGCAGATAGTTACGCGCAGGTTTTGCCGCAGGATGGGTAAGCGACTGCTGATAAAAGTCATTCAGCCCATTCATCAACTGATAGAGGTTTTGCCGTTGATGGCGCTCTATCTGGCTAAGCCCGGTGCCTGCTTCATAGGGGATTTCCAGGTTATGCATGGCCGCTAATTCTTCGACGGTTTCGACAAATTCGAGCTTGTCGTAATTCATCAGAAAGTCGATCGCATTGCCATGCGCGCCGCATCCAAAGCAGTGATAAAACTGTTTTTCACCGTTTACGGTGAAAGAAGGGGTTTTCTCATTATGGAATGGACAACACGCGTGATAGTTCTTGCCCTGTTTCTTGAGTTTTACGCGCACGTCGATCAGATCGACGATGTCGGTTCTCGCCAGCAGGTCATTAATAAATACGCGTGGGATTCGTCCAGCCATATGCCCCTTTTATACACGTCATCCTTCAGGCTGCCGCAGTGTTGGCTGCGTTCGCTCACCCCTGTCGCTGACTTGCGTAAGCGCCGGGGATTTACTCTCTTGCCGCCTGGACGCAGCATGAATGATTTTGTGTATATGCTAATGCATAAACGAAAACAAGCCGCGCATTCCTTTCGGAAGCACGGCCTTACAACTACAACTCGATCTGAATTGAGAGCAGCCCGCTCTCAAAAGATTAGTACAGACGAGTACGGCGTGCGTTTTCGCGAGCCAGTTTCTTCGCGTGACGTTTCACTGCAGAAGCTTTAGCGCGCTTACGTTCAGTCGTCGGTTTTTCATAGAACTCACGACGACGAACTTCCGCCAGAACACCTGCTTTTTCACAGGAACGCTTGAAGCGACGCAGAGCTACGTCGAACGGCTCGTTTTCACGTACTTTAATTACCGGCATGTGCCTCTCACCTTTGATTAATTCGGTTTGCCGCTGGCATCAACGCCAGCTTATTTCAAAATGGTGCGGAATTTTACTGCAATTGCTGCTGCTTTGTAAAGCACCGCTGCCTTTTTTGAAAGGGACTTTTATAAGGGGAGGGAGTATACACGAAGTCGGGACTGAGGGTATACATCCACCCGCATTCGACCTACACTGCGCGGTATTAGAGCGAGGTAAAACAAGTCATGCGTGTACTGGGTATTGAGACATCCTGCGATGAAACCGGCATCGCCATTTACGACGACGAAAAAGGTCTGTTAGCTAACCAATTGTATAGTCAGGTGAAATTACATGCTGACTACGGCGGTGTAGTGCCTGAGCTGGCTTCCCGCGATCATGTGCGTAAAACCGTGCCGCTGATTCAGGCGGCATTAAAAGAAGCCGGTCTGACGGCGAGCGACATTGACGCGGTGGCCTATACCGCAGGCCCGGGCCTGGTCGGCGCGCTGCTGGTGGGTGCCACGGTTGGACGTTCGCTGGCATTTGCCTGGAATGTGCCAGCCATTCCTGTACACCATATGGAAGGTCATCTGCTGGCGCCGATGCTGGAAGATAATCCCCCGGAATTCCCGTTTGTGGCGCTGCTGGTCTCCGGCGGGCATACGCAGCTCATTAGCGTGACCGGAATCGGTCAGTACGAACTGCTGGGGGAGTCGATTGACGATGCCGCCGGTGAAGCGTTTGATAAAACCGCCAAATTGTTGGGGCTGGATTATCCTGGCGGCCCGCTGCTGTCGAAAATGGCGTCGCAGGGGACGGCAGGGCGTTTTGTCTTTCCGCGCCCAATGACCGATCGCCCGGGGCTGGATTTTAGTTTTTCCGGTCTGAAAACCTTTGCCGCTAACACCATTCGTAGTAATGGCGATGACGAACAAACTCGCGCTGATATTGCGCGCGCTTTTGAAGATGCGGTCGTGGATACGCTGATGATCAAGTGCAAGCGCGCGCTGGAAAGCACCGGCTTTAAGCGTCTGGTCATGGCGGGCGGCGTCAGCGCTAACCGTACCTTGCGCGCGAAGTTGGCGGAGTTGATGCAAAAACGCCGCGGCGACGTGTTCTATGCGCGTCCGGAGTTTTGTACCGACAACGGGGCGATGATCGCCTATGCCGGGATGGTGCGGTTTAAGGCGGGCGTTACGGCGGATCTTGGCGTAACGGTACGTCCGCGCTGGCCGCTGGCGGATCTACCAGCGGCGTAAAAGCGGAAAAAGGGGGCGACATCACGCCGTCCCAATGGGTTTACAGCAAAACGACGGGCATCCACAACAGCCCGGTGACGATCAGTAGCACCAGGAAGATCAGGCCGAAGATCGCGCCTAATCGCCAGTAATCCACCGTAGGTAAGTAGCCGCTGCCGTAGTAAATCGGGCTGGGGCCGGTCGCATAGGGGGTAAGAATACTGCCCAGACCAATGGCTGCGCCGACCATCAGGCAGAATACCGGTAACGGGATTTCCGGCATCGCCAGCGCGGCGGCAATCATCATTGGCGCCAGCGCCGAGGTATAGGCGGTGGCGCTGGCAAAAAAGTAGCGCAGTAGATAAAAGGCTACGATAAGCGCGACCATCACCATCGTCGGCGAGTAGCCGCTGAGGCCGTTCGCCAGCAGCTTGCCAAACCAGGCGATAAAGCCAGTGTTGTTAAGTCCGGTGGCGAGGGCAATCAGCGACGCCAGCCAAAAGAAGACGTTCCACGCCGCTTTATTGCTGACAATATCGTCCCAGGAGATAATGCGTAATACCAGCATCAGCGCTACCACGCTGTAACCCACCATCGCGGCATCAATATAGTCGCCGCCAAAAATCCACAGCGCCAGCGCACCCACCATCAGCGCCAGCATTCTTTTTTCGCGTGAGCAAAGCGGGCCCATCGTTTTCAGTTCCGTCTCGGCCCAGCGTGGCACCTGATCGCCCGATTTCAGCACCGGCGGGTAGAACACGTAGGCCAGCCACGGCACCAGAAGTACCAGCAGGATACTGAGCGGCAGCATCCCTAAGAACCAGTCGCCCCAGCCTAATGCCGCATGCGATGCGCTTTTCATCAGTCCCATCAGCAGTAGGTTAGGCGCCATGGCGGTCAGGAAAACGGCGCTGGTGACGCAGTCGGCGGTGATCCCCATCCACATAATATAGGAACCGATGGAACGGGAGCTGGCGTCGTTAGGCTGGGAATGATAGAGCGGCGGCAGATTGCGAATAATCGGGTAGACAATGCCTGCGCCGCGCGCGGAGTTGGATGGCGTCACCGGGGCGAGAATAAGTTCGGACAGCATTACCGCGTAGCCGAGAAACAGTGTGCGGTGCCCCATTTTTTTTACCAGGATTAGCGCAATACGCCGACCGAGACCGGTTTTCTCATAGCCCGTGCCAAACATAAAAGCCGCGAAAATCAGCCAGATAACCGAGTTTGAAAAGCCTGATACCGCCCATGATAGCGCTTTAGCGGTAAATTTAAACCCGTCCTGCGCGAGTTGCTCCGGGCTGAACAGCAGCCACGGCGAAAGGATGGCGATGATCGAAATCCCTATCATCGCCACCACCGCGCCGGGTACTGGTTCCAGAATTAATCCCACAATCACGCCGGCAAAGACCGCGAAATAGCGCCAGGTATGGCTTTCAAGACCGGTGGGAACGGGCAGAACCGCAATAATCGCGATGACCAGCAGCGGCGCCAGATATCGCCACCAGGCAGTTAAAGGTGCCATTATTGTATCCCTGCGAAAGAGGAGAGGCGAAACGCCTCCCCGGAAAGGTTATTTGATGTAGTGGACGTGCTCGCAAATCTCATCGACGATCGGGCCGCGACGTTCGGCGAACTGTTTTTTGTTTTCGGCGATCAGGTTATTGCCGTGGGTATCGATAGAGACAATCAGCGGCCCGAACTCTTTCACACGACAGACCCACAGGGATTCCGGCATCCCCAGTTCTGTCCAGTGCACCTCTTCAATCTCCTCAACCTGGGTGGCCGCCAGTACCGCGCAGCCTGCCGGGAAGATCACGTGTAACGCTTTGAATTTTTGGCAACCTTCTTCAGTGAGCGGTCCCATGCCGCCTTTTCCCACCACCAGCTTCACGCCGGTCTGTTCAATAAACTCTTTTTCAAAGGTTTCCATACGCATACTGGTGGTTGGGCCGACGGAGATCATTTCCCATTTTTCACCGTTCTTACGCACGATCGGCCCGGCGTGGAAAATCGCTTTGCCGTTGAGGTCGTAAGGAATAGGGCGCTTAAGTTCGATCAGACGGCGGTGGCAGACGTCACGGCAGGTGACCAGCGTGCCGGTCAGGTAGATCACATCGCCAACATGAATATCTTCCAGATCTTCAGCTTTGATCGGGGTTGTCAGGATCTTTTTCATAACGCGCTCCGGGTGTGGGACAGGTTTTCGAAGGAGAGGTCAGAGTGGACCAGCAGCGTACCGCGACGGTGCGCCCAGCAGCCGGTGGAGACCGCCACGCCAATGGTGGAAGGGTGACGCGCAGCGGATTCGATATGTACGCCCATCACCGAGCTATTGCCGGTCAACCCTTGTGGGCCGATCCCCAGACGGTTGAGTCCCTCTTCCAGACGCAGCTCCAGCTCAGCCGCCTTCGGATTAGGATGGCGAGTGCCGATCGGACGTAATATCGCTTTACGTGACAGCACGGCGGCAGTTTCAACGGAAGTCGCGATCCCGACGCCGACCAGCACCGGCGGGCAGGCGTTAACCGCCAGTGTAGAGATATTTTCAAAAACGAATTTCACCACGCCTTCGTAGCCTTCAGAGGGCATCAGCACTTTGGAGCGCCCCGGCAATGTGCAGCCGCCGCCCGCCATGTAGACTTCGATTTCCGCGTCGTCGCCGTCCGGAATAATGTCCCAGGTGACCCACGGTACGCCGCTACCGGTATTTTTGCCGGTGTTTACTTCGTCGAAAATTTCTACCGCGTTATGGCGCAACGGTGCTTTGACGGTGGCATCTTCCACCGCCTGCTTCAGAATGTCTTGCAGCTCGCCCAGCAACGGGAAACGGGAACCGACCTTCACGAAGAACATGATTTCACCGGTGTCCTGACACGCCGGTCGATTCAGATCGATCGCTTTTTGCATGTTGTCGAACATCGTGTGGTAGATGATTTTCCCCATCGATGACGTTTCAGCGTCGCGTAGCTGCTTTAATTTATCTACCACGTCATCGGGCATCCGGGTGGATATCATGGCGGTAAACTGAGCGACAATTTCTGTCAGCGTATTTATCGCTTTTTGCTTATTTTCATTGCTCATTATGTCAACTCCAGGACTTTTATTTATCTGGAAATAAATGTTTCGGCATAAACTACCACTAAAAGCAGGGTTTTATATTTATTGGCGGTGTGTATATGTAATTAACAGTTCGTGAATCACAGCTAAAAAAGAGACGAAAATTGCGCCAGGGCAGGAATTAAAAAGCCGGCTGGAAGTACACTATAACGCTCAACACCACGGATAATCCGACAATGCTTAATACATTTCCCTTAGCCAAAGATTTACAGGTACTGGTTGAAATTGTTCATGCCGGAAGTTTTAGCGCCGCCGCCGCCGCGTTAGGGCAGACGCCGGCATTTGTGACTAAACGTATCCAGATTCTGGAGACGACTCTCGCCAGTACGCTACTGAACCGCTCGGCAAGAGGCGTAGCGCTGACGGAAAGCGGGCAGCGTTGTTATGAGCATGCGATGGCGATCCTCACGCAATATCAGCGGCTGGTGGACGAGGTGACGCAAATAAAAACGCGCCCTGCCGGGATGATCCGTATTGGCTGTAGCTTCGGCTTTGGCCGCAGCCATATTGCGCCGGCGATTACCGAATTAATGCGCAGCTATCCGGAATTACAGGTACATTTCGAACTTTTCGATCGGCAAATTGATCTGGTGCAGGATAATATCGATTTGGATATTCGTATTAATGATGATATCCCTGACTATTATATTGCCCATTTGTTAACGAAAAATAAAAGAATACTCTGTGCTGCGCCGGCTTATTTACAAAAATATGCCGCGCCGGAAACGTTGCGGGAATTAAGCCGTCACGACTGCCTGGTGACGAAAGAACGGGATATGACCCACGGTATATGGGAATTGGGTAACGGTCAGGAAAAAAGGTCGGTAAAGGTCACAGGGCATCTTTCTTCCAACAGCGGTGAAATTGTGTTGCAGTGGGCGCTGGAAGGCAAAGGCATCATGCTGCGTTCTGAGTGGGATGTGCAGCCGTTTTTACAGAGTGGGGAGTTAGTCCGCGTATTACCTGACTATGCGCAAAGCGCTAATATCTGGGCGGTCTACCGGGAACCGCTTTATCGCAGCGTGAAACTCCGGGTCTGCGTCGAGTTTTTAGCCGCATGGTGCCAGCAGCGGCTCGGCAAACCCGATGAGGGATATCAGGTCTTTCAGGCCGGATAAGACACTTTACATCGCCATCCGGCGATGCGTAGGCACGGCATAGCGCAAAAAACTACTCCGAATCTTTCTGGCGTTTCTTTTTCAGCTTCGTCCAGATTTTCGTCTCCTGGCGACGCCACAGACGCTGGATGTTGTCATGATGGCGCAGCAAAATGAGGCATGACAGCATCGACACCGGGAAGGTAAACTGCGGTTTAAACCACCAGACGTAAAACGGCGCAATCAAGGCGCTGACAATCGCCCCTAACGATGAATAACCGCTTAACAGGACCGTCAGCAGCCAGGTGCCTGCCATGACGCCGGTTAAATCCCAGCCGATGGGCGCAATGGCACCAAATGCGGTTGCTACGCCTTTTCCGCCTTTAAAGCCAAAAAAGACCGGCCAGATATGTCCCAGACAGGCGGCGATGGCGATAAGCCCAAGCCAGAAAGGGGTAACGCCTAACGCATACGCGCCCCAGACGGGCAACATGCCTTTAAGGATGTCAAAAATAAGTACCGCGACAGCCGCTCCCTTGCCACCGATTCGTAATACGTTTGTCGCGCCCGGGTTGCCAGAGCCGCTTTCACGCGGATCGGGCAGCCCAGCGATGCGGCAAACCAGAATGGCACTGGAAATTGAGCCGCAGAGGTACGCGAAGAGGATCATTCCAGGCGCGATTGCACTCATAAGCTGTTCCGTTTTGAAAGTGTCGTTTTATTTACTATTTCTGTGGATAATACGCACATTTCGCCGGAAGTGGTATCCGGCTTAGCTAAAAAGCAGGCAGGTCGTGATGGATATTGTATTTATAGAGCAACTTTCGGTAATCACCACTATCGGTGTTTACGACTGGGAACAGACTATCGAACAGAAACTGGTGTTCGATATCGAAATGGCATGGGATAACCGCAAGTCGGCGAAAAGCGATGATGTCGCAGATTGTCTCAGTTACGCGGATATTGCCGATACGGTGATTAGCCATGTTGAAGGCGGGCGTTTTGCGCTGGTCGAGCGCGTAGCGGAAGAGGTGGCGGATCTACTGCTTAGCCGATTCAACTCCCCGTGGGTGCGCATTAAGCTGAGCAAGCCAGGCGCCGTCGCGCGTGCGGCGAACGTGGGGGTAATTATTGAGCGTGGCAATAATCTGAAATAAAAATAAATAATTTTATATTTTTTAAACCAAACGGTTATATATGGGTCTTAATGCGAGATCCATTTTGCAGTGTTTTTCATTTTAGGGGTTTATTGATGAGCGATATGCACTCGCTGCTGATTGCGGCAATTTTGGGTGTGGTCGAAGGATTGACGGAGTTTTTGCCGGTATCCAGCACGGGCCATATGATTATTGTGGGTCATCTGCTGGGGTTTGAAGGCGATACGGCCAAGACGTTTGAAGTGGTGATTCAACTTGGATCTATTCTGGCGGTCGTGGTGATGTTCTGGCGGCGGTTGTTTGGCCTAATCGGTATTCACTTTGGTCGCCCGCTACAGCGTGAAGGTGAAAGTAAAGGCCGATTAACGTTGATTCACATCCTGCTGGGCATGATTCCGGCGGTGGTGCTCGGGTTAGTCTTTCATGACACGATCAAGTCGCTATTTAACCCGATTAATGTGATGTACGCGCTGGTGGTGGGCGGCCTGTTGCTGATTGCTGCCGAGTGCCTGAAGCCGAAAGAGCCGCGCGCGCCGGGGCTGGATGATATGACGTATCGTCAGGCGTTTATGATTGGCTGTTTCCAGTGTCTGGCGCTGTGGCCGGGTTTCTCGCGTTCCGGAGCGACCATTTCCGGTGGGATGCTGATGGGCGTCAGCCGTTACGCCGCCTCTGAGTTCTCGTTCTTACTGGCTGTGCCGATGATGATGGGCGCAACGGTTCTGGATCTCTACAAAAGTTGGTCATTCCTGACCGCAGCGGATATTCCGATGTTTGCGGTGGGCTTTGTGACGGCGTTTGTGGTCGCGCTGATCGCCATCAAAACCTTCCTGCAACTGATTAAGCGTATCTCGTTTATTCCGTTTGCGATTTACCGCTTTGTGGTGGCGGCTGCCGTTTACGTCGTCTTCTTCTGATGATTGACCGTGCCGGATGGCGGCGTACCGCCTTGTCCGGCCTAACTGTTTTGTCGGCCTGATAAGCGCAGCGCCATCAGGCAATTTAGCGTGCCGGATGGCGTTTAGCTGGCGGGTTTCGGGCAGCGCTTCTCTTTCCAACTGGTAACCGCTGCAATTCGTCGCTTAGTCAGCTCCTCGCGAATCTCGATGCCCTTAAATCCGGCCTCCACCACCCCTTTAGTCGGTACCGCCTGCGCTACCTGCCAGGCTTCGCGCAGCCAGCGCCCCTGCGGGTAATCCGACGCTTCAAAGCCGGTACGCCCACGGACGTCGGCCTCGCTGGTCAGCGCAATCTGCTCGACGCGCTGCGGTTTACGCCATGCATCAATGGCGTCAAACAGCTTAACGATTGTTTTCGGCTGGAGTATTGGAAAGGTGTGGATCAGATCGTGGTACTCGGCGACCAGTTTAGCTAAATCACGCAGGTCATTGGGGACGCGCAAACGCTGGCATAACTGTTCGACCAGCTTCACGCCCGCCGGGCCGTGGCCGTGATGGCGTGGCCAGAGATTTTTCGGCGTTAAGCCTTTGCCCAGATCATGACAAAGCGTGGCGAAACGGACATCAAGCTGCGGACTGAGCATGGCGGCCATCGACAGCGTCATCAACGTATGAACTCCGGTATCAATTTCCGGATGCCACTTTGCCGGCGCGGGCACGCCAAACAGGGCGTCGATTTCCGGAAACAGGACGCGCAGGGCGCCGCAGTCGCGTAATACCTGGAAGTAAATTTGCGGATTGCGGGTGGTAAGCGCATTTTCCGTCTCTTTCCATACCCGTTCCGGCGTCAGATGTTCCAGCTCGCCTGCCGCGGTCATTTCGCGCATTAACGCCAGTGTTTCATCGGCGATACGGAAACTAAGATGGGCGTAACGGGCGGCAAAACGCGCCACGCGCAATACGCGCAAGGGATCTTCGCCAAACGCGGGAGAGACATGGCGCAGTAGACGCGTCTCCAGATCCCGGCGCCCGTGGTAAGGGTCGATAATCTGGCCGTCATCGTCGCGCGCCAGAGCGTTAATGGTCAGATCGCGGCGCTGGAGATCGGCTTCCAGGGTAACGTCCGGCGCGGCATAGCAGGTGAAGCCCGTGTAGCCGGAGCCGGATTTACGCTCGGTACGCGCCAGCGCGTATTCTTCGTGAGTTTGCGGATGGAGAAACACGGGAAAATCACGGCCTACCTGCTGGTAGCCCGCATCGAGCATCTCCTGCGGCGTGGCGCCGACAACGACCCAATCTTTATCTTTAACCGGTAGCCCTAACAACGCATCCCGAACCGCACCACCGACCAGATAAATCTTCACGCCATTTTCCTTTTAAAAACGATCATTTCCTAATGATAAGACAGTGCGGCGGAGAAGGCGATTTAGTTCATCCAGCGGTCTTTGCGTTTACGACTTGGGATCATATGCGGCAGCACCAGCCCTAACAGCAAGCCAATGCCCAACACGCCGCCGCCATACATAAACCACTGCATAATAATGGTGCGCTGTTTGTCATCCAGTTGCAGATTCGCGGCGCTAACTTTTTTCTGCGCCACAATCAGCTCGTTTTTCAGCTTCTGGTTCTCTTCTTTTAGCCCGTTGATGACGCTGTCGCTTTGCGCCACTTTCTGCTGCATGTCGGCGGTGCGCTGATTCCACGTGGTATCAATATTGTTGAGTTTATCGGTCAACGTTTTGACCTGATTCTCCAGATCCGGCACGCGGGTACGCAGGCTTGGCGTGGTATTCAGTTCTTTTAACGGTATCCAGGCAGTACGACCAGAACTGTCTTTGATTTGACCATAGTTGGCATCGCTCTGTAAGAGCGTGACTTCCTCGCCGGCGTTGACGGTACCCACGAGGCGATAATTATCTCCCGGACCGCTGCGGACCCAGGTATTCAGTTCATCAGAAACGTAACGCGTCTCTTCAGCATGAGAGACGGCGGTGGCGCTAAGCGCAAGTAAAGTTAGTCCAATCAGGCGTAATTTTGGCATCAGGCTGTCGTTATTGTCAGAGAAAGTGGAACGATAGTAACGGCATCAGTGTCGCTACGCAAAGCAGTCGACATCAATCGGAATCATCTGTGTCGCCTTTGCCGCTACGTCAAACTTTTACGCCCGTCAAATTGCTCGTTGCATGGCAATTTGGCGCAAAATACTATCTACTGACAAAAATAATGCGGGTAAGTTCGCCAACAATCTTCCCATATGTGACATAACCAATAAGTACAAGGCCATGGCTCAGGAAATCGAATTAAAGTTTATCGTCAATCACGACGCCGTAGATGCGCTGCGAAATCATCTTCATACGCTCGGCGGCGAGCATCATGCGCCCAGCCAGTTGCTGAATATCTACTACGAAACGCCTGATAACTGGCTACGCCGCCACGATATGGGACTGCGTATTCGTGGTGAAAATGGGCGCTATGAAATGACCATGAAAATTGCCGGCCGGGTAACCGGCGGGCTGCACCAGCGACCCGAATACAATGTCGCGCTAAGCGAACCCGTTCTGGATCTGACGCAACTCCCGGCGGAGGTCTGGCCGGACGGCAAACTGCCCGTTGGCCTGGCATCAAGCGTACAACCGCTGTTCAGCACCGATTTTTACCGCGAAAAATGGTGCCTGGACGTTGACGGTAGCAAGATTGAAATTGCGCTCGATCTCGGCGACGTAAAAGCGGGCGAGTTTGCCGAACCGATTTGTGAACTGGAGCTTGAGTTGCTTCGCGGCGATACGCGCGCCGTATTAAAGCTGGCGAAGCAACTGCTGTCGCAAATCGGTTTGCGTCAGGGCAGTCTGAGTAAGGCGGCGCGAGGTTATCACCTGGCGCAGGGGAATGCGCCGCGAGAGAATACACCAACGGCAATTCTGCGGACTGCCGCAAAAGCCACTGTAGAACAAGGACTGGAGGCCTCGCTGGATCTGGCGTTGTCACAGTGGCAGTACCATGAAGAGCTCTGGCTGCGCGGCGACGAGTCAGCGAAAGAGCACGTGCTGGACGCAATAGGGTTGGTGCGCCATGCCTTAATGCTCTTTGGTGGCATTGTTCCGCGTAAAGCGAGCGCTCACTTACGTGATCTGCTTACCCAGGCGGAAGCGACGATGACATCAGCGGTGTCCGCCGTCACAGCCGTTTATAGTACGCAAACGGCGATGGCGAAACTGGCGTTGACGGAATGGCTGGTGACGAAAGCCTGGCAGCCATTTCTGGACGCGAAGGCGCAGGCCAGAATAGCCGACTCTTTTAAGCGTTTCGCCGACATTCATCTTTCTCGTCATGCTGCTGAATTAAAAAACGTTTTTGGACAACCGCTGGGTGATAAGTATCGCGACCAGTTGCCGCGTTTGACTCGCGATATCGACAGCGTTTTACTGCTGGCGGGATATTATGATGCGATGGTTGCGCAGGCATGGCTGGAGAACTGGCAGGGATTGCGTCACGCCATTATTACCGGGCAACGTATTGAAATTGAACATTTCCGTAATGAGGCCATTAACCAGCAACCGTTCTGGTTGCACAGCGGAAAACGATAATCAGAACCGTAGAAAGTGCCTGATGGCGCTGCGCTTATCAGGCTTACGGTATGCGGACTTGTAGGCCGGATAAGGCGAAACGCCGCCATCTGGCATTATTTAAAGGATATCCCTAAATGACGCCGCTCTCTTCACCCTTATCGCAGTACTGGCAGACCGTTGTTGAGCGCCTACCAGAAGGATTTACTGAGACATCGCTTAGCGCGCAGGCGAAGTCAGTACTTACATTTAGCGATTTTGCGCTGGACAGCGTGATAGCGCATCCAGAGTGGCTTGCCGAACTGGAATCCGCATCGCCGCAGGCTGATGAATGGCAACATTATGCTGGCTGGTTACAGGAGGCATTGGCAGGTGTCTGTGACGACGCCTCGCTGATGCGTGAACTGAGGCTTTTTCGTCGTCGCATTATGGTACGCATCGCCTGGGCGCAGGCGCTGTCGCTGGTGGAAGATGAGACTATTTTACAGCAGTTGAGCCATCTGGCGGAGACGCTCATTATTGGCGCGCGCGACTGGCTGTATGCCGCCTGTTGCCGCGAATGGGGGACCCCCTGTAACCCGCAGGGCGTTCCGCAACCGCTGCTGATTTTAGGCATGGGCAAGCTGGGCGGCGGCGAACTGAATTTTTCTTCTGATATCGATCTGATTTTCGTCTGGCCGGAACATGGCGCGACCCGGGGTGGGCGTCGTGAACTCGATAACGCCCAGTTCTTTACGCGTCTCGGGCAGCGGCTGATCAAAGCGCTGGATCAGCCCACAATGGATGGTTTTGTCTATCGGGTTGACATGCGCCTGCGACCGTTTGGCGACAGCGGCCCGCTGGTGCTGAGTTTTGCCGCGCTGGAGGATTACTATCAGGAACAAGGACGTGACTGGGAACGTTACGCCATGGTGAAAGCGCGGCTCATGGGCGATAACGACGACGCCTGGTCTCGTGAATTACGCGCCATGCTGCGGCCTTTCGTTTTCCGCCGCTATATCGATTTCAGCGTCATCCAGTCGCTACGCAATATGAAAGGGATGATCGCCCGCGAAGTGCGCCGCCGCGGTTTGAAAGACAACATTAAACTTGGCGCGGGCGGTATTCGTGAAATTGAGTTTATCGTGCAGGTATTCCAGTTGATCCGCGGCGGACGCGAGCCGTCGCTACAGTCGCGTTCGTTACTGCCGACGTTAAATGCTATCACGGCGTTGCATTTGCTGCCTGAGAATGACGTGGCGCAATTGCGTGCGGCCTATCTTTTTTTACGTCGCCTGGAGAATCTGCTGCAAAGCATCAATGACGAACAGACGCAAACGTTGCCTGCCGACGATCTGAATCGGGCGCGGCTGGCCTGGGGGATGAATACGAATAACTGGCCGCAGCTTGTTGGTAAACTGACGGATCATATGGCTAACGTACGCCGCGTATTCAACGAATTAATTGGCGATGATGAGGCCGATACCCCGCAGGAGGAAGAGCGTTCAGAGCCGTGGCGTGAAGTATGGCAGGATGCGCTACAGGAGGATGATTCGACGCCAGTGCTGGCGCATTTAGCCGATGAGGATCGGCGACAGGTTCTGACCCTCATCGCTGACTTCCGTAAGGAACTGGATAAACGCCCTATCGGCCCGCGCGGGCGGCAGGTGCTGGACCAACTGATGCCGCACTTGCTTGCCGACGTCTGTTCCCGCAAAGACGCCGCCGTTACGCTATCGCGTATCACGCCGTTGTTGGCGGGGATTGTCACCCGCACCACCTATCTGGAGCTGCTGAGTGAATTTCCCGGCGCGCTGAAACACCTGATTATGCTCTGCGCCGCTTCGCCAATGATAGCGAGCCAACTGGCGCGCTATCCGTTGTTGCTTGATGAACTGCTCGACCCCGGTACGCTTTATCAGCCGACGGCTACCGACGCTTACCGCGACGAATTACGCCAATATTTGCTGCGCGTGCCGGAAGAGGACGAAGAACAGCAACTGGAAGCATTACGCCAGTTTAAACAGGCGCAGCTTTTGCGGATTGCGGCGGCGGATATTGCCGGTACGCTGCCAGTGATGAAAGTGAGCGATCACCTCACCTGGCTGGCGGAGGCGATGATTGATGCTGTAGTACAGCAGGCGTGGACGCAGATGGTCGCGCGTTATGGTCAACCAACGCATCTGGATGATCGTCAGGGGCGGGGATTCGCGGTCGTCGGCTATGGCAAGTTGGGCGGATGGGAGCTGGGCTACAGTTCCGATCTGGATCTTATCTTCCTGCATGACTGTCCGATGGACGTTATGACTAACGGCGAACGCGAAATCGATGGGCGACAGTTTTATCTGCGCCTGGCGCAGCGCATTATGCATCTGTTCAGTACGCGCACCTCCTCCGGCATTTTGTATGAGGTGGATGCGCGTCTACGCCCCTCTGGCGCGGCGGGAATGCTGGTGACTTCAGCGGACGCGTTTGCCGATTATCAGCAGCATGAAGCCTGGACCTGGGAACATCAGGCGTTGGTGCGCGCTCGCGTGGTATATGGCGACCCGCAGCTTACCTCACAGTTTGATGCGGTACGCCGCACTATCATGACGACGGCGCGCGACGGCAAGACATTGCAGACTGAAGTGCGTGAAATGCGTGAGAAAATGCGGGCACATCTCGGCAATAAGTATCGCGATCGTTTTGATATTAAAGCTGATGAAGGCGGTATTACGGATATTGAGTTTATCGCGCAATATTTGGTACTGCGCTACGCTCATGAAAAACCTAAATTAACGCGCTGGTCTGATAACGTGCGCATCCTGGATCTTCTGGCGCAAAACGGCATTATGGATGAACAGGAAGCGCAGGCGCTGACGGTAGCCTACACCACACTGCGTGATGAACTGCATCATCTGGCGTTGCAGGAGCTTCCCGGCCATGTGGCGCAGACGTGTTTTAGTAAAGAGCGCGCGCTGGTGCAGGCAAGCTGGCGGAAGTGGCTGGTAGCCGTCTGAATTATGCTATTATCGCGCGCAAATTTTGAATCTCTCAGGAGACAGGAATGAAAGTAAATCTGCCAGCGTTTGAACGTGCAGGCGTCATGGTTGTGGGTGATGTAATGCTGGATCGCTACTGGTATGGCCCTACTTGCCGTATTTCACCGGAAGCGCCGGTGCCGGTTGTTAAGGTGAATACCGTTGAGGAACGTCCGGGCGGCGCGGCGAACGTGGCGATGAACATTGCGTCTCTGGGAGCGAACGCCCGTCTGGTCGGCCTGACGGGTATTGATGACGCCGCGCGCGCGCTGAGCAAAACGTTGGCGGAGGTCAATGTGAAGTGCGACTTCGTTTCTGTGCCGACGCATCCGACGATTACCAAACTGCGCGTGCTGTCACGTAATCAGCAGCTCATTCGTCTTGATTTTGAAGAAGGCTTTGAGGGGGTGGACCCGCAGCCGTTACATGAGCGTATCAACCAGGCGCTGGGATCGATCGGCGCGCTGGTATTGTCCGATTATGCCAAAGGCGCTCTGACCAGCGTGCAGACTATGATTGCCCTGGCTCGCCAGGCGGACGTGCCGGTGCTCATCGATCCGAAAGGAACGGATTTTGAACGTTACCGCGGCGCTACGCTACTGACGCCAAACCTTTCTGAATTTGAGGCGGTCGCGGGGAAATGTAAAAGTGAAGACGAACTGGTTGAACGCGGCATGAAGCTCATTGCCGATTACGACCTTTCCGCGTTGTTGGTCACGCGTTCCGAGCAGGGAATGACGCTGCTGCAACCGAATAAAGCGCCGCTACATATGCCGACGCAGGCGCAGGAAGTTTATGATGTTACCGGTGCGGGCGATACGGTGATCGGCGTGCTGGCGGCGACGCTGGCGGCGGGAAATACTCTGGAAGAGGCGTGCTATTTCGCCAATGCGGCGGCGGGCGTAGTGGTGGGTAAACTCGGGACGTCAACGGTTTCCCCTATTGAGCTGGAAAACGCAGTGCGCGGACGCGCGGATACCGGCTTCGGCGTCATGACCGAAGAGGAGCTGAAACAGGCCGTCGCCAGCGCGCGTAAGCGTGGCGAGAAAGTGGTCATGACCAACGGCGTTTTCGATATTCTGCACGCGGGCCACGTCTCTTATCTGGCGAACGCGCGCAAACTGGGCGACCGCCTGATTGTTGCGGTCAATAGTGACGCCTCGACCAAACGTCTGAAAGGCGAAAGCCGTCCGGTTAATCCGCTCGAACAGCGTATGATCGTGCTGGGTGCGCTGGAGTCGGTTGACTGGGTTGTCTCATTTGAAGAGGATACGCCGCAACGACTGATTGCCGGTATTCTGCCAGATCTGCTGGTAAAAGGCGGTGACTATAAGCCGGAAGAGATTGCGGGCAGCGAAGAGGTCTGGGCCAACGGCGGCGAAGTCATGGTGCTGAACTTCGAAGATGGTTGTTCAACGACCAATATCATCAAAAAGATCCAGACTGAGAGCGAGAAGTAAAATCGCGCCATCAGGCGTTACAGACGCTGTGGGCGCTGAATTTGAAGGCGCGTCGGACATTTCGTTTCGACGCGTATATCGCGGTTAACGCTGCTTTTTTTCGACCTAAAATAAAGGAATAAGGGTGAGAGGGGATCTCTCCCCCTCTGATTGGCTGTTAGTAAGCTGCGAAACTTATCGGTAACAGACCAATCAGTATGATGACCTGTTGCATCATAACCCTTTCCTTATTAAAGCCACTTCTTTGGTAGGGGGTTCCCGTTTCAGCCCCTTGCTGATATCGCGATTGTTGGTGAGCGTCCAGCTCTTAAGCCCGCAAGATATTTATACGCCGTCATATTTGGTGGAAATTGTGATTTTGCGCATTAAATTTGCGCACGTTATGTATAAAACCGTCGTACATATAGAGAAATACTGAAATTAGAAAAAGCATATAGCCTTAACAGAATTCAATCACTGGAGGGTATGCTGATGAACAATAATAACGTCTATTCATTAAATAATTTCGATTTTCTGGCGCGCAGCTTTGCCAGAATGCAGGCGGAGGGGCGTCCTGTTGATATCCAGGCTGTAACCGGCAATATGGACGAGGAGCACCGCGACTGGTTTTGCAAGCGTTACGCGCTTTACTGTCAGCAGGCGACTCAGGCGAAAAAGTTAGAATTAGAACACTAACCCTGGCTCCCTTTACCGGCGCAGGGCATGATTAAGATCTTATATGAGCGGGCCGTCAGGCCCGTTCACGTTTTTACTCTTGTGGATCGACTGGCGGAATGGCGGGCGCAGGTTTTACTTCCTGTGGTTTGTCGCGAGCTTCCAGTTCGCTGAGGCGTTGCTCCAGCAGCGCCAGTTTTTCCCGGGTGCGCAGCAAAACCTGAGTCTGGACATCAAACTCTTCGCGGCTCACCAGATCGAGACGCGTCAGTTGAGATTGCAGCGTTTGACGGATTTTCTTCTCGATATCTTCCCCGAACTCGCGAATACCTTTCGGCATTGATTCATGAACCTGGCGTGCGATTTGCTCAATTTTTTTCGGGTCAATCATTGTGGTTTCCCTGAACTGGTAAGTGTTAGCTCTTATTGTAGTGCGATATGTGGACGCCATAAACCAGAATTGTGTGACGCTATACGGAGTAAAGGCGTTGATGAAGGTAGTCAATAGCGTTATAGTTAACCCGCTTATTCTCAGGGCGGGGCGAAATTCCCCACCGGCGGTAAATCAACGATGTTTAACGCGTTTCTCATTACGGTGCGCCGTGACGAAATGCGAAGAACGGGTTGAAAGCCCGCGAGCGCTTTTTGCAATAGCGAAAAGGTCAGCAGATCCGGTGTAATTCCGGGGCCGACGGTTAAAGTCCGGATGGGAGAGGGTAACGATCCAGTCGGGCATGGACCCGCTCACGTTATTTTTTTGCCGCTTGTCGGCACTCCTAAGACTGCCCTGATTCTGGTAACCATAATGTTAATGAGGTTTTTTTACCATGAATCAGACGCTACTTTCCTCTTTTGGTACGCCTTTTGACCGTGTTGAACTTGCACTGGATGCGCTGCGTGAAGGACGCGGTGTCATGGTGCTTGATGATGAAGACCGTGAAAACGAAGGCGATATGATTTTCCCCGCAGAGACGATGACCGTAGAACAGATGGCGTTAACCATTCGTCACGGTAGCGGTATTGTTTGCCTGTGCATTACTGAAGAGCGCCGTAAGCAGCTTGACTTGCCAATGATGGTGGAAAACAACACCAGCGCCTACGGCACTGGTTTTACCGTGACCATTGAAGCCGCAGAAGGCGTGACTACCGGCGTATCCGCCGCTGACCGTGTGACGACGGTGCGTGCCGCCATCGCAGATGGCGCAAAACCGTCCGATCTTAACCGTCCGGGTCACGTTTTCCCACTGCGCGCTCAGGCGGGCGGCGTGCTGACGCGCGGCGGCCATACGGAGGCGACCATCGATCTGATGACGCTGGCCGGTTTTAAACCTGCAGGCGTACTGTGCGAGCTGACTAACGACGATGGGACGATGGCGCGTGCGCCGGAGTGTATCGCGTTTGCAGCCCAGCATAATATGGCTGTTGTCACGATTGAAGATCTGGTGGCTTATCGTCTGGCGCATGAGCGTAAGGTGAGTTAATCGGATGGCGACGTCTGTCGTCATGATGAAAAAAACCGAAGCTAAAACGCTTCGGTTTTTTGTTATTACGCGCGGGTTTTACCTCTGGAGAGTTTTATCACCCAGGTGTCGCTTATGACCAGCAGAATCAGGTACAGCCCAGAGGCCAACAGGCATGCCTGCGCCATATTCATAAAGTGCCAGGGCGGGAGCAGGTACCAGTCATCGTAATAACTTTCGTTTGCTGGCTATCTGAAATAAAACGGTTATCCATATAATGGTTGACGATGGTGGACGTCTGCACCACATAGTTATCCTTCATAGCTTTGCCGTTTCCTTTATATTCTACCGTGACGTTGTTGGAAAATTTCTGGTAAAGGCCAAAAATAGGAATACCATCATATGTTTCTAAAGTCTCTTTCTCAACGGTATAGTAACAGGAACACGTCTTCCTCTCTGCCATGTGCAGTAACTTTGACGTCTGAAATAATATGGCTATCTAATTCCATCAGTGCGGTGAGCGGGGCATTTCTGTAAGGATCGACAACGACTGCGCCTAATATTCCTGCGGTCTGCGCCGATAAGTATTTTTTTCGGTATTGGTCAAGGATAGATATATATCCTTATGTACAACTTCTAAATATAATACTTATAAATATGCTATTTTTTATGGATGATAAATGATTGGTATTTAAATATAAGGCATGATGCTATTGCTTATTTTAAAATATACTCTGCATCCATATTCTTTAATTTCGTTTATGAGTTGACAGTAGGAGAAGGGTATTTTAAGAACACTATAAATTAGTGTAAAGTGTGACATTATCGACATTGTTTTCTGCTTAATACTTTTTTCATTATTGGATTTCACTACTGATTTATATGATCAAAATCATTTATTTGTTCCACAAATATGCCAGTATATGAATACGTCAAAATAATGGTATGTAAAATTTTAACGTTAAATGTTTAGTGTTGTTAAATTTTAAGGGTAAAAAGGATGTTTATTGCCTGGTACTGGATAATATTAATTGCTCTTGTGGTGATAGGGTATGTTTGCCATATGAAGCGTTATTGCAGAGCGTTTCGGCAGGACAGAGATGCATTACTTGAAGCGCGAACGAAACGTTTTCACCAGACGAACGAAGGCGGCAGCGTGATGAATGAGCAGAAATAGCGCATATCCTCGCCGGGCAGCCGGATGTTGCCTGACTAAAGGGTTACATCCGGCGCGACGTTTCTCTTAACCGATGCCTATCGTCTGCAAAATGACGAGACTAAGCCCCATGACGGACATGCCGCAAAGCACGCCATAGCTGGGATTATTGTTAGGATCGATCTCTTTTGCCAGCGGCATCAGTTCATCGACGGAGAGCGCCACCATAATGCCAGCGACCGCCGCCATGATAGCCGCCATGACGATCGGCGAAACCAGACTGCCCAAAATCAGCCACGCCAGCACGCCGCCAAGAATCTCCGCCATGCCGGAGATTCCGGCCCAAAAAATCGCGGTACGTTTTGAGCCCGTCGCGGCATAAACCGGGCCCGCGACCGCCAGACCTTCAGGAATATTGTGCAACGCCACCGCCAGTGCGATGCCGAAACCCAGTTCCAGATTGCTGCTGGCGGTGACAAAGGTGGCGATCCCTTCCGGAAAGTTGTGCAGGCTAATGCCGAGCGTCAATAAAATCGCGGTACGTTTTATTGAGCCGGGAATCGGCTGCTGCCTTTTTTGCACCAGATCCTGCGGGTGAGCGTGAGGAAGCAGGCGATCCAGCCCGAAGTAGCCTAACAGGCCGATAATAAACATCCCGTAGCCCAGTACGGGCGACATTCCATCGGTGTCAAGCGCGGCGGGCAGCATCTCCATCAGCGAGATGAGCAACATGATGCCTGCGGCGAAGCCCAGCGAAAAAGCCAGCACGCGATTAGACGGTTTTTGGCCGAGAACGCCAAGAAACGCGCCAATAAAGGTGGCGGCGCCCGCCAGTAAGGTCAGAATAAGTGGTACTGACATTCATTACTCCTTATCAATTTGCCGTCCGAACCTGACCTTCAAAATAACTGATGATCTTCATCATGGTTATCTGAGTTCTTCCTCTGTGAAGAAAGCGTATGGTGATGTTAACAAAATGTCTTTCCTGTAAGGATAACATCATGTCTTTAACGCGTATGCCAGCATTGTTTTTGGGGCATGGCAGCCCGATGAACGTGCTGGACGATAACGATTATACCCGCGCCTGGCGGCGATTGGGGGAAGCCTTACCGCGACCACAGGCGATAGTGGTGGTGTCGGCGCACTGGTACACCCGCGGGACGGGCGTTACAGCGATGGAAAGGCCGCAAACTCTCCATGATTTTGGCGGTTTTCCGCAGGCGCTGTATGACACGCATTATCCGGCTCCTGGATCGCCTGCGCTGGCGCAGCGTCTGGTTGAATTGTTGGCGCCCGTTCCCGTCGCGCTCGATAAAGAGGCGTGGGGATTTGATCACGGCTCCTGGGGCGTATTGATCAAGATGTACCCGAATGCGGATATTCCGGTGGTGCAGCTTAGCGTTGATAGTACCAAGCCGGCGGCATGGCATTTTGAGGCGGGTCGTAAACTGGCGACGCTGCGTGACGAAGGCGTGATGCTGGTAGCTAGCGGGAATGTGGTTCATAACCTGCGGACTGTGCGTTGGCACGGTGAGAATGCGCCTTATCCATGGGCCGTCTCGTTTAATGAGTATGTAAAGGCGAACCTGGCATGGCAGGGGCCGGTAGAACAGCACCCGCTGGTGAATTATCTGCAACATGAAGGGGGCGCCTTATCGAACCCGACGCCGGAACACTTTTTACCTTTGCTGTATGTACTTGGCGCCTGGGATGGCAAGGAACGTATCTCGGTTCCGGCAGACGGTATTGAGATGGGCAGTATAAGTATGTTGTCGGTGCAGGTGGGGTAGGCCGGATAAGGCGCTGAATGATTGCCCGATGGCGTTACGCTCATCGGGCCGACAGGAGAATCTATCCTTCGACAAAAATATGCGGATAGAAGCGGGAGAGATCCTGGGTGATCAGCGCCCGATCTTCACGGATACCAATTCCGGCGGGTTGATCGTTAATCAGCCAGCTACCAATCAGGGTATAACTGTCGCCGAATTTTGGCAGCGGATAGAACTGTTGCACGATCATACCCTCTTCGCCATACGGGCCTTCCACGAATTCGATCGTTTTACCGTTCTCAATAATCGATACGTTCGCCCCTTCGCGGGAGAAGATCGGTTTCACGACATATTTATCCATTGGCGGATGTTCGTCTTCGGCGAAATACGCAGGCAACAGATTTGGATGGTCCGGGAACATTTCCCACAACAGCGGCAACAACGCTTTATTGGAGATAATGCTTTTCCAGGCCGGCTCCAGCCAGCGCACGCCGGCATCTTCCAGCTTGGTGGAAAACATCTCGCGCAGCATAAATTCCCACGGATAGAGCTTGAACAGGTTCGCAATGACCTGATCCTGCAGATCCGTAAATTGGCCTTTTTCCCCCAGACCAATATCTTCGATATAGAGAAATTCGGTGGCGATTTCCGCTTCGGCAGCGCAATCCTGTAAATACTGAATGGTGCCGCGATCCTCAACCGTATCGCGACAGCAGGTGAGATGCAGCAACTGAAAACCGTACTGTTCGCGAAGTTCAGCAAAGCGTTCAATCAGCTTTTCCTGCAGGCTATTAAACTGATCGCTGCCTTCCGGCAGATTGCCCGCGTTGATCTGATCTTCCAGCCAAATCCACTGAAAAAACGCCGCTTCATACAGTGACGTTGGCGTGTCGGCATTATTTTCGAGCAGCTTAGGCTCGCCGATGCCGTCCCAGGCCAGATCGAGGCGGGAATAGAGCGACGGTTGTTGCGTTTGCCAGGACTGGCGAACAAAACCCCAGGTATGTTTTGGAATACGAAACTTCGTCATCAGCTCATCGCTGGCGATGACGCGTTCTACCACCTTGAGGCACATCTGGTGCAACTCGGCGGTAACGTCTTCCAGTTTTTCCACCTGGGCGAGCGTTAACTTGTAATAAGCGTCTTCACACCAGTACGGTTCACCATACATCGTGTGAAAATTAAACCCGTATTCAGTCGCTTTATCGCGCCAGTCCGGGCGCTCGGTAATACTGACTCTTTCCATGCGTATCAGCCGCCCATCGAACGTGTTGAAGTACCGGCAGCGCTACGCTGCATGGTGCTCTGTTTGGCGACGGATTCGCCAAAACCGCCGCGGGTAACGGTTGTTGTGGTCGCAGGCTTCGGCGCCATAGCGGTTTTCGGTACGGTCATTGTCCGGCCCGGTTGTGCCGCGCCGTAGTTTTTACCTGCCGCGTCGGTATATTTGCCGTATGCCGGGCTGGCCGGGTTTTTCGAGCTAAACAGCGGCTGTTGCGCAAAGCCTGCGCCGCCGCCCATCAGACGCCCCATCATGTAACCTGCCATCAGCGGCATCCAGAAACTGCCGCTGGATTGTTGGGCCTGCGCCTGATTTTCCGGCGCCATGCCAGCCTGTGCGGGCGCTTGCTGGCACTGACCTTCGCCAAACTCGGCAACGCAATCTTCGCGTGTAGCGTACTTAGGCGCAGTACGTTCGGCCTCTTTCAGCGCATTGTTATACGCGGTTGTACACTCCGCGCTTTTGCCCGGATTTGCTGCTGAACAGTCATCAGCGTTTTGATACAACGATACGGTTTCATCGCTTTTTTCACAGCCAGCCAGCATAAAAACAGCCGTAACCGCCAGGGCGACCGGCGTTAAATGCCGCGCGCTCCAGCTTTTGCGAAACGATGCGTGATGGATGGATTTTGTCCGTTTCATATTTGTCTTCCAGGACCCAGTGGTAAATACAACATGCGTTCAGAATAGAGGATGACTGGTCGAAATTGAAGCGAGAAAAGGCGAGAATGCGGCGGAATAGCAGGATCTTTACGTTGTCTTACGTTCAGGCGCGGCTTCATGACAGGTAGCGCCGCGCTTACCAGACCTACAAGGGCATAGGCCTGATAAGCGTAGCGCCAGCGAATAACTTATCAATGCCGGAATGGATTGCCGTTATTGCTGTTGGCGTGGGCGGCGGTCGGCTGTACTGCCGGCGCGGCGCTATGGGCATTATAACCGTCTGCGGCAGCATCCTGCTCTGGTGTTTCCGGCGCTACGCTTTCCGGCGACGTCGGGATAGGTTTCCCCAACGTACTGTTAAGCGCGAGCAGATCCTGCTCGTTCAGCGTACCGAGCGCATATTTGATATTTAACTGATTAATCAAATAGGTATAACGCGCGTTGGCCAGTTGCTGCTTGGCTTCATACAGCGTGGTGGTGGCATCCAGTACGTCAACAATGGTACGCGTACCGACTGAGTAGCCAGCTTCCATCGCGTCCAGAGAACTTTGCGCGGAAACGACCGCCTGTTTGTAGGCGTTGATGCTGCTGATAGACGCGTTAATATTGTTGAAGGAGGAGCGCACGGTCTGCACCACGCTACGGTGCGCGCTTTCCAACTGTTCGCTCGCGCCGACAAAGTTATACTGCGCCTGTTTTACCTGCGAGTTAACCATCCCCCCCTGATACAGCGGCAGGGAGAAGTTCAGGCCGATTTTATTCTGCCCCATGTTGCTATCGTCGTACTGGCTACCTGGACCGTGGGTGTTAGAACCGTTATACGAAGTATCAGAAACGCCGGTCGAGGCCGTTAAATTCAGCGTCGGCAGATGACCGTCCTGCGCCTGGCGGATTTGCTCGCGCGCCAGATCCTGACTCAAACGCGCCTGCAACAGCGACAGGTTGCGGTTTTCCGCTTCCTTCAGCAGGGCGTTAACTGCTTTAGGTTTGTCGGTTTTAAAATGCTCGACGTTAAGCGAGGCCAGCTCTGGATAATAATTGCCGGTCACCTGGCGCAGCTCTTCTACCGCGTTATCCAGGTTGTTGCGGGCGGTAACTTCATTCGCCAGTACGGTATCATACTGCGCGCGGGCGTTTTGCACGTCGGTAATGGCGACCAGACCCACGTTAAAACGTTGCGTCGTTTGATCTAACTGGCGATAGATAGCCTCTTTTTGCGCCTGGGTATAGGAAAGCATATCAATAGCGTTCAATACTTTAAAATACGCGTTCGCGGTATTGAGAATCAGCGTCTGCTGATCGGTCTGATAGGCCACATCCTGAATGCCTGCTGCTTTTTCTTGCAGGGTGAGCCCACGCCATTTCGACATATCAAACAGCGTCTGCGTTAATTGCAGAGAAGCGCTGGTTTGATTGGAGTTGATGCCGTTCGCATCGCGATAACCGTTGCTGTAGGTGTAGTCGGCACCTAAACCCAGTTGCGGCAGTAAAGGACTACGCGCTTCGTTAATTTTTTCGAATGCAGCATCGCGATCGGCAGCGGATTTACGCAATTCCGGGTTGCTCAGGCGTGCTTGCTGATAAACTTGCATCAGGTTCTCTGCCTGGCTTAGTGTGCTGAACCCCGACAGGCTCAGGCCGATAAGGATGGGGAGCAATTTCTTCATTTGCATTCCTTGTTGTGAAGCAGTATTTAGCGCTGATCAATTTGTAAAAATAATTGCTGATTCTAGCAGAATCCGCCACTGCAAAAAGTTGGCGTTACGTGCCATACGAGCCTTAATTGGCACCAATTTACCACAAGGGTGATAAAACAGCAGTCAACCACCCTTGAAATTCATCATTTAATCATTATTGCTAGCAGGGCAGCACAATGCGTAAATCAGACAACTTGCCAGTTACTTTCACCAAAAGCGATGTAGAAATTATTGCACGGGAAACGCGCTACCGCGGTTTTTTTTCATTAGATATGTATCGATTCCGCCATCGTTTATTCAACGGAGAAATGAGTGGCGAAGTAAAGCGCGAAATTTTTGAGCGCGGGCACGCTGCCGTCTTGCTACCCTTTGACCCTGAACGCGACGAGGTGGTGCTGGTCGAACAAATTCGTATTGCCGCGTATGACACAAGCGTTACGCCGTGGCTGCTGGAGATGGTCGCTGGCATGATAGAAGAAGGCGAAACCATTGAGGCGGTCGCCCGGCGTGAGGCGATGGAAGAAGCGGGGCTGACCGTGGGCCGCACCCGACCGGTTATCAGTTACCTGGCGAGTCCTGGAGGAACCAGCGAGCGCTCATCTATTCTGGTGGGTGAAGTGGACGCCACGACCGCGGTAGGTATTCACGGTCTGGCGGATGAAAACGAAGATATTCGGGTTCATGTGGTAAGCCGGGAGCAGGCATACCAGTGGGTAGAAGAGGGGAAAATCGACAACGCAGCCGCGGTCATCGCTTTGCAATGGCTTCAGTTACATCATCAAGAGTTAAAAAACGAGTGGAAAAAATGAAGCGTTATACACCTGACTTCCCTGAAATGATGCGTCTGTGCGAAACCAATTTTTCGCAATTGCGCCGCTTGTTGCCGCGCAATGACGCACCCGGTGAAACGGTGAGCTATCAGGTGGGCAACGTACAATATCGGTTAACGATTGTGGAATCGACCCGATACACTACGCTTGTAACGATCGAGCAAACGGCGCCAGCCATCACCTACTGGAGCCTGCCGTCGCTGACGGTGCGCCTCTACCATGATGCGATGGTGGCTGAAGTGTGTTCAAGCCAGCAGATCTTTCGCTTCAAAGCGCGGTATGATTATCCAAATAAAAAGTTGCATCAACGCGACGAAAAGCATCAAATTAATCAGTTTCTGGCCGACTGGCTACGATTCTGTTTAGCACATGGAGCGATGGCGATTCCGGTTTATTAGCGTCGTGAAACCTAAGGACACCATTTGGAAAGCCTGTTAACCCTACCTCTGGCTGGTGAGGCCCGAGTCAGGATTTTACAAATTACAGATACTCACCTGTTTGCCGAAAAGCATGAAACGCTGTTAGGCGTCAATACCTGGGAAAGTTACCAGGCTGTGCTGGAGGCTATTCGGGCGCAACAGTATGAATATGATCTGATCGTGGCGACCGGCGATCTGGCGCAGGATCAATCCGCTGCGGCTTATCAGCATTTTGCTGAGGGTATCGCAAGTTTTCGCGCGCCTTGCGTTTGGCTGCCGGGCAATCATGATTTTCAGCCGGCAATGTACAGCGCGCTGCAAGAGGCGGGGATTTCCCCGGCTAAACGCGTGTTAATCGGCGAACAATGGCAGATTTTGTTGCTGGATAGCCAAGTGTTTGGCGTTCCGCATGGCGAACTGAGCGAGTTCCAACTGGAATGGCTTGAGCGTAAGCTCGCCGATGCGCCAGAGAGACAGACATTGCTCCTTTTGCACCACCATCCGTTGCCGGCAGGGTGCAGTTGGTTGGATCAGCACAGCTTGCGTAATGCCGGTGAGCTGGATAGCGTGCTGGCGAATTTCCCGCGTGTGAAGTATCTGTTATGCGGACATATTCACCAGGAGCTGGATCTCGACTGGAACGGACGCCGTCTGTTGGCGTCGCCGTCAACCTGTGTACAGTTTAAACCGCACTGCGCGAACTTTACGCTGGATACTATCGCGCCGGGCTGGCGTACGCTGGTGCTTCAGGCGAACGGCGTCCTGGAGACGGAAGTGCATCGCCTGCAGGATACCCGGTTCCGACCCGATACCGCTTCGGAAGGATACTGATGTCTACGCTTCTCTATTTGCACGGATTCAACAGTTCCCCTCGCTCGGCAAAAGCGTGCCAGCTAAAAAACTGGCTGGCGGAGCGTCATCCACACGTCGAGATGATCGTCCCTCAACTACCGCCGTATCCTGCCGATGCGGCGGAGCTACTGGAGTCTCTCGTGCTTGAGCATGGCGGCGCGCCATTAGGGCTGGTAGGATCGTCACTGGGTGGTTATTACGCCACCTGGCTGTCGCAATGTTTTATGCTACCGGCTGTGGTCGTCAACCCGGCGGTGCGGCCCTTTGAATTACTGACCGACTATCTCGGTCAGAACGAGAACCCCTACACCGGACAGCAATATGTGCTAGAGTCTCGCCATATTTACGATCTTAAAGTCATGCAGATTGACCCTCTGGAAGCGCCGGACCTGATCTGGCTACTGCAACAGACGGGCGATGAAGTGCTGGATTACCGCCAGGCGGTGGCATATTACGCCTCCTGCCGTCAGACAGTGACTGAGGGCGGTAATCACGCATTCACGGGCTTCGAAGATTATTTCAACCAGATTGTCGATTTTCTTGGACTGCACAGTTGCTGACAATCAATTCGAATTGCTAATTAAACCATGACGCAAACTTATAACGCTGATGCCATTGAGGTACTCACCGGGCTTGAGCCGGTACGCCGCCGCCCGGGGATGTACACCGATACGACCCGTCCCAACCATCTGGGTCAGGAAGTGATTGATAACAGTGTGGATGAAGCACTGGCAGGTCACGCCAAACGCGTGGATGTCATTTTACATGCCGATCAATCGCTGGAAGTTATTGACGACGGACGCGGGATGCCGGTGGATATCCATCCGGAAGAGGGGGTTCCGGCGGTAGAACTGATCCTCTGTCGGCTTCATGCCGGCGGTAAATTCTCCAATAAGAACTATCAGTTCTCTGGTGGTCTGCATGGGGTGGGGATTTCGGTAGTGAATGCCCTGTCGAAGCGCGTGGAAGTGACCGTGCGCCGCGACGGTCAGGTCTATAATATCGCGTTTGAAAACGGCGAAAAAGTGCAGGATTTGCAGGTGACGGGAACGTGCGGCAAGCGTAATACCGGCACCAGCGTGCATTTCTGGCCGGACGAAAGTTTCTTCGACAGCCCGCGTTTTTCTGTCTCTCGCTTAATGCACGTTCTGAAAGCAAAAGCGGTGCTGTGTCCCGGCGTGGAAATCACTTTTAAAGATGAAGTGAATAACAGCGAGCAGCGCTGGTGCTACCAGGATGGTCTGAACGACTATCTGGGCGAAGCGGTAAACGGCCTGCCGACGCTGCCGGAAAAACCGTTTATCGGTAATTTTAATGGTGAAACGGAAGCGGTTGACTGGGCGCTATTGTGGCTGCCGGAAGGCGGCGAATTACTGACGGAAAGCTACGTGAACCTGATCCCAACCATGCAGGGCGGTACTCACGTGAATGGCCTGCGTCAGGGGTTGCTGGATGCGATGCGCGAATTTTGCGAATACCGCAATATTCTGCCGCGCGGCGTAAAACTGTCGGCGGAAGATATCTGGGATCGCTGCGCTTATGTGCTCTCCGTGAAAATGCAGGACCCGCAATTTGCCGGGCAGACCAAAGAGCGTCTGTCGTCGCGTCAATGTGCGGCATTTGTTTCCGGCGTGGTGAAAGATGCCTTCAGCCTGTGGCTGAACCAGAACGTGCAGGCGGCGGAACAACTGGCAGAGATGGCGATCGCCAGCGCGCAGCGGCGACTGCGCGCCGCAAAAAAAGTGGTGCGCAAAAAGCTCACCAGCGGTCCGGCGTTGCCGGGGAAACTGGCGGACTGTACCGCGCAGGATCTTAATCGGACCGAGCTGTTCCTTGTGGAAGGGGATTCGGCGGGCGGTTCCGCCAAGCAGGCGCGCGATCGCGAATATCAGGCGATCATGCCGCTCAAAGGTAAGATCCTTAACACCTGGGAAGTCTCTTCCGATGAAGTGCTGGCCTCGCAAGAGGTGCATGATATTTCCGTGGCAATCGGTATCGATCCGGACAGCGACGATCTGAGCCAGTTGCGCTACGGCAAGATCTGTATCCTGGCGGATGCGGACTTCGATGGTTTGCACATCGCTACGCTGCTTTGCGCGCTGTTTGTCCGACATTTCCGCGCGCTGGTGAAGAATGGACATGTCTACGTCGCGCTGCCGCCGCTATACCGTATTGATTTGGGTAAAGAGGTCTATTACGCGCTGACGGAAGAAGAGAAGGCGGGCGTACTGGAACAACTGAAGCGTAAGAAAGGCAAGCCGAACGTACAGCGGTTTAAAGGCCTGGGTGAAATGAACCCGATGCAGTTACGCGAAACCACGCTTGATCCGAATACTCGCCGCCTGGTGCAGCTCACCATTAGCGATGAAGACGATCAGCGTACTAACACGATGATGGATATGCTGCTGGCGAAGAAACGTTCTGAAGATCGACGCAACTGGCTACAGGAAAAAGGCGATCTCGCGGATCTGGATGTGTAACGGTTGTTGCACGCTTTATCCGGTCTGCACACCGCAGGCCGGATAAGCGAATCTGGCATGACGCCGTAGCCTGATGGCGACACTTGCGCATCTCATCAGGGCTACGTCAGACGATGGTAATAACTTAAACGCCGGATTCCAGAATACGAATATTCATTTCCAGCACATCGTCTTTTACCGCGTCGCTATAGGCTTTCATATGTGGGGTTTGCAGATGCGCCTCAAGGTGCGCAACGCTTTCCCACTGTTCAATCATCACGATCGAGTCAGGCGCTACAGTCTGAAAACTCACGCCCGCGGCATGATCCACCATCGGCGCGTAACCGTGGCAACCCTCTTCTTTAAGAACGGTTGGAATGATTTTCGCAAACTGATCGAGGACGGCCTGACGGTGATGTTGGCCCGGACGTGTGCGAATTTCGGCAATGACGGTAAGCATGGTTAACTCCTTCTAATTCCAGGATGACCAGTTAAGCAAAAATTTCGCTTAGATGCTTGCGATATTCTGCGGTATAGCGCGGAACATCCGGCATTTTAATCACGTCGTTGGCAATAAACGTTGGCAGCGCGTCCATGCCCAGGAACTGGTTGGCTTTATGGAATGGCAGATAGATGCCATCTACGCCTACGCCGTGGAAAAACTGATCTTTTTCGGTAAATGCTTCCATTGGCGCATTCCACGTCAGTGACAGCATATATTTTTTCCCCTGCACCAGACCGCCGGAACCGTACTTTTTAGCGGCATCGGAACGCGTGCGGCCATCGCTGGCATAGAGCGTGCCGTGACCTTCGGTAAAGACATCATCCATATATTTTTTTACTGTCCACGGCGCGCCCATCCACCAGCCTGGCATCTGCCAAATCACCACGTCAGCCCAGACGAAATTCTGCACCTCTTCTTTAATGTCATAATCGCTGTCGGCACGGACGATCTTAACCTGATGACCCAGATCGCGCAGAAGCCCATCGGCAACTTCGGTCAGGGTGTCATTCAACTGGCCGTTGGAGTGCGCGAATTTTTTCGCCCCGTTGATAATCAGTATGTTGCTCATTATTTTCCCTCTAAGGAATGCGTTTGCTGCTGATTCTACGCTGACGGGCGGTACGGTGAAATTAGCAAAATGTGCAAAGTCTTTTGCGTTTTTGGCAAAAGTATCTGCTACCAGCGTACGACGGCCTCAAATCCACCTTCCGCGGCGTTGCCAAACGACACCGTCATGCCGTGCAGCGTAGCGATGCGGCGGACTATTGATAATCCCAGACCGCTGCCGGTCACACTTTGGCCTGGCGGGCGATAAAAACGCTCGCCGATATGCGTCAGAATCTCTGGCGCTACGCCGGGGCCGTTATCTCTGACGGTGAAGCTGCGGGCATGTAAGGTAACGTCGACGACGCTGCCCTGCGGACTGTAGCGAATCGCATTATCCAGTAGGTTACGGACTAACAGGCTTAAGAGTAGCGGCTGACCGGTACGTATGACGTCATGGGCGTTAAGCTGTAAACGCACGTCGATATTCGCCTGCTGCGCCGGATGATAAATGTCCATCACCGCGGACTGCAGCAACTCTTCCAGCGAAATCTCCGCCACATCCTGCAAATTATTGAGCGAGTCGAGACGCGATAACGTCAGTAGCTGATCGACCAGCCGCGTGGCGCGATCGATCCCCGCATGGAGCTGGGTCAGCGCTTTATCTCGCGTCAGCGGATCGTCGCCCGAGAGTTGCGCCACCTCGGTTTGTACTTTCAGCGCGGCCAGCGGGCTGCGCAATTCATGGGCGGCGTCGGAGGTAAATCGCCGTTCGCGCACCATCATGGAGTGGATGCGGCTAAAAAGCTGATTAAGTGCTTCGACCAGTGGGCGAACCTCGCTCGGTACGCCTTTGGCGTCGAGCGGTGTCTCCGATTCCGGCGATCGGAAACGTAGCGCCTGCGCCAGCTTCTTCAACGGTCTGAGCTCGCGGTGAAGCAGGAGTAATAAAATCAGTAGCATGAAGGGAAGGGCGATCAGCCACGGCGTTAATTGCGCCGCCACGATCGCCAGCGCCATATCTTCGCGGTAATCCCACTCCTGACCGACGACGATACGATAATTACCGTCCGCCGAGTTCAACCACAAAAAACGCCAGAGGTCGTTGTCATCTTTCAGATAGCCATTGTCGAAACCTTCCCGGCGATAGCGATACGGAATATCCTGACCGTTGTCGCCATCATGCAGCAACATTTTGCCGTCAGCGGAAAAGATGGCGAACGCCAGCGCATCGTCATCGATATGCCCATGTTTTAATTTCTTTGGCGTATGCGCCATGCGCTGCGGGGCGTTGATCTCGTTAAGATCGAGGGTGCTAAGCCGTCTGGCGAACAGCATCAACTGTGTGTCAAACAACTCGTCGACATTATCCGTCGTCTTTCTCCAGGCCACAAAACTGGAAATTGCCCAGGTGATGGAGACCAGAATCAGGAAAATAAGCGTCAGCCTGACGCGCAGGCTAAGACGTTGCGTCAATTTCATGCGTCACCCAGGGTGTAGCCGATGCCGTGTACGGTGCGAATAAATTCGCTGCCGAGCTTGCGGCGTAAATGATGAACATGGACTTCCACTGCATTGCTGGACACGTCGTCATCCCAGTTATACAGCTTCTCTTCAATAAGCTTGCGCGGCAGCACGCGACCTTTGTTGCGCATTAACAGTTCCAGCAGCGCGAACTCTTTCGGTTTTAGGGCTAGAGGTTCGCCGGCAAGTGTCGCGACGAGATTACCTGGATTGAGTGTCACCTGGCCGTGGCGCAATTCGCTACTGGCCTGACCGCTGGCGCGGCGTACCAGCGCCTCCAGACGGGCTGCGACCTCAATGAGCGCAAAAGGTTTACATAAATAGTCATCGGCGCCCAGACGTAGCCCCTCGACGCGCTCTGCTAACGCATCGCGCGCCGTCAGGATCAGTACCGGTTCCTGTTTACCCTTTTCGCGCCATTCGCGCAAAATATCCCGTCCGTCCATCCCTGGCAGCGTCAAATCTAAAATGACCGCATCATAAGGCGCGCTGTAAAGCGCCTCTTTGCCCGGACGTCCCTCGGTAAACCAGTCGACGCTGAAACCCATTTTACTCAGGCCCGCTTTTATGCCATCGCCAATAAGTGTGTCATCTTCTACCAGTAAAATTCGCATCTGTTCTTCCCTGCGGTAACTCGCGTTACCGTCAGTTAACCTTGTCGCCGCAGGCGATGTACAGAAAAAAAGAATCTTTTTTTGCCTTAAGAAGTTGTTAAGGATTAACTTATTAAATGGATCTGAAACGACATGAAAGGGAAAAGTAATCATGAAAAAATTAGCTGCAATCGTTGCCGTTATGGCATTGTGTTCTACCCCGGTTCTGGCGGCTCAGCAGGGCGGCTTCTCCGGCCCGTCGGCGACGCAAACGCAAGGCGGCGGATTTGTCGGCCCCAACGGCAGCAGCACGACGGTAGAGAGCGCTAAATCGCTGCGTGACGATGCGTGGGTAACGCTGCGCGGGAATATCGTCGAGCGCATTTCCGACGACCTGTATCTGTTTAAAGATGCTACCGGTACTATCAATGTGGATATTGACCACAAGCGTTGGAACGGCCTGACCGTAACCCCGCAGGATACCGTTGAAATTCAGGGCGAAGTGGATAAGGACTGGAATTCCGTTGAAATTGACGTAAAACAGATCTCTAAAGTTGCCAAATAAACCCCATCAGGGCCGCGCTCGCGGCCCTTTTCTTTGTGACTCAACGCGCCAGATAGGGTAGTATCTGCGGCAATATTGCCTGAGAGATACCGGGTATTGTTCGGGCTAACAGTTGAGGAATCACAATCAATGAGCGAGATGGCAGAGCGCCTTGCGCTGCATGAATTCACGGAAAACGCCTATCTGAATTATTCCATGTACGTCATCATGGACAGGGCGTTGCCGTTTATTGGTGATGGTCTGAAACCCGTTCAGCGTCGCATCGTCTACGCGATGTCTGAACTGGGCCTTAACGCCAGCGCCAAGTTTAAAAAGTCCGCCCGTACCGTCGGCGACGTGCTGGGTAAGTATCATCCGCATGGCGACAGCGCCTGTTATGAAGCGATGGTGCTGATGGCGCAGCCGTTTTCTTACCGTTATCCGCTGGTCGACGGGCAGGGAAACTGGGGCGCGCCTGACGATCCGAAATCGTTCGCCGCGATGCGTTATACCGAATCTCGCCTGTCTAAATATGCGGAACTCCTGCTGGGGGAACTCGGTCAGGGGACGGCGGACTGGGTGCCTAACTTCGATGGCACCATGCAGGAACCGAAAATGTTACCGGCGCGTCTGCCGAATATTCTGCTGAACGGCACCACCGGTATTGCGGTGGGGATGGCAACAGATATTCCGCCGCATAACCTGCGCGAAGTAGCGAAAGCGGCGATTACGCTGATTGAGCAGCCGAAAACGACGCTGGATCAGTTGCTGGATATCGTCCAGGGGCCGGATTACCCGACCGAAGCGGAGATCATTACCCCACGTGCGGAAATTCGTAAAATTTACGAAAACGGGCGTGGCTCCGTGCGCATGCGCGCGGTATGGACCAAAGAAGACGGCGCCGTGGTGATCACCGCGCTGCCGCATCAGGTGTCCGGCGCGAAAGTGCTGGAGCAGATTGCTGCGCAGATGCGTAATAAAAAACTGCCGATGGTGGACGATCTGCGCGATGAATCGGATCACGAAAACCCGACGCGTTTAGTGATTGTGCCACGATCCAACCGTGTGGATATGGAGCAGGTGATGAACCATCTGTTCGCCACCACCGATCTGGAAAAAAGCTACCGTATTAACCTGAACATGATCGGTCTGGATGGTCGCCCGGCGGTGAAAAACCTGCTGGAGATCCTGACCGAATGGCTGGCGTTTCGCCGCGATACGGTACGTCGTCGCCTCAACTATCGTCTGGAGAAGGTCCTCAAGCGCCTGCATATCCTCGAAGGTCTGCTGGTGGCGTTTCTCAACATCGACGAAGTGATTGAGATTATCCGTAGCGAAGACGAACCAAAACCCGCGCTGATGTCGCGTTTCGGCATCACCGAGACCCAGGCGGAAGCAATCCTCGAACTGAAACTGCGTCATCTCGCCAAGCTGGAAGAGATGAAAATTCGTGGCGAGCAGGACGAGCTGGAAAAAGAGCGTGACCAGTTGCAGGGCATTCTCGCGTCCGAACGCAAAATGAATACCTTGCTGAAAAAAGAGCTACAGGCGGATTCCGATGCCTATGGCGACGATCGCCGTTCTCCGCTGCATGAGCGTGAAGAAGCTAAAGCGATGAGCGAACACGATATGCTGCCGTCCGAACCGGTGACTATCGTGCTGTCGCAGATGGGCTGGGTGCGCAGCGCCAAAGGTCATGATATTGATGCGCCGGGGCTTAACTATAAAGCGGGCGACAGCTTTAAAGCCGCGGTGAAAGGTAAGAGCAATCAACCGGTGGTGTTTATTGATACCACCGGGCGTAGCTATGCTATTGATCCCATTACGCTTCCGTCGGCGCGCGGGCAGGGCGAGCCGCTGACCGGCAAACTGACGCTGCCGCCGGGGGCGACCGTAGAGCATATGCTGATGGAAGGCGATGACCAGAAACTGCTGATGGCGTCGGATGCGGGCTACGGCTTCGTTTGTACGTTTAACGATCTGGTTGCCCGTAACCGTGCCGGTAAGGCGTTGATTACTCTGCCGGAAAACGCGCACGTCATGCCGCCGTTGGTGATTGAAGACGAGCACGATATGCTGCTGGCGATTACCCAGGCCGGACGTATGTTGATGTTCCCGGTAGACTCTCTGCCGCAACTGTCGAAAGGCAAAGGAAATAAGATCATTAATATTCCGTCAGCGGAGGCGGCGAAAGGCGATGATGGTCTGGCGCATCTGTACGTGTTGCCGCCGCAAAGCACTCTGACTATCCATGTCGGGAAGCGCAAAATCAAACTGCGTCCTGAAGAGTTACAGAAGGTGGTCGGCGAACGCGGACGCCGCGGCACATTAATGCGCGGCCTGCAGCGTATCGATCGTATTGAGATTGATTCACCGCATCGCGTAAGACATGGCGACAGTGAAGAGTAAGAAGGTGTCACTCGTAGGCCGGATAAGGCATTTATGCCGCCATCCGGCGCTCTGCCGTTGCCGGATGATGATGCAGTAGCGTCTTATCCGGCCTACGGTTTCAGATCGGATTAACATTAAAATTTCCCGTAAAACCGTTGTTTATTCGTGCATTGCGATTAACAATACGTTTTTCCAGAGAGCCACACTTACCAAAATCCTAACCTGAATTTCAGGTGACGTAGAATGCCGGGCTCTTAGGCCTTCAGAGGTTGTTATGCTATATATTTTTCGTCTTATTGTTACCGTTATTTACTCCATTCTGGTCTGTGTTTTCGGTTCTATTTACTGCCTTTTCAGCCCACGTAACCCAAAACACGTGGCGACGTTTGGACATATGTTCGGTCGCCTGGCCCCGCTGTTTGGCCTGAAAGTGGAGTGCCGCAAACCCGCAGACGCGGAAAGCTATGGCAATGCTATCTATATCGCTAACCACCAGAATAATTATGATATGGTCACGGCGGCGAATATTGTGCAACCGCCAACCGTGACGGTGGGGAAAAAAAGCCTGCTTTGGATCCCGTTTTTTGGGCAACTGTACTGGCTGACCGGTAATCTGCTGATTGACCGTAATAACCGCGCCAAAGCGCATAGCACCATTGCGGCAGTGGTTAACCATTTTAAAAAGCGCCGTATTTCTATCTGGATGTTCCCTGAAGGTACGCGTAGTCGGGGACGCGGTCTGCTGCCGTTTAAAACCGGCGCGTTTCATGCGGCTATCGCGGCTGGCGTGCCGATCATTCCTATCTGCGTTTCCAACACCTCTAACAAAGTCAATCTAAACCGCCTGAACAACGGACTGGTGATTGTGGAAATGCTGCCGCCAGTCGACGTCAGCGAATATGGTAAAGATCAGGTTCGCGAGCTGGCAGCCCATTGCCGTGCGTTAATGGAGCAAAAAATCGCGGAACTTGATAAAGAGGTTGCGGAACGTGAAGCGGCCGGTAAGGTTTAAGCGATCTTACTCTGTTATTGTAGAAATCATTTTTTCAGGCACAACTCTTTAGCCTGTTTTACATGGAGCTTATATGTCATTCAGTCGGCGTCAGTTTCTTCAGGCATCGGGAATCGCACTATGTGCAGGCGCGATTCCCTTCAGGGCGAATGCTGCTGGTCAGCAGCAGCCGTTGCCTGTTCCGCCGTTGCTGGAGTCCCGTCGCGGACAGCCGCTATTTATGACGCTACAGCGAGCGCACTGGTCTTTCACGCAGGGCACGCGCGCGCCGGTTTGGGGAGTAAACGGTCGTTATCTGGGGCCGACAATCCGCGTCTGGAAAGGCGATGACGTTAAACTCATCTATAGCAACCGTCTGGCGGAAAATGTCTCCATGACGGTTGCTGGTTTACTGGTGCCGGGGCCGCTGATGGGGGGGCCAGCGCGTATGATGTCGCCGAACGCCGACTGGGCACCAGTGTTGCCGATTCGCCAGAGCGCCGCGACGCTGTGGTATCACGCCAACACGCCTAACCGCACTGCGCAGCAGGTGTATAACGGCCTGGCCGGAATGTGGCTGGTCGAAGACGACATCAGTAAAACGCTGCCCATTCCGAACCATTACGGCGTGGATGATTTTCCCGTCATTATCCAGGATAAGCGGCTGGATAACTTTGGGACGCCGGAGTACAGCGAACCGGGAAGCGGCGGTTTTGTCGGCGATACGTTGCTGGTGAACGGCGCGCAAAGCCCCTATGTCGAAGTGTCCCGCGGCTGGGTGCGGTTACGGTTATTGAACGCCTCGAACTCGCGCCGGTATCAGCTCCAGATGAGCGATGGCCGGGCGCTGCATGTGATTTCAGGCGATCAGGGCTTTTTACCTGCGCCGGTTTCCGTCAAACAGTTGTCACTGGCACCCGGCGAGCGACGTGAGATCCTGGTTGATATGACTAACGGGGATGAAGTCTCGATCACCTGTGGGGAAGCGGCCAGCATAGTCGATCGGATTCGCGGTTTCTTTGAGCCTTCCAGTATTCTGGTTTCTACCCTGGTGCTGACGTTGCGGCCAACCGGATTGCTGCCGCTGGTGACCGATAATCTGCCGATGCGTCTGTTGCCGACGGAGATCATGAGCGGCGCGCCTATCCGCAGCCGGGACATTAGTCTTGGCGACGATCCGGGGATCAATGGCCAACTGTGGGATGTGAATCGCATTGATATTACCGCCCAGCAAGGCTCCTGGGAGCGCTGGACGGTACGCGCCGATATGCCGCAATCGTTCCATATTGAGGGCGTCTCTTTCCTGATTCGTAACGTCAACGGCGCTATGCCGTTCCCGGAGGATAGAGGCTGGAAAGATACCGTCTGGGTGGATGGGCAAGTTGAATTGCTGGTCTACTACGGTCAGCCGTCCTGGCCGCACTTCCCGTTCTATTTCAACAGCCAGACGCTGGAAATGGCGGATCGCGGCTCGATTGGGCAGATGCTGGTAAACCCGGCGCCATAATCCTTTTCTCGCCCGTCAGGGCGAGAGGTGAATACCTTTCGATTTCTCCTTCGTTCCGGCTTATAATCCCCGGCCTTTGATTATTTTTTTACCATTTTTGGAAGCACTATGAGCGCAACATCCCTGATCCAACCGGATCGCGACCTTTTCTCCTGGCCGCAGTACTGGGCCGCCTGCTTTGGGCCGGCGCCGTTTTTGCCGATGTCACGTGACGAAATGGATCAACTTGGCTGGGATAGCTGCGACATTATTTTGGTGACGGGCGACGCGTATGTCGATCATCCGAGTTTCGGCATGGCCATTTGTGGCCGTATGCTGGAATCCCAGGGCTTCCGCGTCGGTATCATCGCTCAGCCGGACTGGAACAGCAAAGACGACTTTATGCGTCTGGGCAAACCGAACCTGTTTTTCGGCGTCACCGCCGGCAACATGGACTCGATGATCAACCGCTACACCGCCGACCGTAAGCTGCGTCACGACGATGCCTATACGCCGGATAACGTGGCGGGCAAGCGCCCGGACAGAGCCACTCTGGTCTATACCCAGCGTTGCAAAGAAGCGTGGAAAGATGTACCGGTGATCCTCGGCGGCATTGAGGCCAGTCTGCGCCGTACCGCGCATTACGACTACTGGTCTGATACTGTGCGCCGTTCCGTGTTAGTCGATTCCAAAGCCGACATGTTGATGTTCGGCAACGGTGAGCGTCCGCTGGTGGAAGTGGCGCACCGTCTGGCAATGGGTGAAACCATCGATCAGATTCGCGACGTGCGTAACACTGCGATTATGGTTAAAGAAGCTCTGCCTGGCTGGAGCGGCGTCGACTCCACTCGTCTGGACACGCCGGGTAAAATCGATCCAATCCCCCATCCCTATGGCGAGGATCTGCCGTGCGCGGATAACAAGCCGGTCGCGCCGAAAAAGCAGGAAGCTAAGGCGATTACCGTGCAGCCGCCGCGTCCGAAGCCGTGGGAAAAAACCTATATCCTGTTGCCATCCTTTGAAAAGGTGAAAGGCGACAAAGTGCTGTACGCCCATGCGTCGCGTATTCTGCATCACGAAACTAACCCTGGCTGCGCGCGGGCGCTGATGCAAAAGCACGGCGACCGCTATGTCTGGATTAACCCGCCCGCTATACCGCTCTCCACTGAAGAGATGGATAGCGTGTTTGCGCTGCCGTATCAGCGCGTACCGCACCCGGCTTACGGCAATGCCCGCATTCCGGCCTATGAAATGATCCGCTTTTCGATCAATATCATGCGTGGCTGCTTTGGTGGCTGCTCTTTCTGCTCGATCACCGAACATGAAGGACGCATTATTCAGAGCCGCTCGGAAGACTCTATCATCAACGAGATCGAAGCGATCCGCGACACGGTGCCGGGGTTTACCGGCGTGATCTCCGATCTGGGTGGTCCTACCGCGAACATGTATATGCTGCGCTGTAAGTCGCCGCGTGCGGAGCAGACCTGTCGTCGCCTGTCGTGCGTGTATCCGGATATCTGTCCGCATATGGATACTGACCATACGCCGACGATCAATCTTTATCGCCGCGCCCGCGAGCTGAAAGGCATTAAGAAAATCTTAATTGCCTCCGGCGTGCGCTACGACATCGCCGTGGAAGATCCTCGCTACATTAAAGAGCTGGCGAGCCATCATGTGGGCGGCTATCTGAAGATTGCGCCGGAGCATACTGAAGAAGGTCCGCTGTCGAAAATGATGAAACCGGGTATGGGCAGCTACGATCGCTTTAAAGAGTTGTTTGACCTTTACTCTAAACAGGCCGGAAAAGAACAGTATCTGATCCCGTATTTTATCTCCGCGCATCCGGGCACGCGGGACGAAGATATGGTGAATCTGGCGCTGTGGCTGAAGCGCCACCGCTTCCGTCTGGATCAGGTGCAGAACTTCTACCCGTCACCGTTGGCGAATTCGACCACCATGTATTACACCGGCAAAAACCCGCTGGGTAAAATTGGTTATAAGAGTGAAGATGTGGTGGTGCCGAAGGGAGATAAGCAACGTCGCCTGCATAAGGCGCTGCTGCGTTATCACGATCCGGCGAACTGGCCGCTGATTCGCCAGGCGCTGGAAGCGATGGGGAAAAAACATTTGATTGGCGGTCGCCGTGAGTGTCTGGTGCCTGCGCCGACCATTGAAGAGATGCGCGAAGCGCGTCGCCAGAACCGCAGCACCCGCCCGGCGTTGACCAAACATACGCCAGTGGCGCATCAGCGACAGGGGCTTGCTGCTAATAAGAAGCGCGGGAAAGGCGCGGGGCGTTAAACGGTTTTACAGGTATCCTATCAGGCTGGATAAGGCGAAGCCGCCATCCAGCAACGATTACGCCTGGATTTGCCGAATTCTGGCCGCCAGCGCGGCCAGTTTTTCATCACCCGCCCGTTCATGATCGTGCGATGAGAGATACCCCTCGTAGCGCTCGAAAAATTTATTCTGTCGCGATTCGATAGGTTTCCATTCACTCAGATTAGCTGTGCCGTGCATCGGACTTAGCTTACTGTGCACATGATCGACGCCAAATCCCTCAAAAAACATCCCGGTACGGCCCACATCCACAAACGCCTTATCCAGCAGTTTCGCCACTTTTTGCGTCGCCAGCATCAGGTCCGCCAGCGCCTGCGGTGGTAGATCGAACGCGTAGCTGGGGTAATGTTTTTTCGGGATCACTACGGTAAACCCATCGGTATTCGGAAAAATGGACAAAAAAGCCAGGTGATGCTCATCTTCCCAAACTTTATGACAAGGCGCTTTACCTTCAACTATTTGACAGAAAATGCAGGTCATTCCATTTCTCCGTTAACCGAGGGGCTTATCGATGCGTTAAGCGTTTAATACAACCCTAACACTTTCCACCATGCGAGGCCGACTGTCAAAAAGACCGCCTGATTAAAGAGGCTGATAATAAATCCCGTTCGCCACCAGACGCCCGTCGGTACATAGCCGGCGCCAAAAAGAATAGGGCCGCGTGCGTGGGTATACTGCGTAAGAGAGCAGTACAGGCTGCTGGTAAACGCCAGCATAAGCGCCATCGGCGCCGCCGGTATATTCAGATGCAGACCGACGCCCAGAAACACCGCATACAGCGCGGCGATTTGCGCGTTGCCGCTGGCGAAAAAATAGTGGGTATAAAAATAGGCTGCGTTAAGCAGCAGCAGGATGATCATCCAACTGGTTCCATGCATCGTACTGCCGATGCTGTCGCCAATCAGGTTGCCAAACCAACTGGTGAATCCTAGTTTCTTCAACTGGTTAGCCATCATCAGCAGCGCGGCGAACCAAATCAACGTATCCCAGGCGCCTTTTTCGCTTTTAACGTCTTCCCAGGTGAGCACGCCGCTCAGTAATAAAATCGAGAGACCGACAAAAGAGGCCGTCGTGGCATCCACGCCAAGCGTGTCGCCAAAAATCCACAGCACCAGTAACACGCCGACGGTCGCCAGCATGAGCCACTCGCCGCGCGCCATATTGCCCATTTGCGCCAGCTCTTTGCGCGCCAGATCCGGCGCATTCGGCGTATGTTTAATCTCCGGACGCGTCAGCCAGTAGACCAGCAGCGGGACGATAAGAAGAGAGACCAGGCAAGGCAGGAGCGCTGCGATAAACCAGCTTCCCCAGCTCAACGTAACGCCGGCGTTCGCCGCCAGTTTTACCGCCAGCAGATTACCCGTATAACCGGTCATAAACAGTGCGGCGGTGACGTCGTTAACATTGCCAATACAGGTGATCAGAAAGGTGCCGATTTTACTGCGAGACTCATCTTCCGGATGTGAATCAAAGCTGCGCGCCAGCGAGTCGGCGATCGGGTAAATCACGCCGCCGCAGCGCGCGGTGTTACTGGGCATCGCGGGGGAGAGGATCAGATCGGCAAACGCCAGGCCATAGGCCAGGCCCAGCGTTCGTTTACCTAACAGACGGATCATTTGTAGGGCGATACGCCGACCCAGCCCGGTTTTGATAAACCCACGGGCAATCATAAATGCCACGACGATAAGCCAGATCAGTGAACTGTTCAGCTCGCTCAATGCCGTGGTAATCGCGCCGCTGGCCGTTTTATCGCCGGCGGCATAGGCGAGCGCAAAGACGGTGATGCCGATAATACCGACCGCGCCAATAGGCAGCACTTTCGCCACAATTGAGGCGATCGTCGCGACAAAAATAATCGCGGAATGCCAGGCCGGCGCGCTTAACCCGGAAGGGGGCGTTAGCTGCCACAGTCCGGCGGCGATCACCAGAATAAGAATGAATGGGAGCCATTTGACGCCCTGAGATTTTTTTTCCGCCACAATCACACATCCATAAATATTTTATATGCATTAAGTAAGCTGATAATTAATATGAATAAATTTTCATAAAATCAGAATAATGCTGCGCTTGTGCGCGGGGGAAATATACTGTTAAATGTGCGCCAATTGTTTCTTAATATTTCGGAATGCAAAAAAGCCCGACGAAATCGTCGGGCATGAAGCGCGGTAAGTCCGGCTTAGCCGCCGAACTGATCCGGATCGGGACCGAGGCGTTTTCCTTGATCCAGTTTTGCGATCTCGCCTAATTCATCTTTATCGAGACGGAAATCCCAGACAGCAAAGTTTTCCGCGATACGGGAAGGGGTGACGGATTTCGGGATGACGACCAGCCCGCAGTCCAGATGCCAGCGAATAACAATCTGAGCGGGCGTTTTGCCGTATTTATCCGCCAGCTCGCGAATCACTTTCTGATCGAATACGCCTTCGCCGCCCTGCGCCAGCGGGCTCCAGGATTCGGTCTGGATTTTATGCGTCGCATTCCACGCATGTAGCTGGCGCTGTTGCATCAAGGGGTGTAGCTCGATCTGGTTGATTACGGGGGTAACGCCGGTTTCATCGATCAGACGCTGGAGGTGATGGATCTGAAAGTTACAGACCCCGATACTCTTTACCAGCCCCTCTTTTTGCAGCGCGATCATGCCCTTCCAGGCTTCCACATAGTGATCGATAGCCGGTACGGGCCAGTGCATCAGATAGAGATCGAGATAATCAAGCTGCAGTTTTTTCAGACTCTCCTGCAGGGCTTCGCGGGGACGTTTTTGATCGTCATTCCACAACTTGGTGGTGATAAACAGTTCTTCCCGCGCTACGTTCGCTTCTTTTAGCGCTTTACCGACGCCCTCTTCATTCTGATACGCAGTGGCGGTATCAATCGATCGATAGCCCACCTCCAGCGCTTTATGAATCGCCGCGATCACCTCTTCATTGCTTGCTTTCCAGACTCCCAGTCCAAGTTGTGGCATTACGTTGCCATCCTGTAGCCTGATAATGGTTGGATTAGCCATGATGTGTTCCTCTTTTAATTGGCTCGCCGGAGTCGGGTCCGGCGAGACTAAGTGACTTAAGTCTGGACGAAATGGCCAAAAACGAAAGTCAGAGGCGAAAAAACCTTAGCGCGCCGCTTCGTAAATCCGACGACTGACATCCAGCGTAATATCCTGATTTTCACCTAAATTTGTGCATCCATGCGCCTCAAGTTTGGCCAGTAGTGCCGGAATAGCGCTGCCATCCAGACCGTAATCGGACAGGCGTGTAGGCACGCCCATTTGTTCGAAGAAATGGCGGGTGGCGGCAATGGCGGCATCAATACGTTCGTCGTCGGAACCGTCGGTGATATTCCATACACGTTCAGCGTATTGCAGGAGTTTTGCGCGTTTAACGTCGCGTTTTTCGTTCCATAGCGCAGGCAGAATGATAGCCAGCGTTTGGGCATGATCGAGACCGTGCATCGCCGTAAGCTCATGACCCAGCATATGCGTCGCCCAGTCCTGCGGAACGCCAGCGCCAATCAGGCCATTTAACGCCTGAGTGGCGGCCCACATCACGTTAGCGCGGACGTCATAGTTTTCAGGCTCTTGCAGCGCTTTGGGACCTTCTTCGATCAGTGTGAGTAAAATGCCTTCGGCGAAACGATCCTGAATTTTGCCGTTAACCGGGTAAGTGACGTACTGCTCAACGGTATGGACGAAAGCATCCACGACGCCGTTCGCAACCTGGCGCGGCGGTAATGTATAAGTGTAGACCGGATCGAGTACGGCAAATACCGGTTGCACGAACGAGGAGTGGAAGGCCTGTTTATCGCCAGTGGTTTTACGGGAAATGACTGCGCCGGCGTTCGATTCTGAGCCGGTTGCCGGCAGGGTCAGCACGGACCCCATCGGGATTGCGCTACGAATCTCAGTACCGCCGGTTTCCAGAATGTGCCACGGATCGACGCCGTCCGCATACTGCGCCGCTGCGGCGATAAATTTGGTGCCGTCCAGTACGGAGCCGCCGCCAACGGCCAGCAGGAATGTAATATTTTCGTCGCGTACAAGCTGAACGGCCTTCATCAGCGTTTCATAGGACGGGTTCGGTTCGATACCGCCAAACTCCCTAACGTCCAGCCCTTTTAACGCCTCCTGAACTTGCGCCAGTACGCCGGTCTTTTTCACGCTACCGCCGCCATAGGTAATCAGCACATGGGCGTCCTGCGGGATCTGATCGCGAAGATCGACGATTGCGCCTTTACCAAACAGAATGCGGGTAGGTGTATGTAATTTAAAATTGTTCATTGCTCATTCCCTTATATGGGTAAAAAGAGGGCAGACGGCTGTCTGCCTGATGGTCATCATTGTGGTCTTGTGATAGATGTCTCTCAATGCACATTTCTGCCAATGTTTTGCCTATTTCTCCAGAATGCTGGAGAAAATCGCTAAAAATGCGCACAATCCAGCGGAGTGGATTTGATAAAAGAATGGCGCGTTATGAATCGTGAAGCAATTTGCTTACAGCTAGCGGATAAAATTAATTATTTGAAAAATAATGATAAAATAATCAGCGAGCGACTACCGGGTATTCGTCTGTTATATGGCGTTGAGCCGGGACCGCGCACGCCGGTCATGTATCAGCCTGGCATCATATTTCTCTTTTCCGGCCATAAAATTGGCTATATTAATGAACGCGAGTTTCGTTACGACGCTAATGAATATCTTTTACTGACCGTGCCGCTCCCTTTTGAATGCGAGACCTGGGCGACGCCGGAGATACCGCTGGCCGGTATTCGGATCGACATTGATGTGCTGCAACTGCAAGAGTTGCTCATGGACATTGGCGAAGATGAGCGTTTCCAGTTGCCGATGGCGGCCAGCGGGATTAACTCCGCCACGCTGTCGGACGAGATTTTATGCGCGGTGGAAAGGTTGCTGGATGTGATGGAGCGCCCGCTGGATGCGCGGATTCTGGGAAAACAGATTATTCGCGAAATTCTTTATCATGTGCTGATGGGGCCGCGCGGCGGGGCGCTGCTTGCACTGGTTAGTCGTCAGACGCACTTTAGCCTGATCAGTCGCGTACTTAAACAGATCGAAATGAAATACACTGAGAATCTGAATGTTGAGCAACTGGCGGCAGAAGCGAACATGAGCGTGTCGGCATTTCACCATAATTTTAAGGCGGTCACCAGCACCTCGCCGTTGCAATATTTAAAAAGCTACCGACTGCATAAGGCGCGGATGATGATGATTCACGACGGTATGAAGGCCAGCGCCGCGGCGATGCGGGTCGGCTATGAGAGCGCATCGCAGTTTAGCCGGGAGTTTAAACGTTATTTTGGCGTGACGCCGGGCGAAGATGCGGCAAGAATGCGGACAATGCAAGGGAGCTAAGTGGGTCATCCCGCCACAGGCCAACGAAGCGTAACCGGGCCATCCTGGCCGGTTATGGATGCCTCAGGCGTTACAGTATTTCTTTTTAATCACCACGACCAGCGTACCTAACAGCCCGGCGACCAATAGCGCGATGGGAAGGATCATTAAAAATGTCATTACCTGGTCTTCATGGCGCTTAACAAACGGGATCATACTGAGCGCGTAGCCGAAGCTGGTCACGACAGTCACCCACAGCAGGCCGCTTAACCAGTTAAAAAACTGAAACCGGCGGTTGGAAAGGCCGGAAATACCCGCCATCGTTGGCAGCAGAGTGCGGACAAACGCCAGAAAACGCCCGGCAAGCAACGCTAACAAACCGTGACGGTCAAACATGCAGGTGGCGCGCTGATGATATTTTGCCGGAAGCTGCGCCAGCCAGCCTTTGACGGTACGCGTATTACCGAGCCAGCGTCCCTGGATATAACTTAGCCAGCAGCCGAGACTGGCCGCGGCGGTGAGAATGCCAATTGTTGGCAAAAAATGCATCACATCCTGGGCGATCAGCGCGCCTGCCAGTAGCAGCAGACTATCGCCGGGTAAGAATGACGCTGGCAGCAGACCGTTTTCTAAAAATAGCGTGGCGAACATGACAAAGTAGACGACGCTAACAACGTGTGGATTCGCCAGCGCGGCAAAATCATGTTGCCAGAGCGCAGCGATAATATCTTGAATGACAGCCATGAACTTTCCTGTGGAACAGCATTTACGCTTTTATGTGCCTATTGTACTCCTGAATCGCCCGGGATGCCTTGATCCCGGACGCAACAAACGCAGACTTTTCCACGGAAATTGTCTGCATATATGTCCATCTGCGGCAACTTTACACAATTCTGGCGAATCCGGCGGCTAAATCAGCGATTAAATCATCAACATTCTCTAAACCAATATGCACCCGGACCAGCGTACCGGTAAAATCTACGCCGCCTGCGGGACGAATCGCGGCGATCTGTTCCGGCTGATTGGCGAGAATCAGCGATTCGTAGCCTCCCCAGGAGTAGGCCATACTGAACAGCGAAAAGTTATCCAGATAGGCTGATAATTCTGCCTCGGTCAGCTTTTTATTGAGCACGAAGGAAAACAGACCGCTGCTGCCTGTAAAGTCTCGTTTCCAGAACGCATGACCTTTGCTACCCGGCAGGGCCGGATGATTAACGCGCGCGACCTGAGGATGGTTCGCCAGCCACGCGGCGATTTTGAGGCTGCTTTCATGATGCTGGCGTAGTCGGACGCCGAGCGTGCGCAGACCGCGGCTGGTCATGTAAGCCGTGTCCGCGTCGAGCATTTGCCCCATCAGATAGGCGTTTTCCCGCAATTGTTCCCAGCAGCGCGCATTTGCAACGGCAGTACCGACCATCGCGTCAGAATGACCAATCAGATACTTGGTGCCTGCCTGGATAGAGATATCGATATCGAACTCCAGCGCGTTAAACAGAACGCCAGCCGCCCAGGTATTATCCATCATGATGACGGCTTCTGGCGCGACGCGTCTCACCGCACTGACAATGGTCGGAATATCATGTACTTCCATGGTAATAGAGCCGGGGGATTCCAGAAATACGACTTTCGTGTTCGGCTGAATATGTTGCATGATATCCGCGCCGATGAGCGGGTCGAACCAGCTTGTCGTCACGCCCAGTTTGCCGAGAATTTTGCTGCAGAAATCCTGGCTGGGTTCATAGGCTGTGTTAGTCATCAGGACGTGGTCGCCCTGTTCAACGAATGCCAGAATGGTGTTGGCGACCGCCGCCGCGCCGCACGGGAAGAGCGCGCATCCGGCGCCACCTTCCAGTTCACACATGGCTTCCTGGAGCGAAAAGTGGGTCAGCGTTCCCCGACGTCCGTAAAATAATTCGCCGTTGGCGCGATTGCGGGTGGCGTGTTTTTTGGCCTCGACGGTGTCAAATACCAGTGAAGAAGCGCGTTGAATCACACTATTCACTGAGCCAAGCGTGTATTTTTTGCTGCGTCCTGCGTTTACCAGTTTGGTATCCAACTGTTTATCCGTCATGTTGCGCTTCCTGATTTTAACCGTCTGGATGTCTAAACTAGCATGAATATAACAATCTGCATCCTGGCTACGTGTGATACAGATGAAAATTTTGCCAAAATAAAAACAGGTGACTTTTTTACTGCGTAAGCGCAAAGAAAAAGCATCAAAGGTGCGGCAGTATGTAAATAGTAATGAGAACGACTATCAATTCGACGTCGTTTTGATATTATTATGCTCAGATTTTGTGATTTGCGTCCTGGAGATACAGAGTGGGTAATAATTTGATGCAGACGGATCTTTCCGTCTGGGGTATGTATCAGCACGCCGATATTGTCGTGAAGTGCGTGATGATTGGTCTGATTCTGGCGTCGGTCGTCACCTGGGCTATCTTCTTCAGTAAAAGCGTTGAATTTTTCACTCAAAAGCGCCGCTTAAAGCGTGAACAACTGCAATTAGCCGATGCGCGCTCCTTAGATCAGGCTTCCGATATTGCGGCAGGTTTCAGCGCAAAAAGCCTCAGCGCGCAGCTCATCAATGAAGCGCAGAATGAGCTGGAACTCTCTCAGGGCAGCGAAGATAACGAAGGGATTAAAGAACGTACCGGCTTCCGTCTGGAACGTCGCGTCGCGGCGGTTGGCCGCTACATGGGACGAGGCAACGGTTATCTGGCGACGATCGGCGCCATTTCCCCCTTCGTCGGGTTGTTTGGTACCGTATGGGGCATTATGAATAGCTTCATCGGTATTGCGCAAACGCAGACTACCAACCTGGCGGTGGTCGCTCCTGGTATTGCGGAAGCGCTGCTGGCGACGGCGATTGGGCTGGTAGCCGCGATCCCGGCGGTCGTCATTTACAACATCTTCGCACGTCAGATAGGCAGTTACAAAGCAACGCTGGGCGACGTAGCGGCGCAGGTATTGCTGCTGCAAAGCCGCGATCTCGATCTGAATGCGAGCGCCTGCGCGCAGCCGGTACGCGCCGCGCAGAAATTACGGGTAGGGTAATGCGTCATGGCAATGCGTCTTAACGAAAACCTGGATGACAACGGTGAAATGCATGAAATCAACGTGACGCCGTTTATCGATGTCATGTTGGTTCTGTTGATTATCTTTATGGTGGCTGCGCCGCTGGCGACGGTGGATGTCAAGGTGAATCTGCCCGCTTCTACCAGTACGCCGCAGCCGCGCCCGGAAAAACCGATTTATCTGTCGGTGAAAGCGGATAACACCATGTTTATCGGTAACGATCCGGTGACGGATGATACGATGATTGCCGAGCTAACGGCCCTGACGGAAGGGAAAAAGGATACTACGATTTTCTTCCGCGCGGATAAAACCGTAGATTATGAAACCCTGATGAAAGTGATGGATATGCTGCATCAGGCGGGCTATCTCAAGATTGGTCTGGTCGGCGAAGAGACCGCAAAAGCGAAATAAGTATTCTGCTGACGCTGTAGGCCGGGTAAGGCGAAGCCGCTACCCGGCTTTTTATTGCCTAAGATGGCGCTCTGCTTAACAGAATTGCGCCAGCTTAATCTACTCCATTCGTTAGCCTAAATGTTCCCCGCCGCACACGCCGTGCACTTCTGCGGTAACGTAACTTGATTCCTGACTTGCCAGATAGACATACACCGGGGCCAGCTCTGCCGGTTGACCGGCCCGCTTCATTGGCGTCTGCTGGCCAAACTGCGGAATTTTATCCTGTGTTTGGCCGCCAGAAATTTGCAGCGCTGTCCAGATAGGGCCAGGCGCGACAATATTCACGCGAATTCCTTTTTCCGCCACCTGTTTCGCCAGGCCGCGGCTGTAATTGAGGATTGCCGCCTTGGTTGCCGCATAATCCAGCAGGTGCGGACTGGGCTGATACGCCTGGATAGACGACGTCGTGATAATACTGGCGCCTTTTGGCAGCAGCGGAATCGCTTCCTGGGTTATCCAGAACAGGGCAAAAACGTTAACGGCGAAGGTTTGCTGAAATTGCTCACTGGTCAGATCTTTTATCTCCGGGATTGCTGTCTGTTTACCGGCTACCAGCGCCAGAATGTCCAGCCCACCCAGCGCTTCACGCGCCTTATGGACCAGCGAACGGGCGAAAGATTCGTCGCTAAGATCGCCTGGCAGTAACACCGCTTTACGGCCGCACTCCTCAATCAGCGTTTTAACCTGCTGGGCGTCCTCTTCTTCCGCCGGTAGATAGTTGATCGCGACATCTGCGCCTTCACGCGCGTAAGCGATGGCGGCAGCGCGCCCAATCCCGGAGTCGCCCCCTGTCACCAGCGCCTTACGATCTTTAAGGCGACCACTGCCGACATAACTTTTTTCGCCGCAGTCAGGAACAGGCGTCATTTTCGCCTGGACGCCGGGCGCCGGCTGTTTTTGCTTAGGATACTCGCCGGTATAATACTGCGTGGTAGGGTCGTATAGATGAGACATTGAGCTTCTCCCTTCAGGTTGAACACCTTTTAAGCGTAGACACTTTTACTACCGTAAGAGGGATAATCAGAACGATCCTTATGCTTCGCCCGTATTCACAACAGAGTTAACTAGCCATGACGGTTATTTTTCTTGCCGTGCGACGGTGGCGACGTTGCGCGTCCGGTAGTCGCCATCGGAAAGCTTACGCGTCAGACGTAAGGTTGCCGTCTCGCGAGCCAGCAGATGCTGCCAGTCACTTTCAAGACGAGACATAATTTTGTCTCGTAATTCAGGATGCTGCTCGATAATGGCATTGATGGTCGCGCCATAAATCTCCTCTTTGACCTGTAATGCATAAATCTCCCGTCGGTTTTGCCACTTCAGGCGCACTAACGCCGCCGGTATGGATACCACTTCTTGCGTTACCTTTTCCAGAGTGGCATTTTTACTGGCGATTAGTGCTGCAAGATTTTGCTTTAAGATAAATTCATCGCTTTTATGGTTATCTAAAGCCAAATAAACGTTATTATCTTCGACCTCTTTCATCTTTATCTTCCAGTGAATAAAATAGCGGCGTATTGGTCTCGCGAGTGATTAAATTAAGCCAAATGGCATTGCCTTTTTCATTTATCATTGCGGTTTTATCCGTCAGTATTTTACTTAGCGTTTGGGCGTCAATATCGCCTTCAGCCTGTAGTGCGTTTATCAGACGGGCAAACGTTTCAATTTTAGCCACACAATACAGACGTTCTTTAATATGACGGTCGCGTTCTTCAAATAATACGTTTCTGGGTTGCCCGGCAGCGTTAGCGCTAATTAAAATATCGGGCTCGTAATCGCTGAGTTTTGTCTTTCCCTGAGCCAAATTTTTACTGTTTTCTGTGGCTTCAGGGGGCGGCAATGACAGGCGAAAATGAGAGGAAACCAGATGCTCAGGAAGCATGACTAAATATCCTTTACGATCAGCGGTATACTATTTTTAATAGTGTAGGTTTCGTTGACAATAACATGGTGTAATTTTAAAATCAAAAAAAATGGAGCCTGCTATGAACAGTATTTTTTATTCTGTTATTATATTGCTATTACTGACTGGCGCGATACTCTTCCTGATGTGGGAGGTTAATAAAAAACGTCCTGGTGGAAAAGCCGTAAATTTAAATCAAACTGAACCCATGACAAAGGAAGAGGGTGAAGATCATTTTTCAGTATTAATGAATTCGATAACGCCGGTATGGTACTGGCGCGTTAACCATGAATATATCGATTTCCTTCATGCAACGATAAAACGAATGACAATGACTGAGTTGAATGAAACGCCCGGATTATTTGACGCTCAACGCCGTTGCAGCGACCTTAACTCTGCCGTTTATAAGTATTACGACAATATTAAGAAGCGTTGTCTGAACGGTGAAAAGGTGCCGTATTCGGATTTGGACGTCCTTAATTTACGTCAGTGTTTTCGGGAGTTCAGTCTTGAAGCCTACCCGGCGTTGGTAGCGCTGGTATGGCCTGAATATCAGCGCCCACAGGTTAAACCGGATGAGATTTAACTGGCATGTTGATCTGATGTTGCATGGTTGAGATATACTGTTGCTGGTTTTAGTTACCTGACAGGTCCCTATGGAACGCTTTCTTGAAAATGTAATGTATGCGTCTCGCTGGCTGCTCGCGCCGGTGTATTTTGGCCTCTCTTTGGCGCTGATCGCTTTAGCGTTAAAGTTTTTCCAGGAAATTCTACACGTTCTGCCGAATGTTTTTGCCCTGGCGGAGGCCGATCTGATCCTGGTACTGTTATCGCTGGTTGATATGACGCTGGTCGGCGGGTTGCTGGTAATGGTCATGTTCTCCGGGTATGAAAATTTTGTCTCTCAGTTGGATATCTCGGCGGGCAAAGAGAAACTGAACTGGCTGGGGAAAATGGATGCGACTTCGCTAAAAAATAAGGTGGCGGCATCGATAGTTGCTATCTCTTCCATTCACCTGTTACGCGTGTTTATGGATGCGAAAAACGTCCCGGATAACAAATTAATGTGGTACGTCATCATCCATCTAACCTTTGTCCTGTCGGCGTTCGTGATGGGCTATCTTGACAGGTTGACGCGGCATAACCATTGAGCCGTTGTCAACGGCGGAGCAGTCGGGCAAAGGACGCTGAGCCCGGCTGTAAAACGCCGCTTCTTTAACGGCGGATAATCGTGTCCCTTCTGCCTTACGCAATATTTCTACTACATCCATACATTTGCTAAGTAATAACACTGAAAGATTTTCTCTGTGTTCACAGATATATAACATCTGTGCGCGCGTAAACGGCGATAACTGTAAAAAAATGGAGAATGCATTATATATTCTCCGCGCCTTGCCGATAACGAGAGTACGTCATCGTCTGATGACGAATCTCTTATATTCAGCAAGGAAATTCATATGCGTTTGCTGCAAAACTTTACTATTCGTATGGTCATGCTGACGATACTGGGGCTTTTTTGTCTACTCTGGTCGGGGGTGGGGTTATACAGCGTCCATGCATTATCCGAAGTTTCGGAAGGAAATGATATTGACCGACATCTTGTGCGGCAAATGACAGTGCTAAGCCAGGGTAACGATCAATATTTCCGCTTTGTTACCCGCCTTAGCCGCGCGATGGATGTAAAAATCGGCGGCGGCACGCCCGATTTTGCGCCCGCTCAGCAGTCGCTCGAGAATATGCGTCAGAAGCTGGAGGAGATGAAAACGTTATCGCCAGGGCCGATGAACCCTGATATCTCAATGGCGGTGTTGTCCAACTGGCAGGCCTTGCTGGAGAAAGGCGTTATTCCTCAAATGCAACTGGCGCAGCAAGGATCGCTGACCGCCTGGAGCGAACATGCCAGTACGGTCACGCCTGCACTCAGCCGCGCGTTCGGCGCCAGCGCGGAACGGTTTAATCATGAAGCTGGCGCCATGCTGGATAACACCCGCGTGATGGTCGATGGTAAAACCTATACCATCCGCATCCTGCTTATCACGGCGGTGATTCTGGGTATTGGCATCCTGATTTTTACCGATCGCTATCTGGTTGCAATGATGGTGAAACCGCTGGAGCGCATCCGTCAGCAATTTCAGCGCATCGCGCAAGGCGATCTTAGCCAGCCGATTGAAACGTTAGGGCGTAACTGCGTAGGTCGGTTGGTGCCGCTACTGCGCGCGATGCAGGACAGTTTACGGGAAGCTGTGAGTACGATTCGCGCCGGAAGCGACAATATCTGGCGCGGCGCGACGGAAATTTCTACCGGCAATAATGATCTCTCCTCCCGAACGGAAGAACAGGCCGCCGCGTTGGAAGAGACCGCCGCCAGTATGGAACAGCTTACCGCAACGGTGAAACTGAATGCCGACCACGCCCGCCAGGCCAGCCAACTTGCGGATGCCGCCTCGGTAACGGCAGGAAAAGGCGGTGAGCTGGTTTCCGATGTGGTGGAAACGATGGATGGTATTTCCGCCAGTTCGCAGCAGATCGCCGAAATTACTACGGTGATTAATAGCATTGCTTTCCAGACCAATATTCTGGCCTTGAACGCAGCGGTAGAAGCGGCCAGAGCGGGCGAACAGGGACGCGGCTTCGCGGTGGTCGCTGGTGAGGTGCGTAATCTGGCCAGCCGCAGCGCGGGGGCGGCGAAAGAAATTGAAGCATTAATTGGCGAATCGGTACGCCGCGTAGAGCAGGGTGCGGAGCTGGTTAAAGAGACCGGAGCGACGATGGACGCTATCCTGCGCGGCGTCACAGAAGTGACGACGATAATGAAACAGATCGCGTCCGCCTCCGAAGAGCAAAGTAAAGGTATCTCTCAGGTTGGCGTGGCGATTACGCAAATGGATAGCGTTACGCAACAAAACGCCGCGCTGGTGGAGCAGGTTTCCGCGGCGGCGGCGGCGCTGGAGCGGCAGACGGAGGATTTGCAACGCTCTGTACAGCAGTTCCGGCTTTCTGCTGGTGAACCGCAACAGCGCGCAACGGCGAAAGCGGCGCTTGGCATTCAGAGAACGGCATCAGCTTCCGCGCAGGCTACTGATGAATGGGTAGCTTTCTGATGTGAAGCAAAAAAGCGCGTAATGCGCTGGCCTTCATTTAATTAGTAGCTATATAATTTATTATATAGCGACTGGGGAGGTCAGATGAATAATCATTTTGGGAAAGGGTTAATGGCCGGGTTGAACGCGCCATATGCATATAGCGCGCATAATGCGGTGAATTTCTGTTCTGATTATAAACGTGGCTTTATATTAGGTTTTACGCACCGTATGTTCGAAAAGACCGGCGATCGCCAACTTAGCGCGTGGGAGGCCGGAATTCTGACGCGTCGCTATGGTCTGGATAAAGAAATGGTGATGGATTTCTTTAAAGAGAATCATTCCGGGATGGCAATTCGCTTCTTTATGGCAGGTTATCGACTCGAAGGTTGATCCAACAGGGGTATTATCTTGCTTTAATTAATTACACTATTGCCTCTTCCCTTCGTTTTACTGTTCCGTCGAAGTATTATGGCGCACATAACCATAAAAAAAGTGTGGTAAATGGCGCACCGATCGCAATAACTTCTTCGCGAACAGTGCAAAATAAAAGCCAGGTCTTCGTAACGGAATAACTATAAAATGACTGGAGATAATACTCTCATCACTTCTCACGGCATTAACCGTCGTGATTTCATGAAGCTTTGTGCAGCACTGGCCGCTACTATGGGGCTCAGTAGCAAAGCCGCCGCAGAAATGGCAGAGTCGGTATCCAATCCACAGCGTCCGCCCGTTATCTGGATTGGCGCTCAGGAGTGTACCGGTTGTACCGAATCACTGCTTCGTGCTACACACCCAACCGTCGAAAATCTCGTTCTGGAGACCATCTCTCTGGAATACCACGAGGTACTTTCCGCCGCGTTCGGCCACCAGGTCGAAGAAAACAAACATCACGCTCTGGAAAAGTATAAAGGGCAATATGTTCTGGTGGTGGATGGTTCTATCCCATTAAAAGATAACGGTATCTACTGCATGGTTGCCGGCGAGCCGATTGTGGATCACATCCGCAAAGCCGCCGACGGCGCAGCCGCAATTATCGCAATCGGTTCCTGCTCGGCATGGGGCGGCGTTGCTGCGGCTGGCGTAAACCCAACCGGCGCTGTCAGCCTGCAGGAAGTCTTACCAGGCAAAACGGTTATCAATATTCCTGGTTGCCCGCCAAACCCGCATAACTTCCTGGCGACCGTCGCGCATATCATCACTTACGGCACGCCGCCGAAGCTGGATGCGAAAAATCGTCCAACCTTTGCCTATGGCCGTCTGATTCATGAGCATTGCGAACGTCGTCCGCACTTCGACGCAGGCCGTTTTGCCAAAGAATTTGGCGACGAAGGCCACCGTCAGGGCTGGTGTCTCTACCATCTTGGCTGTAAAGGGCCGGAAACCTGGGGCAACTGTTCTACGTTACAGTTCTGCGACGTCGGCGGCGTCTGGCCAGTGGCGATCGGTCATCCTTGCTATGGCTGTAACGAAGAAGGTATCGGGTTCCATAAGGGCATTCACCAGCTTGCTCATGTCGAAAACCAAACTCCGCGTTCAGAGAAACCTGACGTCAATATGAAAGAAGGCGGCAACATCTCTGCGGGTGCCGTCGGTCTGCTTGGCGGCGTAGTAGGTCTGGTTGCCGGCGTCAGCGTGATGGCGGTACGTGAACTGGGGCGTCAGCAAAAGAAAGATAACGCTGACTCACGGGGAGAATAACCGTGAACAGACGTGACTTTATTAAAGCAGCCTCCGGTGGAGCATTGCTGTTGGGCGCCGCGCCCTCCGTCAGCCATGCGGCTGCAGAAAACCGTCCGCCGATTCCAGGTTCGTTGGGAATGCTGTACGACTCCACTCTGTGCGTGGGCTGTCAGGCCTGCGTCACAAAATGTCAGGATATCAACTTCCCGGCGCGTAACCCGGAGGGGGAGCAGACCTGGTCGAACAACGACAAGCTATCGCCGTATACCAATAACATTATCCAGGTATGGCGCAGCGGCACGGGCGTGAACAAAGATCAGGAAGAGAACGGCTACGCCTACATCAAGAAACAGTGTATGCACTGCGTCGATCCTAACTGCGTTTCCGTTTGTCCGGTGTCGGCGCTGAAAAAAGATCCGAAAACCGGCATCGTCCACTATGACAAAGATGTCTGCACCGGCTGCCGTTACTGTATGGTCGCCTGTCCGTACAACGTACCTAAGTACGACTACAACAACCCGTTTGGCGCGCTTCACAAGTGTGAGTTGTGTAACCAGAAAGGCGTTGAGCGTCTGGATAAAGGCGGTCTGCCGGGGTGTGTGGAAGTTTGTCCGGCAGGGGCCGTCATTTTCGGTACTCGTGAAGAGCTGATGGCAGAAGCGAAAAAACGTCTGGCTCTCAAACCAGGCAGTGAATATCACTATCCGCGCCAGACGTTGAAAACGGACGACACCTATCTGCATACAGTGCCTAAATACTACCCGCATCTCTATGGTGAAAAAGAGGGCGGCGGTACACAGGTGCTGGTGCTGACAGGCGTTCCTTATGAAGATCTGGATCTGCCGAAGCTGGATGACCTTGCAACCGGCGCGCGCTCCGAGCATGTTCAACACACGCTTTATAAAGGCATGATACTACCCCTGGCTGCGCTGGCGGGCTTAACCGTGCTGGTTCGTCGTAATAGCAAAAACGACCATCACGATGGAGGAGACGATCATGAGTCATGATCCAAAACCGCTGGGCGGGAAAATCATCAGTAAGCCGGTCATTATCTTTGGGCCGTTAATCGTCCTGTGTATGCTTCTTATCGTGAAGCGTCTGGTCTTCGGGTTGGGTTCCGTTTCCGACCTGAACGGTGGTTTCCCGTGGGGCGTCTGGATTGCCTTTGACCTGTTGATCGGCACCGGCTTTGCCTGCGGCGGTTGGGCGTTGGCATGGGCGGTGTATGTCTTTAACCGTGGGCAATACCATCCGTTGGTGCGCCCGGCGTTGCTGGCAAGCCTGTTTGGCTACTCGCTGGGTGGCCTGTCGATCACTATCGACGTTGGTCGTTACTGGAACCTGCCGTATTTCTACATTCCGGGTCACTTCAACGTGAACTCGGTACTGTTTGAGACGGCGGTCTGTATGACTATCTACATCGGTGTGATGGCGCTGGAGTTTGCGCCTGCCCTGTTTGAACGTCTGGGCTGGAAAGTGTCGCTCAAGCGTCTGAACAAGGTGATGTTCTTTATTATCGCACTGGGCGCTCTGCTGCCGACGATGCACCAGTCCTCAATGGGGTCATTGATGATCTCGGCGGGTTATAAAGTGCATCCGCTATGGCAAAGCTATGAAATGCTGCCGCTGTTCTCGGTTCTGACCGCGTTTATCATGGGCTTCTCCATTGTCATATTTGAGGGTTCGTTGGTTCAGGCAGGTCTGAAAGGAAACGGTCCTGACGAGAAAAATTTGTTTATTAAGCTGACAAATACCATCAGCGTGCTGTTGGCGATTTTCGTCGTCCTGCGCTTTGGCGAACTGATTTATCGCGATAAACTGTCCTATGCGTTTGCCGGCGATTTTTACTCCGCCATGTTCTGGATTGAAGTCGTCCTGATGGTCTTCCCGTTAGTGGTGCTGCGTGTGGCGAAACTGCGTAATGACTCTCGTATGCTGTACCTGTCGGCGCTGAGCGCGCTGTTGGGCTGCGCGACGTGGCGTCTGACCTATTCGCTGGTGGCATTCAACCCGGGCGGCGGCTACCACTACTTCCCGACCTGGGAAGAACTGTTGATTTCTATTGGTTTTGTGGCTATTGAGATTTGTGCATACATCGTACTCATTCGTCTACTGCCGATACTTCCTCCTTTAAAACAAAACGATCATAATCGTCATGAGGCGAGCAAAGCATGAGCCAGAGAATTACTATTGATCCGGTAACCCGTATTGAGGGGCATTTACGCATTGACTGCGAAATTGAGAACGGCGTCGTATCCAAAGCATGGGCGTCCGGCACCATGTGGCGCGGTATGGAAGAGATCGTGAAGAACCGCGATCCGCGCGATGCGTGGATGATTGTGCAGCGTATTTGCGGCGTTTGTACGACAACCCACGCAATTTCCTCCGTTCGTGCGGCGGAAAGCGCGCTGAATATCGATGTTCCCGTCAACGCGCAGTATATCCGTAATATTATTCTGGCGGCGCATACCACCCATGACCACATTGTCCATTTCTACCAGCTCTCTGCGCTGGACTGGGTGGACATTACCTCTGCGCTGAAAGCCGATCCGGCAAAAGCTTCCGCGATGCTGGATGGCGTGTCGAGCTGGCACCTGAACAGCGCGCAAGAGTTCACGAAAGTTCAGAACAAGATCAAGGATCTTGTCGCCAGCGGTCAGTTGGGTATTTTCGCCAATGGCTACTGGGGACACCCGGCAATGCAGTTACCGCCGGAGGTCAACCTGATTGCGGTCGCCCACTATCTACAGGCGCTGGAATGTCAGCGTGACGCTAACCGCGTGGTGGCGTTGCTGGGCGGTAAATCGCCGCATATCCAGAACCTGGCAGTCGGTGGGGTGGCGAACCCGATCAATCTCGACAGCATCGCTACGCTGAACCTTGAACGCCTGATGTATATCAAATCGTTTATCGATAAGCTGAGCGATTTTGTCGAGCAGGTGTATAAAGTGGATACCGCGGTCATCGCGGCCTACTATCCGGAATGGCTGGAGCGCGGCAAAGGTGCGGTGAACTACCTGAGCGCGCCGGAATTTCCGACCGACGGTAAAAACGGCAGTTTCCTGTTCCCGGGCGGTTACATTACCAATGCCGATCTGTCGACATACCGTCCGATCACCTCTCACTCCGATGAGTTCCTGATTAAAGGTATTCAGGAGAGCGCGAAGCACGCCTGGTATAAAGATGAAGCGCCGCAGGCGCCGTGGGAAGGCACCACCATTCCGGCTTACGACGGTTGGTCGGATGACGGTAAATACTCATGGGTCAAGTCGCCGACATTCTACGGCAAAACCGTAGAAGTCGGGCCGCTGGCGAACATGCTGTGTAAACTGGCCGCCGGTCGTGAATCCACGCAGACTAAGCTCAATGAAATCATTGCGCTTTATCAGAAGCTGACCGGCAAAACGCTGGAAATGGCGCAACTTCACTCTACGCTGGGTCGTATCATCGGGCGTACCGTTCACTGTTGTGAACTGCAAAACGTCTTGCAGGATCAATACAATGCGCTGATTGTGAATATCGGCAAAGGCGATTACACCACTTTTGTGAAGCCGAACATTCCGGCGACAGGCGAGTTCAAAGGCGTGGGTTTCCTGGAGGCGCCGCGCGGTATGCTGTCTCACTGGATGGTGATTAAAGACGGCATTATCAGTAACTATCAGGCGGTGGTGCCATCGACCTGGAACTCAGGTCCGCGTAACTTCAACGATGACGTGGGGCCGTACGAACAGTCGCTGGTCGGCACGCCGATCGCCGATCCGGCTAAGCCGCTGGAAGTGGTACGTACGATTCACTCCTTCGACCCTTGCATGGCGTGCGCGGTGCACGTGGTGGACGTCGATGGCAATGAAGTCGTCTCGGTGAAGGTTTTGTAATGCGGATATTAGTCTTAGGGGTCGGCAATATTTTGCTGACCGATGAAGCCATCGGGGTGCGTATTGTTGAAACGTTAGAGCAACGATACACCCTGCCGGATTTCGTTGAGATTCTGGATGGCGGTACGGCGGGAATGGAACTTCTTGGCGATATGGCGAGTCGGGATCATTTGATCATTGCCGACGCCATCGTGTCGAAAAAGAACGCGCCGGGAACCATTATGGTACTGCGCGACGATGAAGTTCCGGCGCTGTTCACCAACAAAATTTCCCCCCATCAGCTTGGACTGGCCGACGTATTGTCGGCCCTCCGCTTTACCGGCGAGTTTCCGAAGAAACTGACCCTGGTCGGCGTTATTCCACAGTCGCTGGAACCGCACATCGGCTTAACGCCAACCGTAGAAGCGATGATTGAACCTGCGCTTGAGCAGGTTCTTGCCGCGCTGCGTGAATCCGGCGTGGAAGCAATTCCTAAGGAGACGGCGCATGTCTGAAGCGTTTTCGGGATTCGACACGGCGCCCGTCGCCCGGGTTCAGGCGGCGTTTGAAGAGATAGCCCATCGTTCGATGCACGATCTTTCGTTTCTGCATCCGAATATGCCGGTGCATGTCTCTGATTTTACGTTGTTTGAAGGGCAATGGACGGGCGTGGTAATTACGCCGTGGATGTTGAGCGCGTTAATCTTCCCTGGCCCGGACCAGATCTGGCCGGTGCGTACCATCGGTGAAAAACTCGGTCTGCAACTGCCTTATGGCACGATGACCTTTACCGTTGGCGAACTGGAAGGCATTTCGCAATATCTCGCCTGCTCGTTGATGTCGCCGCTTTCCCGTAGTCTGTCGCCGGAAGAGGGCGTCCGGCTGGCGGATGACTGCGCGCGAATGCTGTTATCCCTACCGGTAAGCAATCCTGATGCGCCGCAGACAAGCCGACGTGCGTTGCTGTTTGGCCGTCGGAGCTGTGAGAATGCATGAGCTGTCCCTTTGCCAAAGCGCCGTTGAAATTATCCAACAGCAGGCAGAACAGCACGGTGTGGCGCGCGTTACCGGCGTATGGCTGGAGATAGGCGCGCTTTCGTGCGTTGAAGAGCGCGCGGTTCGTTTCAGCTTTGACATCGCCTGCCAGGGGACTTTAGCGCAAGGGTGCGAATTGCACATCGACTACAGACCGGCCCAGGCCTGGTGCTGGGATTGCAGTCAGGTGGTGGAAATTCTCAGGCATGACGCGCAATGTCCGCATTGCCATGGCGATCGCCTGCGGGTGGATACCGGTGATTCGTTGAAAGTAAAAAGTATTGAGGTCGAATAACCCGCATTTTATTTCAGGTGGTTAATTATGTGTATTGGCGTCCCCGGTCAGGTGCTGGCCGTCGGTGATGATATTCACCAGCTTGCGCAGGTGGAAGTGTGTGGCATCAAACGTGATGTTAATATTGCTCTGATTTGTGAAGGTAAGCCAGCCGAGCTGGTAGGGCAATGGGTATTGGTACACGTTGGTTTTGCGATGAGCATCATTGACGAAGACGAAGCGAAAGCCACGTTAGATGCGCTGCGCCGCATGGAGTATGACATCACCAGCGCGTGATCCCTTAATCACCTCTATTATATCGCTCTATAATCGTTGTATAATTATTTATATATCGATTGTGGGGCGAAACCTATGAATAAATCTTTGCGCCAGCTCTCTCTGCTGGCGTTGCTTTTTTGCTGGCCGTTAATGTCACAGGCGGCGCGTACTTTTACCGATCAAATTGGCCGCCAGGTCACGGTTCCGGATACCGTGGACAGAGTGGTGGTGCTCCAGCATCAAACGCTCAATCTCCTTGTACAAATGAATGCCACTGACAAAATCGTTGGGGTCATGGCGAACTGGAAACAGCAATTAGGCGACGGCTATGCGCGTCTGGCGCCGGAACTGGCGCAAAAAGCCTCGCTGGGCGATCTAACGCACGTTGATCCTGAAAAACTGGTGGCGCTGCACCCGCAGGTGGTGTTTGTCACGAATTACGCTCCGCAGGAGATGATCGACAAGATCAGCCGTCTTGGTATTCCGGTGGTGGCGATTTCGCTGCGCCATGATGTTGCTGGCGAGCAGGCTAAAATGAACCCGACCATAGCGGATGAGGAGCAGGCTTACGATCGCGGACTGCGTGAAGGAATCGCGCTGATTGGCGATATCGTCAATAAACCGCAGGAGGCGAAAGCGCTGATTGAGGCGATGGAGAAAGGTCGCAAGATGGTCAGTGACCGTTTGCAGTCGGTTCCTGAAAATAAGCGGGTTCGCGCCTATATGGCGAATCCGGAACTGACCACTTACGGTTCCGGTAAATATACCGGTCTGATGATGGCCCATGCGGGGGCGCTCAATGTGGCGGCATCCACCGTGAAGGGGTTTAAGCAGATAACACTGGAGCAGGTGATCGCCTGGGATCCGCAGGTGATCTTTGTCCAGAATCGCTATCCAAAGGTCGTCAATGAGATCCTGCAAAGTCCCCAGTGGCAGGTCATTGACGCGGTGAAGTATCATCGGGTTTACCTGATGCCGGATTATGCCAAAGCCTGGGGATATCCGATGCCGGAGGCGGTGGGAATCGGCGAACTGTGGATGGCGAAAAAGCTCTATCCGGAAAAATTCCACGATATTGACATGCAAAAGGCTGCTAACGACTGGTATCAACGTTTTTACCGTACTGACTATCAGGGCGTCCAGTGATGCGAATACTGGCAGCGGGGAGTTTGCGTGCCGTCTGGCCGCAGCTAATGGCAGCGTTTCAGGCGGATGCGGTATGTGATTTCGGTCCGGCGGGGCTGTTACGTGAACGTATCGAAGCGGGCGAAGCGTGCGACTTTTTTGCTTCGGCGAACCTGGCGCATCCGCAGGCGCTGCTGGAGACCGGGCGGGCGCTGCGGATCGCGCGTTTTACGACGAACCGTTTGTGTCTGAGCGTGCGGGCGCAGGCGATGCGTGAAGGCGAGGACTGGCTGTCGCTATTAACCCGGCGGGATCTGCGGATCGGTACATCAACAGCAGGTTGCGATCCTTCCGGCGATTATACGCAGCAGCTTTTTTCGCGTATGGGCAACGAGGGCGAAGTGGTCCGAAAACGCGCGGTAGCGTTGGTTGGCGGCAGGCAGACTTTGCCGTTACCGGCGGGCCGGCTGGCGGCGGAATGGCTCATCAATCATGATTACACCGATATCTTTATCGGCTATGCCAGCTATGCTCCCCGTCTGCGGCGGGTTAATTCGCTGCGAGTGGTTGATATCCCGGAACCTTATAATCCCGTGGCTGAATATGGCTTTGCCTGCCTGAGCGAGCAGGGAAAAACGCTTGCCGACTTTTTGCTGTCGCCACGAGCGAGGTTAATTCTCATGCAACATGGGTTTAGTTAAACGCCGAATATCACAAACGCGCAGGGTTGATAAGCGAAGGCTATCAGGCAATACAATGCCGGATGGCGACATTAAAATCTGATCCGGCATCATGGCTTAGCTCTGACGTTTGTCTTCGGTATTGGTATCAAAGTCGCTGGCGTCATGGCGTTCGTGAAGCTGTTCGTTCAACGGTCCGTTGGTCCGGTTGACGATGCGCCCCCGCTTTACCGCCGGACGTTCGGCTACTTGTTTCGCCCAGCGTTGCACGTTTTGATAACTGCCGGCATCCAGAAACTCCGCTGCATCATAGACATTCCCCAGCACCACGTTGCCAAACCACGGCCAGATTGCCATATCGGCAATGGTGTACTCCTCTCCCGCGACATACGGGTTGTGAGCTAACTGCTTATCCAGCACGTCCAGCAGACGCTTGGCTTCCATGGTGAAGCGATTAATGGCGTACTCAATTTTTACCGGCGCATAATGATAGAAATGACCGAAACCGCCGCCGAGAAACGGCGCCGCGCCCTGTAGCCAGAACAACCAGTTAAGGGTTTCTGTGCGCTTAGCCAGATCCTGCGGCAGGAAATGGCCAAACTTATCCGCCAGATAAACAAGAATCGCGCCCGACTCAAAAACCCGAATTGGCGGGTTGTGTGAGTTATCGCGCAGCGCTGGGATTTTTGAGTTCGGATTGATGTCAACAAAGCCGCTGGAGAACTGATCGCCCTCACCGATGCGAATCAACCAGGCGTCATATTCGGTGCCGCTTACACCCTGTGCCAGGAGTTCTTCCAGCATAATGGTCACTTTCTGGCCGTTAGGCGTTCCCAGCGAGTAGAGCTGTAACGGATGTTTGCCGACGGGCAGCGTTTTGTCGTGCGTCGGGCCGGAAACCGGGCGATTAATGTTAGCGAACGCGCCGCCGCCGGATTTATCCCACGTCCAGACTTTTGCGGGTTGATAAGTATTATCTGCCATATTGACCTGCCTTCAGAGTGGTGGTGTTGAAGCAGTGTAGCAGTTTGCTAACCGGACATTTAACCGATTGGGACATTCCGGCGAGTGAAATTTTAACCTTCTGGCCTCAGTGTGCCTTATTGAGGTGTATGATTATGTCGACCTCTGTCCGGTTAGTGTCACAGAGCAGACAATCAGAGCGAAATCACGCCAGGCTGCTCAGGCGGTATTGTTTTGAGGTAAGGTGCATGAGCAAAGGAACCACCAGTCAGGATGCCCCCTTCGGGACATTATTGGGCTATGCCCCCGGCGGCGTAGCGATCTACTCTTCAGATTACAGTTCCCTCGATCCGCGGGACGACGACGACGCAGCTTTTCGTAGCTACATCGACGATGAATACATGGGGCATAAATGGCAGTGCGTGGAATTTGCCCGCCGTTTTCTCTTTCTGAATTATGGCGTTGTTTTTACTGACGTTGGCATGGCCTGGGAAATCTTCTCGCTGCGTTTTCTGCGCGAGGTCGTGAATGACAATATTTTGCCATTGCAGGCCTTCCCGAACGGTTCGCCGCGCGCGCCGGAGGCCGGGGCGCTGCTCATCTGGCAAAAGGGCGGCGAGTTTAACGAAACCGGTCACGTCGCGATTATCACCCAACTCCTGGATAACAAAATTCGTATTGCTGAGCAAAACGTTGTCCACACGCCATTGCCGCCAGGGCAGCAATGGACTCGCGAACTGGAAATGGTAGTAGAAAACGGGTGTTACACCCTGCGCGACACTTTTGATGACACGACGATTTTAGGCTGGATGATCCAGACCGACGACACGCAATACAGTTTGTCACAGCCTGACATCGCTAATCAGTCGCTGGCGATTCGCGGCGCAAGGCTGCCAGAGAAAGGTCAGTTTGACGGTCAGTGGCTGGATGAGCGCGATCCGTTACAAAAAGCCTATGTACAGGCGAACGGACACGTTATCAATCAGGACCCGTACCAGTATTTTACGATCACCGAGAGCGCCGAACAGGAGCTTATCAAAGCGACCAATGAGTTGCATTTGATGTACCTGCACGCCACAGACAAAGTCTTAAAAGACGATAATCTGCTGGCGCTATTCGATATCCCTAAAATTCTTTGGCCGCGCCTGCGTCTCTCCTGGCAGCGCCGTCGTCATCATATGATCACCGGTCGTATGGATTTCTGCATGGATGAACGTGGGCTGAAAGTCTATGAATACAATGCCGATTCCGCATCATGCCATACCGAAGCGGGATTAATTCTCGAAAAATGGGCTGAGCAGGGCTATACCGGTAAGGGGCATAACCCGGCGGAGGGCTTAATTAATGAGCTGGCAGGTGCCTGGAAACACAGTAAAGCGCGTCCTTTTGTCCATATCATGCAGGATGATGATATCGAGGAGGACTATCACGCGCAGTTTATGCAGCAGGCGCTGTATCAGGCCGGTTTCGCGAGCAAAATTCTCCGCGGGCTGGGCGAGTTGCGTTGGGATGAAGCCGGGCAGTTGATCGATGGCGACGGACGGCTGGTTAATTGTGTCTGGAAAACCTGGGCGTGGGAAACGGCGATGGAGCAGATACGCGAAGTCAGCGAGACGGAGTACGCCGCAGTGCCTATTCGTACCGGGCACCCGGAAAATGAAGTCCGGCTGATTGATGTATTACTGCGCCCGGAAGTGTTGGTGTTTGAACCGCTGTGGACGGTTATCCCGGGTAACAAAGCGATCCTGCCTATCCTGTGGTCGCTCTTCCCGCATCATCGCTATCTGCTCGACACGGATTTTACCGTTAACGATGAGCTGGTGCAGACCGGCTATGCGGTAAAACCGATTGCCGGACGTTGCGGTAGTAATATTGATCTGGTGAGCCATCAGGAAGAACTCCTGGATAAAACCAGCGGCAAGTTCGCCACGCAGAAAAATATCTATCAGCAGTTGTGGTGCCTGCCGAAGGTCGCCGGGAAGTATATTCAGGTCTGTACGTTTACCGTGGGCGGTAACTACGGCGGTACGTGCCTGCGCGGCGATGATTCATTAGTCATTAAAAAAGAGAGCGATATTGAACCGTTAATCGTCATCAAAGCGTAACGGGGTCATTCTCGTCGGGATATCGGCGTTGGTGCCGATATCCCGCCTGCTGTGTTTACCAACGAACGGCTATCAGCTCGTCATTTACTGGTAACATATGAGAAATAATAACACAAATTATTCTTAACTTTTCTGGCGCAGGCGGCGACGCTAGCCGCGTTGGCGCATACGTTTCCTGATTTTCGTCTAATCGGTATTTTTTGCGGCCGATTACGCCGCCCCCATCCCTTTGGATTTAGGTCATGCCTGTTTAGCTGATAAACGGACAACACAATATATTGACGAGTTCAAATGACATTATTAGTCATATAAAAAGTTTACGTTAGGTTATTTTTCTATTCCAAAAATTTGTGTTTAAACCCTATCTGTAATTCTTAGATAAACCTGTAAATAAACAGAAATAAATGCTGTTAATTATTATTTATGCCTCCTTTTTTGCCTTGTAAGCGATATTTTTGTGTAAAGTAAAGCTACTTGTAGTATCGCTGTTAATGGCATTGTTGAATAATTTACTCTGTAATTATTTAAGTTTAGTGGACGTTTTGTCTTATTCTATAGAACGGACGATTATGGCAGATGACATCCGATTTTTCATTATGTTAGCATGAGTTGATAATACTTTATCCAGGCATAGATCAGGATGTCCACATATAATAAGGAGAATGGTATATGTTTAAAAAAGTATTAGGCTTGCGCCACTGGAATAATAATGTTGTAAAAATACCGCCGCCAGCAGAATCTGGCGCTAATGCGTCTGACGTGGTGATGGATACTCCTGAGCCTTATGAGCGGATACTGTGCCAAAAAATTCTGATGGGGATCTCGACGATCGATATCATTCGTAATGCCATCATCAAGTCCTGTGAGCAGCTAAACATTGAAAAAGAACGCATTAATGAACTTAACGAACAGAATGATAAAGCCAGAAGTTCATTAAAATCGCTCGTGGAATTCATCACTGAAATTGGCACGACTTCATCGGATATTGGCTGTCGTATGGGCGACTTAAATACCTCCTTAACGCAAATTAATGCGTGTATTAAAGAGATACAGAAGATCGCTAACCAGACCAACCTGATAGCGATTAACTCCGCGATCGAGGCCGCGCGTGTAGGGGATGCCGGGCGTGGTTTTAGCGTTATTTCGAAAGAAGTGAAAAACCTGTCCGAAGATGTTAAACATAGTTCGAAAAGCGTTAGTACGCTAACCTCTGTAATCAAAGATAATACGGCCAGAGTGAGTGAGGTGCTGGATAACCAACAACCAGTTATTGATAATATTACGACTAATATAAATCAAATTGTGGAGTCTATTGGCATCGTCATTGATAAATCGCTGAGCATGAAATCGGTCATGCAGTATATCTCTACGGTGCAGTTTTTGAATATTGTTAAAGTTGACCATGTTATCTGGAAAATGGAAGTCTACAAGTTACTCTTAAATAAAGACATAAACAGTAAAATAACGATGCACGATCAGTGCCGGCTGGGGAAATGGTACTACGGTTTTGAAGGACAGCAGTTTAGCAACTACTACAGTTTCCGTAGTCTGGAAGCGCCACATAAAGAGGTGCATACCGCTGGTCACTCTGCGCTGAACTATTTTACCGCAGGCGATATGAATGCGATGTCGCAAGAACTCGACAGAATGGAGCGTTCCAGTAATGAAGTTGTTAACCAACTGGAAATGCTGGCTGTCGATTTATTAAAAGAAACCACACCGTGAAGCCATGAGTTATTGCCGTATAGCTAACAGGAGCCATCATCGACAGGACTGAGGTATCACACTTTCTGCACTCGAGTTATTCCGAACAGAGAAAAGAAGCATGACGCAGAAGATGGCTGTGTTTGTTCACCCGAATCACTTACCTTAGTAAGTGATTCGGGATTAATCAGCGACATCTTTGCTTTTTATCGGAGGCCAGATGGCTGGAAAAATTCGTTACTGATAAATTTCTCACTTTCTTACCGCCTTCCTGCCCCTCGAAATACCTGAAACCTGTGCTCACAGATTAATAGCGATTATTTAATCGTGAAATAACGCTGGGCATTATTGAAGCAGATATCCTGCACCATACGGCTTAGCATCGCTTCATCATCAGGAATCTCTCCGTCCTGCGCCCACTGTCCCAGCAGGTTACAGAGAATACGACGGAAATATTCATGTCGCGTATAAGAAAGGAAACTGCGGGAGTCGGTCAGCATCCCGACAAACTGACTTAACAGTCCCATCTGCGACAGTTGCTCCAGTTGGCGCAGCATCCCGTCTTTCTGATCGTTAAACCACCAGCCGGAACCAAACTGCACTTTTCCGGCAATTCCCGGCCCCTGGAAGTTACCGATCATGGTCGCCAGGACTTCATTATCACGTGGGTTCAGGCAATAGAGGATAGTCTTGGGCAGTTCATTGGTCACATCCATACTGTCGAGCAAACGGGAGAGCGCCCAGCTAATGTTATTATCGCCAATGGAGTCAAAGCCGGTATCCGGCCCCAGCAGGCGGAACATACGGGTATTATTGTTACGGATCGCGCCAATATGTAGCTGCATTACCCAGCCGCGCGCGGCGTACTGACGGCCCAGCCAGACCAGCACCGCCGTGGTAAACTGGGCGATCTCAAGTTCGCTCAGCGTTTCGCCAGCCAGACGTTTGCCAAGAATGGCGTCAAGCTGCGCGTCGTCGGGCACCGGCGCAAATCGCAGCGTTTCAATGCCATGATCGGACGCGCGGCAGCCGCAGGCGGCGAAATGGTCGAGACGGCGAGTGAGCGCCTGACGTAAATCGTCGAAACGGGTAATGCTGACATCTGCCGCCGCTTCCAGTTTCCCCAGGTAATCGACAAAGCCGTCCAGTTCGATTTTGAAAGCTTTGTCGGGGCGCCAGCTTGGCGCGACTTCAATATCAATGCTATCGTCGGCGGCTATCTGGCGGTGATATACCAGAGAATCTATCGGGTCGTCGGTGGTTCCGACCATCCGCACATTCATCTGCTGCATAATACCGCGCGCGGAAAAGGCCGGCGTCGCCAGTTTCTCATTACACTGCGTCCAGATACTTTCCGCGGTATCCGGTCCGAACAGCGTGCCTGTAATGCCAAATGGACGGCGTAGCTCAAGGTGCGTCCAGTGATACAGCGGATTACCCAGCGTTTTCGGTACGGTATTGGCCCAGGCCATATATTTTTCATAATCGCTGGTCTCTTTGCCGGTGATCAGCGACTCATCCACGCCTGCGCTTCGTAGCGCTCGCCATTTATAGTGGTCGCCTTCCAGCCAGATCTGACCGAGGTTATCGAAACGGCGATCGTCGGCGATTTCCTGCGGGCTTAAATGGCAGTGGAAGTCATAAATCGGCATGGGCGCGGCGTATTTATGGTACAGCGTGCGGGCAATGTCGTTTTTAAGTAGAAAATCTTCAGTCATAAACGTAGCCATGATTTATCTCCTTACTCTCCCAGCGCTTCTACTGTGGCCTTCGCGCCGTTCTGCAATAGCTGTTGGTAAGCGTTGGTAACGGCTTGCACAAATTCGCGATTCTTCGGCAGGTCGTTGCCAAAGATAGACTCGATGGCTAGTAGCCCGCGTACGCGTTCTTCCGGCGTCTGATATTGCTGATGAATCGCCTGATACTGCGCGAGCAGCGGATCGACGACATCAATGGTTTTACCTTGTTCATCCACACCGCCGACGTAACGCATCCATCCGGCGACGCCTAGCGTCAGGCGGCGATAGTCATCGCCTTGTTGCAAGTGCAGACGTACCGGGTCCAACAGACGCTGCGGCAGTTTCTGACTGCCATCCATCGCGATCTGCCAGGTGCGGTGTTTCAACGAGGGGTTAGTGAAACGCGCAATCAACAAATTCGCATATCCTTCCAGATCGGTGCCTTCCGGCATCGACAACGTCGGTGCTTGTTCATCAAGCATCAGCGCGAGCGCCGCGCGACGGTAAGCCGGGTTGGTCATGGTATCGGCGATAGTGTCATACCCGCCGAGATAACCCAGATAAGCGAGGAAAGAGTGACTGCCGTTAAGCATACGTAGCTTCATCATTTCAAACGGTACGACGTCTGCAACGAATTGCGCGCCGACGGTGTCCCAATCCGGGCGGCCATTCACAAAATTATCTTCGATGACCCACTGGCGGAAGGGTTCGCAGGCGATAGCGCAGGGATCATAAACGCCCAACTGGTCGGCAACCAGTTGTAGCGTCTCTTCGGTCGCCGCCGGAACAATGCGGTCAACCATGGTGCAGGGGAAGGTCACATTGTCGGCAATCCATGCGGCGAGGGCGGCATCACGAGCTTTCGCCAGACCGAGGACGGCAGCCTTCGCGACGTGACCATTCTCGCGCACGTTATCGCACGACAGCACGGTAAAGGCTTTCAGTCCTTTCTCCCGGCGCATGTTTAGCGCTTCGACAATATAGCCAATGGCGGATTTAGGCTGCTGTGGATGGGCAAGATCGTTTTGGATCAGCGGGTTATTGACATCAAGCTCGCCGCTGGCGGGGTCGGTGCAGTAGCCTTTTTCGGTCACGGTTAAGGAGACGATCGCGGTTTCCGGGCGCGCCATTGCCGCCAGAATCCCTGCATGGCCGTCGAATTCAGGGTGCAGCGCTTCTTTCATTGAACCGATAATTTTCAGTTCGGTGCTTTCTGCGCCGCGTTCTGCAACGGTGTACAGCAGATTTTGCGCTTTCAGGTTCGCGATCAGCCGCGCGTCGTTACCCGGCATCAGGTTTACTTCACAAATGCCCCAGTCGCTGTCGCTCTTTTCCAGTAGATGATGGGTAAAGAGCGCCTGGTGCGCGCGGTGAAACGCGCCGCAGCCCAGATGCACAATACGGGATACCAGACGTGATTTGTCCCAGTTTGGGCGGGCGACGGAAACCTGGGCGGTGGCGATATTCTGTTCCATTGCAAACTCCTGTCATTCGACGTCTTCGCCCACGATCTCCGGGGCGAGGCATGTTGCTATTGCATTGAGTAGGGGAAATCGCATGACGCGTCGCGCCATGCGAGAGAAGGTTACTTGCTAAAGAAAGCGCGCTGGATAGCCAGTTCGACACCGCGAACTTCCGCAAGCCCTTTCAGACGGCCAATGGCGGAATAACCCGGATTCGTTTTCTTCTTCAGATCGTCCAGCATTTGATGACCGTGGTCCGGGCGCATCGGGATCAGATCATCGCTACCTTCGGCTTTACGACGGTGCTCTTCTTCTACAATCGCTTTAACGACTTCATACATATCCACATCGCCGTGTAAATGGGCGGCCTCGTGGAAGGTCTTCGGATTCTCTTCGCGCAGCGTAGAGCGCAGATGCGTAAAGTAGATGCGCGGACCAAATTGTTTGATCATATCAACCAGATCGTTGTCGGCGCGCACGCCGTAAGATCCTGTACACATGGTGAAACCGTTCGCCATGCTATTGACGGTGTCTACCATCCATTGCATGTCTTCAATGGTAGAGACAATGCGCGGCAGGCCGAGAATAGGGCGCGGCGGATCGTCAGGGTGAACGGCCATACGCACGCCAACCTCGTCGGCAACCGGAATAATGGCTTTCAGGAAATAGGCGAAATGTTCACGCAGTTTTGCTTTATCGATATCTTTATACGTCGCCAGGTGTTGACGGAACTGATCCAGCGTATAGCCTTCTTCCGCGCCAGGTAAACCGGCAATAATGTTGCGGGTCAGACGCGCTTTGTCTTCCTCGCTCATGGTGGCGAAACGCTGATCTGCCTGAGCAATCTCTTCTGCCGTATAGTCGGCTTCTGCTCCCGGACGCTTCAGGATATGCAGTTCGAACGCGGCGAATTCAATCTGGTCAAAACGCAACGCTTTTGAACCATCCGGCAATACATATTCCAGATCCGTACGTGTCCAGTCCAGCACTGGCATAAAGTTATAGCAAACCGTGTAGATACCGCATTGCGCCAGGTTACGCAGCGTTTGCTGGTAGTTTTTGATCCATAAATCGTACTGACCGGTGTGGGTTTTGATGTCTTCGTGGATAGGTACGCTTTCTACCACAGACCACTCCAGACCCGCCTCTTCAACGATAGCTTTACGTTTCTGGATTTCGTCTACCGACCAAATTTCGCCGTTCGGGATATGGTGTAACGCCGTCACCACGCCGGTTGCGCCAGCCTGGCGTACATCTGACAGCGTTACCGGGTCGTTAGGTCCGTACCAGCGCCAGGTTTGTTTCATATCTCGTTTCCTCTTCTTGCGATAACGTCTTCGTGGTTGACCCATTGCCAGCCAACACCGAAATGTGCTTTGTAAAACCCGTTCTGGCCCCTAAATTCAACCAAAATTTTTCTCATGTCAACCTTATTATTTAAATTGGCTAACCAAATCACAAATATCATCATTTATGGTCTGCCAATTTTATTTATTTGATCTGTGTCAATTTTTGCCGGGTAAAAAGCATTCACCATTCAACTTGAAATGAGTTGATGTATTTATTTCAGAAATATTAATGGCGAGTGTTGCCGCCAGATTTTGACCGGTCCGGATGAGAAAATATTGATTGGTCAACCAATTTGTGTGATTTCAGTTTTCCCGCTACAGGTCAGACGGCGTGGAGATAATGTTTTTTAACGAGGCTTTATCATGAAGATGACAAAATTAAGATGGTGGATTATCGGCCTGGTCTGCGTAGGGACCATCGTAAACTACCTGTCCCGTAGCTCGCTTAGCGTTGCGGCGCCAGCGATGATGAAAGAACTCCATTTTGATGAGCAACAATATTCCTGGGTGGTGAGCGCCTTCCAGCTTTGTTACACCATTGCGCAGCCGATCACCGGCTATTTGATGGATGTCATCGGACTGAAAATCGGCTTCTTTATCTTTGCGTTGTTGTGGTCGCTGATCAACATGGCGCACGCGCTGGCTGGCGGCTGGATAAGCCTGGCATTTCTGCGTGGTCTGATGGGGCTAACCGAAGCGTCGGCGATTCCTGCCGGGATTAAAGCCAGCGCCGAATGGTTCCCGACGAAAGAACGTGGTATTGCGGGGGGCTTGTTTAATATCGGCACCTCGATTGGCGCGATGCTGGCGCCGCCGCTGGTAGTCTGGGCGATGCTGACCTTTGCTGATAGCGGCATCGGTACTGAAATGGCGTTTGTGATTACTGGTGGTATCGGCGTGCTGTTCGCCATCACCTGGTTCCTGATTTATAACTCGCCAAACAAACACCCGTGGATCACCCACAAAGAGCTGCGTTATATCGAAGACGGCCAGGAAAGCTATCTCCAGGATGACAACAAAAAACCGGCCGTTAAAGAGATCGTTAAAAAGCGTAATTTCTGGGCGTTGGCGATCACTCGTTTTCTGGCTGACCCGGCATGGGGAACGCTGAGTTTCTGGATGCCGCTGTATCTGATTAACGTCATGCATCTGCCGTTAAAAGAGATCGCCATGTTTGCCTGGCTGCCGTTCCTGGCGGCGGACTTTGGTTGCGTTGCAGGCGGTTTCCTGGCGAAGTTCTTCATGGAAAAGATGCACATGACCACAATTAATGCGCGTCGTTGTAGCTTTACCATCGGCGCTATTTTGATGATTTCGATCGGTTTTGTCAGCATTACGACTAACCCATACGTCGCCATTGCATTGATGAGTATTGGCGGTTTTGCGCACCAGACGCTTTCTACTGTCGTCATTACCATGAGCGCTGATCTGTTCAAGAAAAATGAGGTCGCGACGGTTGCCGGTCTGGCAGGATCTGCGGCATGGCTGGGACAGTTAAGCTTCAACCTGTTTATGGGGGCGTTGGTCGCTATTATCGGTTACGGCCCGTTCTTCATTGCACTAAGTCTGTTCGATATTATCGGCGCCATCATTCTGTGGGTACTGATTAAAGATCCAGAAAAGCGCCACCCGCAAATGACGGAGCAGCCGCTGGCGTCTCACCGCTAAAGCTGTCTCGGTTTCATAGGCCTGATAAGCGAAGCGCTACCAGGCTCTAACGGCCACCTTCGGGTGGCCGTCTTCATCTTACCTGAGCATAAAATCATACTGGATGCTCATTTTCACATCCCAGTAATTCAGGCGATCGCCCAGCGCGCTACCGTCGCGTTTTTCGCGCCCTTTGTCAGCGGCAAGAAAAATGTTCATGCCCTCTAGCGGCCCCTCTTCAATACGATAATTTATGGCTCCCAGCAGACCCAACCCCTTAATGTGAACAGCGCGCTGGCTGGACTCATAACCGCGCGTGACGACAGGCGCGAACGTCATGGTGAGCTGTGGCGTAACACGGTAATTAACGCCCGCCTGCCAGGACTGCATGCCTTCCCGGTTGCGATCGAGGCTTAAAGAGAAGGGATAACCAATATCGGTATCGACCACCGCGCCGTTCATGGCGTGTTGCAGATAGCCGCCGCTGGCAAACAGGCTGCCCCAGGGGGCGCTCCAGGTAAACTGACCGCTAACCAACCCGGTCTCATTAGGCTGGGTGGATGAACGGCTTAGCCCCTCCAGCCGGGCGTAAAAACCGAGCAGCTCGCCTTTCAGGGCATAACCATCGTCTAGTGGTATCCGTTTTTCAAAGATACCCTGTACCTGACGGGAGACATCGTTTTGCTGCGAGCCGCCTATGGAATAGCGGCTGTTCTCGTCGTGCCAACTGGCGGCGAAAAATGCGCGTGGACGATGATGATCATATTGACCCGTTTTACTGTTGTAGACGCCTTCATTGCGAATACCGGTCGTTGAGTCTGTCCACTGAAAAACGCGGGTACGCCACATTGCCCAGAGCTCTACATTTGGCGTCAGCGCCAGGTAGCCCAGCGCGCCTTCGGAAGCGGTCGGTAGCGTGCGCTGTGAGCTGCTGGCGATGAGCGGAATTCGCCAGGGGAGACTGCCATAACTATAATCGGTGCCAAAACGACCTATTTTTAAGCGGCTATTTTCTGTTGGCTTTATTTTTATTGCGCCAAGCACATAGCCGAAACTCTCGTGTCCGTCTAAGTACCAGCGCGTACTCATATTATCGCGAGCACCGAGTTTATAAACATAATACGCGCTACCCTCGACGCCAATCCGTTGTGAATAATAGCCGCTATTAAAATCAATTAACCCACCCTGGACCCAGGCATAAATATCTCTGCCGGCGCCCGCGCTGGGCTTATCAGCTCTTCGTAACTCATTTTTCAATCTAAAACGTAAGGCGGACTCATCATCAGAAATTTGTAGGGCCAGGGCAGAAGGACAGGCCGCGGCCACGGCTATCGGAATAGCCGCTATCTTCGCGAATTTTTTCATTGTTTAACCTGTTGTATATTATTGTTATCGAAAAGCTATTTATTGAAATCTTTAATAAGTTGTTGCTGTGACTGTTTTCGTTTATCTATCTCCTGAACAATCTCCTTAAATTTATTATCCGTTAATGGGTAAAACCAAATAATAATAAAAGCCAGTAACATAAAGCCGCACGGTATGAGCGATATAGACATCCGGATACCGGTAATGACTTCCGGCGTTTGCGTCTGATTGGCGATATAACCACTTAACCCAAGAATAAAGGCCGGAATAGAACCGCCGATAGCCTGGCCGCATTTACGGGTAAAAGAAAATAGCGAGTAAGTCAGGCCTTCTATGCGCACGCCCGTGAGATATTCGCCGTACTCCACGGTATCCGCCTCCAGCGCCCACATTACCGTCATGGTGATCCCCTGGCCAATAGCGGCAATCGCCAGAGCGGTTAAGGCCACGGGCACTGAATGGTCAGACATATAAAAGAAAAGTAAATACCCAAGGGTGCCCATTAAGGCGCCCGCCAGGAAGGTATTCTTCTTACCTATCTTCGCTACCAGACGGGGAACCAGAGGTGCAGACGCCACAGAACCTACCAGCATTTGTACCAGCACGATAACCGAGAAAAGGGCGGTATCATTCAAAACATAGCGTACATAGAACAGTGACGATGCGCTGACGGCGAAGGTCGAGATCAGAATGCATAGCGCGCCGGTACAAAGCATAATTAGCGGGCGGTTCTGTTTAAGCGTTTGCAGACTGATTTTTAACGATGGCTGCGCGACGATACGCACCACGTTTTCGCGGGTAGATTTAAAACAGATGAAATACAGCGCCATACCGGCAATGGCCAGGATAATGGTCCAGAAGAGGTAGACCGACGCCATTTCTGTCGGGCTGGAATGAGTAATACGCGGCCCGATCAGGAAGGCCAGACAGACAAACGTTAGCGAGGCCGCAATACTGCGCGCCGCGCCGAGACGGGCGCGCGAACGCGGTTCCTGAGTCATTGCCGTCGCCAGCGATCCATAGGGAATATTGACCATGCTATAGCAGAACCCAAGTCCCATATAGGTGAGATATGCGTAAATAACTTTGCTGCTATGGCTCCACTCTGTCGGGACGCAGAAGACCAGTACGCTAAACAGCATTAACGGCGCCGATCCGAACAGCAGGAACGGGCGAAATTTCCCCCAGCGGGTATTGACGCTATCTACTATGCGTCCCGCCACCACATCGGCGAAGGCGTCAAATATGCGTACCAGTAAGAGCATCGTACCGGCAGCGGCGGCACCGACGCCTGCGACGTCGGTGTAATAACTTAGCAGGAATAGCGCCCCCATGGCGAAGGCGAAATTATTGGCGACATCACCCAGGCTGTAGCCTACGATAGCGCGCCAGGAAAGCGGCTGGTTCATGATTTCTCTCCCTGCTGTGGCTTTTCGCCGAAGGTCATACCGGTCCAGCGTTTTTGCAGTATAAAGGCCGCCGATTTTGGTCTTCTGTCGCGGGTAAAAATCCCTTTTCGATTACCGCCGACGCGCATAATGCCCTGTGAAGTCGCGAAATCGGCAAAGTTCCAGACCTGCTCGCCGACAACGGCGCTTACGCGATCGAATACCCGGTGATACATCTCCAGCCAGGCGCACTGGTATTCTTCGCTCCACATGTCGCTGTACACCGAATGCAGCCCTGCCAGCGTATCGACGCCATATTCCGTCATGATGATGGGGCGGTGGAGTTTCTCCTGCCAGGCCAGTAACTCTTTCTCCAGCACTTTTTCTGCTTTCGCAAGATCGCCGCTTTGTACATACCAACCGTAATAGCGGTTCAGGCATACCACATCGAAGAGGTCGGTGATGGTGTCGGTTTCCACATCACAGAACATGACGTTCACGCAGGTTATAGGGCGGGTCGGGTCCAGTTCGCGCGTGGCCTGCGCCAGTGGCGCAAAATAGTCTCTGGCGCCTTCTGGACGGGTATCCGGCTCATTCGCGATACTCCACATCACCACGCTGGGATGGTTTTTATCACGGGCGATCAATTCCTGAATAGCCTTGAGATGCGCCCGCTGTGTTTCATCATTGACGCCTTCCTCGCTGTATAGCGCCTTCGGTTTTTCGCAGGAATCAAAGCCGATACCTAAAGAGAGATTGAAACCAACGGCTGCGGTTTCATCAATGACGACAATGCCATGCTCATCCGCCCAGTCGAGCATCTCTTCGGCGTACGGATAGTGCGACGTGCGATAAGAGTTGGCGCCAATCCACGACATTAGCGCGTGATCGTGTACCATCAGCACGTTATCAAATCCTTTCCCTCGTAGATCGGCATCTTCATGGCGACCGAAGCCGGTAAAATAAAAAGGTTTATGATTTATCAGAAACTGTTCGCCTTTTACCGCTACGCTACGGATTCCTACCCGAAGCGGATAGTCATCACGTTCGCCCTGATGCTGTGCGATAACCCGCAGCTCGTACAGGTATCCTTCGCCCGGTTGCCATAAGCGCGGCGCCGCTATCTGTAATTCGCCCTTTGCCCCTTCGCCGTAGGCGACAATATGCTGCCCGGCATCCCGCAGTTCTACGCGTACTTCACCGTTGGCCTCCACCCTCCAGCTCAGCGTGGCCCGGGAGAGATCGTTCGCAATCTCCGTCGTCACCGTAATATCCTGAACAAACGTTTTTGGCGTGGTGTAGAGCATGACGCTACGGTGGATACCGGCGTAATTAAAGAAATCATGGAAGTATGATTGCTGCCTTTTCCCCGTTTCATCACGGGTCACCACCCCCGGAGGGATAGTCTGCCAGCTCAGCTCGTTATTGACGCATACCGTGATACGTATGCTCTCTCCGGCTGCCGCCAGGTGGCTGATATCCGCTTCGAAAGGCGTATAGCCTCCCTGATGTTCCATCACTGCGTGGTCATTTACCCATACCTTTCCATAATGCGTGACGGCATCAAAACGTAGAACGATGCGTTGATGCTCCCAGCCTTTGGGGATGCGGACGTTGAGCTGATACCAGACATTGCCGACATAGTTGCGGATCTCTGCATCGGCAAACTGATCGTTATAACTACCCGGTACGGCGATGGCGCGGCTTTGGGGGAGCGGTTGTCGCCACCATTGTTGCGCGATACCGCAATCGTCTGCATCCGTGCAAAACGACCACAGTCCATCAAGTTTTTTGATTTCGCGGCTCTGGGTTTCTACGGGACGTAACATTGTTTACTCCTTAATCCTGATGAATTCCATTGGTCAACCAGCAATAAAAACAAGTTAACCAGTTGTCTGGGGCAATAGTTATCACGCAGCGATCGAGAGGGAAAATGCAGAAAGGAAGGATCTTAAGGCGGATCAAAAAAAGCAGGATTGCAACCTGATTTTTGTGTCTTTTGTCACATAAAACCATTTTCATCCGTTGACATATGGCAAAAAATGTTCAATCGAACGTTCGTTCTGTTGTTTTTTATACAGGAAGTGAGGGGGGGGGCGGGAGGGATATCATGAGGATCAAAGAAAATAGGATGAAGAGTAGGCGCCTGAAGTGCGCCCGGGTACACTGCCACCACGCAGAGTGAAAAATGGGTCAACGTAATGGAGAATAAACTTACCGAACCACTACCGACGCGGATGCGAATTTTACGCGCCGCCAGGCAGTGTTTTGCTGAAAACGGTTTTCACAGTACATCAATGAAAACGATCTGTAAGGCCAGCGACATGAGCCCCGGCACACTCTATCATCACTTCCCTTCTAAAGAGGCCCTGATTGAAGCCATTATTTTAGAAGATCAGGAAAGAGCACTAACCCATTTTCGTGAGCCGCTGGAAGGCGTTGGGCTGGTGGATTATCTGGTGGAGTCAACTATTGCCGTCACGCGTGAAGACTACGCGCAGCGGGCGTTGGTCGTAGAGATTATGGCTGAAGGGATGCGTAATCCTCAGGTCGCGGAAATGCTAACCAATAAATACCACACCATTATCGCCTCGCTGGTTGCACGTTTTAACGATGCGCAGGCGAAGGGGGAAATTGGCGCCGATGTGGATAAAGAAATGGCGGCAAGGCTATTATTAGCTACCACATATGGTGTTTTATCGGATAGCAGCTCTGCTGAGAATGCCCGGCACGTCAGTTTTGCGACGACGTTAAGAACTATGTTAACCGGGCTACTAAAATGCAACTCTGCAAGCTAGTTGTCGGCAAAAATACGCGTTCGTTTTATACGAGCGCGTTATCATTTAGTTTGCCTGGTTATTTTCAGATGCTGAAAATAATATTGTGGTAAGGGTTATTGTTTTCCGCCAGGATTTTTATCGATTCTCTAACTCGCTGCGTTAATCGATAACGTACCCTTTATGTAAATAAAGGCTCAATACTTCTACTTTTTTACTCCATAAATTTTGCGCAGCCTCACAAAAAATAGCCTGACGTTGAAATGCTTATTCCATAATATCCTCTATACACTATACGTTAATTTGGGTTTAAATTTCATGTCGGGGATATCACGATGACACGCAATTTTACTGTTTCAGCCTGTCAGTATATTGTTACTGAAATAAACACTTTTGAAGATTTCATAACAAAGGTAAGAGCACTCCTTAATAAAAGTAAGGGTGCTGATGTCGTTATCTTCCCGGAACTATTTACCATTGAATTATTCACACTATTGAAAAAATGGCAAGAAAGACCAATTTCACACCTTATTTTAATTGAACAGTTCACGGATGCCTATAAGCAGCTTTTTCAACAGGAAGCGAAAGAAAGAGGACAGTTTATCGTTGCCGGCTCTCATCTGGAGCAGACCGGGGCAGATCGATATGAAAATGTTGCGCATATATGGGGACCCGATGGTGAACATTATTCCCACAGTAAGACGCATATCTTCCCGGCTGAACGTGGCTGGTATACTCAGGAAGGCGATAAAATGGCTGTTTTTCAACTGCCATTTGCCAGAGTGGGTTTTAATATTTGCTATGAAGCAGAAATTCCGGAGTGTGCCGCGACACTGGCGGAGCAGGGCGTGGAGTTAATTTTAACGCCTTCCGCCACGTTTACTGAACAGGGATTTTGGCGAGTCAGGCATTGTTGCCATTCACGTTGTATTGAAAATCAAATTTACCTTGTCCACTGTTGCCTGGGCGGAAATCCTGGCGGACCATTGCCTGCCTGCTGGGCCCGAAGTTCAATTTTAAGCCCCTGTGATGTCGTGTGGAAAAATCCACAAGGTATTATTGCAGAGGCGCACGTCAATAAAGAGGATGTCATCTCAGGAGAAATTAACCTCGATATTCTATATGAAAATAGACTTGAGGGAGCAGCAACAACGTTCAAGGACAGACGCAGAAAAGCAGGCATATACAATATCTGGCCATCACACATTAAATAACAAAATGTGTCCCTTCTATGTATTAACTGGAGGTCGTTATGGGATATTTAAAATTACCTGAGGGTAAAAGGATTGCGGTTAATCTTGGTGTCGATGTTGATGCTCAGTCTTTATGGCTTGGCGGATTTAATCGACCATCGCCATCCTTTATGTCACGCGGGGAGTTTGGTGCGCAAGTTGGCGTGCCGAGGCTTCTGAAATTGTTCAAAGAAAATAATATCAGAACCACCTTTTTTATTCCCGGACACTCTGTCGACACCTTCCCGGAAATCAGTAAAGCGATTTTTGATGCCGGGCATGAAATCGCTCACCATGGCTACTATCATGAAAACCCGACGCTGGTGAATCGTGACACAGAACGCCGACTTATGGATCTGGCATTCGCCTGTTATAAAAGACATTTCGGCATACGTCCTGCGGGATATCGTTCTCCCTATTGGGATTATAGCGAGAATACGCTGGATCTTCTGGAGGAAGCCGGTTTTATATATGACAGTAGCCTGATGGCGAGAGATCTTGTGCCTTACCATCCTCAGCGTTGGCAGGTGAATTGGGAGACGGGAAATATCGCAGGCCCAGCTAGCGCGATTCTGGAAATTCCTGTCAGTTGGTATCTGGATGACTTTCCCGCACTGGCGTATACCGGCAACCAGGAGGGGATGAGCGATACTGATGGTGTTCTGCGACGCTGGAAGGATATTTTTACCTATGCTTATAACCATCAGGAAAAAGGTTTATATGCGATGGCTCTTCATCCGCAGATAATCGGTCATGGGCATCATATGATGATGTTGTCACGTTTGATTGAACATATTAAAGGGCATGATGGCGTATGGTTTGCAACCTGTGAAGAGATAGCCCGTGTGTGGGTGGATGATGAAGAAGATCGTCAAAAAATGCTCCGTCCTGATGTTCGTGGCGTAGCGCCGGTTCCGGATGATTATGGCTGGCCTGGTAAATGATACCGCCTCATGACAATGTTAATAATATCAGCCGGGTAACGGATTACCCGGACAGAAGTTGTCTGTTTGCTCGCTCGTTAATTAATATTGTCCATCAGAAAGGGCTGCTATCCTGAGGCGTATAAAATTCTTTTTTATTTCAGTAAAAGCGTTAATTAACTGGAATGATTTGTTTTTTGATTTAAATCATTTTTTAGTGTATGCAGTAAAATAAAAAATTAAGAAAATAACATTCATAATGTGAATATTCAGAAAAATAAAATTTCCATAGTGATTAAGTTTTATTTAACGCTTTGATTTTTAATATTTTGCATGTGTTAATTGATGTGAGTCAATTTGGCGGTTTTTTATTGAATAAGTAAAAATTAAGTTGATATTTGTTTTTTGATGTGTTTTTTATATATGGCTGGTTATTATTCTGAAATGTCGATTTTTGAATAACGACGCTGTGATACCGGCGCCAGGGATACTTTGCGATAAAAGGGATTGAATATGGCAGAGAGCATTCAGTATAACCTCAATTGTATTTGGCCACTGTGGGTCAAAATCATCTTTGACGTTGCAATCGGCGGAATAACGTTCATTAGACGCGGGTAAACGTTAGCAAAACCTCTGTAAACCTGACGCTTTTCACGCTGTGTTTTTTGGTCGCTGCGCTTTTAATGAGAGTGACAAGAGTTAGCCGCCTGTATTCGTCTGGCCGCTGAACTGCCACCTGATCAACAAGGAGATAAATCATGGATGCGATTTTTTTAAAGCTCGACAATATCAAAGGCGAAAGCCAGGCTGAAGGCTTTGAAGATCAGATAGAGATCATGTCTTATAGTCACAATGTGGCAATGCAGGTAAGTAACGATGTTAGCCTCGCCGAGCGGACTTCCGGGCGCGCGCATGTTGGTGAAATGTCGCTCACCAAATTTGTCGACCTCTCCACGCCTGTGCTCAATGAGTACTGCTGTAGCGGGAGGCTAATTAGAAAAGCGGTGCTGACGTTGTGCCGCAATGACGATGGCAAGATGCGGCCGTTTATCGTTTATACCCTGACAAACGCGCTGATATCACAACTCAGTGTTAGCGGCGGCGGCGGTAAGCCGGTGGAAACGATGTCGCTGAACTTCACGAAAATCGAATGGCAAATCACTGCCGAGAAATCAGACGGCGCTCAACAGGAGTCCAGATCGTCAGTATGGGATCTGGCGATGGACCAGAAATGATGATGACGCCAGCCATTCCGGTCGCGCTATTCGACAGGCTCTTGGTTGAGGGGATAAGCCCACATGAATTGGTACGCCGCAAGTTAATGTGTTTATTCAATTCTTGCGCTGTGGCAGGTGGCGAGACGTTACCGCCGCTGCTCACTCGGGGTATGCCGGAATGGCACGAGGTAAATGTGGGTGATAAACGGGTTCTCAACTGGTTTTGCCGTGAACTTCGCGCTGCTATTTTACGTTATGAACCGAGAATCAACATGCTGAAAGTCAGTGTAAAAGATGCCCATCATCAGACGCTGGCGTTGTCTTTGGAAGCGATGTTACAGGATGAGCCTGAACCGTTAAGGCTGGAGATAGCCTACTCTAACGGTAGATGGCGCGAGTTAACGCAGGAAGGAACGCCGGGCCGGGCGTTTAACATTACCCACAAGCAATAAAACGCAGCGAGCGAACCTGATAATCAGGCAGGCAGTCCGCCTTTCGGTATGGCCGATCTGCCTGCATCATTTTCAGCGCACTATTGACGCTAATAGAACGTCGATTCGTTTAATATTGCTACGAGGACATACAACGTTTTCATGATTGTTAATAACGGACCATGACCGATTTAAGTTCGGTATAGTCATCAATAAACGCGCTACCAAATTCACGGCCAATACCCGATCCTTTCATCCCTCCAAAGGGTACCGCTGGATCGAGAAAGGTATGCATATTTACCCACACCATGCCAGCATCAATATCTTCAGCGTAGCGTAATGCCTTACAAATATTTTCCGACCACACACTTGCTGCAAGACCAAATGGCGAAGCGTTGATATGCGAAAGCGCCTCTTTTTCATTCTGATAACCGATAAAACTACAGACAGGGCCAAAGGTCTCTTCGTGCATCAATGTACTGTTTTTACTACGCACTTTTACCGCCGTCGGCTGTAAAAAGTACCCTTCGCCGGGTAAAGTTTCACCGCCGTAAACAATAGTATCCCCTTCTTCCCGTGCGAGTTGAATCAGACGCAACACTTTTTCAAACTGAATCTGATTCGCCAGCGGGCCCATCACCGTTTTTTCATCTAAAGGCGAGCCGGGCGCGATCTCCGATAACCGTTGTCTGAGGAGCGTCATAACCGTATCCAGTTTTTCCTGGGGCAGATAAAAACGCTCTGCGGCCGCACAAATCTGTCCTTGATTCAGATAACCGGCTTCAAGAATACCGTTGACCATGGCTTGTGCCGTGAGATCATTGAGAAACAGCGCCGCATTTTTCCCTCCCAGTTCGAGGGTAACGCGTTTTCCTGACGATATTGCCGAACGCTGGACTTTCTCACCTGTCGCCACTGACCCTGTGAAACTAACTTTGGCGCAATCTGGATGCGCGATCAGCTGTTGCGCTATCTCACCGCCAACACCGTTTACCACGTTAATCACGCCATCAGGGAGACCCGCCTCTTTAGCCAGTTCAGCGACTCGCAACAGTGTCAGCGGGGTATATTCACTTGGTTTGATGACGATGGTGCAGCCACATACCAGCGCTGCGGCCAGCTTCCAGATAGCAATCATAATTGAGAAATTCCACGGCACGATACCGACGACCACGCCAATGGGTTGACGTTGGGTAAACGCTGTGTATCTCTCTTCCCCTATTGATGGCAGTGAGACATCCAGCGTTTCACCGGTTATTTTTCCTGCCCAACCGGCAAAGTAACGCAGGAATGCCACTGACTGATCGAGTTCAAGACCGCGCGACAGCATAATCGTTTTACCTGAACACACGCTTTCCAGTTGAGCTAACTCTTCACGATGAGCGGCAAGAGTATCAGCCAGTTTCAGCAGTAATGCGCCGCGTTGTAACGTTGGCATTTTACGCCAGACATCAAACGCCTGTCTGGCGCTCTGCATGGCCTGTTCTGCCTGCGCAGGAGTTGCCGACACAACGTCGGCAATGATTTTGCCGGTGGCTGGGTTAGTGACCGAAAAGTTCGTGCCGTTTCCGGCCTGACGTTCACCTGCAATAAATTGCCCGTGTCGTTGGCGTAAAAAAGTGGTTACTTCGGCAAGTAATGTCACATCGCTCATCAGAAGTGCCTGTAGGTCAGGAATGTACGTTTTTCCATCCCAACATACTTGCCTGGAAATGAATATCGTTCCAAAGAACGTCATTCTTCCGGACGATATTTTGTAAAACGTTACCGTGCTGTGATAGCGGTCTTAGTCAAGCGTGATGACAAGGTAACGCGATGAATACAAAAATCGATGCGTTGAATTACTACGGCGCGACGAAAAAATACCCGTTGCATTTTCCTGCTCTGCAAGAGGATATTGATGCCGATGTGGTGATCATTGGCGGTGGCTTTTCAGGCATCAATACCGCGCTGGAACTGGCGGAGCAGGGGATCACCAATGTTGTCGTTCTGGAAGCCCGACATCTTGGGTATGGCGGCACCGGGCGAAACGGCGGTCAGGTAATGGCCGGTATAGGTCACGACATTGAAGCCGTTAAAAAATATGTAGGCGCAGCGGGAATGGAGACGCTGTTTAAAATCTCGAACCTCGGCGCAGGCATTATTCGGGAGCGAATTCGTAAATACCATATTGATGCTGATTTTGTCCCCGGATATGGTTATCTGGCCTACAACCAGCGGCAGTTAAAAACGCTGCAACAGTGGGAAAAAGAATTCAAAGCCGCTACGCCGGAAGACGATATTGAACTCTATACCGGTAAAGACGTGCAGCAGGTTATCGGTTCCGACGTCTATTGCGGTGTTCTCAAGCATATGGGGGGAGGGCATGTCCACTCGCTGAATTTATTGCTGGGCTCCGCTCAGGCTGCGAATTCGTTGGGGGTGAAGATATTCGAATATTCACCAGTGGTTGAGGTCAGTTACGGTAAAACTGTGCGGGTACGTACTGCGATGGGCAGCGTAAAAGCGGCCAAATTGCTGTGGGCCTGTGATAGTTTCCTCAATAATCTGGAACCAGAAATTTATAAGAAAACGCTGGTTACTTATTCTTATCAGGTCTCTACAGAGCCTCTCTCCAGTAAGCTTGTTGAGCGGATCAGTCCGTTGCGCGGGGCTTTCAGCGATATCCGCCCGGTTATAAATTACTACCGTCTCACAAAAGAAAACCGCCTGCTGTTTGGCAGTGCCACAAGGTTTCTTGAATATACCCCTCACGATTTTGCTGCCTGGAACCGCGCTCTGTTGACCGAGGTCTTTCCTTATTTGAAAGACGTTAAAATCGATTTTGCCTGGGGCGGACCGATGGCCTGTAGCGCGAATCTGTTTCCGCAGATTGGCACGCTTCGTGAGCACAATAATGTTTTTTATGTTCAGGGATATTCCGGATTTGGTGTCACGCCCTCCCATATTGTATGCAAAATTCTGGCCGAAGGAATAAATGGCGGTTCCGAGCGGTATCGTCTGATGAGTAGCATTCCCCACGCGACAATTTATGGTCGCGATAGTCTACGTCTATTGCTGGTCAGTGCTGGAAAACTGATACATCAAACAGCCGGTTTCTGGAAAGGCCGGAATTAACCAGGAGAACATTAATGCACGCTTTTAAACTCAATCAACCTGTTCCTGAATTACAGCCAGTCGGGAGTGTCAGCCTGTTGGGGGCGTTACCAACAGAAGGCGATCCCCAGGTCGCTGTCGCAATGATTTACGGTAAACCTGAGGATGTATTTACCTGTGGACTGTTTTCATCGACCCGCGGCGGTTTCACTATGATTTATCCCTTTACTGAGCACGCAACCGTGCTGGAAGGGGAAGTGGAACTCACTGTCGCGGGTCAGGAACCGATACGTTTTTCACCGGGCGATAGTTGGTTTGTTGAACAGGGAACCGAAGTGGCGTGGAAAGTTTTGACGCCCCGTTTTGTAAAACATTATCTGGCAAAAGTTGAAAGCCACAAGCAGGACTGAATCCTTTAATTGTTCGTCAGTAGCGTTGGCATTACTGGGGAGAATAACTCACTCCCCATTTGCTATTAGCGCGTGCGGGGACGGCGTCACAAATTTATTTACCGTTATCCCTCTTCAGGACGATACCCGCTGGATGGGATGCCTGCCATAAATAAACGTTATTCCGGAGCGGTAATTTATTGTTGTAATAATAGTGAAGAGGTTGACCATGTTTAAAAACAGACTTGCCAGCCATCTTGAACGTGGCGTTATCGGTTTCCCCACGACGCTTGCCAGCTCCGTCGGGCTGATTATGGCAAGCCCGGTGATCCTGACCGTGACCAGTGGTTTTGGCTCAGGGGGAGATACCTTTGCTCTTGCGGTATTACTGGCATTTATTATGATGCAAGCGCAAATTACCACCTTTGCCGAAGCGGCAACGCTCATTCCCACGACTGGTTCCGTCTACGACTATATTTCCTGCGGGATGGGGCGTTTTTTCGCTATCACCGGTGCGCTTTGCGCTTATCTGATCGTACACATTTTTGCCGGAACGGCAGAAACGATTCTCGCTGGCGTCATGGCGTTGGTGAACTTTGAGTCTGTTAATGAACACGTGGCCATGCAGCACAATACCTGGATGGTTGGCGTCGGCATGGTAGTGGTTTTCGGAATACTGAATGCCATTGGTGTTGAAGTATTTGGCAAGGTGGAAGTATTTCTTACTTTCGGTATGTGGACTACCCTGACTATCTTCGGTTTATGCGGGATCATGTTATCCCCGGTCACTCATCATTCTGGGTGGTTTGGCGCACCGCTTGATGTCAGTAATCTCTCTGGTCTGTTTGGTTATATTGGCATGGCGATGTTTATGTTCGTCGGTTGTGAACTGGTAACGCCAATGGCGCCGGAAATTAAAAAAGCGCATCGTACGATTCCCAGAGCGATGGCGCTTGGCCTTTTAGCGGTAGCAGGTTGTATGTTCCTCTATGGCGCCGCGATTAATCGTCAGGTAAATAATGTGGTCGTCGATGCGGCAAACAATATCTTTTTACTGGATACGCCGATGGCTATTCCCGCCTTCGCTAATCGTGTCATGGGACATGTCGGGCAATACTGGCTGGGCGTGGGGTTGTTGTTGGCGGGATGTGCGACGATTAATACTCTGATGGCTGCAGTACCGCGTATTATATACGGCATGGCGCTGGACGGCGCTTTGCCGCGGTTTCTGACCTGGCTGCACCCTCGCTTTAAAACACCGGTAATCGCCATCGCTTTCGGTGTTGCGATTCCCTGTTTACACGCCTGGTATCTGAACGGTGATATCGACCACATTGTTCCGCTGATCCTCGCTGCGGTCTGCGCCTGGGGGGTAGCTTATCTGCTGGTAACGTTATCGGTCGTTATCTTACGTATTCGGCGTCCCGATCTGCCCCGCGCTTACCGGGCCCCCTGGTTCCCCTTACCTCAGATTATTTCGAGCGTGGGTATTATTATCGCCATTATTAATATTGCACCTCCAGGAATGAACAGTCGGGATGTACTTATACCATTCGGTATTATGCTTGGATTGACTGCCGCCTATGCCTTATTCTGGACATTATGTGTGCAACGGGTTAATCCTTTCCTCCCGCTTCCCGTAGAAGAGGTCGTGGAACGGGCGATGGGCAATTATGAAAAGCGAAACAATGAAGAGATGACGCCAGATGTCCTCCGTCCCCTGGTTTAAGAGCACATTAATGAACATGGTGTTACGTGATTTGAGCGGCTGGCGTTGTGAAAAATTGACCGAGCATAGCGCCGTGCTGCATCTGAATGCATTTACCCAGGTTATCTGCCATGTTCAGCAAAAACGGTTATTTATGGCCAGTATTTATAGTTGTGAATTCAGGGTGAAAGGCGCAATCAATTATCCTTTGCAGGGTAAAATTCGCGTTCATCAGCCCGGATGGCTGAAACGTTATCCAGTCATTTTTACTGGCAGTAAAAGTACTGCCGGGCTGATTAACTATCTTAATCGTTTCCCCAATTTACAACAGGCTCTGAGTGAACTGGATTATCGTCGGTTTACTCTGGTTTTACATCATAAGGAATGGTATTGCAGCATTGAGCTATGGGCTGCTAGCGAAGTGGTTTGTAAAATGCCGCCGCTGCGCCGTTATCTGCGGCTTGAGCGGCACCAGCGTGTTCTTCTGCTGAGTGTGATAAATATGATCAATCAGGTCATGAATCAATGGCTGCAACAGGATACCGACGCCAGATAATATGACATTTTATTGAAGTGCCAGCTCAGAGAGTGCTATTAATTCAGGCATATATGACACGCGGGGAAACGTCCCGCCATTGACGCGGGATAAAAGAGAAAGCGTTCACATATTCAGTGAGTGTTGTACCGAGGGCATTCTGGTTCGGGAAACCAGTTCCGTGCGATTTATCACTTCTGTTTTAGCAAAAATATTGCGTAAATGCGTTTTCACTGTTGAGAGAGAGATATTCAACTGACGGGCAATCAATTTGTTGCTGGCGCCTTCGCAGACCATACCCACAATTTCACGCTCTTTTGCGGTCAATATTGACGCCAGATCGTTGTCTCCCTGAAGAGAATCATGAATCGCCAGGCCCAGTAAGGGTTGTACTGCCTGTGCTCGCAAACGCTCTTCGCTGGAAAAAGGAATATCGCGCATTAATGAAATGCCCGCGATAATACGATGGCCCCGACGAATAAAGATCTCAATCATGTCGCAAACATGATTAGGTAGCATAAATTCATGATAATAATGGCGATGACGGGCACAGATACCGGGCGTCATCGTCGCTACTGTAATAACCCGTTGGCCGAACCGGGAGGGCGATAGCGGGTCTAATGGTTGAAAATGCTCCAGATATTGTTGGTGTGTGTCATTAGAAATGTTATGTAAAACATAACCTTCCGGTTTTAAATAATCATTAACACGATAAAAAACTGCCGACGACAGAGGAATGAGTTGCGCAATGCTCTGTAAGCAATGGAGAGTGATCCCGTCATTATGGCCAGTATTTGATAAGGCTGACATGTTATCTCCTTCCATCCGGATGAGCGCGCCGGGACGCAGTAAGACAGTGGTTGTTGAAACATACAATTTACATTCATTTAACACAATCATTCATATGTTAATAATGTGACGCGTGTTGCGATATTTTTCATAACCATTTGAAATATATGATTTATAATCTAAATATCATCTTGTTTTTTAAAAAACATCTAAAAATTATTAATATAATGCTTTTCTGTCGTGGTTGAACTCATATCCTGAAAATGCCGTCGGTTCTCGTCCTTCAGGACGATATCCTTTTGAGACGACTGTTCTATGATTTTCTGAAACAGCGCAGGTTAACAGAGACTTAATTTCTGGCTCAGATATGATTTGCTAAATAACGTTTCAATAGTGTCATGCGCTATGCAGAAAACCGGCGTGTCAATAGATACAGCTTGCTCACGGCATTCTGCCCGCAGCACCAGACGGACGTTATTGCGAAATGTTAGTGATGTCTCTGCATCAGAAATGATAATTACAGGACAGAATAATGTTGAATCTTAACACATTACGGCAACAGCAAATCCCCGTAATGACTGAAAACCGGGCGCTGGTACCCTTTCATATTCTGGCGAAACCCATAGGCCCTGCGTGTAATCTGGCCTGCCGCTATTGTTATTACCCACAGGGCGAAACGCCCGTAGAAAAAATGAATGAATCAACGCTGGAGGTTTTTATTTGTCGCTATATTGCGGCGCAACCTGCCAGTGCGCGTGAAATTAATTTTGTCTGGCAAGGCGGTGAACCGCTTTTAGCCGGAATCGGTTTTTATAAAAAGGTAATAGCGCTTCAACAACGATATGCGCCTGATGGCGTGACGATCAGTAATAGTCTGCAAACGAATGCGACGTTGTTAAACGATGCCTGGTGCCGTCTGTTTCGCGACAATAATTTTACTATTGGCATCAGTCTTGAGGGCAGTGAAGACTTGCAAAATCACCATCGTCCGGGCAAACGTGGCGAGGCCAGCTATCCGGCTGCGCTACGGGGAATCGCATTGTTACAACACTATCGAGTCGATTTTAACTTACTGATTGTCGTGCATGATGACATGGCTCGCCATGCGGCAGCCATCTACGATCATGTTGTTAGCCTTGGCGCTCGTTATCTGCAATTTCAGCCACTGATGAACGAAGGCAACGCCCTACAGCAAAGTTACCAATTGAGTGCGGATAACTGGGGGCGTTTCATGATCGATATCTGGCGTCAATGGCGCAAACGCGGCGATATGGGGCGGGTCTTTGTGATCAATCTTGAACAGGCATGGGCACAATATTTTACGCATATCAGCGCCACTTGTGTCCACTCCGCCCGCTGCGGTACGAATCTGGTCATGGAACCGGATGGCAAACTCTATGCCTGCGATCATCTGATTAATAGCCAGCATTACCTGGGACAGCTTGCTAATAATACGTTAGCTCCAGCAGTAGATGCCGCAATCCGGCTTCCCTTTGGTATTAAGAAAAGCCAGCGCCGGGAGTGTCAACGGTGTTCTGTGAAAATAGTCTGCCAGGGAGGCTGCCCCGCACATATCAACAGTGCCGGCTACAACCGACTTTGTAGCGGCTATTACTCTTTTTTCACGGAGATTCTGGCTCCGCTTCGTGCCTGGCCCCGGGATCTGAATGGCCTGAAGGCCTGGCGTGCTGACGTTGTGAACAGGTTTTCGGGCTGATAGCCCTTCTTGCCGCATTTGCCCGCCGCTCTTGTACAACATCCGTAGTCTGAAATGGAGAATAAGCCGTGAAAAAACAAGCAACACTTGCCACACTCAGCATTATCTTCTCCGGTACGGCGCACAGTACACAAAACGAACGTCCTGATATTATCGTGATTATCGCTGATGATATGGGATATTCTGACATCAGTCCCTTCGGTGGGGAAATCCCAACGCCTAATTTGCAGGCGATGGCTGAGAACGGCGTGCGGATGAGTCAATATTACACGTCTCCCATGTCTGCTCCCGCCCGTGCGATGCTATTAACCGGGAACACCAGTCAGCAAGCTGGTATAGGCGGTATGTGGTGGTATGAAAATACCATAGGTAAGGAAGGCTATGAATTGCGCCTGACTGATCGGGTGACTACCATGGCTGAACGCTTTAAAGATGCTGGTTACAATACGCTGATGGCGGGTAAATGGCATCTTGGTTTTACGCCAGGCTCGACGCCAAAAGATCGGGGCTTTCGTCATTCTTTCGCCTTGATGGGGGGAGGCGCCAGTCACTTTGATGATGCTGTGCCGCTGGGAACCGTTGAGATATTTCATACCTATTACACCCGTGACAACCAGCGCATTTCACTGCCCTCCCATTTTTACTCCAGCGAAGCCTATGCCAGCCAGTTGAATCGCTGGATCAGTGAGACGCCACGGGAACAACCCATCTTTGCGTGGTTGGCCTTTACTGCGCCACATGATCCCCTGCAGGCGCCGGATGAATGGATTAGCCGTTTTAAAAGTCAGTATGAACAGGGCTATGCAGCCGTCTATCGTCAGCGTATTGCTCGTCTGAAGAAACTGGGTTTTCTGCGTGATGACATACCTCTGCCAGGACTGGAACTTGATAAAGAATGGCAGGCGATGACCCCGGAACAGCAGAAATACACGGCAAAGGTGATGCAGGTTTACGCTGCTATGATCGCCAATATGGATGCACAGATCGGCACCGTTATTGAGACGTTAAAAAAGACCGGGCGCGATAAAAACACGATTCTGGTCTTCTTAAGTGATAATGGTGTTAATCCGGCGGAGGGCTTTCACTATGAATCTGAACCAGATTTTTGGAAGCAATTTGATAATCGTTACGAAAATATTGGTCGTAAAAATTCATTTATCTCTTATGGCCCCCACTGGGCTGATGTCAGCAATGCACCTTATGGTCGCTATCACAAAACGACCAGCGGCCAGGGGGGGATTAATACCAGTTTTATGATTTCCGGTCCTGGTATCATACATAATGGCGCCATAGATCACACTACGATGGCGGCGTATGATGTCGCGCCCACGCTATATGAATTTGCAGGTATTGATGTCAGTAAATCATTATCTGAAAGACCGACACTGCCAATGATCGGCGTGAGTTTTAAACGCTATCTGACCGGTGAAAGCCTGCACGCGCCTCGCACGCAATATGGCGTTGAACTCCATAATCAGGCGGCCTGGATAGATGGAAAATGGAAATTGCGTCGTCTTGTCACATTATTCCCACAGGCTGGTAATGCGCCATGGGAATTATTCAACCTGCAACGTGACCCCCTGGAAACACATAATCTCGCAGCAGATTATCCGGATAAAGTGAAAATACTGAGTAGTGCATATGAGGCATTTGCAAAACAGACAATGGTGCTTTATGCCAAAGGCAAGCTTATCGATTATGTGGGTATCGACAGTAAAACTGGGCGCTATCTGGCCGTCGATCCACAGACATTGCAGCCAGTTCCTGCTCCGTTAGTGATTCCTTTAAACACAAAATCGGGTCACTAATTATTGGTTACGTTTCAAATGATTATTCAACGCTCACGTAACTGCATTCAGCCAGTGACTTTCAGGATGAAGTTTCTCAGCGTTGGCGATGTATCGCCGCGCCGGTATGCCAGAGCCAGCTTTGCGACGGGCATCTGGTCTGCAACGGGGCGGTATACTACTCCCTTGACCTTAACCTGTCTCATTGAATCTGGAACCATCGACACGCCCATCTCTGCCGACACAAGGTTAATGACTGACGAAATTTGCGGCACGAGTTGACCAATTTTCGGTTCAAAGCCCGCCTTACCGCAGGCCTCGATCACTGCGTCATAAAGCGACAGGCCGATTTCACGTGGGAAGAGTAAAAAAAACTCATCTTTGAGAGTCGAGAGTGCAATCTGTTTACACGCCGCTGCTGGATGCGTTTCTGCCAGCACAATAACCATCGGCTCTTCAGACAGTAACCTGAGCTGGAACCGTTCATTGCCTGTAAAACCGGGTCTCAGAAAGGCAACATCCAGCGATCCTTCATTCAATTCATCAGCCAGTTGGGTTGTATTTCCTTCCTCAAGCTGTAAACGAACGTCAGGATAAGCCCGCTTGAAAGTACGGATTGCGCCGGGGACCACACTGTTAAATGCCGCAGAGGCAGTAAAACCCACCCTTAACACGCCCGACTCCCCCCTGGCAACACGCTGCGCCGCCAGCGCGGCTCTTGTCGCGGTAGCAGGCATCCCTTTAACAACATCATAAAATGCTTTTCCAGCCTCAGTTAATTCCGCGCCATGAGGCACTCTTCGGAATAGCTGCGCTCCCAGCTCTCTTTCCAGATCCTTAATCTGTTGGCTTAGCGGCGGCTGACCTATGCCTAATTTTGTCGCAGCCCGCGTGAAATGCCGCTCTTCAGCGACGGCGAGAAAATAGCGAATATGGCGCAGTTCCATCCTCATCTCCAAAAGCAATTAAGAATGGCACCATCATATATTGGAAGAATGAAACCGGCGAGCGCATAGTGAGGTTAACAGGAGGTGCAATATGTCCGATATTTCTCATACTCCGACACGTAGCTGGCTTTTTACTCCAGCAATTCGACCCGAACGTTTCATAAAAGCAGTTGAAAGTGGGGCGGACATTTCTATTATCGATCTTGAAGATTCCGTCACCCCGAATGACAAGGCGCAGGCCCGGAAAATTGCGATGCAGTTCCTTTCATCCCGACCAAACTCATCGCTAAAAATAGCATTAAGAATTAATGGAATGAATACTCATGCTGGCATTGAAGACCTGCATATGTTACTGGAATGCCGTTTTTTTCCTGATTACATTATTCTTCCGAAAACAGAGTCAGCCGCGCACCTGCAAATCGTGGATAGTCTTATCATGATGGCCGGTTCTGATACTCGCCTTATTGGCATTATTGAGTCAGTTGCCGGGCTTAATGCCGTAGAGTCTATTGCGGACGCCACCCCCAGACTCTACGGGTTGATGTTTGGCGCCGCAGATATGGCGGCTGACATTGGCGCCACACCTGCCTGGGAGCCTCTTGCGCTGGCGCGGGCCAGAATAGTGGCTGCCTGCGCTATGAAAGGGCTTCTTGCAATAGATGCTCCCTTCTTTGATATAGGCGATTTTTCAGGTCTGAAAGAGGAAACGCTGCAGGCGCTCAGTTTTGGTTTTTCTGCAAAATCGGCTATTCACCCCGCTCAGATTAGCGTAATCAACACCGCATTTACTCCTACAACAGCAGAAATTAATCATGCTCGTGCAGTACTGACAGAGAATGCCAAAGGCGTCGGGATCGTTAGCGGCATGATGATAGATGCAGCCGTTGCCCGTCAGGCCCGGCGATTACTCGCCCGGGCAGGGATCTTTTCCTGATTTTATTAACAGAGGAATTGATTATGAACACGTTATTACCCGCTTATAAAACCATTAGCGAGGGGCGCTACCGAGAAATTTCGGGTCTTTACTGGGAGGATTTTTATCCCGGTGATATTTTTGAACATCGTCCCGGTCGGACGGTTCTGGACGCCGATAATGTGTGGTTTACCCTGCTCACTCTCAATGTGCAGCCGGTCCATTTCGATGCGGCTTACGCCAGCAAAACGGAATGGAAAAAGTTACTGGTTGATTCAACGTTCACTCTGGCGCTTTTAACCGGTATGAGCGTGCGTACTGTCAGCGCCAAAGTGGTGGCCAATCTTGGCTGGGATAAGGTACAAGCCGTCCATCCGGTTTTCGCAGGGGATACACTTTATGCTGAAAGCACTGTACTCAGCAAACGCCTGTCAAATAGTCGCCCGGGACAAGGCATCGTTACCGTTCGGACATGTGGTATTAACCAGGATGGTGTAGAGGTCATGCGCTTCGAACGAACAATGTTAGTTTATTGCCGTGGATGTTCGCCTGAAGAAGACGCCGCTTATTGAGAAATCGCCCTGAGGTTTAGAGTCATGATGAATGTTAATGCAGCGTATGCCGAAAAATGTGTGACGCCTGACGAAGCGGTTACTTTAATTACCTCCGGCAGTCACCTCTCTATGGGAATGTTTGCAGCAGAGCCTCCAGCTTTGCTGAATGCGCTGGCAAAGCGAGCGAAAAGGGGAGAAATCAACGATCTGCGGGTTTACTGTTATGAAACAGCCAACATTGCCGGGAACACTATTTTCCGTTATGAGCTAAGTGACTATATTCATCTCTACAGTATGTTTATTACCGGTATTGAACGGGCTTTAATACATCAGGGGATTGAGAGCTCCGGGCGAAAAATAGTTAACTATGTTCCTTCAAATTTTCATCAGGCGACGCGATTACTGGCTGATGATATTGGTATTGATACTTTTATTCACACCGTGTCCCCTATGGATAAGTATGGCTATTTTAATTTTGGAACTGGAAACGATTATTCCACCCGGATTGCGAGGACAGCTAAAAAACTTATTGTCGAAGTTAACCAATATATGCCGCGCGTTCATGGAGAAGGTGCTGCAATCCATATTTCAGAAATTGACGCCATTGTTGAAAACCATGTCCCTTTAATTGAACTACCAATACGTACTGCCGTAGCTGAAGATATTGCTATCAGTCAGATTATCGCCTCTCTTGTGCCAGATGGCGCTTGTCTCCAGATGGGGGTCGGCGCATTACCAGAGCTCATCTGTAATGCGCTCAAGGAACATAATGATCTGGGGGTCCATACAGAGGCGCTGAATCCGGGGTTGGTAAGTTTGATTCAACAAGGCGTCGTTACCAACCAGCGTAAAAATATCGACCGGGGAATGTCTGTATTTACTTTCGCTATGGGACAAAAGGATATGTATGACTATCTCAACGACAACCCCTCTTTTTTTAGTCGGCCTGTCGATTATGTTAACGATCCGGGGATCATTGCGCAAAATGAGAATGTTGTCTCCATTAACGCTACCTTACAAATCGATCTTACCGGCGCCTGTAACTCTGAACATTTGCTTGGACACCAGTACAGCGCTTCAGGAGGGCAATTGGATTTTGTCAGAGGCGCATATGCATCTAAAGGAGGTCGTTCCGTTATTACGACACGCTCAACGGCCGCGAATGATACGATTTCTCGTATTGTTCCCCGCCTTGAGGGGCCTGTAACAACCCCACGAACGGATACGCACTGGATAGTCACTGAATTTGGCTCCGTAAACCTGAAGGGGCTCTCTTCAACCGAGCGTGCGCTCAGGATTATTGAATTGGCGCATCCCAATTTTCGGCAGCAACTTAGAGTAGATGCAAAAAAAATGCATCTGATTTAAAAGTAGGTTAATGCTATTTTTTAATGTAGCATCCCCAAAATATAAACATTATGAGTCTATTCAAATGATAATTGACAGAATTGATCACCTTGTATTAACGGTATCTGATATATCAACCACAATAAGATTCTACGAAGAGGTACTTGGTTTTTCTGCGGTAACATTTAAACAAAACAGAAAAGCGTTAATATTTGGAGCGCAAAAAATTAACCTCCATCAGCAAGAAATGGAGTTCGAACCAAAAGCGAGTAGACCAACGCCGGGATCTGCCGATTTATGTTTTATTACATCGACACCGATAAATAATGTTGTGTCTGAGATCTTACAGGCAGGCATTCCCATTGTTGAAGGCCCGGTTGAGAGAACTGGAGCCACAGGCGAGATAATGTCTATCTACATCAGGGACCCTGATGGAAACTTAATTGAAATTTCGCAGTATGTTTAATGTTAAAACTTACTATTACTGCCTTTATTATGATCACGCATCCGTTTATATTGGCCTGATGGAGATCATATGGCAATAATTTCTGGAAAGAGTCTATGTTCAAACTTATTGACTTGAAGACATCGAGGAATTCATAAGGAAGTATAAAAAAGGAAAGGTGGTGCCCGGACTCGGAATCATATCCACGATTAACGTGTTGTTTATTATTGGTTTTGTTGGTATTTCTCTCAAATAACGCCCCCACGAAGGCCCCCATAAAAAATCGCTTTGGTTTTGTGAGGGTTATCACGAAAAATCGTTGTTTTGTGAGTGGGGGCTTTGCTATGTGTGGGGTTAGATCCACATATAGCGGATGGAACTCCACACAGCAGCGCTAAACAACCCATCTTACATTATGCAATCAAAGTCCCACACCCCTTCGCATTGAACATCTTCCAAACCTACATTTGATATGTTGGAACAACCGTTTTTGAGATAATCAGAAACGACATATCTTCTAATGTATAGATTCTATTAGTATTTTTGCTATACTTTTGAGATGCTGTCATGCACCAGTTGAGATAACTAAACATCATGGCCCAATTTAAGCATTTTGAGCTGTCGCTTCTGAACCCCAGTTTTGACTCCCCTTTGGTCGATGCGCTGACGGAGCTGGAGTTACTCCGGCACCTGCGGCTGGAAACCGATGTTCATCCAATCCTGTTTGCGCAGTTGAAGGCAGTTTTCCACATGCTGGAGAGTCTTGGCTCTGCAAGGATTGAGGGAAACCACACCACGCTTGCTGATTATGTTGAAAGTAAGGTTGAAGGAACACAGAGTTCGACGGATCAGCTCAAAGAAATCAACAATATTGAAGCTGCGATGGAGTACATCGATGAATACCTGAGCAACGGAGATGAGATAACGGAATATTTTATCCGCGAGTTGCATAGTCTGGCAGTAGTCGGGTTGCAACAGGAAGGAGACAGAACGCCCGGCGCATATCGGCAACATAACGTTAGCATTGCTCAGTCTGAGCATTTGCCGCCGGATCACATCCGCGTTGCTGATTATATGTCAGAACTGACAGCCTTCATTAACCGTGCCGATAAGCCAAAGTACGATCTGATGAAGATTGCGCTGGTGCATCACCGCTTTGGCTGGATACACCCCTTTGGCAACGGTAATGGCAGAACAGTCAGACTGCTGACCTATGCGTTGCTTATCAAATATGGTTTTAACGTTCAGGCGGGTGGTCGGGTTCTCAATCCGACAGCGGTATTCTGTAATGATCGTGAACGCTATTACGCCATGCTTTCGTTAGCCGATAAGGGAACAGAGCAGGGGCTGGAAGAATGGTGTTTATATGTGCTTTCGGGGATCTCCTCTGAGCTGAAGAAAGTTGATCAACTGACAAGCCATGCTTTTCTGAGTGAAAAAATCCTGTATCCGGCTATCGATTTTTCGTCGGAGAGAGGACTGACAAACCCGCTGGAATCGAAGGTTCTGAAACGTGCCGTCGAACTGGGGACGATAAAAGCGGGCGATCTACGCACTGTTTTGCCCGATCTGAAACCGACGCAGGTGACTTATCAGCTTGGTAAGCTGATTGATAGGGGATTGCTTCAACCAGTAGAGGAGGGGGCGCGTACCTATACAGCGAAGTTTTCTAACTCGTATCTGATACGAGGGGTGATTAAGGTTCTGCGGGAAGAAGGGTTTATTCCAGATTTGTGATATCAAGAATATATTAGTGTATTATTTACTCTTTTTTATGGTCGTTTTTGACGAAACATAGCAGCTATTAATATAGCTGCTATATCTCTTATTTTATTTGCTTGGAAAATTTAAATTCAATTAGAGACTTCATTTGCCATAGTTGGGATGACCCCGACTGGTTCTGTTTTTTCAACGTCATTTATTAGTGTGTTCATATAATTAATATCAAGGAAATGGCCCTGTGCAAATGAACTGAAAATTGGAAAAATAAATGAAATAAATCTTTGAGGATATATACGGTCATCAATAATAAGCTTAGTAAATGTTACTAATCTTTCCTCTGTGGTGCATCCATCGGAAGCATTAACGACATCTTTGTAAGTATCCCGCATAATCGTGCCATTCACATTTAGAGATCCTCCGGCATAATCAATCTGCCAACAAAGGAGCTCGCTATGCGTAAAGCCCGTTTTACTGAGCATCAGATCATCGCCGTGATTAAGTCGGTCGAAGCCGGACGAACGGTTAAAGATGTCTGCCGGGAGGTCGGTATCTCTGAAGCCACCTATTACAACTGGAAGTCTAAATATGGCGGTATGGAGGCCTCTGATATTAAAAAGATAAAAGAGCCTGAGGACGAGAACAGACGTCTCAAACAGATGTTTGCCGACCTCAGCCTGGAATGTCGGGCGCTGAAAGACGTTATCGAAAAAAAGCTTTAAAACCAGCCTCTAAGCGTGAGCTGGTCACTCATCTGATAACGACATTCGGACTCAGTATCCGTCAGGTCTGCCGGAGTCTGAACCTGAGCAGAACGGTTTACCATTACCGCCCGGATTCTACGCGTGACGAACCCGTTATTGCCGCATTGCAGGCAGCGGCTGAACGATACCCGCGATACGGTTTTCCGAAGCTTTTCCAGGTTCTGCGGCGGCAGGGATACCAGTGGAATGACAAAAGGATCCACCGTATTTACTGTCTGCTGAAGCTGAATTTTCGCCGTAAGGGTAAACAACGGCTGCCGGTGCGTAATCCCTCGCCACTGGCCATACCGGAAGTGCTGAACCAGAGCTGGTCTGTCGATTTTATGAATGATGCTTTGGTCTGTGGCCGTCGTTTTCGCACGTTCAATGTTGTTGATGACTTTAACCGTGAGGCGTTGTCGATTGAAATCGATCTGAATCTGCCAGCCCCACGAGTGGTCCGGGTGCTCGACAAGAACGCGGCAAACCGCGGCTATCCGGCCATGCTTCGCATGGATAATGGACCGGAATTTATCTCGCTGGCACTGGCTGAATGGGCAGAGAAACATGCAGTAAAAGTGGAGTTTATCCGGCCGGGTAAGCCAACGCAGAACGCTTTCATTGAGCGTTTTAACCGGACATACCGTACAGAAATACTCGATTTTTATCTGTTCAGAACACTGAATGAAGTGCGGGAAATCACAGAGAAATGGTTATCAGAATATAACTGTGAACGCCCGCATGAATCGCTGAACAATATGACGCCGGAGGAATACCGACAACACCATTATCTGGCCGGGATCTCAAAAAATGCATGGAACTAAAACGGGTCTATTTACACCACCCAGACACACCCGCTACTCTCCGTTCCCTTCAATGCCGCCACGGATTTCACCGTACTGGCAGAGTACTGCAAACAGTTTGCCGAAATCCTGATCGAACACGACGATCCCACGCTGAAAATGGCGCTTTGCGGCAGGCTTAATGCCTGTTTACGACTGCTCCAGCCCTCGCTGCTCGATCCGATCCCGGAGCACATGATGGACAGCCTGACCGTTGATACGCTCCCCACCCGCTCACCGCGTTTCGATCCCGAATGTACCGAACTTTGCCACTACTGCCTTGCCCTGACGCAGGTTCTGACGGGACAGGGGCTATTACCGGAAACCCGGGATTACCTTGGTTGCCTGCTGTTTGACCTGATCCACTATTTTTCTGATGAAATCACGGCCCCGCGCTGGTTGCGTACCGCCGACGGCGTGAAATTTATCGATGGGGTGACTGTATGAGTATGGTGCAACCAGACTGGCATTCCGCTGACATTATTGCGGCGCTGAAAAAGCGCGGAACGTCGCTTTCTGCCGTTTCCCGCAACTCAGGGTTGGCGTCCGCCACGCTGGCAAACGCACTGATAAGGCACTGGCCCAAAGGCGAAAGGCTGATCGCCGAAGCGTTGGGTACTGCGCCAGAGCAAATCTGGCCTTCCCGTTACCGTAAGCCTGAAAATTGCTAAATCATCGCTCCCGATCTTCTGATGGCTTTGCTGTCAGAAGATCGGGAGAAGACAAGCGAAGCGCGGCAGTTCAGGTTCGCAAATAACCTTTTTGATGCAAAAACAGTTTTTCCTTTCTGCGCCAGCGGCACTGGCGTAGTCTCCCTCCTGCTCCATGCTGTCGTCGACAGCGCCCAACGCTTCATGACCTGAAAGAAGCGCCTGATGAATCAAGATGGTCGCCTTACCGGCAGGACCTCTGCAAAAATGCCGGGTCGCATAACACTGCGGCAGAGGCTGAACTTTACAGGCAATTCCTCCCTTAACTGCGCCAGTTCACTGGTCAGGGCTTCCACTACGCCGGAATCATTCCGGTTAGTCTGCACTTGCTGACGGTCAGTACGCTTAACTTTTACGGGTTGCGGCCTGCATTGCCGCAAGGCTTTGCTGCCGCGTGGCCGTAAAACTGCACCAGCCTGCGATTTTAAAAACACTGCGCCAGTCCAGTGCGTCACTTTAACCGCGCAGAGCGGGAAAGTGACGCACGCAGCCCTTTCGACCTGCACCAGAAAACTCAACTGAACAGGCCCATTGCTGGATTCTGACACTGCCTTTTCAGGCCATTTTACCCATAAGGAGAACATGAACCGATACCGAGGCGGATCTGGACGATCCGGGGGATAACCCGCACAAGCGGGCGGCTGCTCTGAGAGCACAACCGAAGCCCCACCACACCTCAACGGCTGCCGCCCCGGCGCTCAGGTATCGTTCGCAGCCCCGACAAAAAACAGGGGCTACTGGCCTGTGCGCCGGGGAAAGCGGTATAAGTTTTGGGTTTTTGGGATGAGTTTGCAGCAATCATGAAAAGGGGAAAATATGGGAATACTGGAACAGGAAATGAAGCGACTGGCGCAGCAGGCAGGCGGTAGCCATAAGACCGTTCACGACCGCATTAAGCTGGCGCAGCGGTTTTGTGAACGTCTGGTACTGGCACAGAATGTGCAGATCCGCCGGGTGGAGCAGCTTAAGGCGCGGCATATTGAAGGCTATGTCCGTGAACGGCTGGCGCAGGGCATCACGAAGCGTTCCCTGCAAAACGAGATGGCGGCGGTGCGCTGCATTCTGAAACAGGCCGGGCGTGACAGGCTGGCGCAGAGTGAGCGGCTGAACAAACGTTCTCTTGGTCTGTCTGGCGCATCCCGTAACGGTACAAAGCTGGTTATCACGCCGGAGCACTATCGCGACGTGCTGGAGATGGCCCGCGTAAAAGATCCGGGGATGGCGGCTGCGCTGGAGTTCTCAAGGCTGATGGGATTACGTTCGCAGGAGGCGGTGCAGAGCGTACAGTCGCTGAAAACGTGGCGGCAGGCGCTGGAACGCGGCGATCCCCGGTTAACCGTGGTGTTCGGTACCGAAGGCAGGCGGCCCCGCGAGACGATTATTCTTGATACTGGCGCTGTCAGAAAAGCGCTGGATAATGCGCTGACCGTGGCTGAAGATCGCCACGGCAGGTTGATAGATAAGCTGGATCTGAAAAGTGCGATGAAGTACTGGCACAGTCAGGCGTCACGTCTCGGGTTAACTGGCACATATTCCCCGCACTCGTTGCGCTATGCGTGGGCGCAGGATGCGATCCGTCATTATCTGGCGCAGGGATTTTGTGAGAAGGAAGTGCTGGCAATGACGGCGATGGATTTGGGTCACGGCGACGGGCGCGGGCGGTATGTGGCGCAGGTTTACGGGCGAAAGGATACTGGCTGATAGGCGTTGCCTTGAAAAGAGCGAGTTATCCATCGGTTTTCGGGCAAAATTATTTGCCTCAAATAATTTTGGGTAGTTTCCTATTAATCCTGGGGGTATTAATCGGTTTTTGTACGGTTTCCTCTTAATAACGGTACTTACGAACGGTATAGCCTATTAACAGGATTCTGGGGCAATGTTACGGTATTTTTTCTGGGGATTGCGCCAGCAAAAGGGAAAAGGCCAGATAAAGGTAAAGGGCGGCTAAGGGTAACAGCGCCAGACCGGAAAGGGCCAAAGGGCTTAAAAGGCTGATGCTGGCACAGTTCGGTATTTATCCGGTGGTATCTGGCATAATCCTGACACCGACAGGCGACGGCGGATTGGTGCAGGTAAGCGATGATAATGAACTGGTGCAGATAAAATCTTTAAATGCAAAAAAGCAGTTCCCGGACAACCGGAAACCGCTTTTCCATTCTCAATAAATTACGCTGCTACTGGCTCAGGCTGCCTTATGCCGCCGCGCATAAATGTACGGCGCAACGTACCCCTCGCGGCTCACGTCGAGATAATCCGACCACCACTGCATCATTTCCATACGGGCTTCCAGATGCTCCGCCTTATGCACATACGCCGCCCGCACGCCGTTTCGCTCCTTGTGGCTCATCTGGCGCTCGATGGCATCCTTAGACCACAGTGCGGATTCATTCAGGGCGCTACAGGCCATCGTGCGGAAGCCGTGACCGCAAACCTCAGTTTTGGTGTCGTAGCCAATCACTCGCAGCGCCTTGTTGATGGTGTTTTCACTCATCGGCTTGTTCATTGAGTGCGCACCGGCAAAGACGAAAACGGACTCTCCGGTAATTTCCTTTATCTGCTCCAGCAGGGCGACAGCCTGTGCAGACAGCGGCACCAGATGCTCATCTTTCATCTTTGCGCCACGCGATGAAAATCTCACACCTTTAACCGCTTCCCGCTGTGCAGGTACCGTCTAGATACGGGCTTTCAGGTTGAACTCATCCCAGCGGGCGAGGCGTAACTCACTGGAACGCAGAAAGACGTGCAGATTCAACTCCAGCGCCAGAGGGGGCAGTTCCCGCCCTTTGTAGCCTTTAATCTTGTCCAGCAGCTCCGGCAGGCGTTTCAGGGGCAGGGCGGGATGGTGTTGGGTCACAACCGGGGTCACGACGCCATCCAGATCGTAAGCCGGATTATATTTGATAATCCCCTGCTGCACCGCATGACGCATGATTTTGGTCAGATGCTGACGCACCCGACCGGCAACGTCATGAACGCCTTTATCGTCGATGGATTTAACAAGCTGCGCCAGATGGCGGGTTTCAACCTCTGCAATGTCCATTGTGCCAATATCAGGGAAGACGTAGCGTTTCAGGCAGGTGAGGATTTTATCGGCGTGGTCAGCAGACCAGAGTTTCAGGCAACTGGTGTGCCATGCGGTGGCGATGTACTGAAAGGTGCGCGTACCGTCAACGGCGGCTTTCTCCGCCTTACGGGGCAGGGAAGGGCAAACACCGGATACCAACAGCTTACGCGCCGCATCGCGCTTTTCTCGGGCTTCTGCCAGCGTAACCTGCGGATAGGGGCCGAAGGCCAGACGGTTTTCCTTACCTTCAAAACGATAGCGGAAATACCACAGCTTAGAGCCGCTGGCGGATACCGTCAGATACAGACCTTGTGCATCGGTGAGTTTGTAGGATTTTGCGAGGGGGTTCGCGGCGCGGATTTTACTGTCAGTCAACATGAGGGCCTCTCCGTTCATCGAACTGAATGAACCCTCAATCTGACCCACAATTTTCCGGATACACAGAGATAAACCAAAATGTATCAGGAAAGATTTTTATGCTAACTTATTGAATTACATACACACAGGGATTTATAAGGAAGCATAAAAAACGAAAGGTGGTGCCCGGACTCGGAATCGAACCAAGGACACGGGGATTTTCAATCCCCTGCTCTACCGACTGAGCTATCCGGGCAACGAGGCGCATTAAACCGTAATCGCCTCGCTTCGTCAACGAAATTTCTTCAAATCAACGCAGACTGCACAATCTATCACCACTTTGTTGTTATTGCACGCCGCGTCAGGCAAAAAATGCCGCCCATGCGGCGGAAATCGGCATTGCCAGCAACAGAGCCGGGAGCATATTCACCACCGGAAACATTTTGATCCCGCATACACGCAAGCCGGTTGCCACCAGCAGCAGTCCGCCCACTGCGCTAAAGTCGCCCATCATTGCCGGCGTGGTCAGCGGAAGAATGAGGGTGGCGCAGGCGGCAAGCGTTAACTGGATAATCAACATCGGTGCGCAAATCGCCGAAACGGCGATGCCAAGCGAACAGGCGAAAATCATGGCGGTGAAAAAATCCAGAAAAGATTTAGCGATCAAAATGTTCGGGTCGCCGGTCATCCCTTCATGCATTGCGCCGAAAATACCGGTGCCGCTGGCGCAAAACAGTACAATGATAGCGACATAACTTTGAATAAATGACTCATGTGTCGGTTTCTTACCCGATGCCATAAATAATTGTTGGATTTTCGCGACTGCGCCATTAATGCCTTTTTCCAGCAAACAAAACTCGCCGATAAGCGCGCCGACCAGTGTCGCCAGCACCATCACCGGAAGATTAGCGCACTTCATCACCAGCAGAATACCAATTCCCAGAGAACACAGGCCAAAAATAGACGTCATTGAGACGCGGATCCGTTCTGGCAGACGCTGACTTAACAGCGCGCCAAAAACGCCGCCGAATAAAATTGCGCCAGCGTTAATAAAAGGTCCAATTACCACACTAACTCCTGTTATTTATTTTTTAAATTGCCCTATTATCGCGCGATTAAGCTGTTGATAGCTTGATTATCTGTGACGTGTGGAGCGCTGATTTTACCTTGCGCCGTCTGGTGAAAGGTGCCATGATTGCGCGAAATTTCTCCTGCCAGCATGGGGCTCGCCGGGATGAACATAGCGCCTTTATATTGTCTTCACTGTCGCCTGACTGCGCGAGGTTTGCCCCTTTCTTTCCTTTTTTTTGTCGTCCCCGCTATGCGGTGAGGGCAGCGCACGCTCACTGCAGGACAACAGTAAAATCAGAAACAGTCTGTTTTTACTGATGTCTGGCGGTCGGAGCTGGTATCCAGTTTGACCCGGCATCTCGTTGGGCAAGGCATCGGGCCTTGTCCGGGGTTACTCTACTCCCGAAACGGGTATTTGCGCTTATGAAATCAATGAATATTGCCGCCAGCGGTGAACTCATCTCCCGACTCTCCACCCACCGAAACGTGGTGGCGCTGGACAGTACCGACTTTACCGATGTGGCCGCAGTCGTCATTACCGCTGCCGACAGCCATAGCGGCATTCTGGCGTTGCTTAAACGCACTGGTTTTCACCTGCCGGTGTTTATGCTTACGGATGAACTCGTCAGTGCGCCTGCCGGCGTTACGGCGGTAATAGGCGGTAACGCGCAGGAATGGCTGGAGCTGGAAAACGCTGCCTGTCGCTACGAAGCGGAGCTTCTGCCTCCCTTTTATGACACCCTGACCCAGTATGTCGACATGGGTAACAGCACCTTTGCTTGTCCGGGGCACCAGCATGGCGAATTTTTTAGAAAACATCCCGCAGGCCGTCACTTTTATGACTTTTTTGGTGAAAACCTGTTTCGTGCGGATATGTGTAACGCCGATGTGAAACTTGGCGATCTGCTAATACACGAAGGTTCTGCTAAACACGCGCAGAAATTTGCGGCAAAAGTGTTTAATGCGGATAAAACCTACTTTGTGCTAAATGGGACTTCGGCAGCGAATAAAGTGGTCACCAACGCTCTGCTAACGCGCGGCGATCTGGTGCTGTTTGATCGTAATAATCACAAATCCAACCACCACGGCGCTCTGATTCAGGCTGGGGCGACGCCGGTCTATCTTGAAGCGGCGCGCAACCCGTTTGGTTTTATTGGCGGTATTGATGCGCACTGTTTTGATGAAACGTACCTGCGTGACCAGATTCGTGACGTGGTGCCGGAAAGAGCCGATGCGCCGCGTCCGTTCCGCCTGGCAATCATTCAGCTTGGTACCTATGACGGTACCATTTACAACGCCCGTCAGGTGGTGGATAAAATCGGGCATCTCTGCGATTACATCCTGTTTGACTCCGCGTGGGTAGGCTATGAGCAGTTTATCAATATGATGGCGGATACCTCGCCGTTGCTGCTGGAGCTCAATGAAAACGACCCAGGGATCTTTGTGACCCAATCGGTACATAAGCAACAGGCGGGGTTCTCACAAACCTCGCAGATCCACAAAAAAGATAACCATATTCGCGGCCAGGCGCGTTTTTGCCCGCACAAACGCCTGAACAACGCCTTCATGTTGCACGCCTCAACCAGCCCGTTCTATCCGCTGTTTGCGGCGTTGGATATCAATGCCAAAATCCACGAAGGGGAGAGCGGTCGCCGCCTGTGGGCGGAGAGCGTTGCACTGGGCATTGACGCGCGTAAAGCCATCCTCGCCCGTTGCAAACTGCTTCAGCCCTTTATTCCACTGGAGGTTGACGGCAAGCCGTGGCAGGCATATCCGACGGAGAGCATTGCCAGCGATCGTCGTTTCTTCAGTTTTGAACCTGGGGCGAAATGGCATGGCTTTGAAGGCTACGCGGATGACCAGTATTTTGTCGACCCCTGTAAACTGTTACTGACCACGCCAGGTATTTATGCCGATAGCGGGCGATACACCGAATTCGGCATCCCGGCGACCATTCTTGCCCACTATTTGCGTGAGAACGGTATTGTGCCTGAGAAGTGCGATCTCAACTCGATTCTATTCTTGCTGACGCCTGCCGAGAGCGCAGAGAAACTGGCGCGGCTAGTCGCGATGCTGGCACAATTTGAACGACACATTGAAGACGATACGCCGCTTGCGGATGTATTGCCGACGGTTTTTCAGAAATACCCGGTGCGTTACCGCGATTACACCCTGCGTGAGCTATGTCAGGAGATGCACAACCTGTACGTTAGCTTCGACGTTAAGGATCTGCAAAAGGCGATGTTCCGCAAAGAAAGCCTGCCGCATGTGGCGATGAACCCACAGGATGCCAACAGCGCCTTTATTCGCGGCGATGTAGAACTGGTGCGCCTCAGTGAGGCGGATGGGCGTATTGCTGCCGAGGGGGCATTACCATATCCGCCGGGCGTACTATGCGTGGTGCCGGGGGAGATTTGGGGCGGCGCGGCGCAGCGTTATTTTCTGGCGCTGGAAGAGGGCATCAATTTGTTGCCCGGTTTTTCGCCGGAATTGCAGGGAGTGTACAGCGAGACCGATACCGATGGAATTAAACGGTTGTACGGGTATGTTTTAAAATAACGTTGCCTGCAGGCCAGATAAGGCGTTAATGCCGGATAAGACGCTTTCGCGTCTTATCCGGCCTGCGAAATCGGGCAACTATTAATGCGCGACGGATTGAGAACCCGCCGGAACGCGAACATGTTTATATTTGAACAAGGCTACGAACGCGAAGGCCAGCACCAACGAGTAGCCCGCGAAGATGAGCCACACGGTCTGCCAGTCGGTAATGCCGTTTTGAGTGTAATACTCCACCACTTTACCGCTCACAATGCCGCCCAGGATACAGCCGAAGCCGTTGGTCATCATCAGGAACATCCCCTGCGCGCTGGCGCGGATTTCCGGGCGTACTTCTTTTTCGACAAACACCGAGCCAGAAATGTTGAAGAAATCGAAGGCGCAGCCGTACACGATCATCGACAGTACCAGCAGGACGGTACCGAACGGCGTTGGGTCGCCATAAGCGAACAGGCCGAAACGCAGCATCCACGCCACGATACTGATAAGCATAACGTTCTTAATACCATAACGACTCAGGAAGAACGGAATGGTCAGGATGAATAACGTTTCAGAAATCTGCGAAATCGACATCATCACCGAGGCGTGCTGCACGATAAAGCTGCTGGCGAACAGCGGATCTTTATCAAAGCTATGCAGGAAGGTGTTGCCAAACATGTTGGTGATCTGGAGTTCCGCGCCCAGCATCATGGAGAAGATGAAGAAAATCGCCATCCGCTTATTTTTAAATAGCGCAAAAGCGTCAAGGCCCAGCATCGATGTCCAGCTCTGGTTTTTCTGTTGGTTCGCCACCGGAATGTGCGGCAGGGTAAAGGTAAACAGTACCAGCAGAACGGAAAGCGTCGCGCCGATATAAAGCTGCATATGGCTCAGCTCGAAACCGGAGAAACTCACGCCCCACATCGCCAGAATAAAGCCAATGGTGCCCCAGATGCGGATAGGCGGGAAGTCAGTCACAATATCCATGCCGGCAGATTGCAGGCGGTAATACGATATCGTGTTGATCAAGCCCAACGTCGGCATATAGGCCAACGAGTTAAGCAGGATCACAAAGAACATCGCCCCTGGCGTAGTGACTTCCGCGGCCATAAACAGCGTGATGGCGCCGACGATATGGCACAGGGCATAGACCCATTTCGCGCTCAGCCATTTGTCAGCCACAATCCCTAACAAGGTCGGCATAAAGACGGCGGCAATCCCCAGTGAACTATAAACTGCGCCAATAGATGCACCGTCAAATTTTAAGGTGACGAACATATACGAGCCCAGGGTAGTGAGCCAGCTTCCCCACAGACAGAACTGCAGAAAAGAGAGTATTTTAAGCTGCAGCTTAAGATTCATGTTAATTTCCTCACACCTGAGAGCGGATGGGTGTTTTAAAAGGCACATTTGCCGTTGTGATTTGGTGTAATTCTATCAATGAGGAGGGCTTTTTTTGTTACCTGTGACAAATATTTGCAAACAATTTCTGATTGCAAAGCGAAAGAGTGACGTAGTTAACACTTTTCGCCTGTCCCGCCCCTGTTATGTGACCAGCCAGAGGCGGGAGGCGATGGTTTATCGGCGGCGATACGATCGCTGGGCAGAATTTACCTTATACAGATAGCGGCGCGACTCCGCAGACGGATGTCGGGTAGTTAATACCTGGTACACATCCCCCGGTGACATGCGGTTAATCATATTCGCAGCCTGAGTCTTATCGTTCGAGAATACGCGTAATACGCTGCCTGCGCCGCCATTGTAGGCTGTAATGACCGCATAGCGCCGCGACGTCGGATTCTCGATACCGCTCAGATACACATTATTCAACATCGCCAGATACGCTGTGCCGGTATCGATATTGCTGGCGGGGTCAAACAGGAAGTTGCGGCTTGGCGTGCCGGATTTACCCTGAGAACGGAACACATCTTTCCCGGCGCTGTGTTGCACCACCTGCATCAGGCCTAGCGCATCCGCGTGGCTGACCGCATACGGGTTAAACGAGGACTCCGTTTGCATAATCGCCAGAATCAGCGACTCGTCAACGCCGTATTTACGGGAGGCCTGGCGTACCATACCAATGTATTTATGCGCGCGTTTATCAAGGTGGTTAGGCACCAGATTAATGGTGATACTGTAAATAATACGCAGGCCGTTACTGCGGCTTTTGAGCCGCGTTTTCAGCAAGTAATCCGCGAATGTTGTGGCGCGGCCTTCCCAGCGAATAGGCTGACCGGTATTGTCGACGACCTGACCATACAGGAAGGGTTCTTTGGAAATTTTAATGTCATCGACATCGGAGTAAAGATCGACGGAGGTTGGATCGTCACCCATGAGCAACGTTTTAATAATGGCCCGGCGCAGATGTGCGGTAGGTTCCGTCCCGGCGATGGTTTCAACGGTAATGGTCCCATCATCAAAGTTGATGTGGCTGCGGGTCTGGAACTGGTCGGTATATTTGACGTAGTCTTTCGGCCCCGCGATCAAGACTTCCTTATATCCCCACAGATTTTCAATGTTGTTGGCAAATTGCCCCATCAAAATATCAAAGCCGTTGGTATCCTTGACCCAGGCTTCATTATACGTCTCGCCTTTTTTGGTCGAACTGGAACAGGAGATGAGCAACGGCGCAATAACAGCAAGCGCGAGTAATTTTTTCATCATTCCGGGAGTGCATGTTGTGTTGTCGTTATGCTACGTTGCCGGACAGCGGCGCCAGGGGCTTATCCGGCATAGTTCACTGGCCGAATAAGCGCAGCGTCATTCGGCAACGGGCCTATTTTTTATCTTCCGGCGTATAACCTTCGATATGAACGTCTTTCCCTTCGAACAGAAAGCTCACCATCTCCTGCTCCAGCAGTTTACGGTGCTCGGCGTTCATCATGTTGAGCTTTTTCTCGTTAATCAACATGGTCTGCTTATGCTGCCACTGCGCCCACGCGTCTTTGGATATCTCGTTATAGATACGTTTTCCCAGCTCGCCAGGGTAGAGCTGAAAATCCTGTCCTTCAGCGTCGCGTTGCAGGTAAGTACAAAAAATCGTTCTGCTCATAAGTCATCCTCTTTATCGACCGGGGCGTTAAACTGACGCTCCGGTACGTAACTGCTGTAACAAGCGCTCCACGGGCGCCGCCAGTCCGACTGACGGCGGTTGCGTTAAGTTATACCAGAGCGCGCCGCCTTCATCCATGCAGGCGTCCAGTGACGACACGGGAAGCCACATAGGCACAATATCCAGATGGAAATGGCTAAATGTATGGCGAAACGCGTTAAGCTGGGTCAAATTATCAGCGTTAACATGCCGTTGCGCCAGCCATTCGCGCAGTTCATCTTCACTGGCAAACTGCGGGAAGCAGTATAATCCGCCCCATAAACCGCTGGGAGGGCGCTGCGCCAGGAAAATTTCCTGATGATGCTGTAGCAGTAAAAAGTAGCCGGTACGCTCCGGTAATGTCTGTTTCGGTTTCTTGCCCGGATAGCGTGACCAGCTTTCATTCGCAGCGGCGATACAACCGCTTTGCAGCGGACACAGGGTGCACTTTGGCTTTGAACGCGTACAAACCATCGCGCCCAGATCCATCATCGCCTGATTAAAACGCTCCACGCCACTTGCGGGCGTTACTTGTTCGCTCAACGTCCACAGCGTATTCTCCACCTCTTTTTTTCCAGGCCAGCCGCTAACAGCATAACAGCGAGCCAGCACACGTTTAACGTTTCCATCAAGAATCGGATAATGTTTACCTAACGCGAGGGAGAGAATCGCGCCGGCGGTTGAACGCCCGACGCCGGGGAGCGCGGCGATTTCGTCAAAAGTTTGCGGGAATTCTCCACCGTGAAGCGTCGCCACCTGTTGCGCCGCTTTATGCAAATTACGCGCGCGGGCGTAATAGCCGAGCCCGGTCCACAAATGGAGTACTTCATCCAGCGGCGCATTCGCTAAATCTGTCACCGTGGGAAAGCGCGCCATAAATCGCTCAAAGTAAGGAATAACCGTCGTCACCTGCGTTTGTTGCAACATGACTTCCGAGAGCCATACTTTGTAAGGCGTCTTGTTAATTTGCCAGGGCAGCGTTTTCCGCCCGTATTTGTCGTACCAGTCCAGAACCTGGGCTGAAAATTGAGACGCTTGCATGGAAACTCATTCATTATTGCCGGGGGCAAGATTGCAGCACAGAGGCCGCAGGGTGTAAACCGGAACTTTCCGCAGTGCGCTTCATGCTTGCATCCGGCAACTAACTTTGGATAATGCCCGTTTTCAGAACTCAAACACAGCAGACTACACTTTTATGAAAAACGACGTCATTTCACCGGAATTTGATGAAAACGGCCGCCCACTGCGCCGTATTCGTAGTTTTGTTCGTCGCCAGGGGCGACTGACAAAGGGGCAAGAACACGCGCTGGAAAACTACTGGCCGGTGATGGGCGTCGAGTTCAGCGAAGCGCCGGTAGATTTCGCCACGTTGTTTGGTCGCGAAGCGCCGGTGACGCTGGAGATTGGTTTTGGCATGGGGGCGTCTCTCGTGGCGATGGCGAAAGCGCGCCAGGAGCAGAATTTCCTCGGTATTGAAGTGCATTCGCCCGGCGTCGGCGCGTGTCTGGCGTCCGCTCATGAAGAGGGCGTTGAAAACCTGCGCGTCATGTGCCACGACGCGGTAGAAGTTTTGCATAAAATGATTCCTGACAATTCCTTATCGATGGTTCAGCTCTTTTTCCCTGACCCGTGGCATAAAGCGCGTCATAATAAACGCCGTATCGTTCAGGTGCCGTTTGCTGAACTGGTATTGAGCAAGCTGAAATTGGGCGGCGTTTTCCATATGGCGACCGACTGGGAAGCGTATGCGGAACACATGCTTGAAGTAATGTCTTCTATCGACGGGTACAAAAATCTGTCAGAGAGCAATGATTATGTACCGCGCCCGGAATCGCGCCCGGTAACGAAATTTGAACAACGTGGCCATCGTCTTGGTCATGGCGTATGGGACTTAATGTTCGAGAGGGTGAAGTAATGGCAAAGAACCGTAGTCGTCGTCTGCGTAAAAAAATGCACATTGACGAATTCCAGGAATTAGGATTTTCGGTGGCATGGCGTTTTCCGGAAGGTACATCTGAAGAGCAGATCGATAAGACTGTCGATGACTTTATTAATGACGTTATTGAGCCTAATAAGCTGGCGTTTGATGGCAGCGGCTACCTGGCCTGGGAAGGGCTGATTTGTATGCAGGAAATCGGTAAATGTACTGAAGAACATCAGGCGATTGTGCGTAAGTGGCTGGAAGCGCGCAACCTTGAAGAAGTCCGTACCAGCGAACTTTTCGACGTTTGGTGGGACTAATAAGTACAGGGTCGGCATATGCCGACCCGCTTTGTCTTGAGGGAAAGTTATGATGCGCAAAACGCTGCTGGCGACAGTGCTAACGTTTACGGCGATGGCCGCTCACGCAGATTACAAATGCAGCGTCACACCGCGTGACGATGTGATCCTGAGTCCACAAACGGTGCAGGTGAAAGGTGAAAACGGCAACCTGGTGATCACGCCGGACGGCAATGTGATGTACAATGGTAAGCAGTACACCCTTAGCGCCGCGCAGCGCGAGCAGGCGAAAGATTACCAGGCGGAGCTGCGAAGCGCGCTGCCGTGGATTGATGAGGGCGCCCGATCGCGCGTCGAAAAAGGCCGCGTGGCGCTGGATAAAATCATCGCTAAAGAGGTGGGCGAAAGCAGTAACATGCGCAGCCGCCTGACGAAGCTTGATGCGCAATTAAAAGCGCAAATGAACCGCATTATCGAACATCGTACGGACGGCCTGACGTTCCATTATAAGGCTATCGACCAGGTGCGAGCCGACGGTCAGCAGTTGGTGAACCAGACGATGGGCGGTATTTTGCAGGACAGCATTAACGAAATGGGCGCCAAAGCGGTGCTTAAAGGCGGCGGTAACCCTTTACAGGGCGTGATGGGCAGTCTCGGTGGTTTGCAAACTGCCATCCAGAACGAATGGAAAAACCAGGAGAAAGATTTCCAGCAATTTGGCAAAGATGTCTGTAGCCGCGTGGTGACCCTGGAAGACAACCGCAAAGCGCTGGTCGGCAGCCTGAAATAATCTTCCCATTTTTAAACAATGGCGTAGATCGCATCTGCGCCTTTTTATTCTGTTTTTTCCTGTATTTTGTTACCCATCTCTAAAAAATCCTCTCTGTCAGATATATATCGCTAGTTAATCGTATGTCGTCACATTATTCGTCTGCAATATTGGGATAATGCGACCAATTGACATAACTGGAGATATAACATGGAGTTTTTCAGGAAAACGGCATTAGCTGCTCTGGTAATGGGTTTCAGCGGCGCGGCGTTCGCTTTACCGAATATCACCATCTTAGCGACCGGCGGAACGATTGCTGGCGGCGGTGATTCAGCAACAAAATCAAATTATACGGCAGGTAAAGTCGGCGTCGAAAATCTGGTGGATGCCGTTCCTCAACTGAAGGACATTGCGGTAGTGAAAGGCGAGCAGGTCGTTAACATTGGCTCGCAGGATATGAACGATGAGGTCTGGCTCACGCTGGCGAAAAAAATCAATACTGAGTGCGACAGTACCGACGGTTTCGTGATCACCCACGGCACTGATACGATGGAGGAGACCGCTTATTTCCTCGATCTGACCGTTAAATGCAATAAACCCGTGGTACTGGTCGGCGCGATGCGGCCCTCCACGTCAATGAGCGCAGATGGTCCGTTTAACCTCTATAATGCGGTAGTAACAGCGGCTGATAAACAGTCCGCCAACCGCGGCGTGCTGGTGGTAATGAACGATACCGTCATGGACGGACGCGACGTCACTAAGACCAATACGACTGACGTGGCGACGTTTAAAGCGGTTAACTACGGCCCGCTGGGTTATATTCACAACGGTAAAATTGACTACCAGCGTACGCCAGAGCGTAAACATACCACCTCCACCCCATTCGACGTGTCCAGGCTGACCGCGCTGCCGAAAGTTGGTATCATTTATAACTATGCGAATGCGTCCGATCTGCCAGCAAAAGCGTTGGTAGATGCAGGTTACGACGGGATCGTGAGTGCAGGCGTGGGTAATGGCAACCTGTATAAAACGGTCTTTGATACCCTGGCGACCGCCGCGCATAACGGTACGGTAGTGGTGCGTTCCTCACGTGTGCCGACTGGCGCAACCACGCAGGATGCGGAAGTAGATGATGCAAAATACGGCTTTGTCGCCTCCGGCACGCTGAACCCGCAAAAAGCACGTGTTTTACTGCAACTGGCGTTAACCCAGACCAAAGATCCGAAACAGATCCAAACGATGTTTAATCAGTACTAATCGTTAAAGGCGGCTACGCTTATCACTCTAATTTTGTAGGTCTGATAAGCGTAGCGCCATCCGGTAGTTTGCCGGATGGGGCGCAAGGTCCTATCCGGCCTGCGCATTTACGGCATCATTCCGCTAAAAACAGCTCCAGCAGCGAATTTAAAAATAGCTTACCGTGCCGGGTGATCTGCCAGCTATCTTCACTCTCGGTCAGATAACCTTGTGTGATAGCCTCATCCATCTGTTGACGAATTATATCTTCGCTAAGCCCGGTATAGTCGACAAACTCGGCGCGAGGCGCGCGTTCCAGCAACCGAAAACGGTTCATAAAGAACTCAAAGGGTTTATCGTCATCACTAACGTTACGCTGGCTTTCCAGGTAACGTCCCTGCATATAACCGCGTGGGTGACGAATTTTGGTAGTGCGCAAGATCCTGCCGTCCGGGAAGGTGACTTTACCGTGGGCGCCGCAGCCAATACCCAGATAGTCGCCAAAGCGCCAGTAGTTCAGATTATGCTGGCACTGATAACCGGGTTTGGCATAGGCCGACGTTTCGTATTGCTGATAGCCAGCGGCGGTTAATAATTGGTGGCCCTGGTCAAAGATATCCCACAGAGCGTCATCGTCCGGTAGAACCGGCGGACGCGAACCGAACAGGGTGTTGGGTTCAATCGTCAATTGATACCATGAGAGATGCGGCGGATTAAGCGCAATCGCTTGTCGCAAATCGTTCAGCGCCTCTTCCAGCGTTTGATCCGGCAATCCATGCATCAAGTCCAGGTTAAAGCTGCGTAGCCCAAGCCCATTTGCCAGTATTGCTGCCCGCATCGCCTCTTGTGGGCCGTGAATACGGCCAAGACGTTTCAGCTTAGGTTCACTAAAGCTCTGCACGCCAATGGAGATCCGGTTTACGCCGGCGCGCTGATAGTCGACGAAGCGGTCGGCTTCGACCGTGCCAGGGTTCGCTTCCATGGTAATTTCCGCATCCGCCGCCAGATTCAGGCGCGCACGCACGCCGTCCAACAGCGTTTGCATCGCCTGCCCGGAAAGCAGGCTTGGCGTACCGCCGCCAATAAAAATGGTCTTTATTTCACGTCCTTGCGCCCAGGCGACGTCGGCATCCAGATCGCTTAACAGATGCTGGACGTAGTCGTCATGCGGCACCTCGCCCTTCAACGCATGGGAATTGAAGTCGCAATACGGACATTTTTGTACGCACCAGGGAATATGAATATAAAGACTGAGCGGCGGTAGTTTAGCCATTGCGTAACGCATCCAGCAGCAGCTTGAGCGCTTGTCCACGATGGGAAATCGCGCTTTTTTCTTCACGGGTTAGCTCTGCGGCGGTTTTGCCTTCAGACGGTACGAAGAAAATGGGATCATAGCCAAATCCACCATTTCCGGCCGCCTGGCGAGTAATAACGCCAGGCCAGCTACCGTGACAGACTATCGGTGTGGGATCTTCCGCATGACGCAGATAAACCAGCACACAATGGAATCGCGCCTGGCGTTTGTCGTCCGGAACATCCCGTAGAGTATGCAGCAGTTTTTCCAGGTTTTGCTGATCTGTCGCGTCTTCGCCAGAATAGCGCGCGGAATAGATACCTGGCGCGCCGCCTAAAACGTCAACGGCCAGACCGGAGTCATCGGCAATGGCGGGCAGACCGGTCATTTTAGCGGCATGACGCGCTTTGAGAATCGCGTTTTCAATAAACGTCAGGCCGGTTTCTTCCGCGGAGTCGACGCCCAGTTCCGTTTGCGCTACCACATCAAGCCCAAAATCGCTTAACAGCGACGCGAGCTCACGCACTTTACCGGCGTTGCCGGTCGCGAGAACAACTTTTTGCATGGAATACCTACTCAGTTAACGCCGCAATTTCCGGCGGGATCTGTTGCGGGTGAATAATTTTTACCTGTTTGTGACGGCCCAGCTCGCCTTTTTCGATGACGATCTGACTTTTCGCCACGCGGAACTGTTTGCCGAGAAACTTGACCAGATGGCTGTTTGCCTGACCGTCAACCGGCGGGGCGGTAATGGCGACTTTCACCTCGTCGCCATGTAAGCCCACTATACTGTCGCGGCTGGCTTTCGGCTGAATATAAAGCCGTAACACCAGACCGTCTTCGTAGCGAGTCACAGCACTCATAACGCCATCCACAACCCCGGCAGCAACATGTTGCCTGTCGCTTGTAAGACTTCAGCGATCCCCATATTAACGACATACAGCAGCAGCACCAGAACCATCGGCGAGAAGTCGATGCCGCCCATCGCAGGCAGTATACGGCGAATCGGGCTGAGCAGCGGCTCGGCAAGCTGAATCAATACATATTCAATCGGGCTACGACCCTGGCTCACCCAGCTCATGATGGCCATGACCAGCAGAACCCAGAAGATCAGCAGGCCGATTGTTTTAAGTAAGATAAGCACCGCGGCGATCCAGATAATCGCCTGAAACGTAATCACCTTAAACAGCACTATCGCCTTAATAACGCTAAGAATAAACGCCACCAGTAGGGAAGCGCTGTCAATCGGCCCCATTGGCGGGATAATACGGCGCAGCGGTCCGATAATGGGCTGCGTAATTTTCACCACGAACTGGGAGAAAGGGTTGTAAAAGTCACAGCGGGCCCACTGCATCCACACGCGCAATAATAGCACCATGGTATACAGCTCAATTACCGTTGAGAGCAGGAAGGTCAACGTATTCATGGCGTTCCTCAGTTTTCCTTAATTTTTTGTGTAATCACGAGCACCAAAGATAGCGGTGCCGATGCGCACCATTGTGCTACCTGCCGCAATCGCGGCCTCCATATCGTCGCTCATACCCAGAGATAAGGTATCAACGTCAGAGTAGCGCGCTTTCAGCCCGGCAAATGCTACAGCCATTTGACGTGCGACTTCAAACTGCCTTACATAATCTGACTCTGGCGCCGGGATCGCCATCAGTCCGCGAAGCCGCAGACGTGGCAATGCAGCCACCGCAGCGGCCAGCTCATCCAGTTCCGCCAGCGGAATGCCTGACTTGCTGTTTTCATCGCTGATATTAATCTGGATCAGAACATTTAGCGGCGGCAGATTATCCGGACGCTGTTCGCTCAGACGCGAGGCGATACGCAAGCGATCGATGGTATGACACCAGTCGAAATGCTCGGCCACCAGACGACTCTTGTTGGACTGTAAAGGGCCAATAAAGTGCCAGTGCAGGCCTTCCACTTTCGCTTCCTGAAAGTGGCGGATTTTTTCCACCCCCTCTTGTACATAATTTTCACCAAATGCCCGTTGTCCGGCGGCAATGGCTTCTGCGATGTCGCTCGCAGGTTTGGTTTTACTCACTGCAAGCAACGTAACTTCTTCTGAAGAGCGGCCGCAACGCGTCGCTGCGGCGGAGATTTTGTCCCGGATGTGTGCCAGGTTATGCGCGATATCGTTCATTTTCCGAGGATGTTTATATGAATATGGAAGAAATTGTGACGCTTAGTGTAAAGCATAACGTCTCGGATCTACACCTGTGTAACGCCTGGCCTGCGCGATGGCGCAAACAAGGACGGATGGAGATCGCGCCTTTTACTGCGCCTGATGTCGACAGGCTTCTGCTTGATTGGCTTAATGACGCGCAACAATATCAGTGGCGAACGCACGGCCAGCTTGATTTCGCCGTTTCGCTGGCCGGTACGCGGCGCCTGCGCGCCAGTGCGTTCACACATCAACAGGGAACGTCGCTGGCGCTACGGCTCTTGCCCGAGCGTTGTCCTGATCTGGCGGAAATCCAGACGCCGCCGATAGTACCAGCACTGCTTGCCAGTGAGAACGGACTGATTCTGGTCACTGGCGCCACTGGCAGCGGGAAATCCACCACGCTGGCGGCGATGGTGGGGTATCTTAATCAACATGCCGATAAACATATTCTGACGCTGGAAGATCCTATTGAGTACCGTTACGCCAGCAAGCGTTGCCTGATACAGCAGCGGTAGATCAACCAGCATTGCGCCACTTTCGCCGCCGGGCTGCGCGCGGCGTTGCGTGAAGATCCCGATGTCATTTTGCTGGGAGAGTTGCGTGACAGCGAAACCATTCGCCTGGCGCTGACAGCGGCGGAAACGGGACATCTGGTACTGGCAACCCTGCATACTCGCGGCGCGGCGCAGGCGGTGGAAAGATTGGTGGATAGTTTTCCGGCGCAGGAAAAAGAACCGGTACGTGGCCAACTGGCGGGCAGCCTGCGCGCCGTACTATCGCAAAAACTGGAGCCTGACAGGCAGGATGGGCGCGTGGCGTTGTTTGAATTACTGATTAATACGCCAGCCACAGGGAATTTGATCCGAGAAGGTAAACTCCATCAGTTGGCCCACGTGATACAAACCGGGCAGCAGCAGGGGATGATGACGTTCGCCCAGAGCGCGCAATGGCGTCAGGCGCAGGGACGGCTGTAGCGAGCATGGTTGCGTACTGGTTTTGTAAAGTGTTGGCTGGCGCGGTGGATAGAACGGCGTGCAGGCTTGTATCCTGGCGAACCGGCGTTAAAATCGCAGCTTTGTTAAGACCACAGCGAAGCCATTTAACGATGTCATCACAACCGAATCAAAGCCTGATAGATGGCATTCGCTGTCTGCAATATCTGGTCTCCAGCGACCGTGCTATCGGATGTCGCGAACTTGCCCGCTTGATGGATATAAATACCACGCGCGTTAATCGCCTGTTAATGACGATGGCTTCTATTGGACTCACGATGCAGGATGAGCACCGACGCTATGTACCCGGGCCAGGCATTCACGCTTTAGCGGCGCAGGCGATTCGCGGTTCAGCGCTGTTTTCTCATGCGTTCCCCATCCTTGAGCGACATGCGCCCAAAGACATCGTGGTAGCGTTAGGCGTGCTATGGGAAGACCAGATTATCTATATTTATCACTCTACGCCGGGTTCGCAGGTAAGTCAGGCGCTGGCGGGGTTTCGCATGTATCCGGCCTGGCAGTCGGTACCAGGGATGGCGTTACTGGCGGCGGAAAGCGATGAGGCGCTAATGCAGCGCTTTACTCCGGAGCAGTGGCGTAATCTGGCGCCGCATGTGGCACAGCAGCGCCAGCGGGGATACGTGCTGTGGCATCACGCTGACGGTGAAGTTTCTATGGCGCAACCGCTGGGCAGACACGCCGCAGCGCTGGCCTTTGCGGGAATGTGGCGGATTGATGAGGCGGAGGCGGCGGCGCGTTTACAGACGCTTAAGGCATTAAACCAGCTTATTGCCCAGTAGGCCCGGCAACCGTGACCGCATTATCCGGCCTGCTGACAAAAACGGCTTTAATACCCCTGTTCAAAATAGCTTTCGAGGATAATCACGGCGGACGCCGAGTCCACTTTGCCCTTGTTCAGGGCGCGATACCCACCTTGTTCAAACAGACCGGAGCGCGCTTCAACGGTGCTGAGTCGTTCATCGTGAAGCGTGACAGTTACCCCGAAACGCCCATGAATACGGTTGGCGAATTTACGTGCTCGCGCCGTCAGCAGTTGTTCAGTGCCATCCATATTGAGCGGTAGTCCGACAATAATTTCGTCCGGCTGCCACTCTTTCAGCAAACGTTCAATGAGCGTCCAGTCAGGCGTGCCATCCTGTGCTTTGAGTGCCGGAAGCGGACGGGCGGTGCCGGTAATGCGTTGTCCTATTGCAACGCCGATACTTTTTGTGCCGAAGTCAAAGGCCAGTAAGGTGCCGCTCATCAGGCATGCCCCGCAACGCCAGGCATGGTCAGAATATCAATGCCAATAAGTTTCGCCGCTTCGCGCCAGCGCTCGGCAATGGGGGTTTTGAATAAAATATTGAGATCGGCAGGCGCGGTAAGCCAGGCGTTATCAAGCAGTTCCTGCTCAAGCTGGCCTTTATCCCAGGAGGCGTAGCCCAGCGCGACCAGCACATCGGAAGGCTGCTGTTGCGTACCTAACGTTTCCAGCACATCGCGGGAGGTGGTAATCACGGTATTGTCTGAGATACGAATACTGGATGCGAAACGTGACGGCGGAGTATGCAGAATAAACCCACGATCTTCCGCCAGCGGGCCACCCAGCATCACGGCTTTATCAAGGCGCATCGCCGGATCGCGCGGTTCCGGCGTAATTTTCAGTTTTTCCAGAATCCCTTCAATTTTCAGGTTTTCCAAAGGTTTATTAACAATAATCCCCATAGCGCCGTCCTGGTTGTGCTCGCAAACATACACCACGGAACGGCGGAAAATCGGGTCCTGGAGCGCAGGCATGGCAATAAGAAAGTGATGCTGTAAATTCATTGTCAGAGGTTCTGTTTCCTGGTTCAAAAAAGCGACAGCGTTCAGTATGTGGGGAAAGCGGACGGTTGTCACTCATATAAGCCGTCTTTTGCCGAAGGGCGGCTGCGCCTTATTGGGCAATAGATTGCCGGATGGCTACGCTGACGCGCCTTATCCGATCTGGGTTGCGTGATTGCGCAGGCCCGGTAAGCGCACGCCACCGGGCAATAATCGTTTTACTTCGCCAGGCGCGCTTCAATGGCGTCCATCAACATCCCGGTGATAGAGATCGGGTATTCCGCTTCAATTTCACGCACGCAGGTTGGGCTGGTCACGTTAATTTCCGTTAAGCGGTCGCCGATAATATCCAGACCGACGAAAATAAGCCCTTTGGCTTTAAGCGTCGGCCCAACGCGGCGGGCGATTTCCCAGTCGCTTTCGCTCAACGGACGGGGTTCGCCGCGACCGCCAGCCGCCAGGTTTCCGCGGGTTTCGCCACCCTGCGGAATACGCGCCAGGCAGTAAGGCACCGGCTCGCCGTCGATGACCAGTACGCGCTTATCGCCCTCTTTGATCGCGGGCAGATAGTTTTGCGCCATACAGTAGCGGTTGCCCAGCTCGGTCAGCGTTTCGGCAATAACGCCCATGTTAGGATCGCCTTCCTTAACGCGGAAAATGGACGCGCCGCCCATACCGTCCAGCGGTTTCATAATGATATCGCCGTGCTTTTCCCAAAATGCTTTGAGCTGCGCTTTATTGCGCGTTACCAGAGTTTCCGGCGTCAGATCGGAAAACCAGGCGGTATACAGTTTTTCATTACAGTCGCGCAGGCTCTGCGGTTTGTTGACGATCAGCGTGCCTTTCTCTTCGGCGCGTTCCAGAATATAGGTCGCGTAAATAAACTCGGTATCAAACGGCGGATCTTTGCGCATCAAAATGACGTCCAGATCGGCCAGCGGCAGGTCCTGCTCGTCATTCAATTCATACCATTTATCGTAGTTTTGCTCCACGCTCAACATTCGCGTGCGGGCGCGCGCTTCGCCGTTAATCAGATACAGGTCGGCCATCTCCATATAATGAAGTTCATAACCACGGCGTTGGGCTTCCAGCAGCATAGCGAAACTGGTGTCTTTCTTGATGTTGATGTTTGCGATGGGGTCCATCACGATGCCGAGCTTGATCATTATTTTCTCCGTTAACGCTTCATCCTAAGTCGCCAAAACGCACCTGTAGCGCGGTAATGGCGGTGAGCGCAGTTGTCTCAGTACGCAGAACGCGAGGTCCTAACAGAATATCAGTAAACTGATAGCGCGCGGTCATCGCGATTTCGTCCGCCGACAGCCCGCCTTCCGGGCCGATCAGCAGTCGGACACGTTCAACCGGCAGCGGCAGGGTGTTGATGCTGGCATGGGCGCGCGGATGAAGATTGAGCTTCAGCCCAGAATCTTGCTCGGCGCACCAGGTTTCCAGCGCCATCGGCGGGCGAATTTCCGGCACCCGATTACGCCCGCATTGTTCGCAGGCGGCGATGGCGATCTTTTGCCACTGCTGGCGCTTTTTGTTCAGACGTTCACTGTCCAGTTTAACGCCGCAGCGCTCAGAGAACAGTGGCGTAATGAGGCTTACACCCAGTTCGATCGATTTCTGGATAGTAAATTCCATTTTTTCACCGCGCGACATCACCTGGCCCAGATGGATATGCAGCGGCGATTCACGATCGTCGATTTCGCCTTTCATCACTTGCACTTCAACGCTTTTCTTACTGGCGCTAATGATTTCAGCATCGAAGACCTGATTGCTGCCGTCAAACAAGTGTAAAGCTTGTCCCGGCCCCATGCGCAGTACACGACCAATATGGTTGGCCGCATCTTCGCATAACGAAATTTGCGTACCGGACGTTAACAATTCTGGGTGATAAATGCGGGGAATACGCATAATAAAAAATCCGCGTCATGGCCCCGGCGTTTGGATATCCAGGGCATGGGTTAACAAGAATCCCGCTAGTGTAGGTTAGCTCTTTTGCGCCTGGCAAGCGCGTTGCACATAGGGATTATGATTGCCCTGCACCTTCGCGATACGCGCATCGCGTTCGCACTCCCAGGCGGTAACGGGGTACTGCTTATCCCAGACGTTAAAAAGCTGCGTTTGTTGACGGGAAAGTTTCAGTTGGTATTGGTCGCGCATATAAAAATAGGTGCGGGCGATTGCGCCGCGGGTGCGGGCGGGCGGCTCGGCGATTTTTGCTTTAAAATCCACTTTCATGGTGCACTGCCCGTACTGGCCTTCGCCGCCGTTCCACTGGCTATACATAAAGTTGCCGCGATCGCCGTTCACTTCGCCAATCGCGGGTTGCAGGTTATGCATATCGCTTTCTATTTTGCGATAGACCGGGTCTTTAGCGCAGTTTTTTCGCCCGCCATCCTGCCAGCACTGGCGCTGATGGCCGAATTGCCAGGCGGGGACAACGTGCTCCCACTCAATTCGTCTGGCGCGATTCTCGTTTTTACGCACCTTATAGCCGCAGGACGCCAGGTCTACGACGCCTTTTTTACCCTGCCAGCGGATTTGGCACCCGCAGTAAAAGCTGCCGGGCGCGTCGGCATTAACTTTGACGCTCGCCGCTTTGGCCTGAGAGAAACTGGTAATGCCGTCGGCCAGTGCATGGCCTGAAAACGCCGCTGCCAGCAACACAGCGGCAAAAGAAAAATTACGGTACATCGCACACTCCATAGCAAAACGAGCCCGCAACGTAACGAAAGTTGTACCTGTATGCAATCAGTTCGCTCGGGAAAGTTCCCAAACGTTTCGGAAACTACCCGGCGACCAGCGGTTCGCCGCAGCGAATGCAACGATAAACCGCTTCGCCGCGTACCACGCGGTTATGGCGGCGGACGGTAAGTTGATGTTGCTGGCATTGGCAATGGTAAGGAAAGGTAGTGCGCCGTACGGATTGCAGTTCAAATTGATGAGTGCGTCTGGCCGGAACGCCCAGCACGCTTTCCATCATCCACTTCCACTCCTTGCCATGCGGGGCCTTGCGTCCGAAGTGCTTCCACACCAGCAGATGCGCCAGTTCATGCGGCACGACCTCTGCGATAAAGGTGTCAGCGTTTTCTATCAGCAACACCGGATTGAGGCGGATTTCGTAGCTCTCGAGCCAGGCGGTACCCGCCGAGGTGCCGCGTTGCGTATACACCAGTTTCGGCTCCGGATAATGTCTATCGAGCTTGAGGTTAGCCTGGGCGAGATTTTCCCGCAGACGACGCATCACAGCCTGCTGAATAGCGATAGGGAGACGAGGGGTTTTCATAGCGGCAGAGAATAGTTCGAGGAGAGAGGGACTGCAAGAAAAACACTTCCTCCCGTGGCGGGAGGAAGTGTGTGGAAGTTAGTCGTGGGCGCCGATTTCGCGCAGTTTACGACCTTTCATCAGGTTACGTTCAATGTGTTCCAGCGAAACGTGTTTGGTTTCCGGCACCAGCCACAGGGTCAGCAGGATAAACAGTACGTTCAGGCCTGCGTAGACCCAGAAGGTGTTGGCGTTACCCAGATTGTTCAGCATGGTCAGGAAAGTTGCGCCGACGATCATATTGGCGATCCAGTTGGTCGCGGTGGAGCAGGTGATGCCGAAATCACGGCCTTTCAGCGGCTGGATTTCGGAGCACAGTACCCAAATCAGCGGACCGGCGCTCATCGCAAATCCAATGATGAACATCAGCAGCATAGCGATAGCGAAGTATTGCGCAGACGGCGAATGGATGCCGATGTGCATCATCGTACCCAGAATCCCCATACCAATCGCCATGACCAGGAAGCCCAGCGTCAGAGTAGGCTTGCGACCCCAGCGGTCAACCAGACCGATAGCGATAAAGGTTGCCAGGACGTTAGTCAGACCAACGATAACGGTGCCCCACATCTGCTCCGTTGTGTTGGTGTATCCCGCCAGTTCGAAGATTTTTGGCGCGTAATACATGATGACGTTCATCCCGGTAAACTGCTGCATTACCTGCAACAGAACACCAAGAAATACGGCGCGGCGGAAGTTACTGTTTTCTTTGAACAGCGCCCAACCGCTCTGTTTAACCTGCAAACTTTCGCGAATTTCATCGAGCTCACGTTTTGCTTCCGCACTGGTATCACGCAGGCGCAACAGGACGCGTTCAGCATCATGGAAGCGGCGTTTCGCCGCAAACCAGCGCGGGCTGTCCGGCAGGAAGAAGACGCCGATCAACAGCAGAATGGCCGGGATGATGATCACGCCGAGCATCCAGCGCCATGCGCCGCTGTAGCTGAATGCGGTATCGGACAGATAAGCGCCCAGAATCCCGATGGTGATCATGAGTTGGTACATTGAGATCATACTGCCGCGAATTTTCTCCGGCGCGATCTCAGACAGGTACAACGGCGCAGTGTAGGAAGCGACGCCAACGGCCAGACCCAGCAGCACGCGAGAAATAATCAGGACTTCAACGTTAGGTGCCGCAGCGGAGAACAGTGAACCGGCAACGAACAGGATAGCGCCGATCATCAGGCTTTTTTTACGACCCAGCCTAAAGGAGAGCCAGCCGCTGCCGACAGCGCCGACGGCCGCGCCAAACATCATGGAGCTGACCACCCATTCCTGAGTGTGTGCGGTAATCTGGAACTCGTCGGTAATGAAGGGTAAAGCACCGGCGATAACGCCGATATCCAGGCCAAAAAGTAATCCTGCCAGGGCTGCAAGAAAGCAGACAAAAAATGTCATGGCCTTGTTGGAACGCCCTTGTTTTTTATTGTCAGGCATTATGCCCTCCGATTGGGTTAGCAATTTTATCGATGTTAAGAGTAGGTGAGTACGCCGTAAAAATATGTGAGGGCAATCACAATGGTGTAATCGTTTACACTACTATTTATCACTGTGATTATTTAATTATCTGAAAAATAATAGTTTTAATAATCTTATAACCATATCAATCGCCTGGTATTCAGACAAGGCTGAAAAACAATGTAACATTTTCATCTCAGGATAAGCACAACGATAGTGGCATTGTCAGTTCTTAATGAAAATGAATGTAATCGCTTTCATTGTTGCTGAAACGGAATGATGAAAAGTGTAGTCGAAGAAACGAAAGGGGAGAGCGGATTGTGCTGTGCATCACAAAAAGGTCAGTGTAAATACACTCTGGAGCATCTGATAGCGCTGCGTTTATCAGCAATGATAAAGGCCAGCATGGCGCTGGCCTTTATAAGCACGGCATGGTTTACCTGACTGAAAAACACCGTCAGGTGCGGGCGATTATTTCAGACCGGCAGCATCGCGCAGCAGTTGCGCTTTGTCGGTTTTCTCCCACGGGAAGTTTTCGCGACCGAAGTGGCCGTAAGCCGCGGTTTCTTTGTAGATCGGGTGCAGCAGATCCAGCATCTGAATCAAACCGTACGGGCGCAGATCGAAGAATTCGCGCACCAGCAGAATCAACTGTTCAGCAGGCACTTTTTCGGTTCCGAACGTTTCCACCATGATGGACGTCGGCTCCGCTACGCCGATAGCGTAGGAGACCTGAATTTCACAGCGATCCGCCAGACCTGCCGCCACGATGTTTTTCGCGACATAACGCGCAGAGTAAGCTGCAGAACGGTCAACTTTCGACGGATCTTTACCGGAGAAGGCGCCGCCGCCGTGACGCGCCATACCGCCGTAGGTATCAACGATGATCTTACGACCGGTCAGGCCGCAGTCGCCCATTGGGCCGCCGATAACAAAACGACCGGTTGGGTTGATAAAGAACTTAGTAGACGTATTTAACCATTCAGACGGCAGAATGGGTTTGATGATCTCTTCCATCACCGCTTCTTGCAGCGATTTCTGGTCGATATCTTCTGCGTGCTGCGTAGAGAGAACCACGGCGTCGATACCGACGATTTTGCCATCGTCATACTGGAAAGTGACCTGGCTTTTTGCATCCGGACGTAGCCATGGCAGAGTGCCATTTTTACGCACTTCAGCCTGACGCTGTACCAGACGGTGCGCGTAGGTGATTGGCGCAGGCATCAGTACGTCGGTTTCATTCGTCGCGTAGCCAAACATCAGGCCCTGGTCGCCCGCGCCTTGTTCCAATGGGTCTGCGCGGTCAACGCCCTGGTTGATATCTGGAGACTGTTTGCCAATTGCGCTCAGTACCGCGCAAGAGTTGGCGTCAAAGCCCATGTCGGAATGCACATAGCCAATTTCGCGCACCGTATTACGGGTGATCTCTTCGATATCGACCCAGGCGCTGGTGGTGATCTCTCCACCAACTAAAACCATGCCGGTTTTGACGTAGGTTTCACAGGCGACGCGTGCTTTCGGATCCTGTTGCAGGATGGCGTCTAACACGGCATCAGAGATTTGGTCAGCGATTTTGTCAGGATGCCCTTCTGATACGGACTCAGACGTAAAAAGGTGTTTTGCCATATTTAATTTCACCTAAGGAGAATTTAGTTAGCTCAAACTGTTGTGCGGAATAGTCAGGGTAGAAGCTTCTACCATGAGTCTGAAGGTCACTGACACTGGCAGTCTGAGTGTTAATCAGTATGGATGGATTAACATCTGGACGGCTATTTTAGGTCACTTCTTCGCCCAATTTCCAGCTTTTTTTGAAGGCCGTCGCATCGTCGGTCAAAATCAGGCGGTAAACGTTTCTGACGATGCTGACATTATGCGCATTTATGCTTTGCTTTTTTTCTGCGTTCTGGGTATAAAACGCGACGCGCGGCTCATACAAAAGCACACGACGTTTTCTTCGTGTCGCCACTTCCAGCCGGGTTAAAACGTTGCTTTGGCTTGTGGGTTCGTCTTACGAGGCGGCCGTGGAGGTGATACGAGATAATGAACCGTTGTATTCTGCTGAATCTGTCGCATCGTTCTGGTGCGCGCATGTCCCCCGCAATCTGCATCTCTGCTTTGCATACCTGCCGATGTTATACCCATCTCGGCGCTTCTCAGGACTCCAGAGCCGGCAATGGCGCTGAAGACTGAACAAGGGCTCTCTTGTTAACGCAAGAGTTTTCTCGTGGTTTCGCCGAACCGTTATCTGTGAGTTCGGTTACGTGTTTTACAATGATATGAAAAAGAAACCGGTCGCGCAGGCGGAGCATCAGCACTATCTGCTGGAAAATCCGCTTGTTTATGGGTTGTTATCGCGTCTTCGGATTGCGATAGTAGTCAACTGTTTTACACTTGCTAATAAAATTTGAGGTTCGCTATGTCTGACGACATTTCTATGGGTTCGCCTTCGTCAGCAGGCGAACAGGGTGTACTACGCTCCATGCAGGAGGTTGCAATGAGCTCCCAGGAAGCCAGCAAGATGCTGCGCACTTACAATATTGCCTGGTGGGGCAATAACTACTACGACGTCAACGAGCTGGGCCACATCAGCGTGTGCCCTGATCCCGACGTACCGGAAGCGCGTGTCGATCTTGCCAAACTGGTGAAAGCGCGCGAAGCGCAAGGTCAGCGTCTGCCGGCACTGTTCTGCTTCCCGCAGATCCTGCAACACCGTTTGCGTTCGATTAACGCGGCGTTTAAGCGTGCGCGTGAATCGTACGGTTATAATGGCGACTACTTCCTCGTTTACCCGATTAAGGTCAATCAGCATCGCCGCGTGATTGAATCCCTTATCCATTCCGGTGAACCGTTGGGGCTGGAGGCGGGGTCGAAAGCTGAATTGATGGCGGTGCTGGCGCATGCTGGCATGACCCGTAGCGTGATCGTCTGTAATGGTTATAAAGACCGTGAATACATTCGGCTGGCGCTGATTGGCGAGAAGATGGGCCATAAGGTTTATCTGGTCATCGAAAAGATGTCTGAAATCGCTATTGTGCTGGAAGAAGCCGAGCGGCTGAGCGTGGTTCCTCGTCTGGGCGTGCGTGCGCGTCTGGCCTCTCAGGGGTCCGGTAAGTGGCAATCCTCCGGCGGCGAAAAATCAAAATTCGGCCTGGCGGCGACGCAGGTGCTGCAACTGGTAGAAACCCTGCGCGACGCCGGGCGTCTGGACAGTCTGCAACTGTTGCACTTCCACCTTGGGTCGCAAATGGCGAACATTCGCGATATCGCGACCGGCGTGCGCGAGTCCGCCCGTTTCTATGTTGAGCTGCATAAGCTGGGCGTTAATATCCAGTGCTTCGACGTGGGCGGCGGTCTGGGTGTGGATTATGAAGGTACCCGCTCGCAGTCCGACTGTTCGGTGAACTATGGCCTGAACGAATATGCCAATAACATCATCTGGGCGATTGGCGATGCCTGCGAAGAGCATGGTTTACCGCATCCGACGGTGATTACCGAGTCTGGCCGCGCCGTCACCGCGCACCATACTGTACTGGTGTCTAACATTATCGGCGTGGAGCGTAACGAATACACGGAACCGACTGCCCCTGCTGAAGATGCGCCGCGCGCGCTACAAAATCTGTGGGAAACCTGGCAGGAGATGCATAAGCCTGGCACCCGCCGCTCGCTGCGTGAGTGGCTGCATGACAGCCAAATGGATTTGCACGATATTCATATTGGCTACTCTTCCGGCGCGTTTAGTTTGCAGGAGCGCGCCTGGGCGGAACAACTTTACCTCAGTATGTGCCATGAGGTGCAGAAGCAACTGGACCCGCAAAACCGTGCGCATCGTCCGATTATCGACGAACTGCAAGAGCGAATGGCGGACAAAATGTACGTCAACTTCTCGCTGTTCCAGTCAATGCCGGACGCGTGGGGGATCGATCAACTCTTCCCGGTGCTGCCGCTGGAAGGATTAGATCAGGTACCGGAACGTCGTGCTGTGTTGCTGGATATTACCTGTGATTCCGATGGCGCTATCGACCACTATATCGATGGCGACGGTATCGCCACGACGATGCCGATGCCGGAATACGATCCAGAGAATCCGCCGATGCTCGGCTTCTTTATGGTTGGCGCCTATCAGGAGATCCTCGGTAACATGCACAACCTGTTTGGCGATACTGAAGCGGTTGACGTGTTTGTCTTCCCGGACGGTAACGTCGAGGTTGAGCTGTCTGACGAAGGCGATACCGTTGCGGATATGCTGCAATATGTGCAACTGGACCCGAAAACTCTGTTAACGCATTTCCGCGACCAGGTAAAACAGACGGATCTGGACGATGCGTTGCAGCAACAGTTCCTCGAAGAATTTGAAGCGGGACTGTACGGGTACACTTACCTGGAAGACGAGTAGCCGTTGATGCCCGGTGGCGCTGCGCTTACCGGGCCTACGAGTGCAGGCTGGATAAGGTAAAGCTGCCACCCGCCAGAATGCTATACTCACTTGAACCCGTATGAATTAACGGCGATAATTCGCCGCAATAGCGATTTACAAATCAATCCCTTCCTCGTCGGGTTTAACGACGCGGAGGGGATTTTTTTCATCTGTTTTAATGCAACGACTCTAAAAGAGGTCAGGACATGAGCACTTTAGGTCATCAGTACGATAACTCACTGGTTTCTAATGCGTTTGGTTTTTTACGTCTGCCAATGAACTTTCAGCCGTATGACAGCGATGCCGACTGGGTGATCACCGGCGTACCGTTTGATATGGCAACGTCCGGTCGCGCTGGCGGTCGTCATGGCCCGGCGGCGATCCGTCAGGTATCGACCAATCTCGCCTGGGAACATCACCGTTTCCCGTGGAATTTTGACATGCGTGAGCGCCTGAATGTCGTGGACTGCGGCGATCTGGTGTATGCGTTTGGCGATGCCCGTGAAATGAGTGAAAAATTACAGGCGCACGCCGAAAAACTGCTGTCTGCGGGTAAGCGTATGCTCTCTTTCGGCGGCGACCACTTTGTCACGCTGCCGCTGCTGCGCGCCCACGCCAAACATTTTGGCAAAATGGCGCTGGTACATTTTGACGCGCATACCGATACCTACGCTAACGGCTGCGAATTCGATCACGGCACGATGTTCTACACCGCGCCGAAAGAAGGCCTGATCGATCCGCATCATTCGGTGCAGATCGGTATTCGCACCGAGTTTGACAAAGACAATGGCTTTACCGTACTGGATGCTTGTCAGGTCAACGATCGCGGCGTGGATGATATCCTCGCTCAGGTGAAACAGATCGTCGGCGATATGCCGGTCTATCTGACCTTTGATATCGACTGTCTGGACCCGGCGTTTGCGCCTGGTACCGGTACGCCAGTGATCGGCGGTTTGACCTCCGATCGTGCCATTAAACTGGTACGCGGTCTGAAAGATCTGAACATTGTCGGTATGGATGTGGTAGAAGTCGCGCCGGCTTACGATCAGTCGGAGATCACCGCTCTGGCGGCCGCGACGCTGGCATTAGAAATGCTCTATATCCAGGCGGCGAAGAAGGGCGAGTAATCGCGCATTGCCCGGCGGTGCGACGCTTACCGGGCCTGCGTGTTGGCCGGATAAGGCGTTCACGCCGCCATCCGGCACTGTTCAGGGATTATTTGATCCCGTCCGCGCTCATGCGATCGCGCACATGCTGCGCACGCGCGGCGGATGCCGGATGATCGTCGAACATCGAGCTTTGACGGCCCGCTTCCAGTTTTGCCAGTTTCTCAAAGCTGGTGGCGAGTCCTGCCGGACTGATACCGCGTTTGCGCAACAGATCGTAAGAATAATCATCCGCTTCGGACTCCTGACGCTGGGAGAACTGCGAGTTCACCAGTTTTTCGCCAAGATCGCCAAGCTGTGATTGCGACAGGCTGCCGACAACCCCTCCTGCCGATGCCGCCGCGACGCGCACCGCGTTAGTACCCAGCGCGACCTGCATCCCTTTCTTTACATGACCCAGCGCGACATGGCCCATCTCATGGCCGATCACTGCTTCAACTTCGTTGTCGGTCATCATATCCATTAGCCCGCTGTAGACGCGGATACAGCCGTTCGCCATGGCAAATGCGTTGACGTCTTTCGTCTCGTAAACCTTGTAGTTCACCGGCTGGCCGTTAATGTTATCCCCCAGAGCGGCGGCGATTTTTGCCAGTCGTTTGGCGTATTCGCTGCTCGCTGGCGCGATTTTCGCTTTGCTGTCGAGTTCTTTACAGGATTGATCGCTCAGCGCTTTTACCTGCGCATCGCTTAACGTATAGGCCTGAAAAGCTTCAGCGCCCGAGGAAAGCAGTCCATTGGAGTCCATATTCTGGCAGCCAGTCAGTGCCGTCGCCATGCCCAAAGCAAACAGTGAAGCGCGAATTTTCATTTTTCTCTTCCATACGAATCAATATTGTTTTGAAATGCGCCGGTTGCAGATGAATTAGCGCCTGGGTTAAGTATAAAGAAAAGCGCGGCAGGCAAGTTAGCTAATTGGGTAACATGCGAGCACGATCCGGAGATTTCTGAAGCGGTAAAAGGATGTTCCATGTACATGACGCGCGGCTTGGGGTAAATTGTTGGCAAATTTTCTGGCGTAGCCCAAAACGCGCTGTCGTCAAGTCGTTACGGGCATGGCCTTTCAACATCCGATCTGGAGTCAAAATGTCCTCACGTAAAGAGCTTGCCAATGCTATTCGTGCGCTGAGCATGGACGCAGTACAGAAAGCCAAGTCCGGTCACCCCGGTGCCCCGATGGGTATGGCTGACATTGCCGAAGTCCTGTGGCGTGATTTCCTGAACCACAACCCGACCAACCCGTCCTGGGCCGACCGCGACCGCTTCGTGCTGTCCAACGGCCACGGCTCCATGCTGATTTACAGCCTGCTGCACCTCACCGGCTATGATCTGCCGATGTCCGAGCTGCAGAATTTCCGTCAGCTACATTCCAAAACGCCGGGTCACCCGGAAGTGGGCTACACCGCGGGTGTTGAAACCACCACTGGTCCGCTGGGTCAGGGTATTGCCAACGCCGTCGGGATGGCGATTGCCGAGAAAACTTTGGCGGCGCAGTTTAACCGTCCTGGCCACGACATCGTTGACCACTTCACCTACGTCTTTATGGGCGACGGCTGCATGATGGAAGGCATTTCTCACGAAGTGTGCTCACTGGCCGGTACTCTGAAGCTGGGCAAACTGATTGCGTTCTATGATGACAACGGTATCTCCATCGATGGTCACGTTGAAGGCTGGTTCACCGATGACACCGCGAAACGTTTTGAAGCCTATGGCTGGCACGTTATCCGTGGCGTTGACGGTCATGATGCAGACGCCATTAAACGCGCCACGGAAGAAGCTCGCGCCGTGACTGACAAACCGTCCTTGCTGATGTGTAAAACCATTATCGGTTTCGGTTCGCCGAACAAACAGGGTACCCACGATTCCCACGGTGCGCCGCTGGGCGACGCGGAAATCGCACTGACCCGTGAACAGTTGGGCTGGAAATACGCGCCGTTCGAAATCCCGTCTGAAATCTACGCCCAGTGGGATGCGAAAGAAGCCGGCCAGGCGAAAGAGTCGGCCTGGAATGAGAAATTCGCTGCTTATGCGAAAGCCTTCCCGCAGGAAGCTGCTGAATTCACCCGTCGTATGAAAGGCGACATGCCGGCTAACTTCGATGCGAAAGCGAACGAGTTCATCACTAAACTGCAGGCTAACCCGGCGAAAATCGCCAGCCGTAAAGCGTCCCAGAATGCCATCGAAGCCTTTGGTCCGCTGTTGCCGGAATTCCTCGGCGGCTCCGCAGACCTGGCGCCCTCTAACCTGACCCTGTGGTCCGGTTCTAAGGCTATCAATGAAGACGCGGCGGGTAACTACATTCACTACGGCGTGCGCGAATTCGGTATGACCGCTATCGCTAACGGTATCGCCCTGCACGGCGGTTTCCTGCCGTACACCTCGACCTTCCTGATGTTCGTCGAATATGCCCGTAACGCGGTGCGTATGGCGGCGCTGATGAAACAACGTCAGGTGATGGTTTACACCCACGACTCCATCGGTCTGGGCGAAGATGGCCCGACGCACCAGCCGGTCGAGCAGGTGGCAAGCCTGCGCGTAACGCCGAACATGTCCACATGGCGCCCGTGCGACCAGGTGGAATCTGCGGTGGCGTGGAAATATGGCGTAGAGCGTCAGGACGGTCCAACCGCGCTGATCCTCTCCCGTCAGAACCTGGCGCAGCAGGAACGTACTGAAGAACAGTTGGCGAATATCGCCCGCGGCGGCTACGTACTGAAAGATTGTGCGGGCCAACCGCAGATTATCTTCATTGCGACCGGTTCAGAAGTTGAACTGGCGGTTGCCGCTTACGAAAAACTGACTGCCGAAGGCGTGAAGGCGCGCGTGGTTTCTATGCCGTCCACCGACGCATTTGACAAGCAGGATGCGGCTTACCGTGAATCCGTGCTGCCGAAGGCGGTCTCTGCGCGTGTGGCTATTGAAGCGGGTATCGCTGACTACTGGTTCAAATACGTCGGCCTGAACGGCGCTATTGTCGGTATGACCACCTTCGGTGAATCCGCCCCGGCAGAGCTGTTGTTTGAAGAGTTTGGCTTCACTGTGGACAACGTGATCGCCAAAGCGAAAGCACTGCTGTAATCCTTAATACGGCATAAAACGGGTCGCTTCGGCGACCCGTTTTTATTGGAAGATACATTTATTTTGCTGTTAACAAGGTTTTATTTGTGATGTTTATCGCAATTTTTATATTGTGTTATTTATTGTATTTGTAATGAATATCACAAAATGAAGATTGCTTTTTATTTTTATTGTTTTAACTAATTGTTTTGTAGGTGGATTATAATCTTATCACTTTAAGTGCTCGCTTTTTCGCCTGGATTGATTTCATTTTGCCGCCCGCGTATTTTATTTTTAACGACAGGTTGTACCCTAAAAATAAAATAAGGAGAGCTTATGCGGTTAATAGATTATTTTCCTGAAGCATCTATTACAATAAGACCATCGGCACAAAATTGGCAGGAAGCTGTTGATTTTTCCATGTCATCGCTTTTGGCTAATCGTTATATAAATTCAAATTATATTCAGGCTATCAAAGATTCAACAATCAGTAATGGTCCTTACTATATTCTGGCGCCCGGTGTCGCGATGCCTCATGCTCGCCCCGAATGCGGCGCGTTAAAAACCGGGATGTCATTAACATTGCTCAGGCAGGATGTACAGTTTACCGACGAGGATGACGGCATAAAATTATTAATCGGCCTGTCAGCAGCAGATTCAGATTCACATATTGGTGCTATTCAGGCGTTAAGCGAACTATTATGTGAAGAGGATATTTTAGCGGCGTTATTAGCTGCGAAATCAGAAAAAGAGCTGGCGGATATTATAGCTCGCGAATAATTATTCTCTCCTTTACAGGATATTATTATGGAACACAAGTCTGCTCGTGCAAAGGTCCAGGCTTTTGGGGGCTTTTTGACCGCGATGGTCATTCCCAATATCGGCGCTTTTATTGCCTGGGGTTTTATTACTGCATTATTTATTCCGACCGGGTGGATGCCAAATGAGCATTTCGCCAAAATTGTCGGTCCGATGATTACCTATTTACTGCCGGTAATGATTGGTTCTACCGGTGGACATCTGGTAGGTGGAAAACGTGGCGCCGTGATGGGAGGAATTGGCACCATTGGCGTTATTATCGGCGCTGATATCCCTATGTTTCTTGGCTCAATGATTATGGGGCCTCTCGGCGGTCTGGTCATTAAACATATTGATAGGTTGCTGGAGAAGCGGATTCCTGCCGGTTTTGAGATGGTGATTAATAACTTCTCACTGGGTATCGCCGGGATGATTTTGTGTCTGCTGGGTTTTGAAGTGATTGGTCCGGCGGTACTCATTGCCAATAACTTTGTGAAGGAGTGTATTGAATCGTTGGTACATGCGGGCTATCTGCCGCTGTTGTCCTTAATCAATGAACCGGCAAAAATCCTCTTTTTGAACAATGCTATTGATCAGGGCGTTTATTATCCGCTGGGAATGCAACAGGCGTCGGAAACCGGAAAATCTATTTTCTTTATGGTGGCCTCTAATCCGGGGCCTGGCTTAGGTTTGCTGCTTGCCTTTACGCTATTCGGCAAAGGAATGGCAAAGAAATCTGCGCCTGGCGCCATGATTATCCATTTCCTCGGCGGGATTCATGAGCTCTATTTTCCCTACGTGCTGATGAAGCCATTAACACTCATCGCCATGATTGCCGGCGGGATGAGCGGAACATGGGTGTTTAACCTGCTGGATGGCGGCCTGGTGGCAGGGCCAAGCCCGGGTTCAATTTTCGCCTATCTGGCGCTGACGCCGAAAGGTTCTTTCCTCGCTACGATTGCTGGCGTAACGGCGGGAACGGCAGTGACCTTTATTATCACCGCTTTCATTTTGAAAATGGAAAAAAGTAGCGAAGCCGACAGCGAAGATACTTTTAGCGATTCCGCTAAGGCGGTGAAAGTCATGAAGCAGGAAGGCAAATTTTCATATCGCGACGTGAAACGCATCGCCTTTGTCTGCGATGCGGGGATGGGCTCCAGCGCAATGGGCGCGACAACGTTCCGCCGACGTCTGGAAAAGGCGGGCCTGACTATCGACGTTAAACATTACGCTATCGAAAATGTACCGGATGATGCCGATATTATTGTTACCCATGCCAGCCTTGAAGGACGTGTTAAGCGAGTCAGCAATAAGCCCTTAATACTTATTAAGAACTATATTGGCGATCCGCGCCTTGATGATTTATTTAACCATTTGACATCGAATTAATATTTCAGATTTCTGGAGTAAATATGAAAACGAAAGTAGCTGCTATATATGGCAAGCGGGATGTCCGTATCCGTGAGTTTGAATTACCCGACATTACTGAAAATGAACTGCTCGTAAGCGTAATTTCCGACAGCGTATGTCTCTCTACCTGGAAAGCCGCCTTATTAGGCAGTGAACATAAGCGAGTGCCTGATGACCTGGAAAATCATCCAGTCATTACGGGTCATGAATGTGCCGGAATTATCGTCAAAGTAGGAAAAAACCTGACTGGTAAATATAAAAAAGGACAGCGTTTTGTTTTACAACCGGCGATGGGCTTGCCGAGCGGTTATTCTGCCGGCTACAGCTACGAATATTTTGGCGGTAACGCCACGTACATGATAATCCCGGAAGTAGCGATTAATCTGGGCTGTGTTTTACCGTATCACGGTTCTTATTTTGCCGCAGCATCGCTGGCGGAACCCATGAGCTGCATTATTGGCGCCTATAATGCGAATTATCATACAACGCCTTATGTTTATGAACATCGGATGGGAGTCAAACCCGGCGGTAATATCGCGCTCCTGGCTTGTGCCGGTCCGATGGGCATTGGCGCGATTGATTATGCCATTAACGGTGGGCTTCAGCCGTCGCGAGTGGTGGTGGTAGATATCGATGAGGCCCGCCTGGCGCAGGCAAAAAAACTGCTGCCGGTCAAACAGGCCGCCGAGAAGGGCATTGAGCTTATCTATGTGAATACCGCGGGCATGGCTGATCCTGCTGCGCAACTTCGGGCATTAACCGATGGCGCAGGATTTGATGATGTGTTTGTTTATGCAGCTGTTCCGTCCGTCGTTGAAATGGCTGACGATCTTCTCGCAGAAGACGGTTGCCTGAATTTCTTTGCCGGGCCGACAGATAGCCAGTTCAAGGTACCGTTTAATTTTTACAATGTGCATTACAACAGTACCCATGTCGTAGGGACATCCGGTGGCTCCACGGATGATATGAAAGAGGCTATTGCGTTAAGCGCAACAGGACAGCTTCAGCCTTCATTCATGGTGACGCATATTGGCGGGCTGGATGCAGTGCCGGACACCGTGCTCAACCTGCCGGATATTCCCGGCGGTAAAAAGCTTATCTATAACGGCGTCACCATGCCGCTGACGGCGATTACTGATTTCGCTGAAAAAGGGAAAACGGAGCCGTTGTTCAGGGAGCTGGCGCGTCTGGTTGAAGAGACGCACGGCATCTGGAACGAAAAAGCGGAAAGATACCTGCTGGCGCAATTTGGCGTGGATATCGGGGAGGCGGCATGATGTCTCTGGCATGGCCGCTATTTCGCATTACGGAACAGGCGGCGTTAGCTGCCTGGCCGCAAACCGGATGCGGCGATAAGAACAAAATTGATGGGCTGGCTGTTACCGCAATGCGACAGGCATTAAATGATATCGCCATCCGTGGGCGGATCGTCATCGGCGAGGGGGAAATCGATCATGCGCCCATGTTGTGGATTGGCGAAGAGGTTGGTAACGGTGAGGGGCCGGAGGTGGATATCGCCGTCGATCCTATAGAAGGCACCCGAATGGTCGCCATGGGACAAAGCAATGCGCTGGCCGTCATGGCGTTTTCGCCCCGGGGCAGCTTGTTACATGCGCCTGATATGTATATGAAGAAGCTGGTCGTAAGCCGCCAGGCGAAAGGGGCGATTAATCTGGCGTTGCCGTTAACGGTCAACCTGCGAAACGTCGCCAGGGCGCTTAACAAGCCGCTGGAGGAGTTGCGTATGGTGACGCTGGATAAACCACGGTTGCAGCCTGCCATTGCCGAGGCGACCCAACTGGGCGTGAAAGTTTTCGCCCTGCCCGATGGCGATGTGGCGGCCAGTGTCCTGACCTGTTTGCAGGACAATCCTTATGATCTGATGTATACCATTGGCGGCGCGCCTGAAGGCGTCATTTCCGCCTGTGCGGTAAAAGCGTTGGGAGGTGATATGCAGGCGGAGCTGCTCGACTTCTGTGAAGCGAAAGGGGATAACGCTGACAACCGTCTGGTGGCGCAACAGGAGCGTCAACGCTGCGAAGAGATGGGCGTTGCGGTTAACCGCGTCTACTCCCTTGACGAACTGGCGGCCGGTAACGACATTCTCTTTAGCGCGACGGGCGTTACGGGGGGCGATCTGGTTAATGGGATCCAACGGGTTGCGAACGGTGTGCGCACGCAAACTTTACTGATCGGTAGCGCAGATCGAACGTGTAATATTATAGACTCTCTGCATTCATGGTGACCTATCGAGAAACGAATGACGACGCTGACAGAAGACGATGTGCTTGAGCAACTGGACGCTCAAAATAATTTACTTTCGTTTATGACGACGGCACATACCATTTTGCTCCAGGGCATTAAGCGCTTTCTGCCGTCGTTGTTTGTCGATAATGATGAAGAGATTGTGGAATATGCCGTGAAGCCGCTACTCGCCCAAAGCGGGCCGCTTGACGATATCGACGTTGCATTACGTCTGATTTATGCGCTGGGGAAAATGGATAAATGGCTCTACGCTGACATCACCCATTTTTCTCAGTTTTATCAGTACCTGCATGAACAAGACGCGATTCCCGGTTTTGCCGACGACATTACCTGGGACTTCATCAGTAACGTTAACTGTATTACCCGTAATGCGCCCTTATATAGCGCGCTGGAGTCGATGAAGTTTGCCGACTTCGCCGCGTGGTCTGAGGTGCGTTTTACCGGTATGGTCAAGACGGCGATGGCGCTGGCGGTAACGACAATTTTAAAGGAATTAACGCCGTGAAAATCGCATTGACGGTTAATGGGCTGCACGTTGAAGCACATTATCATGATGATGAAATAGAAAAGGTTCACAAGCCCTTATTGCAACAACTGGCTAAAATACATGCCGCTAAACCTGAGCGCCGTACCATCGTTTTTCTTAGCGCGCCGCCCGGCACAGGCAAATCCACGCTGACCACCTTCTGGGAATACCTCTCTCGTCAGGATGCTGACCTGCCGGAAATTCAAACGCTTCCCATGGATGGCTTTCACTACTATAACCGCTGGCTGGAGGCGCATCATTTACGTGCCTGTAAAGGCGCGCCGGAAACCTTTGACGTCGATAAGCTGGCGGAAAATCTGCGTCTGGTGCGGGCTGGCGAGGCGACCTGGCCGCAGTACGACCGACAGCGGCACGACCCGGTGGAACATGCTGTTGTCATCACGGCGCCGATCGTGATTGTGGAAGGAAACTGGCTCCTGCGGGATGACGACAGATGGCGCGCGTTAGCGGAGTTTTGCGATTTCTCATTATTTATTCGCGCCCCGGCGGAAACCTTACGCGCCCGGTTGATTGGACGCAAACTGGCGGGAGGATTATCACAGGCGGAGGCGGAAACCTTTTATGAACGCACCGACGGCCCGAATGTGCGCCGGGTACTGGAAAGTAGTCTGCCAGCCGATCTCATGCTGGAAATGACCCCTACGGGCGAATATCGGATGGCGCGTCCTTAATGATGTTACGCGGCGTTATCGCGCCATTATGCAATCGTACCACCCGTGAAAAATGACGCTGGGTAAACGCAGCGTCATGGCTAATCGCCGCGACGCAGGTTCCCCGCGCCCGGCATGTCGCCAGCCAGTGCTCAAATACGGTTAGCCAGTGGGCGTCAAAATCCCGGCTGGGTTCATCCAGCAATAACACAGGCGGCGCCATCGCCTCCAGACTGGCTACCGCCACCATCCTGCGCTGCGCGGCGTGCAGATCAAGCGGATGCGCCTCGGCGACGTCCATTAGCTGGCATAACCGCAGCGCGGCCTGGGTGCGCCGTGAAATTTCCTCTGCCGATAAGCGTTGTAGTTTCAGCCCAAAAGCGACCTCTTGTGCGACATTGCTGTGGAAAATCTGGTTTTCCGCTTCCTGAAAGAGTACGCCGATAGCGGCGGCGCGTTGACGATTTTTAAGCTGCGCAATCGGTTCTCCATTCAGCGTTACCGAGCCGGAAGTGGGGGAAAGCAGGCCGGCCATAATCCGTAACAGCGTCGATTTTCCCGCGCCGTTATCGCCGGTCAACGCCAGCCACTCGCCGTCATGAAGTTCAAGCGAGATAGAGTGCAAACAGTCGGCTGCGGCATCCGGCCAGCGATAAGCGACCTGATTTAACGTCAACATAATGGGGTTAGCGCTCCGTCGCGCAATTGCCATACCCGCTGGCATCGCGTCAGAAAAGGAAAATGATTACGTTCAAAAAGCACAATGAGAGAATGACGTTCCAGCGCCCACTGTTGTAGCCGTTCCAGCAGCGTCCCGGTAGCGACTGATGTCAGCCGACTGAAGGCTTCATCAAGAACTAATAGTCTGGGCTGCATGGCAAGCGCGCTGGCAATCACTACCCGCTGCGTTTCGCCGCCGGAGAGCGTGCCGGGATGGCGATGGCGTAACGACTGGCAGTTTGTCAGGGTCAGCGCCTCGTCAATGCGCCGTAGAATTTCCGCTTCATGGAGGCCGAGGTTCTCCGGGCCAAACGCCACCTCTTCCTCTACGCTAAAGGTACAGCCGGAAAGCTGTAAATAAGGCGACTGCTGCACCAACTGGATGGTGGGCGACTGTTCTACCAGCGAGAGCTGCCCGATAGGGACGCCAAGCAGTAAGCCTGTGCCGTCAATATCGCCGGGAAGATAATCCGGATACCAGCCTGCCATCAGTTGCGCCAGCGTACTTTTTCCGCTGCCGTTATCGCCGACTATCGCCACCATTCCGGGCGTTGAATAGTGGAAATCAAAACATGCCGGCGGGCGTGTCGCATCGGACGGAAGATAACGAAACTGCTCTAACGTAACCATATCCACACTCCCGCTTCCGCCAGTATCAGCAGTACCATTCCATACCGCGCAACCCGTTGTAACACGCTATCTTTCGGTGCCCACAGCGTGGTTCGGGTACGATGCAGCCGAAATCCTCGCATATCCAACGCCGCGCCGCGTATCGCCAGATCGTTAAGCGCATTTTGCGTAAGCGGCACGATCAGCGCAGGTATCGCCCGTAGCCGCTGATACCAGCCTTCATCCAGCGGCACGCCGCGCGCGCGTTGGGCTTCATGAACGATCGCCAGTTGTCGTTTGAGCTGTTCGACGACCAGCAACGGGCCAGCGAACAGATAAGCGATGCCGGGCGGCAGACGTGAAGCAAACAGGGCGCGAATAAACCGCTGAACCGGCACATATTGCATCCATAGCTGCGACGTTGACACGATCGCCAGCAGGCGTAGCCATAGCGTAACGGCATATATCCAGCGTTGCGGAGCGCGAGGCTGCCCGCTTATCCATTCCGTTAGCCAACCGCCATGTACCAGCCATAGCCCAACCCCTAAAGACAGCATCAGCCAGGCGACATACTTCGCCCGCTGCCGCGTTGATTTCGACGCTAACAGACAGAGGAAGGTTGCCGCGCTATAAACCGGGAGCACGGTCTGCGCAGGGAGTAGCAGCGTGGTGCAGGCCGCCAGCGCCCATAAGGTTAACGAGGTAAACGGATGCATTTAGCGTACGGCTGACATCGCAGGAAAATGCCGTGTAGTACGTAACGGTAGCTGACGCAGCAGCCCCCAAACGATAATCGCGGTCAGAATTTTATCGACCAGATTGGCACCTATGACGGTAATCGCGACAGACTCTACCAGGTTTTGGCCCATTGAATGCATCCAGGCGACGAATAAATCGGCGCCACTACCGGTAACGCCGCCAAAAAGCGCGGTACGAAGTGGGACTGCGACCAGCGTCACCGCTAACGTAATGACGACGCCGCTGGCGACCACTTTTGGCAGGGTACGAAACCAGCCTGCGCGCGCCAGCCACCCGGCGACCAGGCCGATAACCATCGCTACCGGGGCAAACGCGGCAGCGATAGGGTCGGTAAGCAGCCCCCACAGCAAGTTGGTCAGAAGCCCAGTCAACATGCCGATTACCGGCCCTAACAGCACCGCGCTAATTAAGGTGCCGATCGAGTCGAGAAAAATAGGCAGCTTCAACATGCTAATAAGCTGTCCGCCAATCATATTGATGGCAATAGCGATGACAATCAAAACCAGAGACTGGCTGGAAAACGGGCGACGCGCCATAAAGTACCTCTTAAAGAGTCGTCAATTAACGGGAAGAAATATGCAGTTCGTCATAACCGGAAATGGCGCACGGTTGACGGCTGAACGTCAGCGCTGGCAACTCGCCGATAATCAGTTCCAGCGTGGTACGCACGGTACACCCCGGCATCATATGACCGCCGAGCATGGCCCCGTAGGGATCTGATACCGCGAGATGCAGATGCTCGCCGGTCAGTTCAAGCGTGCCGTTTAGCGAGATAACTTCAAACGTGCCGGTGAGCGACGTGGTCGCCTCTTGCCCGGCATAACGCAGCGCAACGTCGGTCAGACTGCCGGTACACCCAGCTATCCAGGCGGCGTGTAATTGGTTCTGTTGCACAAAGGCGTGTAATTGGGAAAACACTTCCTGGCCGGGAAGCAGACGAAGCGCGTAAAAGCGCGCTGTAGAGGCGTTGTGGTGAGATGCAGTCATCGTTACAGGACTCCGAGACTCGGACGTGGCGCTGATAATATAGACGCTGGCGACAGTGCTTTCTGATATAAATCAGTATTTGTGACGCGACGATGAAAAGATCTGGCGGGCGTACTGGTGATTCGTAAATACGGAATAAATTGCAGCGTAAGCGGCCATGAAATGTGATGCAGGTCAGATTACTGTCTTCTTCGACTGGACAAACATTCCTTTTATTCCCCGTTTCGCTTATTCTAGCTGAAGCGTTTCAGTTAATTAAATGTTCGACAATTAACCAATCAGTCGCAGTTTGCGACAGGTGAGGTTTTACTCGACGATGAGCTGCATTACTCTGTCAGCCTCATCTGAATCGGGATAGCCTTGCAGGAGACCTATGACCGTACGCATAGCGATTAATGGCTTTGGTCGCATCGGGCGTAACGTGGTTCGTGCTTTGTATGAATCCGGACGTCGGGCGGAAATTACCGTGGTGGCCATCAACGAGCTGGCGGATGCCGCAGGCATGGCGCATTTGTTGAAATATGATACCAGCCACGGGCGTTTTGCATGGGAGGTTCGCCACGAGCGCGAGCAGCTTTTTGTCGGCGACGATGTCATTCGTATTCTGCATGAACGAACGTTGGCGGATCTGCCGTGGCGCGAACTGGGCGTGGATGTCGTGTTGGATTGTACGGGCGTATATGGCAACCGGGAGCATGGCGAGGCGCATATTGCCGCTGGCGCGAAGAAAGTGCTCTTTTCTCATCCGGGCAGCAACGATCTTGACGCCACCGTCGTTTTTGGCGTGAACCAGAACCAACTGCTTGCGGAACATCGTATTGTCTCAAACGCATCCTGTACCACGAATTGCATAATTCCCGTCATTAAATTGTTGGATGATGCTTACGGCATCGAGTCTGGTACCGTCACGACGATCCACTCCGCGATGAACGATCAGCAGGTGATCGACGCGTATCATTCCGATCTGCGGCGCACGCGCGCGGCCAGCCAGTCGATTATCCCGGTAGATACAAAACTGGCGGCAGGCATTACGCGTATATTCCCGCAGTTTAACGATCGTTTTGAGGCGATTGCCGTGCGCGTTCCCACCATTAATGTGACGGCGATCGATTTAAGCGTGACGGTGAAAAAACCGGTAAAAGCCAGTGAAGTCAACCAGTTGCTGCAAAAAGCAGCACAAGGTGCATTTCATGGTATAGTTGACTATACGGAATTACCGTTGGTCTCGATAGATTTTAACCACGACCCGCACAGCGCCATTGTTGATGGCACGCAAACCCGGGTCAGTGGCGCCCACCTGATCAAGACCCTGGTCTGGTGCGATAATGAATGGGGCTTTGCTAATCGGATGCTCGACACCACGTTAGCGATGGCCGCAGTTGGTTTCAGGCTCGACGCGTAAGCGCCGACAAAACTTTAAGAATCATTGAGAGGATTCACCATGTCTGTAATTAAGATGACCGATCTGGATCTGGCCGGGAAACGCGTTTTTATCCGTGCGGATCTGAACGTACCTGTTAAAGAAGGTAAAGTGACCAGCGATGCGCGTATCCGCGCTTCTCTGCCAACCATCGAACTGGCTCTGAAACAGGGTGCGAAAGTGATGGTAACTTCCCACCTGGGTCGTCCTACCGAAGGCGAGTACAACGAAGAATTCTCTCTGCTGCCGGTTGTTAACTACCTGAAAGAAAAACTGTCTAACCCGGTTCGCCTGGTCAAAGATTACCTCGACGGCGTTGACGTGGCCGAAGGTGAGCTGGTGGTTCTGGAAAACGTTCGCTTTAACAAAGGCGAGAAGAAAGACGACGAAGCGCTGTCTAAAAAATATGCTGCCCTGTGTGACGTATTCGTGATGGACGCCTTTGGTACTGCGCACCGCGCGCAGGCTTCTACCCACGGTATCGGCAAATTCGCTGACGTCGCATGCGCAGGCCCGCTGCTGGCCGCTGAACTGGATGCGCTGGGTAAAGCGCTGAAAGAACCGGCTCGTCCGATGGTGGCTATCGTTGGTGGTTCTAAAGTGTCTACCAAACTGACCGTTCTGGATTCCCTGTCTAAAATCGCTGACCAGCTGATTGTTGGCGGCGGTATCGCCAACACCTTCGTTGCCGCTCAGGGCCACAGCGTTGGTAAATCCCTGTACGAAGCAGACCTGGTTGACGAAGCAAAACGTCTGCTGACTACTTGCGATATCCCGGTTCCGACCGATGTTCGCGTTGCCACCGAGTTCTCCGAAACCGCACCGGCGACCCTGAAATCCGTTAACGACGTGAAAGAAGACGAGCAGATCCTGGATATCGGCGATGCTTCCGCTCAGCAACTGGCTGAAATCCTCAAGAATGCCAAAACCATTCTGTGGAACGGCCCGGTTGGCGTGTTTGAGTTCCCGAACTTCCGTAAAGGGACTGAAATCGTGGCGAATGCGATTGCAGACAGCGAAGCCTTCTCTATCGCTGGCGGCGGCGATACCCTGGCGGCAATCGACCTGTTCGGCATTGCTGACAAAATTTCCTACATTTCTACTGGCGGCGGCGCATTCCTCGAATTCGTGGAAGGTAAAGTTCTGCCAGCCGTAGCGATGCTCGAAGAGCGCGCTAAGAAGTAATCGTTACGGGCAGGGATTCCTGCCCGTTGATTTATCGCCGATCTGACATTCAGGGCGGCCCGTGTTTTTTCCCAAAGCCCGACGATACAGGACAACGAAACATGTCTAAAATTTTTGATTTCGTAAAACCAGGCGTGATCACTGGTGATGACGTACAGAAAGTGTTCCAGGTAGCAAAAGAAAACAATTTTGCTCTGCCGGCAGTTAACTGCGTGGGCACTGATTCCATCAACGCTGTTCTGGAAACCGCTGCAAAAGTTAAAGCGCCGGTCATCGTTCAGTTCTCCAACGGCGGCGCTTCCTTCATCGCGGGTAAAGGCGTGAAAACTGACGTACCTCAGGGCGCGGCAATCCTGGGCGCTATCTCTGGCGCGCATCACGTTCACCAGATGGCTGAACATTATGGCGTTCCGGTTATCCTGCACACTGACCACTGCGCGAAGAAACTGCTGCCGTGGATCGACGGTCTGCTGGACGCGGGTGAAAAACACTTTGCGGCTACTGGTAAACCGCTGTTCTCTTCTCACATGATTGACCTGTCTGAAGAGTCTCTGCACGAAAACATCGAAATCTGCTCCAAATACCTGGCGCGCATGTCCAAAATTGGCATGACTCTGGAAATCGAACTGGGTTGCACCGGTGGTGAAGAAGACGGCGTGGACAACAGCCACATGGACGCTTCTGCCCTGTACACCCAGCCGGAAGATGTTGATTACGCGTACACTGAGCTGAGCAAAATCAGCCCGCGTTTCACCATTGCCGCTTCCTTCGGTAACGTACACGGCGTTTACAAGCCGGGTAACGTGGTTCTGACCCCGACCATTCTGCGTGATTCTCAGGACTATGTTTCTAAGAAACACAACCTGCCGCACAACAGCCTGAACTTCGTTTTCCACGGCGGTTCCGGTTCTACTGCTCAGGAAATCAAAGACTCCGTAAGCTACGGCGTAGTGAAAATGAACATCGATACCGATACCCAATGGGCAACCTGGGAAGGTGTTCTGAACTACTACAAAGAAAACGAAGCGTATCTGCAAGGTCAGTTGGGCAACCCGAAAGGCGAAGATCAGCCGAACAAGAAATACTATGACCCGCGCGTATGGCTGCGTGCTGGCCAGACTTCGATGATCGCTCGTCTGGAAAAAGCATTTAAAGAACTGAACGCGATTGACGTTCTGTAATATAGTCTGCTGATTGAAATGGCTTCCCTCGGGAAGCCATTTTTTTATCGCCATTCCCGGAGAGCGGCGTTAGTGCTTTCATCCGGCCTATCTTTTTTTGGATGATGCCGAAAAATGGCATATTCCTCTGTTTTTGTTTACCTTTAAAAAGTTCTTTTCGTGAGAATGATCTCAATTGCTTGTTTTGCTATGACCAAGGAATATTGAATGGAAGATTTGAATGTTGTCGACAGCATAAATGGTGCGGGCACCTGGCTGGTACGCAACCAGGCGTTATTGCTCAGCTATGCTGTGAATATTGTTGCGGCTCTTGCCATTATCATCATTGGGTTGATTGTAGCGCGCGTGATCTCCAATACGGTAAATCGTCTGATGCGTGCGCGTCATATTGATGCGACAGTGGCCGACTTTCTTTCTGCGTTGGTGCGCTATGGGGTTATCGCTTTTACGCTGATTGCAGCTCTGGGTCGCGTGGGGGTTCAAACCGCCTCGGTTATTGCCGTACTGGGCGCTGCCGGTTTAGCCGTTGGCCTGGCATTACAGGGATCGCTCTCTAACCTCGCCGCTGGGGTATTGCTGGTTATGTTCCGTCCGTTCCGCGCCGGTGAGTATGTCGATTTGGGCGGCGTTGCCGGTACGGTACTGAACGTGCAAATCTTTTCCACGACAATGCGCGCGGTAGACGGCAAAATTATTGTGATTCCGAATGGCAAAATTATCGCGGGAAATATCATCAACTATTCTCGTGAGCCAGTTCGCCGTAACGAATTCATTATTGGTGTGGCCTACGATTCTGATATCGATCAGGTAAAACAACTGCTAACGACGATTATCGAGTCCGATGATCGCATTTTAAAAGATCGCGAAATGACGGTGCGTTTGAATGAGCTGGGCGCGTCATCGATTAATTTTGTGGTGCGTGTCTGGAGTAAAAGCAGCGACCTGCAAAATGTCTACTGGGACGTGCTGGAACGTATTAAACGTGAATTCGACGCCGCTGGTATTAGCTTCCCGTACCCGCAGATGGACGTCAATTTTAAACGCGTGAAAGATAACGCCGCGGAGTAATTTTCCTCCCGCGATACCTGCCGGCGCTGCGCTTATCCGCCTCCAGTATTCTCTGGTTGTAGAGTGGATAAGTGTAGCTGCCATCCGCCATTCAGTCTCTTTATTAGCTTTTCTTATTAATGATTAAAATTATCAATTTCCGCTAATAATATTCCCGCGCTATAGTCTGCCTTTAAGAAAAACAGCTCAGGGTAGTTAACGTGATATCTTATTATTTTCAAGGGCTTGCCCTTGGTGCCGCCATGATCCTTCCGCTTGGCCCGCAAAATGCGTTTGTGATGAATCAGGGAATTCGTCGCCAGTACCACCTCATGATAGCGCTGCTTTGCGCGTTAAGTGATTTAGTCCTGATTAGCGCCGGTATTTTTGGCGGCAGCGCGTTGCTGATGCAGTCGCCGTGGCTGCTGGCGCTGGTCACATGGGGCGGGGTCGCGTTCTTGTTATGGTACGGTTTTGGCGCGCTAAAAACGGCAATGAGCAGTAATCTGGAGCTGGCCAGCGCCGAGGTTATGAAGCAGGGGCGCTGGAAAATTATTGCTACGATGCTGGCGGTAACGTGGCTGAATCCGCACGTTTATCTGGATACGTTTGTTGTGTTGGGCAGTCTCGGCGGGCAACTGGCTATGGAGCCAAAGCGCTGGTTCGCCCTCGGCACGATTAGCGCGTCGTTCCTGTGGTTTTTTGGACTGGCGCTACTGGCGGCCTGGCTTGCGCCTCGACTGCGTACGGCGAAAGCTCAACGTATTATCAACATTCTGGTTGGGGTGGTGATGTGGCTTATCGCCTTCCAGCTAGCGCGGGAAGGCGTCGCGCATATGCACGCGCTTTTCAACTAAGCGTTGTCTGATGGACAACAGGCCGATATCCGCTAAGCTTGCCTGCATGCGCCTTGTATATCAGGGCAATGACTGCAATATGGAGGAGAGACTGTGAAGTTCAAAGTGATGGCCCTGGCGGCATTAGTGGGTTTAAGTGCAATGTCGGCGCAGGCAAGCGAACTGCCGGAAGGCCCGCACATCGTGACTTCCGGTACGGCAAGCGTCGATGCTGTGCCTGATATCGCCACCTTAGCGATTGAAGTGAATGTCGCGGCGAAGGATGCGGCGACGGCGAAGAAGCAGGCCGATGAGCGCGTGGCGCAATATCTTTCCTTCCTTGAGCAAAATCAGATTGCGAAAAAAGACATTAGCGCGGCGAATCTGCGCACGCAGCCGGATTATGATTACCAAAACGGTAAAAGCATTCTGAAAGGATATCGCGCGGTGCGAACCGTTGAGGTGACGCTGCGTCAGTTAGATAAACTTAATTCGCTGCTGGACGGCGCGCTGAAGGCGGGTCTGAACGAGATTCGTTCGGTATCGCTGGGCGTGGCGCAACCGGACGCCTATAAAGACAAGGCCCGCAAAGCTGCCATTGATGACGCGATTCATCAGGCGCAAGCGCTGGCAGCCGGTTTCCACAGCAAGCTGGGTCCGGTTTACAGCGTTCGCTACCATGTTTCTAATTATCAGCCGAGTCCGGTGGTGCGAATGATGAAAGCCGCAGAGGCTGCGCCAGTATCCGCGCAGGAAACTTACGAGCAGCCGACCATTCAGTTCGACGATCAGGTCGATGTGGTATTCCAGCTTGAACCTGGAACAGAGCGGACGCCGGCAACGGCCGTCAGCGCGCAGTAATCTCGCCCGGCCTGGGCGTGCTTCCAGGCCGCGTTTCTCCCCAATGTTCTTGTCGTTTTTGTGTGAGCAACTGTAAAACTGCGACCTGGCATCCAGTCTTTTTTTCCCGTTGAAAGAGGATAGACCATAGTGATTTTCTGAGGTGACTATGGATATCTTTATTTCTAAAAAAATGCGTAATTTCATTCTGTTGGCGCAGACCAATAATATTGCCAGGGCGGCGGAGAAAATTCACATGACGGCCTCGCCTTTCGGTAAAAGCATCGCCGCGCTGGAGGATCAAATGGGCTATACGCTGTTTACTCGTAAAGATAACAGTATCAGCCTGAATAAAGCGGGGCAGGAACTTTATCAAACACTCTTTCCCATCTATCAACGTTTATCGGCCATCGATAATGAGATTCATAACGCGGGGCGCCGTTCACGTAACATCGTGATAGGCATTGATAATACGTATCCAACCATTATCTTCGATCAGTTGATTAGCCTGGGCGACAAATATGACGGCGTGACGGCGCAGGCCATCGAATTCAGCGAAAATGGCGTAATTGATAATCTGTTCGACAGGCAGCTCGACTTTATTATTTCGCCTCAGCATGTATCGGCGCGTGTGCAGGATCTGGAAAATTTGACGATTAGCGAGCTGCCGCCGTTACGTCTTGGCTTTCTGGTTTCCCGGCGGTATGAAGACAAGCAGCCGCAGGCGCTGCTGCGTGAACTGCCCTGGCTGCAAATGCGTTTCCAGAACCGGGCCAATTTCGAAGCGATGCTGGATGCCTACATGCGACCCTGCGGCATCAACCCTACCGTGATTTACCGTCCTTACAGTTTTATGGCCAAGATAAGCGCGGTGGAGCGCGGTCAGTTCCTGACGGTCATTCCGTATTTCGCCTGGCGACTGGTGAATCCGGCAAAACTGAAATATTTTGATGCGCCGCACAGCCCAATGTACATGCAGGAATATCTTTATTCATTGAAAAACCATCGCCATACCGCCACGATGCTCCGGCATATCGCCGAAGATCGCGACGGGGACGAACTAACCGAGCATTGATCCGGTTTCCAGCAGGTTACGATGAAGATCAAAAGCGTGACTGAGGTCGTGGTGAATATGACCACCGGGCGCGTTTTCCAGATAACGGCGCAAATAGTCGCGGTAAAGCGGGTGCGCGCAGCGATCAATAATGGTATGTGCGCGTTGCAGAGGAGAGAGTCCGCGTAGATCGGCAATGCCTTGCTCGGTAATGATCACTTTAACGCTGTGTTCGCTGTGATCGACATGGCTGCACATCGGCACAATGGTGGAAATTTTTCCTCCTTTGGCGACGGACGGCGCCATAAAGAGAGAGAGGTAAGCATTACGCTCAAAATCGCCGCTGCCGCCGATACCGTTCATCAGATTCACGCCGGCGACATGCGTGGAGTTGGCATGTCCATAGATGTCAAACTCCAGGCCGACATTCAGCGCAATAACGCCAAGCCGCCGGATAATTTCTGGATTATTGGAGATCTCTTGCGGACGCAGCACGATACGACTGGCGAAGAAATCCATATTATCGTAAATCTTTTGCAGCGAGTCGGCGGAAACCGTCAGGCTGGAGGCGCTGGCGCCAGTGATTTTGCCTGTCTCCAGCAGATGCACCACAGACTCCTGCAACACTTCGGAATACATCATAAAGGACGGAATATCCGGGTTTTCGCCAAGTCGCGCCATCACCGCATTGTTGATGTTGCCCACGCCGCTTTGCAGCGGTAAAAATTCTGCCGGGATGCGCCCTTGCGCCATCTCATTAAGCAGAAACGTAACCACATTATCGGCAATCTGCTGGCAGATGGGGTTGGCGTTATCCAGCACGTTGCCAGCATCGGGAAGATTCGTTTCTACCACCGCGACAATTTTGCGCGGATCGATCTGTACGTACTGATGACCTACCCGATCCAGCGCATGAAAAATAGCGACGCTGTTGCGCCGCGGCGGTGCGCCGGGAATGACAATATCGGCCAGTTCGGCGACGCGCGGGTTATGATAGTGATTCAGTTCGATGATCACTTTTTGGGCCCGCAGCAGCCAGGTCGGCGCATTGCCGATACCGCTGGACAGCCAGACGCGCCCATCGCTGGTAATGGCTGTGGCTTCGATAACGGCCACGTCGATGTCGCCAAAAAAGCCGTAGTTAACCATCTGCGCGACTTCGCTCAGATGCAGATCGACAAACTTTACCTGCCCCTGATTAATTTTTTGGCGCAGGCCGGTTGAGGTCTGATAGGGCGCACGCCAGGAGACCGCATCAGCCTCCGACAGCGCATCGTCGGCGGCGGCGCTGATAGACGCGCCCGTTAATAATCGAATCTGAAAAGGCTGCCGCATTTGGTGCAGCGCATTGGCGCGTCTGGCGATCGCGGCAGGCAGCGCTTTGGGCGAACCGGCGGGGGTAAAGCCGCTGAACGCCACCATATCGTTATGCTGAATGATTTCCGCCGCGTCATCGGCGCTCATTGTTGGCCAGGAGACTTTCATCGCGTGATCCTCACCCTCAGTGCCCCACGAAATGGGGCTTACGTTTTTCCAGAAAAGCGTTCATTCCTTCCTGATAATCCTCGCTGTCATAAACGGCGCGCCGCATTCCCTGGATGCGTTCAAACTCATCAGAATTCATGGTGTGCGCTTCGCCCAGCACCCGCAGTTCTTCTTTTATCACCGCTATGGCCAACGGCGCTTTTTCTGAAATATGGTGCGCCATTTGTAACGTGAAATCTTCCAGTTCGTCGGCTTCAACAACATGGTTAAGAATGCCGACCGCCAGCGCGCGCTGGGCAGTAATTGGCGACGCGGTAAAAATTAGCTCCTTAACGATATGGAATCCCGCATCGCGGATCAGGTTATGAATGCCGACCAGGTTGTACGGTACGCCAAGATTCACCGGCGTCATGGAGAAAGTGGAAGTGCTGGCGGCGATGATCAGATCGGAGCTCATGATCATCTCAAACGCGCCACCCCAAACGCTGCCCTCTACCATTGAGATCACCGGCTTGGGATACTTCTGGATCAAGCGGGTGATCTGACGTAGCGGATCGTCATAAGACAGCGGATCGCGCCGTCCGCTGGGCAATTCATGAATATCATGGCCTGCGGAAAAGACTTTTGCGCCGCTGGGCGCGCGCAGAATAATGCAGCGAATTTCTGGACGATTAAGATCGCTTAGCGCTTGCATCAGATCATCAATAAAGACTTTGCTCAGGGCGTTAAGTTTACGGGCATAATTGAATTCAATGACCGCGACTTTTTGAATAATAACGACATTAACATATTGATAAGACATAATAATCTCTTTATTGAAAGTAATGATTCTGTAGAAATTCGCTAATGCGCCGCAGACCGGTGCGCGGTGAAAGATCGTTGCTTTTCACAGCCTGCAACGTGTGCTGGAAATAGCGCGCAAAATCGGGGCGGGCAAACAGCATATGCAACGTCTGTTCTTTCGTTTGTTGCTGTAACCAGTGAAGCGCCTGCTGACGGCGTACCTGCTCCAGACGGCCGCTGGCGGCAAGGGTAGAGCGGAAATCACAGAGGGTTTGCCATACCTGGTCGACTCCGCGATTTTGCAGGGCGCTACAGGTTAGAACCTGCGGCTGCCATTCGGCATACTTGCGGCGCAGGATATGCAGCGCGCTTTCATACATATGGCGGGCGATAGCCACATTGCCGCGATTATCGCCATCATCCTTATTAATGACGATCAGATCCGCCACCTCCATAATGCCTTTTTTAATCCCCTGCAGATCATCGCCGCCACCGGCGATCTGTAGCGCAATAAAACAGTCCACCATATTGGCGACTTCCGTTTCCGACTGGCCAACGCCTACGGTTTCGACGATGACGATGTCATAGCCTGCCGCTTCGCACAGCAGTATCAGCTCCCGCGCGCGCAGACAGGCACCGCCCAGATGTCCGCCGGAAGGGACGGGACGAATAAACGCCGCGTCCGATCGCGAAAGCGCTGTCATTCGGGTTTTATCGCCGAGAATACTGCCGCCGCTTACCGGGCTGCTGGGATCGACGGCAATAACTGCCACGCGTAAGTTCTGGCGAATCAATAACATGCCGAAGGCTTCCAGAAATGTGCTTTTTCCGGCGCCTGGCGTTCCGGTGATCCCCAGCCGCAGAGCGTTACCGGTAAAAGGCATAATGGCATCCAGCAGGCGCGCGCTAAGTTCCTGATGACGAGGATGGCTGCTTTCTATCAGCGTCATCGCTTGCGCGAGCGTGGCGCGATCGCCTTGACGCAGGCGCGTGACGGCGTCTATCAGCGTGGTATCGTTAATCATGATGCTGACTAATCCGGGTCAGAACATCGCGTACGCTCTCCAGCATCGGCGTGCCGGGACCATAAATTGCCGCCACGCCATGTGCTTTAAGGAAAGCGTAGTCCTGCGGCGGGATCACGCCGCCCGCCACCACGCAGATGTCCTCGCGGCCCCATTTTTTGAGTGCTGCCACCAGCTCCGGAATTAATGTCTTATGATCGGCGGCCAGCGATGAGGCACCTATGACATGAACGTCATTTTCCACCGCCAGGCGGGCGATCTCGTCTGGGGTAGAGAACATAGGGCTGAGATCGACATCGAAACCGAGATCGGAATAGGCGCTGGCGATCACTTTTGCTCCGCGATCGTGGCCGTCCTGGCCCATTTTGGCGATCAGGATGCGCGGACGGCGCCCTGTGTCAGCGAGAAATTGCTGAGTTTGCGCAACAATGGCATCAAACTCACCGGCAGACTTATCGGACTGATGATAGCTTTGCGCAATCACGCCGGTAACGCACTGGCTGGGCACCAGATAGCGATCAAACGCCGCTTCCAGAGCATCGGAGATTTCCCCCAGCGTGGCGCGAACGCGGGCGGCCTCGACGGCGGCGGCCAGCAGGTTTTCATGATGCTGCGCCGCGTGAGTCAGCGCTTCCAGAGCAGCTTTCACCGCACGGTTATCGCGAGTAGCGCGGATGCGTTTCAGCGCGGCGATCTGCTCGTTGCGCACCTTCACGTTATCAATTTCCAGTACTGCCGTCTCGTCTTCTTTTTCCAGCTTGTATTTGTTGACGCCGACGATAACGCGTTCGCCCTGGTCGATGAGCGACTGTTCGCGGGCGGAGGCTTCTTCGATCATCCGCTTCGGTAATCCAGCCTCGATCGCCTTCGCCATGCCGCCCGCCTTGTCGATCTGTTTGATAATCGCTCTGGCTTGCTTGACGATCTGATCGGTGAGTGACTCGACGTAATATGAGCCCGCCAGCGGATCGACGGTGCGGCAGATCGCCGACTCTTCCTGAATAATGATCTGCGTATTACGGGCGATACGCGCCGAAAAGTCGGTCGGCAGGCCGAGCGCTTCATCAAAGGCGTTAGTATGCAGAGACTGGGTGCCGCCAAGCGTGGCGCCGAGCGCTTCAATGGTGGTGCGAATGACGTTGTTATAAGGGTCTTGCTCGGTCAGGCTCCAGCCGGAGGTCTGGCAATGGGTACGTAGTGCCAGCGATTTGGGATTGGTCGCGCCGAAACCGCTCACTGCTTCGCTCCACAGATAGCGTGCGGCGCGCAGCATGGCAACGTTCATAAACAGGTCCATACCGATACCGAAAAAGAACGACAGGCGCGGAGCGAAATCATCAATTTTCAGCCCGGCGGAAAGGGCGGCTTTAATGTATTCGATACCGTCCGCCAGGGTAAATGCCACTTGTTGCACGCAGTTCGCGCCAGCTTCGCCCATGTGATAGCCGCTGATGCTGATAGTGTTAAAGCGCGGCATGTTCCCGGAACACCAGGCGATGATGTCGGCGATAATACGCATGGACGGTTTTGGCGGATAGATATAGGTGTTACGGCACAGATACTCTTTCAAAATGTCGTTTTGTATTGTCCCGGTGAGCTGTTCAGGCGCGACGCCTTGCTCCTGCGCTGCGACGATATAAAACGCCATTATCGGCAATACTGCGCCGTTCATCGTCATCGATACTGACATCTTATCCAGCGGGATCTGGTCGAACAGCACTTTCATATCTTCGACGGTATCAATCGCCACGCCGGCTTTACCGACATCGCCCGCCACGCGCGGGTTATCAGAGTCATAACCACGGTGGGTCGCCAGATCAAAAGCGACAGAAAGGCCTTTTTGCCCGGCGGCGAGGTTGCGACGATAAAAGGCGTTGGACTCTTTGGCGGTGGAGAATCCGGCATACTGACGAATGGTCCATGGCTGGGCGGTGTACATGGTGGCGCGTGGACCACGCACGTAAGGCGGCAGGCCGGGCAGCGTACCGGTGACCTCCAGATTATCAAGATCGGCTTCGGTATACAGCGGTTTAACGGCAATGCCCTCCGCTGTTTGCCGTATCAACGATTCGACGGTTTTTTCCCGTCGGCTTAGCTCCTTATTGGCGAGCGTTTGCCACGCCTGTAAATTAGCCATTTTTCGCTCCGTATTACGCAATGAAAATGAAGATTTGCTAATACGGTGAGCGTTTTGAATCGCCTTGTCGCCTGCAAAAAATAGCCAACGGCGCGTCGTTTTTTGCCGCCTGAATGTAATGATTTTGTGATGAATTTCAAAGAAGTGATGGGGGAATAATGGGTCATGCAGGCCGGATAAGGCGTTCACGCCGCCATCCGGCATTAATAAGAAAGGCTAATCCTGACGCAGCACCTTGTGCCCGTACTCCAGCAGCGCGTCGGTCACTTTGCGCATCATCCGGCTTTCCGGGGCAAAACGGTGCCAGTAAAGCATCCGGCGTTGTAGCAAACCGGGCGTTAAGTTGATCAACTCGCCGCTTTCCAGCTCTTTCTCAATCTGCAGGTGAGGGATCATGCAGCAGGTCGTGCCCTGCCGCGCAAGCTGTACAAAAGCTTCGGATGAATTAACGATATGGCACGGCACGCTGCCGGGCGGCAGATCGAAATTCTGTTGCAAAAAGGCCTGATGCATATCATCCAGATGGTCGAACGCGACGGCAGGCGCTTTCAGCAGGGACGAACGGGTAACGCCGTTGGGGAAATAGCGCTCGGCAAACGGTTTTGACGCGACAAACAGATAGTCGAGCGCGCCCAGTTTGTCCACCAGGCAACTGGGCAGCGCCTGATGCTGGATACTCACCGCGCCCACCACCTCGCCGCGACGCAGACGTTCTTGCGTGCGCGTTTCATCTTCCACCTGTAAGTTGAGACGGATAGGGGAGTCCGCCAGCACCGGCGCCAGCGCCGGAAGCAGCCAGGTCGCCAGACTGTCGGCGTTAACCGCCAGCGACAGCAGCAGCGGCGTAGAGCCGGTTTGTTCATCGCCCAGCCACTCTTCTTCCAGCAGTTCAACCTGACGCAGCAGAGCCAGTAATTTTTGCCCTTGCTCGGTGGGGCGAGGAGGAACGGTACGCACCAACAAAGGTTGTCCGAACATATTCTCAAGCTGTTTTATGCGCTGTGAGACGGCGGATTGCGTGATGCACAGTTTCTGGGCGGCGCGCTCGAATCCTCGTTCACGTATAACGGCATCCAGCGCCTGTAGTGTTCTGTAGTCCGGACGTTTCATTGTTGTGTCGTGCTCCTGATATTTTTTTCCGCACTATGACATAAATTTGCCGTCGGTACAGATGAAATCCGTAGCCTGTGTACGGACACGGAGATTTTTCCCGACAATGTTCTATAATGCGGCTGAATTTTCACACCACAGGCGAAACGATCTATGACGCAGGATGAACTGAAAAAAGCGGTAGGATGGGCGGCACTTCAGTATGTACAGCCCGGCACCATTGTGGGCGTTGGTACAGGCTCAACGGCCGCACACTTTATTGATGCGCTGGGCACAATGAAAGGCCAGATTGAAGGCGCGGTCTCCAGCTCGGACGCCTCGACTGAAAAACTCAAAGGCCTCGGTATTCATGTGTTTGATCTCAACGAAGTGGATAGCCTGGGCATCTATGTCGACGGCGCGGACGAAATCAACGGTCATATGCAGATGATCAAAGGCGGCGGCGCGGCATTAACCCGTGAGAAAATTATTGCTTCCGTGGCGGAGAAATTTATCTGTATTGCGGATGCCTCTAAACAGGTGGATATTCTTGGCAAATTCCCATTGCCGGTCGAAGTGATTCCGATGGCGCGCAGCGCGGTCGCTCGTCAACTGGTGAAGCTGGGCGGGCGTCCGGAGTACCGTCAGGGCGTGGTCACGGATAACGGCAACGTGATTCTGGATGTTTATGGTATGGAAATCCTTGATCCCATCGCGCTGGAAAATGCCATTAACGCGATTCCGGGCGTCGTGACCGTGGGGCTGTTCGCCAACCGTGGCGCCGATGTTGCATTGATTGGCACGCCGGACGGGGTGAAAACCATCGTAAAATAATCCTGCCAGGCGCATTTCCTGCCGCGTAAAAAATTCGGTCAGGGCAAATTTGGTGACATGTATCACGTTTAATCGTTTGCCCTGCCGATCTCTCCAAAGAAAAAGTTATTCCTGGCATTTTCATCTGCTATTTCCCGCTGTATGCGATTCCTTCAGGACGCTGGCGCAAACGTTCATATTGCCGCGATAATTTTTTTTGATATGTTGAAGGACGGATGCAAATCCACACACAACATCAGATGGCAAAACAGACAGGATCGGGGAAATGGCAAAGGTATCGCTGGAGAAAGATAAAATTAAATTTCTGCTGGTTGAAGGGGTGCATCAAAAGGCGCTGGAAAGCCTTCGTGCGGCAGGTTACACCAACATTGAATATCACAAGGGCGCGCTGGACGCTGAACAGTTGAAAGCGTCCATCCGCGATGCCCACTTCATCGGTCTGCGATCCCGTACTCATCTGACAGAGGAAGTGATTAATGCCGCAGAGAAGCTGGTGGCGATTGGCTGTTTTTGCATCGGCACCAACCAGGTGAATTTAAATGCGGCGGCAAAACGCGGTATTCCGGTCTTTAACGCGCCATTCTCGAATACCCGTTCCGTGGCGGAGCTGGTGATTGGCGAGCTATTGCTGCTGCTGCGCGGCGTGCCGGAAGCGAACGCCAAAGCGCACCGCGGCGTATGGAATAAACTGGCGGCGGGATCGTTCGAAGCGCGCGGCAAAAAGCTTGGCATTATCGGTTACGGCCATATCGGGACGCAGTTGGGCATTCTGGCGGAATCGCTGGGGATGCATGTCTATTTCTATGATATTGAAAATAAACTGCCGCTCGGTAATGCAACTCAGGTACAGCACCTGTCTGAATTGCTGAATATGAGTGATGTGGTCAGTCTGCATGTACCTGAAAACGCCTCTACCAAAAATATGATGGGCGCAAAAGAGATTGCCCTGATGAAGCCCGGTTCGCTGCTGATTAACGCCGCGCGCGGTACGGTGGTGGACATCCCGGCTTTGTGCGACGCGCTGGCGACGAAACATCTGGCGGGGGCGGCTATCGACGTCTTCCCGACGGAGCCGGCCACTAATAGCGATCCGTTTACCTCTCCGCTGTGCGAATTCGATAACGTGATCCTGACGCCGCATATCGGCGGCTCGACGCAGGAGGCGCAAGAAAACATCGGTCTGGAAGTTGCAGGAAAACTGATTAAGTATTCGGATAACGGCTCGACGCTTTCCGCCGTGAACTTCCCGGAAGTGTCGCTGCCGCTGCACGGCGGTCGTCGTCTGATGCACATTCATGAAAACCGTCCGGGCGTATTGACCGCGCTTAACCAGATCTTTGCCGAGCAGGGCGTTAATATTGCCGCGCAGTATCTGCAAACCTCCGCCCGAATGGGGTATGTGGTGATTGATATAGAAGCCGATGGCGATGTGGCGGAGAAAGCGCTGCTGGCGATGAAGGCGATTCCGGGCACCATTCGCGCCCGTCTGCTGTACTGATTTTACCCTTCACGGGCAGGTCGTCGGTCTGCCCGAACTTTTCCTCTGTTTCCCTGCCTGGTTGAACCTTTTGTAACGTATACATTCTGTTTTCGAGCTTGGCCGCAATGGGTGATTAAAGGCTTTGCCGTGCATTGTGTGTGAGAAAAAGAAACTTACGATAGGGGTCAGCACTGGGCTGAAACGGAAAGGCCCCTACCGAAGCAGGGGCTATGAAAGGAAAGGGACAATGATGAGGTACGTCATCATACTGCTGATACTGTTAATCATCGCTACGCCAGCATATTAACAGCACAAACGCAGGAGGGAGGTTCGCCTCCCTCACCCTTTACCGACGAATTTAGGTCAAAAAAACGACGCTGTCAATCAGGAGAATGGGCCTGCCAGGTCCACACCTTTGACGGCGTCACTACCGCAGGTAGAGGGATATCCCACTCTTCAACCGGCAGTTTTTCGACGCGCTGGCAATCGTGCGTATAGCCGACCGGTGTCAAACCATAAGACTGCCAGTTTTGTAGCGTACGGTCATAAAAACCGCCACCCATCCCCAGACGCTGTCCGTCGTCGTCAAACGCCACTAACGGCGTCACCAGCACATCCAGTTGGGAGAGCGGTAAAACGTCGCGCACATCCAGCTTAGGCTCCTGAATTTTCAGACGATTGGTTACCAGTTCGCTGTGCGGATGGTAATGCAAAAACAGCAAATTACCAGCGCTGAATGGATGCAGTACCGGTAAGTAAACCCGTTTTCCTGATAACCAAAGCTGTTCTATCAGCGGCTGGGTGTCGAGTTCGCCGTCAAAGGAGAGAAACACGGCGACAGTGTGCGCCATCACGACAGGAGGAAAACTGAGCATTCTGGCGGCGGCCTGTTGACCAAAGCGGCGTTGCTGCTCTGGCGTCAGCGCACGGCGACGTTGCCGAATCACTCGGCGGATTTCTTGTCGTGATAAAGAGAGTTCAGGAAGTTGCATCATGGCTGTCGCCAGTCAGAAGGGGAATCTCCGAGATGCCGCCGCAGGCTGTAACCCTTGAACCCTTGGTTCAAGGTGAATGTGTCGTCACAGTTTTAAGGCTTCTCGGACGAACCGAGCATGCTCACCAACCGCGGAGCGCCACATTCTTGTGGTATGAAATATCGGCTCAGGGGACTGGCCCGCTTGCAAACATCTCAGAGAAATTCTGTTTTCACAATCACTTTACCATAGTAAAGCGAAAAGTGTTATTCAAAGTTTTGGCCCGTTTTTTCGGTTATGCGACCCTGATCAAGCAACGCCTGTTCGATGGTCTGTTGTAGCATCCGAATACGTTGTTCCATGCTCGCCGCGTAGTCGCGGGTCTTCGCTTTTTCCTGAGTTAACTCATAGCTGATATTCAATGCGGCAATGAAAACCAACTGCTCAGTATTTGTGACTCTAGTGCGAACTTTCAGATCTTGCAACCGCTGATTCAGATCGTCCGCAGCCTGATTCAACGCATCCCTTTGGTCAGGCGGGCAATTCACTCGCAGTGAACGGCCAAATATTTGGATATCGACGGGTTGTGCAGACATGCCACCTTCCTGCTGATTGACTGCGCTGCCTTCGTCTCCAGACCCAGGGTCCGCGAAGGGGCGACACTATAGCTACCCTGGTGTGAAGATACAAGCCCTTTTCTGGTTCACCAGGGTCCAAAGTGGTAGCATACCATGAATATCCTCCCTTTGATGACGAATGCTTATGTCTATACAGAACGAAATGCCTGGTTACAACGAAATGAACCGGTTTTTGAATCAACAAGGGGCCGGTCTGACCCCGGCTGAAATGCATGGTTTAATCAGCGGGATGATTTGCGGCGGCAACAACGACAGCTCATGGCAGCCGCTGCTTCACGACCTGACGAACGAAGGTCTGGCCTTCGGGCATGAGCTTGCTCAGGCGCTGCGCAAAATGCACGCGGCGACCAGCGACGCGCTGGAAGACGACGGCTTTCTTTTTCAGCTTTATCTGCCTGAAGGCGACGATGTCAGCGTGTTTGATCGCGCGGATGCGTTAGCCGGGTGGGTTAACCACTTTTTGCTTGGCCTCGGCGTAACGCAGCCTAAACTTGATAAAGTCACCGGCGAAACGGGTGAAGCGATTGACGACCTGCGTAATATTGCGCAGCTTGGTTATGATGAGAGCGAAGATCAGGAAGAGCTGGAGATGTCGCTCGAAGAGATTATTGAATATGTCCGTGTTGCGGCGCTGTTATGTCATGACACTTTCACGCGCCAACAGCCGACTGCGCCGGAAGTGCGTAAACCGACGCTACACTAAGAAAAAACGAAATGGAGGCCATGTCATGACTCAGCAGGAATACCAACGTCGTCGCCAGGCATTACTGGCGCAAATGCAGCCCGGCAGCGCCGCGCTGATCTTTGCCGCGCCGGAGGCGACGCGTAGCGCAGACAGTGAATATCCGTATCGCCAGAGTAGCGACTTCTGGTATTTCACCGGTTTTAACGAACCGGAGGCCGTGCTGGTACTGATTAAGAGTGATGACACCCACAACCACAGCGTTTTGTTCAACCGCGTTCGCGACCTGACGGCGGAAATCTGGTTTGGTCGCCGTTTAGGGCAGGATGCCGCGCCGGAAAAACTGGGCGTTGACCGGGCGCTGGCGTTTAGCGAAATCAACCAGCAACTCTTTCAATTGCTTAACGGTCTGGATGTGGTGTACCACGCGCAGGGCGAATATGCGTATGCCGACGAGATTGTTCTGGCTGCGCTGGAGAAGCTACGTAAAGGCTCCCGCCAGAATCTGACCGCGCCGGCCACCATGACTGACTGGCGACCTATCGTCCATGAGATGCGCCTGTTCAAATCGCCGGAAGAGATTGCACTCATGCGCCGCGCCGGGAAAATTAGCGCGCTGGCGCATATCCGCGCGATGGAAAAATGCCGTCCGGGGATGTTTGAGTATCAGTTGGAGGGTGAAATTCACCACGAATTTAATCGCCACGGCGCGCGCTATCCGTCTTATAACACCATTGTCGGCAGCGGCGAAAATGGCTGCATCCTGCATTACACTGAAAACGAAAGTGAAATGCGCGACGGCGATTTAGTGCTTATCGACGCAGGCTGTGAATATAAAGGTTACGCGGGCGATATCACGCGTACTTTCCCGGTGAACGGGAAATTCACGCCAGCTCAGCGTGAAATTTATGACATCGTTCTGGAATCGCTGGAGACCAGCCTGCGACTGTTTCGTCCTGGTACTTCTATTCAGGAAGTAACCGGCGAAGTGGTGCGCATCATGATAACCGGGCTGGTGAAGCTGGGGATTTTGCGAGGAGAGGTTGATCAACTGATTGCCGAAAACGCGCATCGTCCCTTCTTTATGCATGGCTTGAGCCACTGGTTGGGGCTGGATGTTCACGATGTCGGCGTTTATGGGCCGGATCGCTCCCGCATCCTGGAGCCGGGCATGGTGCTGACTGTAGAGCCAGGCCTCTATATCGCGCCGGATGCCGACGTGCCGGAAGCGTATCGCGGCATTGGCGTTCGAATTGAAGATGACATTGTCATTACCGAAACCGGTAATGAAAACCTGACCGCTGGCGTTGTGAAGAAGGCGGATGACATTGAAGCGTTAATGGCGGCGGCGCGGCAGCAATGAGCGTCATTATCGTTGGCGGCGGCATGGCAGGCGCGACGCTGGCGCTGGCCATCTCTCAATTCAGTCATGGGACGTTGCCGGTACATCTGATTGAAGCGAAAGCGCCTGAAGCCGACGGTCATCCCGGCTTTGACGCCAGAGCGATTGCGCTGGCGGCGGGCACTTGCCAGCAACTGGCGCGAATTGGCGTTTGGCAGGCGATTTCCGATTGCGCAACGGCAATCAACACCGTACACGTCAGCGATCGCGGTCATGCCGGATTTGTGACTCTCGACGCGCAGGATTACAGCCTGGCAGCGTTGGGTCACGTTGCGGAGCTGCATGATATCGGGCTGCGTCTGTTTGCGCTCTTGCGTAAAGCGCCGGGCGTTACGCTGCACTGCCCGGAGCGCGTAGCCAGCGTGTCGCGTACCCAGCAGCAGGTTAACGTCACTCTGGAAAACGGCAATGTGATAGCTGGCAGCGTTCTGGTGGCGGCTGACGGTACCCACTCCGCGCTGGCGTCAGCCTGCGGCGTTGACTGGCTTCAGGAGCCTTACGAACAGTTAGCGGTGATAGCGAATGTCGCGACCGCTATCCCGCATCAGGGACGCGCCTTTGAACGTTTTACCCCCCATGGCCCGCTGGCGATGTTGCCGATGTCGCACGGCCGATGTTCGCTGGTTTGGTGCCACCCGCTCGACCAGCGCGATGAGGTGCTGAGCTGGTCTGACGCGCAGTTCTGTCATGCGTTGCAGGCCGCGTTCGGCTGGCGTCTGGGGCGAATTACTCAGGCGGGTAATCGCAGCGCGTATCCGCTTGCCCTTACTACGGCGGCGAAAGCGTTTACTCACCGGGCTGTCATGGTCGGAAATGCGGCGCAGACGTTGCATCCTATCGCCGGACAAGGGTTTAATCTCGGTCTGCGCGATGTCATGAGTCTGGCGGAAACGCTGGTCGCGGCACAGGACGCGGGCGAGGATATTGGCGCCTGGCACGTGTTATCGCGCTATCAGCAGCGTCGTCAGGTTGACCGGGATACGACGATTGGCGTAACGAACAGTCTGGTCCATCTGTTTGCAAATCGTTGGGCGCCGCTGGTTATTGGGCGCAATATTGGTTTAATGGCGATGGAATTATTACCGCCTGCGCGCGATGCGCTGGCACAGCGTACGCTTGGCTGGGTCGCGCGATAAGTTAACCGTAAGCCGCCATCCGGCAGGCGCTGTACAAGCCCTGATGGCGTTTCGCTTATCAGATCTACGAAAGGCGTCATTTTACCAGGAGTAAATAGTGCAAAGTGTTGATGTAGCAATAGTTGGCGGAGGCATGGTGGGACTGGCTGTCGCCTGCGGCTTGCAGGGGAGCGGTTTGCGCGTTGCGGTACTGGATCACGTTGTCCCCCAGCCGTTGGCGAACGATGCGCCGCCTCAGCTTCGGGTGTCGGCGATTAATGCCGCCAGCGAAAAACTGCTTACCCGTCTTGGCGTATGGTCAAACATTGTGGCGCGGCGGGCAAGTTGCTACCACGGTATGGAAGTCTGGGATAAAGACAGCTTTGGCCGTATTACGTTTGATGACGCAAGCATGGGATATAGCCATCTGGGGCATATTGTTGAAAACAGCGTCATTCACTACGCACTATGGCAGAAAGCGCAGCAAGCAGCGGATATCACCTTAATGGCGCCAGCGGAGTTACAGCAGGTCGCCTGGGGAGAGAACGATGCCTTCCTGACTTTAAAAGACGGCGCGATGTTAACCGCGCGTCTGGTGATTGCCGCGGATGGCGCTAACTCCTGGCTGCGTAACAAAGCGGATATTCCCTTAACCTTCTGGGACTACCGACACCATGCGCTGGTAGCGACTATCCGCACCGAAGAGCCGCACGGCGCGGTTGCTCGCCAGGTGTTTCATGGTGAAGGTATTCTGGCGTTTTTGCCGTTAAGCGATCCGCATCTGTGTTCCATTGTCTGGTCGCTTTCTCCGCAGGATGCGGAGCGTATGCAACAGAGCGGCGACGAAGCGTTTAACCAGGCGTTGACTATCGCCTTCGATAATCGGCTGGGCTTATGCCGCGTGGAAAGCGAACGACAGGTCTTTCCTCTGACGGGCCGCTATGCTCGCCAGTTTGCCGCGCATCGTCTGGCGTTGGTCGGCGATGCTGCACACACCATCCATCCGCTGGCGGGGCAAGGCGTCAACCTCGGCTTTATGGACGCGGCCGAACTGGTGGACGATCTGCGCCGTCTTCAGCGCCAGGGCAAAGACATTGGCCAACATCTTTATCTTCGTCGTTATGAGCGTAGCCGTAAACATAGCGCGGCGATGATGCTGGCCGGGATGCAGGGTTTTCGTGACCTGTTTGCCGGAGAAAACCCGGCAAAAAAATTGCTGCGCGACATCGGGCTGAAACTGGCCGATACGCTCCCCGGCGTCAAACCCCAACTGCTTCGCCAGGCGATGGGGTTAAACGACCTTCCGCAATGGCTTCGTTAAGCGTTTGACTGCACGCCGGCAAGAGTTTGAAACCCGTCACACTTTGCTTTCCCGGCTATCGTGCCGGGGGGCTATCCTCATTTGAAATAATCTAATTTCACCGCTTATTTCTCATTATATTTTCTAATGTCACCATTTTTAGCTAACGCGATTTTCGACATTTTTTCCGCATTTAATATTAATTCATGTCGGGGTAAATCGTATCAGCTTGCTGTTTATGGAGGTCATTTATCGTGATAGTGGTTTTTTGTGCTGATGGGGTTTTGGCGTTTTTTAGTCATAAGCTAATGTGATGGTAAATTCAGCCTTATGGTTTAGCGTCTGGTTCGGTGGTAAGTTCAGGAGTAAGAGAACGTTTGCGTCGGCGCAGGGAAAAGGGCGTCGATGTCAGGTTTCGTGGCGAAGATTTCCCATGAAAATGGTTGTTAGCCCCCGCTAATTCAACGAGGAAAAGATGGCCCAACAGACGCCTTTGTACGAACAACACACGCTATGCGGCGCCCGCATGGTCGATTTTCATGGCTGGATGATGCCCCTGCATTACGGTTCCCAGCTTGATGAACACCACGCTGTGCGCACTGATGCCGGGATGTTTGATGTATCGCATATGACCATTGTCGATCTTCATGGCAGCCGCACCCGGGAGTTCTTGCGTTATCTGCTGGCAAACGACGTCGCGAAGCTAACGAAGACGGGTAAAGCCCTCTACTCCGGTATGCTTAACGCATCGGGCGGCGTGATTGATGACCTTATCGTCTACTACTTCACTGAAGATTTCTTCCGTCTCGTTGTTAACTCCGCCACCCGCGAAAAAGACCTCTCCTGGATTACCCAACACGCTGAACCTTATGCCATCGACATCAGCGTTCGTGACGACCTGTCGCTGATTGCGGTACAGGGGCCGAATGCGCAGGAAAAAGCGGCGACGCTGTTTAGCGAGGCGCAGCGTAACGCGGTAGAAGGGATGAAGCCGTTCTTCGGCGTACAGGCGGGTGATTTGTTTATCGCCACCACCGGTTATACCGGCGAAGCGGGCTATGAAATCGCCATGCCGAATGAAAAAGCGGCGGATTTCTGGCGTGCGCTGGTGGAGACGGGCGTGAAGCCGTGCGGTCTTGGCGCGCGCGACACGCTGCGTCTGGAAGCAGGCATGAACCTGTACGGTCAGGAGATGGATGAAGGTATCTCTCCGCTGGCGGCCAACATGGGCTGGACTATCGCCTGGGAACCGACGGATCGCGACTTTATTGGCCGTGAGGCGCTGGAGATGCAGCGTGAAAAAGGCCATGAGCAGCTTGTCGGTCTGGTGATGACTGAGAAAGGCGTATTGCGTAATGAACTGCCGGTGCGTTTTATCGATGCGCAGGGCAATCAGCAAGAAGGCATTATCACCAGCGGGACGTTCTCCCCAACGTTGGGCTACAGCATTGCGCTGGCGCGCGTTCCGGCGGGCATCGGCGAGACGGCGATTGTACAAATTCGTAACCGTGAAATGCCGGTAAAAGTGACTAAACCTGTTTTTGTGCGTAACGGCAAAGCCGTCGCGTGATTCATCCTTTTTTGGAGATTGATTGATGAGCAACGTACCCGCAGAACTGAAATACAGCAAAGAACACGAATGGCTGCGTAAAGAAGCGGACGGCACTTACACCGTTGGCATTACTGAACACGCTCAGGAGCTGTTGGGCGATATGGTTTTTGTTGATCTGCCGGAAGTCGGCGCGACCGTAAGCGCGGGCGACGACTGCGCCGTGGCGGAGTCCGTAAAAGCGGCGTCCGACATTTATGCGCCGATAAGCGGCGAGATCGTGGCGGTAAACGATGCGCTGAGCGACTCCCCGGAGCTGGTGAACAGCGAACCGTATGCCGGCGGCTGGATCTTTAAAATCAAAGCCAGCAATGAAAGCGAGCTGGAGTCTCTGCTGGATGCCACCGCGTACGAAGCATTACTCGAAGACGAGTAAATACGCTTCATCCTTCACGCTGCAGGCGCGTTAGCTTTACTCGGCCTGAGGCCTCGCCCCTTCGGGGCCAGCGCAAGCGCTGTTCAAACCGGCGTAGCCGGTTTGTCTTCGCTCACCCCAGTCACTTACTTATGTAAGCTACTGGGGACTCTCTGCGTCGCCGCCGTCCTGCATCGCGAATGATTTTGCGTATTCGTTTTATATGCTCAGGCCTGGTAAGCGCTAGCGTCACCGGGCAACGTAGTCTGACAAATACGATTCACTGCATGTTTCAGGAACCATCGCTCATGACACAGACGTTAAGCCAGCTTGAAAACAGCGGCGCTTTCATTGAACGCCACATTGGACCCGACGCCGAGCAGCAGCAAGAGATGCTGAATACCGTCGGCGCCGAGTCATTAAACGCGCTGACAGGCCAGATCGTGCCGAAAGACATTCAGCTCGCAACCCCGCCGCAGGTAGGCGAGGCGGCGACCGAATATGCCGCACTGGCGGAATTAAAAGCCATCGCCGGGCGTAACAAGCGCTTCACGTCGTACATTGGTATGGGCTATACCGCCGTGCAGCTACCGCCAGTTATCCTGCGCAACATGCTGGAAAATCCAGGCTGGTATACCGCCTACACGCCGTATCAGCCGGAAGTCTCTCAGGGGCGTCTGGAAGCGCTGCTCAACTTCCAACAGGTGACGCTGGATCTGACCGGACTGGACATGGCCTCCGCCTCGCTGCTGGATGAAGCGACCGCCGCTGCTGAAGCGATGGCGATGGCAAAGCGCGTCAGCAAACTGAAAAATGCCAACCGTTTCTTTGTCGCTTCTGATGTCCATCCGCAAACGTTGGATGTCGTCCGCACCCGCGCCAAAACCTTCGGCTTTGATGTGATTGTCGATGATGCGGCAAAAGTGCTGGATCATCAGGACGTATTCGGCGTGCTGTTACAACAGGTAGGCACCACGGGCGAAATTCATGACTACAGCGCGCTGATTAGCGAACTCAAAGCCCGTAAAGTGATTGTCAGCGTCGCCGCCGATTTTATGGCGTTGGTACTGCTGACAGCTCCGGGCAAACAGGGCGCGGACATTGTTTTCGGCTCTGCGCAACGTTTTGGCGTACCGATGGGTTACGGTGGCCCGCACGCGGCATTCTTTGCCGCCAAAGATGAATTCAAACGCTCCATGCCAGGCCGTATTATCGGTGTCTCAAAAGACGCGGCGGGCAACACCGCGCTGCGCATGGCGATGCAGACGCGCGAGCAGCATATCCGTCGTGAGAAAGCGAACTCCAACATTTGTACCTCGCAGGTGCTGCTGGCTAACATCGCCAGTCTGTATGCCGTTTATCATGGTCCGGTCGGCCTGAAGCGCATCGCTAATCGTATCCATCGCCTGACCGATATTCTGGCGGCTGGCCTGCAACAAAAAGGGCTGAAGCTGCGCCACGCGCACTACTTCGACACGCTGTGTGTGGAAGTGGCCGATAAAGCTGCGGTACTGGCGCGTGCTGAAGCAGCAGAGATCAATCTGCGCAGCGATATTCATAACGCGGTGGGCATCACCCTGGACGAAACCACTACCCGCGACCATGTCCTGCAACTGTTTACGGTACTGTTGGGCGATGACCACGGCCTGAACATTGAAACGCTGGATAAAGACGTGGCGCTTGATAGCCGCTCCATTCAGCAAAGTATGCTGCGCGATGACGCGATTCTGACGCATCCGGTATTTAACCGTTACCACAGCGAAACCGAAATGATGCGCTATATGCATTCGCTGGAGCGTAAAGATCTGGCGCTGAACCAGGCGATGATCCCGCTGGGTTCCTGCACCATGAAGCTGAACGCCGCTGCTGAAATGATCCCTATTACCTGGCCGGAATTTGCCGAATTGCATCCGTTCTGCCCGCCGGAGCAGGCGGAAGGATATCATCAGATGATTAGCCAGCTTTCTGACTGGCTGGTGAAACTCACCGGGTACGACGCTGTCTGTATGCAGCCGAACTCCGGCGCGCAGGGGGAATACGCGGGGCTGCTGGCGATTCGTCACTATCATGAAAGCCGTAACGAAGGGCATCGCGATATCTGCCTGATCCCGGCATCTGCCCACGGCACCAACCCGGCATCCGCTCAGATGGCGGGAATGCAGGTGGTGGTGGTGGCATGCGATAAGAACGGTAACATCGATCTTGACGATTTGCGCGCCAAAGCGCAGCAGGCAGGCGAAAATCTCTCCTGCATCATGGTGACGTATCCGTCTACGCACGGCGTCTATGAAGAAACGATCCGTGACGTGTGTGACATCGTTCATCAGTTTGGTGGTCAGGTTTACCTTGACGGCGCGAACATGAACGCTCAGGTTGGTATCACCTCACCGGGCTTTATTGGCGCAGACGTTTCGCACCTCAATTTGCATAAAACTTTCTGTATTCCGCACGGCGGTGGTGGTCCGGGGATGGGACCAATCGGCGTGAAAGCGCATCTGGCGCCGTTTGTGCCGGGTCACAGTGTGGTGCAAATTGAAGGAATGCTGACTCGCCAGGGCGCAGTGTCTGCGGCGCCGTTCGGCAGCGCCTCCATTCTGCCGATTAGCTGGATGTACATCCGCATGATGGGCGCGGAGGGGTTAAAACAGGCGAGCCAGGTGGCGATTCTGAATGCTAACTATATCGCCAGTCGTCTGAAAGACGCGTATCCGGTACTGTATACCGGTCGCGATGACCGCGTGGCGCACGAATGTATTCTTGATATTCGCCCGCTGAAAGAGGAGACCGGCATTAGCGAGCTGGATATCGCCAAGCGCTTAATCGATTACGGTTTCCATGCGCCAACCATGTCTTTCCCGGTCGCGGGCACGCTGATGGTAGAGCCGACGGAATCTGAAGGTAAGGCTGAGCTGGATCGCTTTATCAATGCGATGCTGGCGATTCGCGCGGAAATCGAGCGCGTGAAAGCCGGTGAGTGGCCGCTGGAAGATAATCCGCTGGTGAATGCGCCACACACGCAAAATGAGCTGGCGGCGGAGTGGAATCATGGTTACAGCCGTGAGGTTGCCGTCTTCCCGGCGGGCGTGGCGAACAAGTACTGGCCGACCGTGAAACGCCTTGATGACGTGTATGGCGACCGGAATCTGTTCTGTTCCTGCGTACCGATGAGCGAATACCAGTAATTACTACCGCTGTAAAAAAGTTTTGTAGGCCGGGTAAGGCGTAGCTGCCACCCGGCAATCGCAACTATAATTTCTCGCCGTTGCTGGCGATCACCTCTTTGTACCAGTTGAAGCTTTTCTTACGCGAACGTGACATATCGCCAGTACCATCGTCATGCTTGTTCACATAGATAAAGCCGTAACGCTTGCTGTACTGTCCGGTAGTGAATGAAACGCAGTCGATACAGCCCCACGGCGTGTAACCCATGAGATCTACGCCATCCCAGGTCACTGCTTTCATCATCTCTTCAATATGAGCACGTAAATAGTCAATGCGATAGTCATCATTGATGCTGCCGTCTTCTTCAACCTTATCGTATGCGCCAAAGCCGTTTTCGACGATAAATAGCGGCTTTTGATAGCGTTCGTACAGTTCACACAATGAATAACGCAGGCCCACCGGGTCAATCTGCCAACCCCAGTCAGAGGCTTTGACGTAGGGGTTAGGCACGCTGCCTTCAAAGCCGGAAATCGCATCGCCGCTACCGCCTTCGGCTTTGACCGCGTTGGTCATGTAGTAGCTGAAGCCTAAATAGTCGCAGGTACCTTCACGCAAAATGGCTTCGTCGCCTGCTTCCATCTTGATGTTGAAACCGCGACGCTCCCATTCGTTCAGCACATAGCTTGGGTAGTAGCCGCGTAGCTGGACATCGGTAAAGACATAGCGTTCGCGCATCGATTCCTGAGCAAACATCACATCTTCCGGTTTACAGGAGAAGGGGTACAGCGCGACCATCGCCAGCATACAGCCGACTTTCATCTGCGGATTAATACGACGTGCCGCTTTTACCGCCAGCGCGCTGGCGACAAACTGATGATGTAAGACCTGATACATGGTTTCTTCTGGATTCTCATGCTCGGTATACACCACGCCGGAACAGCAGTAGCCAAATAGCGGCGCGCGCCAGTTTCGCTGATTGTTGATTTCATTGAAGGTCATCCAGTATTTGGCCTTATGTTTGTAGCGTTCAAACACTACTTCAGCAAAACGGACAAAGAAATCAACGACCTTACGATTGGTCCAGCCGCCGTAGTGCTGTACCAGATGTAACGGCATTTCAAAGTGGGAAAGGGTGATGACCGGTTCGATGTTGTATTTGAGCAACTCATCAAACATGTCGTCGTAGAATTTCAGACCGGCTTCGTTTGGCTGGGATTCGTCGCCATTCGGGAAGATACGCGTCCAGGCAATAGAGGTACGGAAGCATTTGAACCCCATTTCGGCGAAAAGCCGGATGTCTTCTTTGTAATGTCCGTAAAAATCGACCGCCTCGTGGTTCGGATAATATTTGCCAGGAACGACGTCCTGGGTGATTTCGCGTGGTACGCCGTGTGCGCCGCCGGTTAACACGTCGCAGATACTGGGGCCTTTACCGCCTTGATTCCAGCCGCCTTCGACCTGATGTGCGGCAACCGCGCCGCCCCATAAAAAATCTTTTGGCAAGGTGAGTTTTTTCATTGTTGTATAATCTCAATTTATCTGGTCTGTTATCATTCATTCTGCACCAAATGGTATTTAAAGCGTACGCAAAATTCTGGGATGCTCGCGTGTCGGGGCGAGAACACACTCAGATCGCAACATTCACTTCAAGAGTTCATATTCAGGGAATAACCACATGCAGCCAAACGATATTACTTTCTTTCAACGTTTCCAGAATGACATTCTGGCAGGGCGTAAAACCATCACTATTCGCGATGCCGCTGAGTCCCACTTTAAAGCAGGCGATGTGCTACGCGTGGGGCGATTCGAAGATGATGGCTATTTTTGCACAATCGAAGTGACAGGAACGTCGACTGTGACGCTGGATTCGCTGAACGAAAAACATGCACAACAGGAAAATATGTCTCTTGATGAGCTGAAGCGTGTAATTGCTGAAATCTATCCCAACCAGACGCAATTTTATGTGATTGATTTTAAATGTCTTTAATAAAGCTGAACGCTTGTTAGTTGAATTTTTCAATTTAACACGTTGAATAATAATAAAAATATAATTTTACGGATTTATTTTAGCTAACATGTGTTCACTGGAACTATTCTCAGTTACGCTAGAGGCGCAGTTCATCATTATGAACGTTTCTCCGGAGTAAGTTATGGGGCAAAAACCATTAATGGCGCAGGGTTATTCGCTGGCTGAGGAAATCGCCAACAGTATTAGCCACGGCATTGGATTGGTATTTGGTATTGTCGGCCTGGTGCTGTTGTTGGTTCAGGCGGTAGAGGCGAATGCTGGTATGACGGCTATCGCCAGCTACAGTTTATATGGCGGGAGCATGATCCTGCTTTTTCTTGCCTCAACGCTTTATCATGCCATTCCTCATCAGCGGGCAAAAATCTGGTTAAAGAAATTTGATCACTGCGCTATCTATCTGCTCATTGCCGGAACCTATACGCCATTTCTGCTGGTAGGTCTGGATTCGCCGCTGGCGCGCGGGTTGATGATTGTGATCTGGAGCCTGGCGCTACTCGGTATCCTCTTCAAGTTGACAATTGCGCACCGGTTTAAAGTGCTTTCACTGGTTACGTATCTGGCAATGGGCTGGCTATCGCTGATTGTGGTTTATCAACTGGCGATTAAGCTGGCGATAGGCGGCGTGACGCTGCTGGCGGTAGGCGGTGTCGTTTATTCGCTGGGCGTGATTTTCTATGTTTGCAAACGCATACCTTATAACCACGCTATCTGGCATGGTTTTGTACTGGGCGGCAGCGTGTGCCATTTCCTGGCCATCTATTTGTATGTGGGGCAGGCGTAATGTCGTGATGCCGGCGCAAGCGCCTTATCTGGCCTACGGCAACAGCGCGTGCGGGCCTGATAGCGCAGCGCCATCAGGCTATCCGGTTTTTAACGCGATATCACTCTTCCAGCGAGTAGGGGAGCGGGACGATATGCAGGGTGTTGGCATCGTCGCGAACGCGGAAGACGCTTTCGGCCTCTAAATCGTTATTCATGACGGCCTGAACCAGTAACTGACCATCGTCCAACTGCGTCGCAGCCAGAATAGCGCCAGTACGACGCCAGTTCTCGCCCATCTGTAGCTCCAGATCTTCTCCTGCTTCCGGTACCCGGCTGGCTTTGCCCGCCAGCGACCAAAGCGCGCGTTTATTGGCGCCGCGGAATTTTGCCCGCGCGACCATCTCCTGCCCGGTGTAGCAGCCTTTCTTGAAGCTGATGCCGCCCAGCGCCTGTAGGTTAGTCGCCTGGGGGATAAACTGACCGCTGTTCGCTGCGTCAATCACCGGAATGCCTGCTTCAATATCCAACGCCAACCACTGTTGGCTGTTATTCAGTTCGGCTTCGCCATGCAACTTCTCCGTTAACATGTTTACCGTCGCGACATCGGTGACAAGCAGGAATCGTTCTGCAGGATGTTCAAACCACAGCAGCGTGGACACACCGTCTCTGACCACCTGATTTTCGCTATTGGGCAGTACGCTAAAGACATTAGCCAGCGCCGCGCGAGCCTGAAAACCCGCCACGCCAAGCAATACGTGGTCGTCATCCGGCGCGATGACCACTTTGGAAAATACGGCGTATTTTTTCAGCTCCGTTAATTGCGCTTCACGCACGCTACGGCGTTCAATCCAGGCGAAACCGTCGCGCTCGCGAAACAGACGCAGATTGCTCCACATCTTACCTTTAGCATCGCAGTGGGCGGTGAGAAGGTGTTGCTGTTCAGTCATCTGGCTTACGTCAGCGGTGACCTGGCCCTGAATATACTTTTCACTGTCTACGCCGGTAATGGTCGCCAGCGCCCAGTCGTCAAGCGCGATCAGCGTCAGCGGCAGGCGGGCTGACGCCGAGGGATGACGTGGTGGAAAGGAGATAAAAGCCATAATTAATGTCCTGGTTAGCTGCAACAATAATGGTTAATGGTAAAAGAGCCATAGCCCATTGCAAGTGCTTTAAATAGCCCATTGAGAGCGGATTGATCGTTTTGCGAGGCGGTATCCAAAACGGGTGAACATATTGATTCCCTGCTTTTTATTTCACGATCGCGTTCCAGATTACTGAGATTCCCGTAAAACAACGTCAAAAACACGTTACAATAGCCCGGTACTTCATTTTCGCGAGGCAGGAAGAAGAACATGGACATTCACAATAAAGCACGTATTCACTGGGCATGTCGTCGCGGTATGCGCGAACTTGATATTTCCATCATGCCGTTTTTTGAACATGAGTACGATAGTTTAAGCGACGAAGAAAAGCGTATTTTTGTCCGTTTGTTGCAGAGTGATGACCCGGATTTATTTAACTGGTTGATGAATCACGGTAAACCGGCTGACGCTGAACTGGAACAGATGGTCCGACTCATTCAGACACGGAATCGGGAACGTGGTCCTGTGGCAATCTGAATTACGCGTCTCATGGCGCGCTCAGTGGATCTCGTTGCTTATTCATGGGCTGGTTGCCGCGGTGATTTTATTGATGCCCTGGCCGCTGAGTTATACCCCATTGTGGATGATGCTACTGTCGCTGGTCGTGTTTGACTGCGTACGTAGCCAGCGCAGGATTAATACCTGCCAGGGAGAAATCAAGCTGCTAATGGATGGGCGCTTACGCTGGCAGGGGCAGGACTGGACGCTTTTGCGTCCGCCCTGGTTACTGAGGAGCGGGATGGTGTTGCGTTTACGCGCTGAGTCTGGGCACCATCAGCATTTATGGCTGGCGGCGGATAGCATGGAAGCAGCGGAATGGCGTGAGTTGCGTCGGATAATGTTACAGCAACCAATATCGCGCCAACACTGACGGAACGGCACAAAACCGGTTCCGTCGGGAGGCGCATGCAGGGGTAAGGCTTCAGGCGTAGTGTTCGGCCATTTCGCCGAGAATTTGTTCACACCAGGCCTGTATACGCTCATCGCTGAGATCGTACTGGTTCGTTTCATCCAGCGCCAGGCCGACAAACAGTTGCCCATCCGCAATGACCGGTTTATTGCTGGTAAATTCGTAGCCTTCAGTGGGCCAGTAGCCGACAAATTTAACGCCTTTGAGGGCAAGTTTGTCATGCAACATACCCAGAGCATCCAGGAACCACTCACCGTAGCCGAGCTGGTCGCCCATACCGTAAAGCGCAACGATTTTGCCTTCCAGATTGAGATCGTCTAACTGCTCCCAGACGGCTTCCCAGTCCTCCTGGATTTCGCCAAAATCCCAGGTGGGGATGCCTAAAATGAGCACGTCGTACTGCTCCATTAAGGCGGGCGCGTCATCCTTGAGGTTATGTAATGTCACCAGCTCCGGGCCGAGGATATCGCGAATTTTCTCTGCGGCCATCTCGGTGTAGCACGTGCTGGAACCGTAAAAAAGACCCATGTTCATTACGTTACATCTCGATTCTGCTATAGCGTTGCGGGTAGTGTAACAGAATCGCTGCATTCACGGCACAATGAGGCATAATGCACCAAAAGTAAGCGTGAAGTAGGGGGCGCGAATGGAACAGGATTTAGCGCGTATTGAGCAGTTTCTGGATGCCCTGTGGCTGGAACGAAATCTGGCGGAAAATACATTAAGCGCGTATCGTCGCGATTTATCGATGGTCGTTGCGTGGTTGCATCATCGCGGAAAAACGCTTGCGACGGCGCAGGCTGATGATTTGCAAACGCTGCTGGCTGAACGGGTGGAGGGCGGATACAAAGCGACCAGCTCCGCACGCCTGTTAAGCGCTATGCGGCGCTTTTTCCAGCATCTGTACCGTGAAAAGTATCGTGAGGATGACCCGAGCGCGCAGTTGGCCTCGCCTAAGCTTCCGCAGCGTTTACCGAAAGACCTTAGCGAGGCGCAGGTTGAACGACTCTTACAGGCGCCGCTTATTGATCAACCTTTGGAGTTGCGCGATAAAGCTATGCTGGAAGTGCTGTACGCCACTGGTTTGCGCGTGTCGGAACTGGTGGGGCTGACAATGAGCGATATCAGTCTGCGGCAGGGCGTGGTGCGGGTTATCGGTAAAGGCAATAAAGAGCGGTTGGTGCCGTTAGGCGAAGAGGCGGTGTATTGGCTGGAGACGTATCTGGAGCATGGGCGTCCCTGGTTACTCAATGGCGTATCGATTGACGTATTGTTCCCCAGCCAGCGTGCGCAGCAGATGACACGGCAGACCTTCTGGCACCGTATTAAACATTATGCGGTACTGGCTGGAATTGATAGCGAAAAACTGTCGCCGCACGTTTTACGTCACGCTTTTGCCACGCATTTGCTGAATCACGGCGCCGACTTGCGCGTTGTACAAATGCTACTTGGACATAGCGATCTTTCGACGACACAAATTTATACGCATGTCGCAACGGAGCGTTTACGTCAACTTCATCAACAGCACCATCCGCGGGCATGAGTGCTGACAGGAAAGGATAGTTTATGAAAAAGCGTTTTATGATGTTCACTTTACTGGCGGCGGCGTTTTCAGGCGTGGCCCATGCGGATGATGCGGCTATCCGTCAGTCGCTGGCTAAGCTGGGCGTTCAGAGTACGGAAATTCAAGCCTCGCCAGTGGCAGGCATGAAAACCGTCCTCACTAACAGCGGCGTACTGTACGTCACTGACGACGGCAAACATATTATTCAAGGGCCGATGTATGACGTGAGCGGCGCGCATCCGGTAAACGTGACGAATAAACTGCTGATGGGCCAGCTAAATGCGCTGGAAAAAGAGATGATCGTCTATAAAGCGCCGGATGAGAAACATGTCATTACTGTTTTTACCGATATCACCTGCGGCTATTGTCATAAGCTACATGAAGAGATGAAAGATTATAACGCGCTGGGGATAACGGTACGTTATCTGGCCTTCCCGCGCCAGGGGCTGGAAAGCCAGGCGGAGCAGGATATGAAATCTATCTGGTGCGCCAAAGACAAAAACAAAGCGTTTGATGACGCCATGGCAGGTAAGGGCGTGAAACCGGCAAGCTGTGACGTGAATATTGCTGATCATTATGCGTTGGGCGTACAGTTGGGCGTTAGCGGTACGCCAGCCATTGTATTGAGTAACGGCTATGTGGTGCCTGGCTATCAGGGACCGAAAGAGATGAAAGCGTTTCTTGATGAGCATCAAAAACAGACCAGTGGTAAATAATACGCGTGAAACAACAGAGACAACTTCGTCGGCGCGAGGCTGATGAGACGGCGGAACTACTACTCGCCGATCTTCCTCCATTACTGCGACGTTTATATGCCAGCCGGGGCGTTCGTAGCGCCCGCGAACTGGAGCGCAGCGTGAAAGGAATGCTGCCCTGGCAGCAGCTTAGCGGCATGGATAACGCGGTGGAGATCCTCTACAACGCCTTTCGCGAAGGTATCCGCATTATTGTTGTCGGCGATTTTGACGCCGACGGCGCGACCAGTACTGCACTAAGCGTATTGGGAATGCGTGCGTTGGGGTGTGACAACATCAGTTATCTGGTGCCTAATCGCTTTGAAGACGGCTACGGTTTAAGCCCGGAAGTGGTCGATCAGGCAAAGGCGCGCGGGGCGCAGCTTATCGTCACCGTAGACAACGGCATCTCATCCCACGCCGGCGTAGCGCATGCAAAGACGCTGGGGATTCCGGTGATCGTGACCGATCACCATCTACCTGGCGACACGTTGCCGGATGCCGAAGCGATTATTAATCCCAATCTGCGCGACTGCGAATTCCCGTCTAAGTCGCTGGCGGGCGTTGGCGTGGCGTTTTACCTGATGCTGGCGTTGCGGACATTTTTGCGCGACAAAGGATGGTTCGACGAGCGCGGCATCGTGCCGCCGAATCTGGCGGAGCTGCTGGATTTAGTGGCGTTGGGAACGGTAGCAGACGTTGTGCCGCTGGACGCTAACAACCGTATTCTGACCTGGCAAGGGCTAAGTCGTATTCGTGCCGGGAAATGCCGTCCGGGAATTAAAGCGTTGCTGGAGATATCGAATCGCGATCCGCAGCAGCTTGCCGCCAGTGATTTAGGCTTCGCGTTGGGGCCTCGCCTGAATGCCGCCGGCAGACTGGATGATATGTCCGTTGGCGTGGCGTTACTGTTGTGCGACAACCTCGGCGAAGCGCGTGTTCTGGCCAGCGAGCTGGATGCGCTTAACCAGACGCGCAAAGAAATAGAGCAGGGGATGCAGGCGGAAGCGCTTATCCTGTGCGAAAAGCTTGAGCGCAGTAGTGAAACGCTTCCGGGCGGTCTGGCGATGTATCATCCTGAATGGCATCAGGGCGTGGTCGGAATTCTGGCGTCGCGTATTAAAGAGCGTTTTCACCGCCCGGTAATCGCCTTTGCGCCTGCGGGCGACGGCACGCTTAAAGGCTCAGGCCGATCGATTCAGGGGTTGCATATGCGCGATGCGCTGGAACGGCTGGATACGCTTTACCCTGATCTGATGATCAAGTTTGGCGGCCATGCGATGGCGGCGGGATTGTCGCTGGAAGAGCATAAATTCGAGCAGTTCCAGCAACGTTTTGGCGAGCTGGTGACGGAATGGCTCGATCCTGCCCTGTTGCAAGGTGAGGTGATCTCCGATGGTCCATTAAGCGCGGCGGAGATGTCTATGGAAGTGGCGCAACTGTTGCGGGATGCCGGACCGTGGGGGCAAATGTTCCCGGAACCGTTATTCGATGGCCGTTTCCGTCTGCTACAACAGCGCCTGGTGGGCGAGCGTCACCTCAAGGTGATGGTGGAGCCCGTCGGCGGCGGCCCGCTGTTAGATGGCATCGCATTTAATATTGATACTACCTGCTGGCCGGATAACGGCGTGCGGGAGGTAGAACTGGCTTATAAACTGGACATTAACGAGTTTCGCGGCAACCGTAGTTTACAGATTATTATCGATGATATTTGGCCGCTATGATCGGGGCGATTTAACAACACTTTCGCTGTAATTAAGGGGCGAAATCCGCTAATATTTCGCCCTTATAACCGCATTTTGACAAGTCAAATAAAAGAAATCAGACCATGTTTGAAATTAACCCGGTGAATAACCGCATTCAGGACCTCACGGAACGCACCAACGTTCTTAGGGGGTATCTTTGACTATGATGCCAGGAAAGAGCGTCTGGAAGAAGTAAACGCCGAGCTGGAACAGCCGGATGTCTGGAACGAACCCGAGCGCGCGCAGGCTCTGGGAAAAGAGCGCTCATCGCTTGAAGCGATCGTCGATACGCTTGATCAAATGTCTCAGGGGCTGGACGACGTTTCCGGGCTGCTGGAACTGGCGGTAGAAGCTGACGACGAAGAGACGTTTAACGAAGCCGTCGCGGAACTGAATACGCTGGAAGAGAAACTGGCGCAATTGGAATTCCGTCGGATGTTCTCCGGTGAGTACGATAGCGCCGATTGCTATCTCGATATTCAGGCCGGTTCCGGTGGTACTGAAGCGCAAGACTGGGCCAGCATGCTGCTGCGTATGTATCTGCGCTGGGCGGAAGCGCGCGGCTTCAAAACTGAAGTCATTGAAGAGTCGGAAGGTGAAGTCGCCGGCATTAAATCCGCGACTATCAAAATCTCCGGCGAATATGCCTATGGCTGGCTACGTACTGAAACTGGCGTGCATCGTCTGGTGCGTAAAAGCCCGTTCGACTCCGGCGGTCGCCGTCATACTTCGTTTAGCTCCGCGTTTGTGTACCCGGAAGTGGACGACGATATCGATATCGACATTAACCCGTCGGATCTGCGTATCGACGTCTATCGTGCGTCCGGCGCAGGCGGTCAGCACGTTAACCGTACGGAATCCGCGGTGCGTATCACCCATATTCCAACCGGGATTGTGACACAGTGCCAGAACGACCGTTCGCAGCACAAAAACAAAGACCAGGCCATGAAGCAGATGAAAGCGAAGCTTTATGAACTGGAGATGCAGAAAAAGAACGCTGAAAAACAGGCGATGGAAGACACCAAGTCCGATATCGGCTGGGGAAGCCAGATTCGTTCCTATGTCCTGGACGATTCCCGCATTAAAGACCTGCGTACTGGGGTGGAAACCCGCAATACACAGGCGGTACTGGACGGTAGTCTGGATCAATTTATCGAAGCAAGTTTGAAAGCAGGGCTATGAGGAATCAACATGTCTGAACAAAACGCACAGGGCGCTGACGAGGTAGTCGATCTTAACAATGAAATGAAGGCACGTCGCGAGAAGCTGGCTGCACTGCGTGAGCAGGGTATCCCGTTCCCGAACGATTTCCGTCGTGACCGTACCTCAGACCAACTGCACGCAGAGTTTGACGCGAAAGAAGCTGAAGAACTGGAAGCGCTGAATATTGAAGTGTCCGTCGCGGGCCGTATGATGACTCGCCGTATTATGGGTAAAGCCTCTTTTGTTACCCTGCAAGACGTAGGCGGCCGCATTCAGCTGTATGTGGCGCGCGATGATCTGCCGGAAGGCGTTTACAACGAGCAGTTCAAGAAGTGGGATCTTGGCGATATCCTCGGCGCGAAAGGTAAGCTGTTCAAAACCAAAACTGGCGAGCTGTCTATCCACTGCACCGAACTGCGCCTGCTGACTAAAGCGCTGCGTCCGTTGCCGGATAAATTCCACGGCCTGCAGGACCAGGAAGCGCGCTATCGCCAGCGTTATCTGGATCTCATCTCTAACGATGAATCCCGTAACACGTTCAAAACCCGTTCGAAGATCCTGGCCGGTATTCGCCAGTTCATGGTGGCTCGCGGCTTTATGGAAGTCGAAACCCCGATGATGCAGGTGATCCCAGGCGGCGCGTCTGCCCGTCCGTTTATCACCCATCACAACGCGCTGGATCTGGACATGTACCTGCGTATCGCGCCGGAACTGTACCTCAAGCGTCTGGTGGTTGGCGGCTTCGAACGCGTATTCGAAATTAACCGTAACTTCCGCAACGAAGGCATCTCTGTGCGCCATAATCCTGAGTTCACCATGATGGAACTCTATATGGCGTATGCGGACTACAAAGACCTGATCGAGCTGACTGAGTCTCTGTTCCGTACGCTGGCGCAGGATGTTCTGGGCACCACCCAGGTTCCGTACGGTGATGAAGTGTTTGATTTCGGTAAGCCGTTCGAAAAACTGACCATGCGTGAAGCGATCAAGAAATATCGTCCGGAAACGGATATGGCTGATCTGGACAACTTCGATTCCGCGAAGGCGATTGCTGAAAGCATCGGCATTCACGTCGAGAAGAGCTGGGGTCTGGGCCGTATCGTCACCGAGATCTTTGACGAAGTTGCTGAAGCGCATCTGATTCAGCCGACCTTCATCACCGAATATCCGGCTGAAGTGTCTCCGCTGGCGCGTCGTAATGATGTGAACCCGGAAATCACTGACCGCTTCGAGTTCTTTATCGGCGGTCGTGAAATCGGTAATGGCTTTAGCGAGTTGAACGATGCGGAAGACCAGGCGCAGCGTTTCCTGGATCAGGTTAATGCAAAAGCGGCGGGCGACGACGAAGCCATGTTCTACGACGAAGACTACGTGACAGCGCTGGAACACGGTTTACCGCCGACAGCGGGTCTGGGAATTGGTATCGACCGTATGGTGATGCTGTTTACTAACAGCCACACGATTCGCGACGTTATTCTGTTCCCGGCGATGCGCCCGGTGAAATAAGATGTAAATTGCCGGATGGGGCATTAGCCGCCATCCGGCATCTCTTCGTTCAGGCGTAGCGCCATCAGGCAATCATTCAGCGCTGGCAGTAATCGCGCAGTAGTTCACGCGCTTGTTCGTCTGACGTTTGCATGACCATCCACGGGCTAAATGCCCACGGCGTAGCGAGAAGGCTTTTCCATACGCTTTTAAATTCGCTCCACTGATAGTCCATCACCTCTTCGCTGTTAACCTGTAACCCACTGGTCGCCCGCGCGGCAAATACCGGACAGACTTCATTTTCCACAATACCGTTTGGATCTGTCGCCCGATAGCTGAAGTGCGGATAGACGGGGGTGAGATCGGTAATTTCCACGCCGAGTTCGAACCGACAACGGCGGATGATCGCCTCTTCGGTGGTTTCGCCTTGTTGCGGATGACCGCAAACCGAATTCGTCCATACGCCCGGCCAGGCTTTCTTGCTCAGCGACCGTCGTGTTACCAGCAACTGACCATCTTCGTTAAATAGCCAGCAGGAGAAAGCCAGATGCAAAGGCGTATTAAGAGTATGAGCCGCATACTTTTCCAGTGTGCCGGAAGGCTTATCCTGCTCATCCAATAAAACGACATGTTCCTCAGTCATGAAAGCTCCTGAAAATTAAAATGACCCGGCAGCATGGCCGGGCCATATACTCAGACGATCAGCGTAGCTCATAACAGAAAGAAAGGCATTACCAAAACAGGTCTTGACAGAACGCAGACGAGCGCCATTGTGCCGTTAGTCGATATTATGCTGGAATATCGGATACTAGCGGCATCATCATCCACGCTGCTCCTTTCCGGCGTCAATGGATTGGGCATACGGCGTTTGGCTGCTATCATAAGGCGTCTGTCAATAGAGTGAGGAAAAGTTTTGAGCGCAGGACGCCTGAACAAAAATAGCCTGGGTATTGCGGTGCTGTTATGCACAGGGCTGCTGCTGGCGGGGTGTTCCAGTAATTCCGGCTCAGGAACATATTCCGGCTCCGTCTATACCGTTAAGCGCGGCGATACGTTGTATCGTATATCGCGCGCCACGGGAACCAGCGTGAAAGAACTTGCCCGACTGAATGGCATTTCTCCGCCTTATACTATTGAGGTGGGGCAGCGAATTAAAGTGCGCGGCAGCGCAAAGAGCAGCAGTGCAACACGCAAAACCAGCAATAAAACAGCAACAAAAACTGCCGCGGTCAGACCGTCATCTTCGGTGCCAAAATCCTCCTGGCCGCCGGTGGGGCAGCGTTGTTGGGTATGGCCTGCTAACGGTAAAGTGATTTTACCTTATTCCACCGCGGAAGGCGGAAATAAAGGAATCGATATTGCGGGCGCGCGCGGAACGCCTGTTTATGCGGCGGGAGCTGGTAAAGTTGTCTATGTCGGGAACCAGCTGCGCGGTTACGGCAATCTCATTATGATTAAGCACAATGAAGACTACATTACGGCTTACGCTCATAATGACACCATGCTGGTTAATAATGGACAAAGCGTTAAAGCGGGGCAAAAAATCGCTACGATGGGCAGCACGGATGCCGCATCCGTAAGGCTGCATTTCCAGATTCGCTACCGGGCGACGGCCATCGATCCGCTGCGTTATCTGCCGCCGCAGGGGAGTAAACCGAAATGCTGACGGCGAATTAATCGCCAGTCGGTCAGTTAGTCTCTTGCCAACCAGAGCGTAAGGTTTATAATGCCTTACGCATCTCAAAGCGGGCGTAGTTCAATGGTAGAACGAGAGCTTCCCAAGCTCTATACGAGGGTTCGATTCCCTTCGCCCGCTCCAGACAAACCTTCAAGTTCTCCTAACCCCTACAAAACCCAGTAATCACGAGCTTCTCAGGCTATATTGGTGATTTTAAGCTCTACATGGTTCTAGTGAAATCTACACATACAGTTGTATAGTAATGCGTATAGACGGTTTGCCATTCTTTGGAACTATACACAATGCCACTCACAGACCTTGAAATAAGGCGCTCTAAGCCGCGTGAGAAGTCCTATACACTCAATATTCCTGCTCATCGAGCCTAACGGTTCGAAAGGGTGGCGTTTCCGGTACAGATTCGACGGTAAGCCTAAAATGCTCTCGCTGGGCACATATCCGACTATCTCGCTGACTGATGCCCGGCAAAAACGCGATGAGGCTAAAAAGCTGGTTGTGACGGGTATAAACCCTGGCGAAGTGAGAAAGAGGGAAAAGCAACGTATACGAGCGTAGGTAAACATGTGGCAAGTGATTCCGCAGCAAATGCGCAAATACAGGGAACGGTAAACCTTATAGAACTGACCAAAACACAAAAGGCGGCTGTAGCGAGGTTTGATCCGTCCGAGTTGCTCCGCACAAAAGAGTAGTTCTGTGGAATCCGCGCCGTTAGTAGCAAATCGGGTGATTATCGCCGGCGGTGATCATCCGATAATTTTCCGTAATGGGTGTAAATGCAGCCGGTTAATTAACAGTCAGTAACACACTCGTAATTGTTTGCTTTATCCCTGTAGATATTATGGTTATTAGGGAGTGACCCCGTAAAACCATAAGGATTTTATATACATGGCTATTCCAGTTTATTTATGGCTGAAAGATGACGGCGGCGCAGATATTAAAGGTTCGGTTGACGTAAGGGATCGCGAAGGCAGTATCGAGGTTAACGGATTTACGCATAACCTGCGCCTGCCTACCGATGTCTTTACCGGGAAAGTGACCGGCACTCGCCAGCATGCGCCGTTGGTTTTTCAGAAAGAAATAGACTCATCCTCGCCCTACCTCATGAAAGCCGTTGCAACCGGACAAACGCTCAAATCAGCGGAGTTCAAATGGTACAACATCAATGATGCCGGGCAGGAAGCTGAGTATTACAATATGCTACTGGAAAACGTGAAAGTTGTCTCCGTTACCCCGTTGATGCATGACATCAAAGACCCCACCAAAGAGAAGCATAACCACCTTGAGCTGGTGGAACTGCGTTACGATAAAATCACCTGGAAATACTGCGACGGCAATTTGCAGTTTGCTGACAGTTGGGCAGAGCGTTAATCATGCGCTTTCCGGTGTACTCAACTCCATATGATATTTCATCGTTCGCACCGCCCGGCGTTGATGTTGTAAGCCATATGGTGATTGCTCGCCTACACGGTGGCGCTTCGCTGATGACTTACGTATGGTTTTATCAGATGGTTCGGAATCATGGCCCGTGGGATTACAAGCAAAGCCACCCACAATATGCGAATTTCGGTAACTTCCATTACGGCGCAATTGGTGCGGCAGCGGGTATTCCTGACGGTGTGCTTTTACGTGGCGCTGGTGCGGCGCAGATTCTGGCTGGTACAAGTAATCCGGTAGAGTTCGCACAGTACCATGCGGTCGACGCATACGGCGATGACCCCGTAGATCAGTCATGGATAAAGGCGGGTATTGATTATGCAAGGCGCAGTGGGTTTTAGCAGGAAGACAGGCGCAATATTTGTGTTGCTTCTTCTGGGTTTTCTGGCTTATCAGTTTCGTGATTTTTTCAGCGTTTATGAGCAGGTGAAAAGCACGGTTAAAATTAACGATAAGTTGACGTTGTACGTTACCGAAGTGTCTAAAAGCTCGCTCTCTAAAGATACCTACAACTACTATTTTTATGATGCTGGTAAGAGCGCGGATGACTTCCTGATTCACGTTAAGAGTATAGAGCCGGTGATGACAACAGATGACTACAAGGCCAGCGCAGAGGTAAAAGACGGCGATATTTATTTCCGCGTTCGCGGGAATGTCTATGCCTTCAGGAGCGTCGGCTATAACGTCAGTATCCACCTCGATACATCGCCATACTGAAAAATGGCCCCCATCCCGTTTCGGCGGGATTTTTCGTTCTCGCCCGGGCGAATGTACCGTTGTGGCACCGGCAACCACTCAGCCCTGCAATGGTGGCGTTCGCTGGCTCACATAACCGGATTATCATGCCCGCGAAATTAAAAAATCCATCTGCGCAAAAAGCGGAAAATCATTGCGCAAAATATCACTGCGCAGAACGGTGGAAACTGGCCTGTAAGTCTTGCCAGCTCTGGATTTCATATTGCGCAAAACTCTGCGCATCCTGATCCGCAAAGATCCGCCCCAGCCGAAAACTGCGCAGAAAAAAGTTGCGCAGACGATACACAAAAAAAGTACGCAATTTGGTACGCAGATAATACGCAAAATCCGCGTACCGCTTGGCTTAATCGCTGGTGTGCCGTGGGGCTGATATATAGATTTATATAGGTTTCCACGTAATACGATGCTGAGAAATGCTAAGGTTTTGCGTACCGGGTTATGTCAAGGTTTGTTAAGGTTAAAGGCGCAAATTTCGGTTGATGCTTCCTAAGATTTCCTAAGGTCTTGGCGTGAAATGCGGATGCAGATTCCCCATTAGACCACCATCGCGTGATTGAGATATCTGCGCTGGTGGTCATCATGAACGTTGTAATTTGCACCTAAGAATTCGGGAAAAGCAACGTATACGAGCGTAGGTAAACATGTGGCAAGTGATTCCGCAGCAAATGCGCAAATACAGGGAACGGTAAACCTTATAGAACTGACCAAAACACAAAAGGCGGCTGTAGCGAGGTTTGATCCGTCCGAGTTGCTCCGCACAAAAGAGTAGTTCTGTGGAATCCGCGCCGTTAGTAGCAAATCGGGTGATTATCGCCGGTGGTGATCATCCGATAATTTTCCGTAATGGGTGTAAATGCAGCCGGTTAATTAACAGTCAGTAACACACTCGTAATTGTTTGCTTTATCCCTGTAGATATTATGGTTATTAGGGAATGACCCCGTAAAACCATAAGGATTTTATATACATGGCTATTCCAGTTTATTTATGGCTGAAAGATGACGGCGGCGCAGATATTAAAGGTTCGGTTGACGTAAGAGATCGCGAAGGCAGTATCGAGGTCACCGGGTTGGCGCATCGTGTCGCGCTTCCTACCGACTCAGCGACAGGTAAACCTACAGGCACACGCGAGCATTCAACGTATGTTTTCCAGAAAGAAATCGACTCATCAAGCCCATATCTCTACAAAGCTGTAACCACGGGTCAAAAATTGAAATCTGCCGAATTTAAATTTTACAAAATCAATGACGCCGGACAGGAAGCAGAATATTTTAATACCAGCATGGAGAACGTGCGAATTACGTCAGTAGTGCCGGTAATGGCGGATACTAAATCCGAAGAAGGCGAAAAACATAACCATATGGAAATCGTCGAACTTCACTATGAGAAGGTCACATGGAAATATCTGGATGGTAACGTTATCCATTCTGATAGCTGGAATGACCGCCAGACGGCGTAAGGGGGAAAGCATGGCATGGATTTACCACCAAAGCACGGGTGAGCTGTGGCATAACGGCGTTCTTAAAGGCAAAGGATATTCCGGCGTACTGACCAACAAAAACAATCCCGATCGCCAGCAGGTGAAAGGGATGGGGCCATTACCGCGAGGGACATATCACATCGCAGGGCATAACAACTCAATCAGCCCAATGACCGTCATACTGGTACAAACATCTGGTGAGAGTTATGGGCGTTCATTATTCCGAATTCATGGTGAAAAGCGACCGCCAGCCATTCCTGGGTTTGCGTCAGAAGGTTGCATTATCATGGGGCCGGGGGGTCGTTCGCAGGTGATTATGTCTCACGACAGAACGCTTGAGGTGGTGCGATGAAAAAAATGGTTCTCTTACTGGTGCTATGTACCACCAGCGTGGCCTGTCTGGCAGCAGGGAGCGACTGGAGTGATTTTATCAAAAGAGTCGAGAGAGCCGACCCGCAGACCATTCAGTCATTGCCAGAGTCAGTGAATAAAATCGGTGATTCTCTTAACGGTGATCGCGCCACTGAACTGGCTACCGCAGCCAGCTTTGCGTTGCTAAAAGACCCGGTAAGTGTCCTCAACGCCACGGCAGAGATCGGCAAAAGTCAGGATGAGCTGATACAGCGTTTTGATTCGATGATGATCTGCAGCCTGCCGATGATGAATGGCTACACCAGAGCCGCTATCGAAAAATATTACGCACAGGCCGTAACTGTACTCCAAAATGCCGGGAAGCCGGCAATTGAGTGTCTGAACAATATGCGCGATACAATGGATGAACTACGGGCGGATGGCCCGGATGGTAAAGGTGATGATGAGAAGCTCAACACATTACCGGATGTGGGATAGCTGATCTGATGGAGAATATCCTGCCAGCATTCATCACTGGCGGGATATTGTGGGATCTACGAAGACCGAATAGGCGCATAGGGGCGGGTAAATTTCTACAGTCCCTATTCTGTGTGACAGCCCACTTCATCGTATTTTTATACACGCGAAATTAAAAAATTCATCTGCGCAAAAAGCCGAAAATCATTGCGCAAAATATCACTGCGCAGAACTAAGAAAACAGGCCTGTAAGTCTTGCCAGCTCTGGGTTTCATATTGCGCAAAACTCTGCGCATCCTGATCCGCAAAGATCCGCCCCAGCCGAAAACTGCGCAGAAAAAAGTTGCGCAGACGATACACAAAAAAGTACGCAATCTGGTACGCAGTTTGGTACGCAGATAATACGCAAAATCCGCGTACCGCTTGGCTTAATCGCTGGTGTGCCGTGGGGCTGATATATAGATTTATATAGGTTTCCACGTAATACGATGCTGAGAAATGCTAAGGTTTTGCGTACCGGGTTATGTTAAGGTTAAAGGCGCAAATTTCGGTTGATGCTCCCTAAGATTTCCTAAGGTCTTGGCGTGAAATGCGGATGCTGATTCCCCATTAGACCACCATCGCGTGATTGAGATATCTGCGCTGGTGGTCATCATGAGCGTTGTAATTTGCACCTAAGTTATGGATGCCCTTGATAGGGTAAACAAGTTCAAGCGACAGCTACGTGTGTATAGAAATGTGTATAGAATTAAAGTCCTAACTCAAAGAGTCCTGGTATTTACAGGGCCTATCGGAGTTTGTACGGCTCCCTTCGCCTATCTACTGACGTCTACTAAGCCCACGAATTTACAGCAATTTTGCCTTTCTGAACGTCTGTTGTTGCTTATGTAACCCCCATTCTGGTTAACAATCTTTTTTCATCAGTGGCCATCCAGGCAGTAACCGAGCTTCAGGACGGGATAAGATTTACCACTCAACGACCTGTTATCGACCCTTTAGTCCCCCTGCCTTTGATGATGAGTTGAACATATCAAGAGCAGGGTATTATATAAATGTATGTATACGTCTATTCGCTTTACGTCTGAAATCAGTCGGAAACCCGTTCAAGAGGCGTGCTGAACGTATGTCCTTCCATATCTATCAGTACCAGCGTTACCGGACCGTTCGGTAATCTATCGCTACCTCTTTTTATAACACCAGCAGGAAGGGTGAGCGTGGCGGCTGATCCGACAATAGCCTGTATGCCGTAGTGACCAGGAGCGAATTTGTTGTAGGCATAATCGTTCCGGAAGCTATCAGGCGGTAATGCCGACAGCATGGCGGTGTCCCAGTGAATAAGCGTTGCGCCATCGGCATCTTTCAGCCATGCCTCCATGATATGCTCAGGTGCTTCAGGCGTTCCTGCATCCAGGTAAGCATGAACCTGAACGCGGCCATCAGGGAACAATTTTCCTTCAGTCAGGCGGACATGATGTGTGGTAGGGCTAACAGGGCCATGATGATATGGCGTGACCACTGAGCCACGATAGTAACTGTAAGTCCCTACATCAAAAACCACCACTAAAGCTAACAGCCATAGCGCCAGTTTTTTATAACCGACCGGGGTTAGCGGCACAGGAAGTGAACCACAACACCACCGGAAAATCCGACTGTCAGCCAAATGGGGCTTTCTCTTCAGGATAACGTTGTCCAGGGCATAGCTGTGTGACCCGCAAAGAAACAATGTGGTTCCCATCGCCAGATTACAGGCAGCCATTGTCCATTCATCAATACAGGTTGCCCCTTGCCAGCCAAACATCAGCATTAGCAATACGGAGAAAAACATCGACAACAGCGCTGAAATACGGGTGAACAGACCTATCATTAGAAACAGCCCGGCGATGAGTTCAGCAGCGCTGAAAAGTATTACGCCGGCATACAGCAGCCAGAAATGCTGGAGCATAAATGAAATTACATGCTCCAGCCCCATAAGAGCACCGGGCATTGCCGTCTGAAACTTGTAGGCCATCCAGTGGGGTGCATCCGGGTTAAGTTTATCCGGCGCATAAATAAAACGTCGGCTCCCACCCCCCCAGTAAATAAATCCCTGGATAATTCTGACCGCCAGTAATCCCAGGCCTGCCAGCAGATAAACATCTGTCACAGGTTTTGCGGGATTAACGTGTGTAGCTGAACTCATAATTATTATCCCCTGTCGTTATATCGTTATGCCAAAAAGGCATATGAGTAAAAATAAAACAATTAACACACAAATGGTTAACAATATTGTTGCTTTATGTAACGGTTGTTAAGAATATTTATCGTTACGTTCTGGGCATTTTAAACAGGAATGGCACCAGGCTAATGACGACTTATGAAAACCATCTCAGTGGAAACCCTTGCCGGAAGGGTTTGGTGGGTTTTCAAACGTATTGCATACATTTTCAGACCCTTGCTTAATGGTGATTTGCATCACATTTTTAGTTGGCGGTATTTTTTTATGTTGACTGGAGCTGTCTGCCAACAGCATAACTTTTACAGCCAGAGAATAAATAAAAGAGCACCAAAATGTCGTATTCTGACATGTTTGCGAAGGGAGTACCGCTCCCTTCTTTTTTTGTTTCCTGAATACTCACTAAACAATGCCGTTACTGCCAGATAACTGCCGCATACCGCTCTCCATAGTCGTTTCCTGCAACTAATTCACAGGCGTTGATTCACCTGGCTGACATGGCTTCTTGCCCGTTATATATCAGTGAACATCTATTTTTGTCAGTTTTTATTTTCCAGTTTATGTATTATTAAATACTGTTTCTGGCCTGGATTTATTTTCATGAATCAAGCCTCCGGGTGGGCAGAGATAAAGATATTTACTGGCGTAACAGATCTCATAATTTAAAAGACTTATTCATACTTTGTTATCACGGAACGATTTTAACTTAATGCATGCCTGTGAGGCATCAGGTAAAAATAACCGGAGAGAAGAAGATGAACAAAATGCTATTAGCCGGAAGTACCGGTATTGTTCTGCTGTCTGCTGCAGCCAGTCCGGTATGGGCAGACGATAATGCCAGTACATTTTCACTCGGATACGCCCAGTCCCATACTAATCACGCCGGAACGCTGCGTGGGGTACGGCTGGCAAACAACTATGAAATGTCACCGGACTGGGGACTGACAACCTCATTTTCCTGGCTAAATGGAAGTCAGCGCTATTCCGATGAAAGCAGTAATGGTCGTGTAACAACCCGTTATTACTCTCTGCTTGCAGGTCCCTCATGGAAAATAAATAACCAGTTAAGCCTGTATAGTCAGGTGGGCCCCGTATTATTGCATCAGCGTGATCATGGGATAAATGAGTCTGACAGTAAGGTCGGATATGGTTATTCCGCAGGTGTGGCTTACACCCCAGTCAGTAATGTTGCGGTAACTCTGGGTTATGAAGGTGCAGATTTTGATGCTACCCATAACAGCGGAAGCCTTAATAGCAATGGTTTTAATCTTGGCGTGGGTTATCGGTTTTGAGCAGGATAATCCGATAAAAAATGTTAATTTGGGGAGATGATGGATTATGAAAAGCCATATTATTCCAGGAGTTGCGCTGATGTTGATCCTATTTTCAGGAAGTATTATGGCCGCAACAAATATGTCTGATAACGTTACCCTGAATAATGACAAGATATCCGGACAGGCCTGGCAGGCCATGCGTGATATCGGAATGTCGCGATTCGAACTGTTTAATGGTCGGACACAAAAGGCTGAACAACTGACTGCGCAAGCAGAAAAACTCCTGAACGATGACAGTACTGACTGGAATCTGTATGTAAAATCAGATAAAAAAGCACCAGTTGAAGGAGACCGCTATATTCGGATAAATTCATCGATTACGGTAGCAGAAGATTATCTCCCTGCCGGGCAGAAAAATGATGCTATTAATAAAGCAAACCAGAAAATGAAAGAAGGAGATAAAAAAGGCACTATAGAGGCTCTGAAACTTGCAGGTGTCAGTGTTATTGAAAATCAGGAACTCATTCCTCTTCAGCAAACTCGCAAGGATGTGACCACAGCGCTTTCCTTGATGAACGAAGGAAAATACTATCAGGCAGGTCTGATACTTAAATCAGCTCAGGATGGTGTAATTGTGGATTCTCAGTCTATTCAGGAGTCACCGACACCCCCCGTGCAGCATGATGCTGCACATTAATATCCCCCGGCCTGCTGTATATATTACAGTAGGCCGTATTATGCCTGACAGCTATTTGTAGCTGCTTATTGCTGCTCTTTGTTCAGGAAACAATTTCGACAATGTCTCGACAAACTACCAGACAAAGTATGTAACGGCTGAATAGCCAGAAATACTGTCAATGACCTCTTCCGTACTTGACCAGATATACAGTCTGGGCAGCAAGCAGAAATACATTAGGCTCATGAGAGCATTTCAATAGAGTTATGGATTTATTCTTTACGGTGACATTATTTTTAAATTTCTTCCGTGAAGTTCAGTAATGTCATGGTTCTGAAATTGTGATTAACATCACAAATTCAGGAAGATATCATTTCATTTATTATTTTTTAGTATTTCTACTTATGATGGTTCATAGTTATTTGTTAAGTTAATATTTTGGCATTAAATGTCTTTTGTTAATGAATTGTGTGGGTTTTTATTCTGCTAATGATTGCTTTTTTATGTGTGATTAGCATTATGTTTTGTAAATGTTCATTCCGGCAGAAAAGCAAAATATACATTTTTGATGACATATTACAAAATATTTCTTGCTCGCTGAGAATATCTGTCTGTCAGGTATTCATATGCTTATAATTACATTAAAAAGTATTTCTTTGATGATTATTCTTAAATTACGATCATAATCATCGATCGTATCGATCTATTTTTATTGTTTTAATTTTCATAAGAATTTTCTTACAACTGATCAGGCATTAGCTGAAATCAATATTTTTTCGATGAAAAGTTCAGGTGCTTCGTTTAACACCAGACGTTTATTATTTATACGAATCTTTTCTGAACGCTTTCATTAATACCCTCAGACTTGTTTTCAGTCTTTGCAAAATAATTCTCATTCAAAGGACATATTATCTATGCGTAATAAAATAATACTTGCCATGGCGGCTGCCGGTATGATGTATGGCGCTTCCGTATTCGCCGCCGATACTGCGCCTACATCAGGCCCGTTCGGCTCAGGTAAAATTATTTTCACCGGCACCATCACCAATTCACCCTGCGATATCGCACCGGGCGACGATGCTATTGCTGTGCAACTTGGGCAAATTTCTTATCGCCACCTGAAAGCTGTTGATGATGTTTCAGACTCAAAACCGTTCACTATTCATCTCCAGAACTGTGCATTTGATCCGGATGATGCAACTGCCAATAAAAACCCGATTGGCAAAATGTCTAAAGTCACCGTGTCCTTCTCCGGTAATGCGGACTCAGCCAATAAAGGATACGTCAATACCGGCAACGCACAGAACGTCGCAGTCCAGTTGCTGAAAAGCGACAACCATACAATTATCGCACCCAACACCGTGATGGGTGATGCCGACGCTCAGCAACTGCAAAATGGTAATAACGAACTTTCTTTCTTCGCCCGCGTTGTAGCGCTAACTACAGGTGTAACTCCGGGAACTATTGAGAGTTCTGTCACTTACACCCTGAAATACCTGTGATTTTACGCGGTAAATAACGACAGGGATAAGCCGTCCACGGAGGGGTTCGGACGGCTTTTATATCTGACCACGCCTGCGGGCTGTCTGTTACACGGACGACAACACGAAAGCGCCATGCCATGAAAATTACCCGGCTTGCCATTCTGATTACCCTGACATTTTCCGTCCTGAAGTCGCAGGCCACGGAGTTTAATGCCAGCCTGCTGGACAGCGGGAACCTGTCCAATGTGGACCTCACGGCCTTCAGCCGCGAGGGGTATGTGGCGCCCGGTAACTATATTCTCGATATCTGGCTCAATGACCAGACGGTACGGGAACAGTATCCGGTCAGGGTTGTACCGGCTGCCGGACGCGATGCGGCCGTCATCTGCGTGACAACCGATATGGTGGCCATGCTGGGTCTTAAGGATAAGATTATTCATAGCCTGAAACCCGTTACCGGTATCCCGGACGGGCAGTGCCTTGAGCTGCGCTCCGCTGACAGTCAGGTACGGTACAGCGCTGAAAAGCAGCGGCTGACCTTCATTATCCCCCAGGCCTGGATGCGCTATCAGGACCCGGACTGGGTCCCCCCTTCACGCTGGAGCGACGGCGTCACAGCCGGCCTGCTCGATTACAGCCTGATGGCCAGCCGCTACATGCCGCAGCAGGGGGAGACCTCTGACAGCTACAGCCTCTACGGCACCGCCGGGTTTAATCTCGGCCCGTGGCGGCTGCGCAGCGATTACCAGTACAGCCGCCTTGACAGCGGACATGGGGCATCGCAGTCCGATTTTTATCTGCCGCAGACGTATCTGTTCCGTGCTCTGCCCGCACTGCGTTCAAAACTGACGCTGGGACAGACGTACCTCAGTTCCGCTATTTTTGACTCCTTCCGCTTTGCCGGGCTCACTTTAGCCAGCGATGAGCGCATGCTGCCGCCTTCTCTGCAGGGGTATGCCCCGAAAATCAGCGGTATTGCGAACAGTAATGCGCAGGTCACCGTCAGCCAGAACGGCCGCATTCTGTACCAGACCCGGGTGTCGCCGGGGCCTTTTGAGCTTCCCGACCTGAGCCAGAATATCAGCGGCAACCTGGATGTGACGGTGCGCGAAAGCGACGGCAGCGTCCGGACCTGGCAGGTCAACACGGCCAGCGTCCCCTTTATGGCACGCCAGGGACAGGTTCGCTATAAGGTGGCCGGCGGACGTCCGCTGTACGGCGGGACGCATAACAACAGTACGGTCAGCCCTGACTTCCTGCTCGGGGAGGCCACCTGGGGAGCATTTAACAACACGTCGCTGTACGGCGGTCTCATTGCCTCCACCGGCGACTACCGGTCCGCTGCGCTCGGGATAGGCCAGAATATGGGGCTGCTGGGTGCCCTCTCCGCGGACGTCACCCGTTCAGATGCGCGGCTGCCGCACGGGCAGAAGCAGTCCGGTTACAGCTACCGTATCAACTATGCCAAAACGTTTGATAAAACCGGCAGCACCCTGGCGTTCGTCGGATACCGGTTCTCGGACCGCCATTTTCTGTCCATGCCGGAATACCTGCAACGCCGGGCCACCGACGGCGGCGATGCGTGGCATGAAAAACAGAGCTACACCGTGACTTACAGCCAGTCCGTTCCGGTACTCAACATGAGCGCGGCCCTCTCGGTAAGCCGGCTCAATTACTGGAATGCACAGTCCAACAATAACTACATGCTCAGCCTCAACAAAGTGTTCAGTCTCGGCGACCTTCAGGGGCTTTCGGCCTCGGTGTCATTTGCCCGTAACCAGTACACCGGCGGGGGCAGCCAGAACCAGGTCTACGCCACCATCAGTATCCCGTGGGGCGACAGTCGCCAGGTGAGCTACAGCGTGCAGAAGGATAACCGGGGCGGCCTGCAGCAGAACGTGAATTACAGCGATTTCCATAACCCGGACACCACATGGAACATCAGCGCCGGCCATAACCGTTATGACACCGGCAGCAACAGCAGCTTCAGCGGCAGTGTGCAGAGCCGTCTGCCGTGGGGCCAGGCGGCAGCGGACGCTACCCTGCAGCCCGGACAGTACCGCAGCCTGGGCCTGAGCTGGTACGGCTCGGTGACTGCCACCGCCCACGGTGCCGCTTTCAGCCAGTCGATGGCCGGGAATGAGCCCCGCATGATGATAGATACCGGAGACGTGGCCGGTGTGCCGGTGAACGGCAACAGCGGGGTGACCAACCGCTTCGGGGTGGGCGTGGTGAGCGCCGGCAGCAGCTACCGCCGCAGCGATATTTCGGTTGATGTGGCCTCCCTGCCGGAGGACGTGGACGTCAGCAGCTCCGTCATCAGCCAGGTGCTGACGGAAGGCGCGGTGGGCTACCGGAAGATTGACGCCAGCCAGGGGGAGCAGGTGCTCGGTCATATCCGGCTGGCGGACGGCGCCAGTCCGCCGTTTGGCTCCCTGGTGGTGTCCGGGAAAACCGGCAGAACCGCAGGGATGGTCGGGGATGACGGTCTGGCTTACCTGACCGGACTCAGCGGGGAAGACCGCCGGACCCTGAATGTGTCCTGGGATGGCCGGGTGCAGTGCAGGCTCACCCTGCCGGAAACGGTGACACTCAGCCGGGGGCCGCTGTTACTGCCCTGCAGATAAAAATATCCCTGTCACAGAGCAGGACTAAAGGAGAAAACAGGTGAAAAACAGCAGAATAAGCCGTGTGATTTTACTCGCACTGGCGGCAGCATGGAGCCAGTGCAGCCCGGCGGCCGTCAACGTCGACCGGACCCGTATTATCATGGATGCGCCGCAGAAAACGGTGGCCATCACGCTGAATAACGATGACAAAACCACGCCGTTCCTGGCGCAGTCCTGGGTGACGGATGCTGACGGGGTGAGAACGGATGCGCTGATGGCGCTGCCACCGCTGCAGCGTATTGATGCCGGACAGAAATCCCAGGTCCGTATCACCCAGGTTCGCGGGCTGACAGACAAGCTCCCTCAGGACAGGGAAACGCTGTTCTGGTTTAACGTGCGGGGCGTTCCCCCGAAGCCGGAAGACGACAACGTCCTGCAACTGGCCATGCAGAGCCAGTTGAAACTGTTTTACCGTCCGAAAGCCATTATCAGAAGCAGCAGTGACCAGCCGGAAAGAAAGCTGACTGCTGAACGGGAAGCGGGGCGCCTGACATTAAAAAATCCGACGCCGTACTACATCACTGTGGCGTGGCTGGGAGCAGACCGCAGCCACAGGCTCAGCGGTTTCCGCGAGGGCGTGATGGTGCCGCCCCTGGGGAGCCTGCCTTTAAAGGCTGTTCTGCCGGCAGAAACCCGGACGCTGTGGGTGGGGTATATTGATGATTACGGTGGACTGCAGATGAACCGCTACGCCTGTGATGCCCTGAACTGCGCGTTTAAGGACGCAGGGGCGACATCATGACAGAACGATTATTCAATATGAAATCACTGATACTGTCAGGTGTGTTTCTGTTTTTTGCTGTCAGTCATTCTGCACGGGCAAATATCGACTGGTCATATTGTAATGCCACTGGGAGTGTTAACATCCAGAATATTAATATTAAAGCAGGGCAATATAGCGCAGGTGATGAACTGCAGAAAATTAAAGACATTCCCTTCAGTTATACCTGCATCACTACAATTAAAACTTATTCAGAACCTTATAATGCCACTATCAGTCTTAAGAATGTGCAACCAATGGTGGATGCCCTGAAAAAGAGCGGTCTTGGTATTGAGCTGTTTATTCAGGAGGGTAGTCGAGATCCTGTTAATTTTTCATGGCGGGATATACAGGCAGGTTTTGCCGGCTGGGCCAGCTCAAAGATATTTGGTCAAGAGTTGGAACAGAATAAAACATATAATCTGAGTGGAAAACTTACTGTACGTATTTATGTTGAACAAAGTTTTAAATATAGTTTTTTGAACATAAACATTCCGGCAAGTACATTTGATATTCTTCCCTATAAACCATCAACCGTACCGCCACCATCTAAACCGTATACACCTTTGTCGGTTTCCGCCTTTAATATCAGAATGATTCCTGACAACTCAGGCACGGTTATTATTTCTCCTTCTGCTACCATCAATATGGGGCGTTTTTATACGGAATATAAGGAAACCATGGTGCCCAGGGAAGTACCTTTCACCGTTACAGCACAACAGAATGTCGGAACGCAGATCCCGTTCGTCGCCCCACTGGCTATAGAGTTCAGGACCAACGGTCTGACACTGGCAGATGCTGACAGCACCGTGATTCTTAAGAATAATAAACAAGAAAACAATGGCTTCGGACTGTCGGTAATTGATGTGGATAATGACACACCAGTTAAATTTAATATGAAAGCAGATATGGGACCTATCCATCTTGATAACGGTGCCGGTGGCAGAATTATAAAGCACTACAAAGCAAAAGTAGAAGCCATACCAGGAGCGGAAATTAAAACAGGTGATTTTTCGGCAGCAATGACAGTTATTGTTACTTACAATTAACAGGATTAAATGCCATTTACTGATAGTTAATTAAAAATAGATATGGATTTATCTTTATGATTATTTTTTTTGCTTCTCGGTCTTTTTCACAAAAAAACGGAGAGTCTGCATGTCTTCTGATAAAAAAACAAAAGAAAAGATAGTTTTTTCAGGTAACGATATTCATTATCCCGGACAGACCAACCATGATGCCTGCTTTATTCCGGAAAGTGTCCGCCAGTATGCCGGCGAGCCCCTGTATATCATCGTGGCACACTGGTGTCTGTTGCAGCAGAACTGGGTGCAGCGTAACCAGATATCAGAGGCGTTTCACATCACGGCCAGACGGGCCAGCTACCTGATTGCCTACCTGCGAAGCAAAACATCACGGGTGGTCAGCGTCTGCCGTCACCAGACCCTGCCCAATAAAGCCCTGCGCTATGAAATTTATGTTTTCCGGGTTCTTGACAGCCCCACCCCGTCCACGCGCCGTGAAAAGGCCGGACCGCCGCCGGTATCAAAACGCCGGGTCGGTAACGGTGACAGGTCGATGGCAAATGAACTGTGGAACCGGCTGTGCAGTAACAGAAATGCGGGAAAAATCCTGAAAAGGAAAGTGAATGATGGCGACGACGTATAACCGGTCAGTCACGCCCCGGCAGGTTATTATTCTCGGTGACTGCTGGCCGGTGACGACCGCTGTGGCACATCTGGTCCGGACATTTCTGCCGGGCAGCGACTGTGAAAGCACATATAGGCTGCCAGCGCTGTTGCAGCAACTGCGCCGGAAACCGGAGGCCATACTGATACTGTGTTTGCGTCCCCGTGAACATCTCTTTTTGTTCTATGCCCTGAGGCAGGTGCTGCCGGAGCACCCGGTGATGGTCATCAGCGATGAGCTGCTTTTCAGTGACCGGGTGGTACTGAAGGTGTACGGGGGTATCCCGGCGCTGCCGGAGCAGGCGCTGGAGGAGATACTTATCCGGGTGCGGCGGGGTGAACAGTGGTCCGGGGGGGCACGTCTGCGGGTGACGGGAGCACTGGAGGGGTTTCTGTTATCACCGACCCCGGTGACGGGTTTTCCGGAGGTGCCACCGATATTTAACAGTCCGAAGCGGCTGATGAACTGTATGGACCATCTGATGCACCGGGAGATACTGGCATGTGGAGTGAGCCTGGCCCAGTTACGTTTGCTTCAGGAAGTTTACCGTGGACGGGGAAGGTTATCAGCGCTATGTGGGAGGCTGAATACGCAGGAGAAGCAAATCTGGCAGGACAAATACCGGTTACTGGTGAAGCTGGGAATGCGGAACCGGTTACGGGAACTGCTGTTTGGTACCCGGTTTTGTAAATCACTGCAGCGAACTCCGTTTATTGCTCCGCAGTAACCCCCGCATCCGGCGACCACATCACAATAGCCCCGACAGGCCGAATATCTGGCACGAAGATGACAAAAATGTAATGGAATTTTCAGGCTGAAAACATTAACTATAAGGTCTATATAACAGGAGTGGATAAGATGAAAAAAAGGGTCAGCGCATTGATATTAGGTGGTTTTTTTGTGGCTGGAGTCACGTCCGCTGCCACAATGAGTATTCCGATAAATGAAGCCCTGCCTTCAGGAAGCGGAAAGGCGCTCGGGGAGATTACCGTAACAGAAACACCTTATGGTTTACTGTTTCAGCCACATTTGTCTGGTCTTGTTGCCGGGATACATGGTTTCCATGTGCATACTCACCCAAGCTGTTTGCCGGGGCTTGAAAATGGTAAAGAAGTCCCTGCGTTGCAGGCGGGCGGGCATCTCGATCCGGGAAAAACAGGCAAGCACATGGGGCCTTACAATGATAAAGGACACCTGGGAGATTTACCTGGTCTGGTGGTGAATGCCGATGGAACCGCAACTTATGAACTGCTGGCTCCCCGCTTGAAATCTCTGTCGGAACTGAAGGGGCATTCTCTGATGATCCATGCTGGCGGGGATAATTACTCTGATAACCCAGCTAAACTTGGTGGAGGAGGGGCGCGTTTTGCCTGTGGTGTAGTAGAATAAACGACAGAAAACCATTCAGGCGGAGCACTGAATGTATGGCCTTTCATAACAGTATGATGAGTAAAAATGCTTCTGGAATGAAACTCGAAGCGATAGCTTCCCGGTACAGTAGATGCCCACTGTACCGGGTTAGCCAGATATTTATTCGAGGTAACGTGTCTGGTGGGGGCCCGTATTATGCGGCGGGGCGGGCAGCATGCCGCCCCGTGTAGCATCTCAGAACGACCATGACATGCCTACCGTCGCCCGCCAGGGGGATTGTACTCCGGCCCCATCCCCGTAACCGGCGCTCAGATGCCCTGTCAGATTATCCGTAATTTTGGCATGTACCCCAGTCTGAAATACACCTCTCATGCCGGACAGATCATTATTAAAACGGTCCCTGTTATTGATAGTCACCTGATTATTATTAGCCAACTCCTGTCGTGCAGAAATTTTCAGCCATGGCTGTAGTTCACCCCCATTGCTCAGTATCAGGCGATAATCCATACCCAGGCCAGCCTCTGCTCTTAGCATACGCGTAGTATCCACGTCAGCCTGCATACCATTAGAAAGGGCATATTTCCGGGCGCTGCCCGTAAAACCGGTAAATGCCATATATGGTGTCGCACTCCAGTTATTGTTGCTTAATCGTATCCCGCTTTCCAGGTGAGCCCCAATGCCCCAGGTACGATAATCACCATCCGCAGCGCCTCCGTTATTCATTCGCCCCTTAACGTTATTGTCGAAAAGATTGGCCTTCGCGATGCTATCCAGATAAAAACCGCTTTCGTGCTGTAATCCAGCGTAAGCGCCGAAGGAATAGCTGTCCACGTAACCTTCGCCACCGCGCGAAAAGCCAATATTCGAGTGTGAATAGCTGAAAAATGCCCCCAGCGTACCCGAACTCTTTTCATACTGTGAAAGGCGATCAATGCCCATGATCAGACCGCCAAGCGTTTGCTTAAACTCGGCTCCCGCAGAGGTGGAGACGTTATTCCGGGTATTGTACTGCGTCATCCATAATGGGTCGTCACGCCCGGCCATTTTTCTGGCTTGCAAACGCTCCCGTACACTTTCCAGTTCAGCATCAAATACCAGCGGCTGTACTGCTGCCATATTTAAAACCGCTGCAGTTGATGCCGAAATACGCCGTTTTATATTCTCAGCCGGTAATTCTGGCTGCGGCAGCGGGTCAGGCTGCGGCGCCGGGTCAGGCTGCGGCGCGGGGTCTGGCTGCGGCGCGGGGTCAGGCTGTGGCACCGGGTCTGGCTGTGGCGCCGGGTCAGGCTGCGGCGCGGGGTCAGGCTGCGGCGCCGGGTCTGGCTGCGGCACCGGGTCAGGCTGCGGCACCGGGTCAGGCTGCGGCAGCGGGTCTGGCTGTGGCAGCGGGTCTGGCTGTGGGGCTGGTCTCAGATCCGGGCTGAGTAACCAGCTTCCGCTATTATTTTCTTTCAGTCTGTATTCCCATGTGCCCAGTTCAACGAGCCCTCCTTTATTTCCGAGGGTGAAAACAGCATCACCTCCTCCTGTTTTGACCAGCAACAGGCTGTCATCTGAAGTCGGACTGACTCCGGAGTCCTGAACAAACAACCGAAACGAACCTGTCGCATTTCCGGTTATGTTCAAAAGATCTCCTTTACCACTGGCCACCTCTGTGTGCATATAAAAATCGCCATTACCGGACAGACTGGATAAATTCAGTGTATTCCAGCCTGTGGAGGCACCCGGAGGGGTGTTATAAAGCGCAACACTGCCTCCTGACAGGGCCAGGCTGTTCAGAGTGTACAGACAGTTTGTGGTACACGCGCCAGCATTGTTTAACTGCAGGCTGGCATCATTACTCACCGTCATATCTGCGCCGGATGAGTCCGCGCCGTAACTTAAAACAATCCGTCCTTTGTCCGAAATGGTGATGTCTCCTGTAATAACAGGCTTCATGTTGTTCCTTGCAGGTTCAAGGTAGAGCCCGGCATCCTGACCTGATACGTCCACATTATTTACCGTTCCGCTATATACATACACGGCTCCTCCGTGAGTAACAGTGGTATCAGTGGCTACAGAATTATCAAATACGGTCAGGCGCCCACCATTATTAATGACGGTACCGGAAATTAAGGTGTTCCCGCGTATATTCTGAGAACCGTTATTAATAGTGGTATCAGTGATATTTCCATTTAATACTTCGAAATGCCCACCATTATTCACAACGGTGTTTTTAATAACGGTTGATAAGTTCGCAGCATCAAGGCGTCCGCCATTAATGACGGTATTCGATACAGATCCGCCATGTGCGTATAGCTCCCCGTAGTGATTGATGGTTGTGTCCGTGACAGAACCGCCAGTCACATTCTGGGTGCCCCCATCATTAATAATCGTGTTTGTGACAGAACCGCCAGTCACATTCTGGGTGCCCCCATCATTAATGATCGTGTTTGTGACAGAACCGCCAGTCACATTCTGGGTACCCCCATCATTAATGATCGAGTCCGTGACAGAACCGCCCTCCACATTCTGAATACCTCCATTGTTAATAGTGGTATCACTGGCTTTGCCTCCAGACTGAATATATTGCTGTCCGGACTCGATTATCGTATTTTTAGCAATGCCGGATACATATTGAACTCCACTATTACTTAATGTTGTATTTATTGCCTGCCCTGAACCATAAACAGACTGATATCCACCTTTAATAAGAGTGCCTTCTACCAATCCTGATATTTTTTGCTCGCCGGAAATGGTTGTATTTAATGTAAAACCATCGACATACTGAATTCCACCTGTATGGATAATGGATGACTCATCTGTCGCGTTTTTATTTACCTCCATAATACCACCAGACTCAATATTTATACCATTACTTCTGGCACCATTATCGAGAGTAAGCCGACCGGATGACACAACCGTAGTGTCTGTAACAGAGTCGCCGTTGGTCAATATTTGATGATAGTCTATGATGTTGTGATTGTAATCCGCGGCAAATACTGCTGTGTGGTAATACAGAGCACTGGAGATAAAACCAAAAAAATTTAATTTCACAAGTTCTAAAGCCTTATTTATGACGAATGTCTTGCTAAAAAATATTACTAATGTACGAAAATCAGTAATAATAAAAGGTTATACTTGGCATAATACGAAATGGAGGTAAACTCTAAATTACTATGTGTATCAAAACATCTCCTCTATGCTGATAAATTCATATGGTTATGTTTTTAGAGTGAAATTTACAAAGCGTATTAACCATACCAGAAAAAACTATTTTGCATAAAATTATCCTGAATCATTAAGCGCTATGAAATAAAAAATGATGAAAAATACGATGAGTAATAGTTTTGTAACCCGTTAGTCATATACCAGGTCATAAACCAAACCGTCAGCATACCGGTAAAGCTAGTAAATCCTTCGAAACTGAAGCCGTTTGTATTCATTGATTATTCCATTAGTTTCGTTATAGGGTGCAGCAGAGAACGCATCTGTAGTCTTACACCGTGTTTCTTCGAAACGGTCGCGACCATTTCAGATAGCAGGTCGCTCACATATCATGTAATTACATTATTATTGTTAAGGTTTATTTTTTTAGTTGTCATTTTTATGATGAAGACTACTCACATGATGACAAAAGGTTTAATTATATATTCCCTGAGCTAAAGTTTTCTCTAACATAGACTTGAACTGCTAGTTAATCTACTGGGATAAAATAATCACATATAAACTCTGGATCATCATCATAGAAATTGATTGTATAATGAAAGAGTTCTATATCTGCGCCACTCCGTCGGTGTAGTTTTGTTTTTGGTAAAATATTCATATAAATATAGTGGCTAAATTTTGAATAATCGCTCCACTTGCCATTAAATACAAATTTAATATAACGTCCGCCTTCTATGTAGAAAGTATCATGTTTTGCAGATTTTTTCTCTACTTCGACACCCGATAACATAGTAATATCAATAACATCACGAATAGCTGAATATCGATTTCTCGGTGGTAAAAAATTTGACGCAATAACAATGTCAGTTTTATATAATTCGGAATAATACCGTATTTTCTTTAGTCTATTTCTTTTTGATTCTAATGTTGGAGTACGCAAAAATTTTTGCTGATAGAAACATTCGTCGCCACTAACATATATTCCGGAACGCTCGATTATACAGCTATCAACGTGCCAGCAGTTATCAAAATTAATAGCTGATACGAGGAAAGATAAATCCCATGAGGGTAAATTTCTGTACTCTGTCGGGGTCATATTAAATGTACGCTTAAATGCCCTGCCAAAGTTTTGTGCGCCGCCAAAATGAACTCGGTGGGCAATTTCAATAACGCTGAGTTTTGTCAAGCGTAGAAGTGTTGCCGCCCGGCACATTTTTCTCTGCCGCATATAAGTCCCGACCGGTAAACCAAATTCCTTTTTAAACATTAGTTGGACCGCTCTGCGACTGTATCCGGTATAATTAACTAAATCATCAATTGTTTTATCCTCTTCAATGTGATCCTCAATCCATCTTACAAAATGCTGCACTATTTTTTTTTCATAGCTCATCTCCCGTTGACGCCTGCCATATTAGCGGAAAAATCTTATACAGTATGCTCATTTTGTGCAAAAAGCCGGAGACAGGTTGCTCTGACTGTAGAAACACACGCATTAACACGCAAATTCTTACTGCTCGGGTTATAGGGGCAGTATGATGAAGTTGAAAGGTCAGAAACGATACTGCCCCAGCGACTGAAAACCCAGCGGGGGGAGCTCCTTTTTAGGTTGATAAAAATGGGTATCGATCTTTCTTTCGCTTTTTCCCGCCCCCGTTAACATCGACGATGCAACACACGGGTTAATCCCAAATACGTAAACTGATGCTATCTGCATGTCCGGGAAAATGACCCGGCAAGATCGAAGGTAAACAGCAATCCGCAGGAGCGACGCGAAAAGACGCCAGAATAATGATAAGACCTGAGCAGAAGCGTTACGTATTTACTGCATAATCCCGGTATAGCCATGAAACCCCATATACAGACCGACCAGACCAATCAGAACGCTCGAAAAATAGGGGGCCCGCCGGGCGAGCGTCGTAAAACCACTCCAGCGCTTTGCTGCCTGTTGAACGCTTATCGCCGCGCCAACGCCTACCGTCACCAGCGTTAATGCCAGGCCAAGACTAAAGCACAGCACCATCGTGGCGCCCAGCGTAAACGCGTTAAGCTGGATACAAATCAGTAAAACAGTGATCGCAGCCGGACAGGGGATAAGCCCTCCGGTCAGGCCGAACAGCAGGATCTGTCCATTTGTCACTTTTTGACCATGAAAACGGCGTTGAATATCGGCAGCATGGGCGCGTTCATGGGCATCCTGATACGCTTTTGACATTGCGCCTTCCGGATGTATGTGACCATGATGGTCGTGGTCGTGGTCGTGGTCGTGGTCGTGGTCGTGGTCGTGGTCGTGGTCGTGGTCATGGTGATTTCCCGCCAGCCACTGCTGCTCGCCTCGCCATGTCCGCCAGAACATCCAGCACGCGGTGCTCAGAATAATGATCGCGGAAATCAACTGCAGCCATGGTTCCACTGATTCAGCGGTGAAGGCCCGGCTAAGATACATCCCACCCAGCGCGATTAACCAGACGATCCCTGTGTGAGAAAGCGTTGCCGCCAGGCCGAGCATAACTGCCTGTTTAACCGTGCCTTTTATGGCAATGATAAAGGCCGCCATCATGGTTTTGGAATGCCCGGGTTCAAGCCCATGCAAAATGCCTAATAAAATGGCGCTGGGAATGAAGAACCAGCCGTTTCCTTGCTGAAGAAGTGTTGAAAATTCACCCATGAGAATGATTCTTAGTTGTTTTATGTGGTCGTTATTCTACTCCCCCCCAGTATGTAATACTACCCCCCAGTAGCATCGTAATGCTATAATTTGTATTTATTAATGTTAATAAGGTGTAGTAATGTCACATACCATCCGGGACAAACAAAAGCTTAAAGCCAGAACCAGCAAGATTCAGGGGCAGGTGATAGCGCTAAAAAAAATGCTGGATGAACCGCATGAATGCGCGGCTGTTTTACAGCAGATCGCTGCGATTCGCGGTGCGGTAAATGGGTTAATGCGCGAGGTGATTAAAGGGCATCTGACCGAGCATATCGTCCATCAGGGGGATGAAGCCAGACGTGAAGAAGATCTGGACGTAATATTAAAGGTGCTGGATTCTTATATAAAATAGCCGGGAGTCATATCCCGGCTATCTTCTCCTTTAGCCGAAAAACATCACCGATACGCAAAGTAAACCGACTACCAACGTAATGAAATTACCTACTGAACGATAGGGTTTTAATGCCGGTATCAGGTACGTTGACAATGTGGGCATAATAAATAGGATCATCGCAATGAGCGGGCCGCTAATGGCATAAATCATTGAAATGGCGTTCGGGTTAATACAGCAAATAATAAACGTAATCCCGGAAACCAGCATGATAGACAGTGCGCGATTGAACGCCCTGCTTTTTTTCACGCCGACCTGCTGTAAGGTGGTTCTTACCATTTCGGTTGCGCCCTCAATGACGCCGAAATAGGTGCCGAGGAAAGATTTCGACATGGCCACGACGGCAACGATAATACCGGAAATAGAGAGCCAGGCCGGCGCATTGGGCATCATCGAGAGCGCGGAAAGGATGGTAACACCTTCGTTGCGAGCGTCTTCAATGTATGATGGCGGAATGGAGAGCAGGCAGCTAAAGACAAAGAACAGCACGCTCAGGCAGATAATCAGGTAGGCGACCTTCATGATCTTTTTGCATTTACCCATGGCCTGCTCGCCAAAATTTTCCCGTCTGTCGATGGCAAACGTCGAAATAATGGGCGTATGGCTAAAAGCAAAAACCATCACCGGAATAGAAATCCATACCTGGTGCAGCGTGTGACTATCAAAAGACATTTGCCCGGTCAGTAACGAGGGTTGCCAGCTTCCGGTTAAGTATAGCGAAAGAAACAAGAAGTAAGCGATAAGCGGAAAGACCAAAAAGCCCATTACGCGAATAGTGACATGTCTTCCCATTAAAAAAATCATATTCAGGATAAGTACTACGCCGAAGCTAACTAACATCCGGATGCGAATATCTATCTGAATATGCTTCGCTAATTGCTCTGTCAGGGAGTTGGTAATAGCCACAGCATAAATTAATACCACGACAAAAAACGCAATGAAATAAAGCGCGGTGATAATACTGCCGATTTTCTTGCCGTAATAATGAGTAACGGCACCAGTAATTCCCTCACTTGCAGAAGTCTTTGAAGAAAGAATAAACTGACACAGCGCCTTATGTGGCCAGTATGTTAGAGGCCAGGCGACCAGCGCGGTAATAAATAGCACGATTGCGCCTGCTGATCCCAACTGGATGGGAAGGAAAAGGGTGCCTGCGCCTACAGCCGTTCCGTATAATGCAAAACTCCAGAGAGTCTCATCTTTTGACCAAATTTTAGACATTATTTGAATTTATCAACTATAAAACACACAAAAAGAAGCGTAATTTACCATAAATAGCGTCAGTTGGGGGCGTTTTAAGCAGGTAGATGTCGCGGAGTAAGGGCGCCGGAACCGTTGCGATCCCGGCAAAAAAGAGCAATATCATGCACTAACGTGTTGTTGGCGGCGAGTCACTATTCGCTGGCGTAAAACATCATATGCCCAGTTGTACAGCATCGTGTACGGCAAAAAGAACAAGAAGAAACTAATTTCCAGAGTGAATGCCTGTAGCAGGCTGACGTTCAGTACCCAGGCGACGATACTCACGCCGATGACGATAAACCCGCTTTCAAACCCTAACGCATGGAACGCGCGGACTTTGGCGGTTCGTCTCACCCGGTGCGTCGGCCACAGCCGATCAAACAGAACGTTATAAATGATATTCCAGATCATGGCCGTCGTTGCCAGCAATATCGTCAGGCCGCCCATCTCCAGTACCGAGCGCTGCATTAGCCAGGCGGTAGCAGGCGCCAGTATCGCAGTCGCGATACCTTCAAAACAGACAGCATGGAAAATACGCTCCGGCAGCGAGCGACGTTGTATTGCGTCATGTTGCATAAACGAAAAAACCTTACTCTTCACCAGACTAAAAAAATTTCAGCTATTTTATCGTTTAATATGATACATAAAAGATAATATCCATCGATAAAGTAGATAGGTTATGCGTTATTCCCCTGAAGCATTAATGGCATTTGTTGAGACCGTCTCTTGCGGTTCGTTTTCTGCGGCGGCGCGCCGCTTGCGTAAAAGCCAGTCCACCATTAGTACCGCCATTGCGCATCTGGAGGCGGATCTGGGATTTTCATTATTTAATCGTTCATCGCGCCAGCCCGTTCTGACCGAAGAAGGAAAACGGGTACTTAGCTATGTTCAGGCTATTTTATCGGCGAGCGACCGTCTGGATGAGGTGGCGCTGGCGTTATCCGGCGAGACGGAGGCGAGACTCACGTTCGTTCTCTCTGATACCCTGCATCCAGACAGCCTGGAAGAGTTAATGGCGCAGTTTGATCGTCAATTCCCGCATACCGGCTTTGAATGCTTGATCGGAGAAAATGATGATGTCATCGACCTGTTGCAAAAAGGGCGCGCCCAGATAGGACTGATTGAAGCGCGTGATGACTATCCCACAGACATTGGCGCGACGCGTCTGCCTGTTCAAAGCTGGATGGGGGTTTATGTGGCGACCACCCATCCGTTGGCATTACAGACGAACCTACAATGGGAGCAACTGCATACCTGGCGCGAGCTGCGTCTGAATACCTACCTTGAATCTAACACCAACATTACGCGCGGCCCGGCCTGGTCAGCGCCAAACTATTTATTACTGTTGAGCATGGCGGCTCAGGGATTTGGCTGGTGTGTGTTGCCCTGTGCGCTGGTGGAGGAGTTTGCGGCGGAAAAACCGCTGACGCAACTGGATGTTCCTGGCTGGCCGAGGGCGATTGCTATTGATTTGCTATGGAACAAGAAGACGCCGCCCGGAACGGCGGGGAACTGGCTTCGCTATCATCTGCAGCAGAAATAAGCTACGCCACCGTCAAATTAGCGTCATTTCCTTTGTGATAAAACTCACCTTTTTTAAACAATCAAGATAACTAATTTTAACAATGCTCTACTATGGCGGTGTCATTTTGCGCTGAGGTGGTAATGAAAGAGGTTGTGATCGTGGGGGCCTTACGGACACCCATCGGCTGTTTTCAGGGAACGCTGGCCCGTCATTCCGCCGTCGAGTTGGGGAGCATGGTCGTAAAAGCGTTAATTGAGCGCACCGGCGTGGACGCTAATGCTATCGATGAGGTCATCCTCGGTCAGGTGCTGACGGCTGGCGCCGGGCAGAATCCGGCACGCCAGTCAGCCATCAAAGGAGGACTGCCTACTACCGTTTCCGCTATTACCATTAATGACGTTTGTGGTTCCGGTTTAAAAGCGTTGCACCTGGCGACGCAGGCTATTCAGTGCGGCGAAGCGGACATTGTTATCGCGGGCGGGCAGGAGAATATGAGCCGTGCGCCGCATGTCCTCAATGACAGCCGTACTGGCGCGCTGCCTGATGCCGACAATCTGGTGGATAGTCTGGTACATGATGGTTTATGGGATGCCTTCAACGATTATCACATTGGCGTGACGGCAGAAAACCTGGCGCGGGAATATGGCATCAGCCGTGAATTACAGGATGCTTATGCGCTCAGCTCGCAGCAAAAGGCCAGGGCCGCGATTAATACCGGACGTTTTAAAGATGAGATTGTCCCCATCGTCACGCAACGTAACGGGCAGGCTATGATTGTCGATACGGATGAACAACCGCGGGCCGATGCCAGCGCGGAAGGGTTAGCCCTGCTGCATCCGGCGTTTGATAGCCTGGGTTCGGTGACGGCGGGTAATGCCTCCTCAATCAACGATGGTGCCGCTGCGGTGATGATGATGAGCGAGACGAAAGCCCTGGCGCTGGGGCTGCCGGTGCTGGCGCGCATCCGCGCGTTTGCCAGCGTCGGCGTCGATCCTGCGCTAATGGGGATTGCGCCGGTATATGCTACCCGACGCTGTCTGGAGCGTGCCGGCTGGCAACTGGCGGAGGTCGATCTTATCGAAGCCAACGAAGCGTTTGCCGCTCAGGCGCTGTCGGTAGGAAAAATGCTGGAATGGGATGAGCGACGGGTAAACGTTAACGGAGGCGCGATTGCGCTGGGGCATCCTATTGGCGCTTCCGGTTGTCGAATTCTGGTTTCACTGGTGCATGAAATGGTTAAACGCGACGCGCGAAAAGGCCTGGCGACGCTTTGTATAGGCGGTGGTCAGGGGGTCGCTTTGACTATTGAACGCGACTGATCCTGCGTTAGCCATCCTTTTCCTTCTTCAGTACTCCTGTCATAAAAAAGCCCTCCATCAAGAGGGCAAAGCCAGTTACAGAAACGCCTATTTCGTTGTAGCGCAGAACGTCTTGCCGCGGACGTTACAGACACGTATCACCTTTAGTTCATTTCGCACATCAGACCCATTTCTCAAACAAGCGCTAATTTTTATCTGAGTCACCTCATACAGCGTCTGACACGCAGGTCTGAAAATCAGAGAAGGGCGTAAGTTTTAGCGCCGATCGTGATCGCTACGGCAGTTTCAAAAATAACCAACTGCAAAAATGAAACGATGTTTTATTTATTGTTGAAAACCTTTATCCAGGCGACTATGATGCCGTTAAATAAATCAAAACGATGTTTTGATTTTATGTCGTCGCGATCGATTTATTAATGGAGGGGAAGGTGGACGTAAGGCAAAGTATCCATAGCGAGCACGCTAAAACGCTGGACACTCAGGCGCTGCGACGCGAGTTTTTGATAGAAAACATTTTTGTCGCTGATGAATATACGATGGTCTACAGCCATATCGACCGCATTATTGTCGGCGGCATTATGCCCGTCAGTCATACCGTCGAAATCGGCGGGGAAGTGGGTAAACAGCTTGGCGTCTCCCGATTACTGGACCGCCGCGAACTGGGCGTCATTAATATTGGCGGCGCGGGCGTCATTATCGTTGACGGGCAGCGCCATGACATTGGTCATCGCGATGCTCTGTATATTGGCAAAGGGGCGAAAGAGCTGGTTTTCGTCAGCAATGAGGCGAGCAGACCGGCGAAGTTTTATTACAACTGCGCGCCAGCGCATACCGCTTATCCGACGAAAAAAGTGACGCCTGCCGACGTTGCACCTGTCACCTTAGGCGATAACCTCACCAGTAACCGTCGCACTATCAATAAATACTTCGTTCCGGATGTACTGGAAACCTGTCAGCTCAGTATGGGACTCACCGAACTGGCGCCCGGCAATCTATGGAACACCATGCCATGTCATACCCATGAACGCCGTATGGAGGTTTACCTCTATTTCAACATGGAAGAAGACAGTTGCGTCTTCCATATGATGGGGCAACCTCAGGAAACTCGTCATATTGTGATGCGTAATGAACAGGCGGTTATTTCTCCAAGCTGGTCAATACATTCCGGCGTTGGCACCAAAGCCTATACGTTTATTTGGGGCATGGTGGGGGAAAACCAGGTCTTCGATGACATGGATCACGTTGCGGTAAAAGATCTGCGCTAGTCGCGACCGGTGATAACGCCTGTCCGTGACAGGCATGACAAAAGTAAGGATTAACAATGATTTTGAATGCATTCTCTCTTGAAGGTAAAGTTGCGGTTGTTACAGGTTGCGATACCGGGCTGGGTCAGGGTATGGCTTTAGGACTGGCGGAAGCGGGCTGTGACATCGTCGGTATTAATATCGTTGAACCGACGGAAACCATTGCGCGCGTTACCGCTCTGGGACGTCGTTTTTTAAGCCTGACGGCCGATCTGCGTCAAATCGATGGTATTCCGGCGCTCCTGGAACGGGCGGTAGCGGAATACGGTCATATTGATATTCTGGTGAATAACGCGGGCTTGATCCGTCGTGAAGATGCGATTGATTTCACGGAAAAAGACTGGGATGACGTCATGAACCTGAATATCAAGAGCGTGTTCTTTATGTCTCAGGCGGCGGCAAAACATTTTATTGCCCAGGGCAACGGCGGCAAAATTATTAATATCGCCTCTATGCTCTCCTTCCAGGGCGGTATTCGCGTTCCGTCTTATACCGCGTCGAAAAGCGGCGTAATGGGAATAACGCGCCTGATGGCGAACGAGTGGGCGAAACACAATATCAATGTGAATGCTATCGCGCCGGGCTATATGGCTACCAATAATACCCAGCAATTACGCGCTGATGAACAACGTAGCGCCGAAATTCTCGACCGTATTCCGGCTGGACGTTGGGGACTTCCGGGCGATTTAATGGGCCCTGTAGTTTTCCTGGCATCCAGCGCCGCTGATTATATTAACGGCTATACCGTAGCGGTAGATGGCGGTTGGCTGGCGCGTTAAATCGCTAACGGCAAATGAGTTTCTGGGAAAATTGACTCTTTGACCGAAAAAAACTGACAAGACCCTGTCCTCGCGCAGGGTTTTTTATAATCTCATTAACATAGTCCATATTGTGGATTTAACTTAATCCATATGTCGTTAAATAATAGCCATGACCAATGCTTTAATTCATTGAAATATTAGTGGGTTAAAAAAATATCTTAAAATGGCGTTAAGTTTTAAAAGTGTAATATCCATCACATATCGCTATAGCGTAGCCATTTAATCCATATTTATGCCGTTTCCAGCCTGACACTTGAGGAAGAGTATCCCGTAATTTCAGGCTATGTCTTACTCTGTTGTGGCAGGAAAATATGGTCTCTATTAATCATGACTCTGCTTTAACGCCGCGTTCGCTTCGCGACACACGACGTATGAATAGGTTTGTTTCGGTTTCTGCGGCGGTCGCGGGACTGTTATTTGGTCTGGATATCGGCGTTATCGCCGGGGCGCTGCCTTTTATTACCGACCATTTTGTGCTGACCAGCCGGCTGCAGGAATGGGTCGTCAGCAGTATGATGCTTGGCGCGGCAATTGGCGCATTATTTAACGGCTGGCTTTCATTCCGGCTTGGGCGTAAGTATAGCCTGATGGCCGGCGCGATTTTGTTTGTGCTCGGCTCGCTGGGATCGGCGTTTGCTTCCAGCGTAGAAGTATTGATTGGCGCCCGCGTGATACTGGGCGTAGCGGTAGGGATTGCGTCCTATACCGCGCCGCTTTATCTCTCTGAAATGGCAAGTGAAAATGTTCGCGGCAAAATGATCAGTATGTATCAACTGATGGTGACGTTAGGCATTGTGCTGGCTTTTTTATCCGATACGGCATTCAGCTACAGCGGCAACTGGCGCGCGATGTTGGGCGTGCTGGCGCTGCCTGCGGTGTTGCTCATTATTCTGGTGGTATTCCTGCCGAATAGTCCGCGCTGGCTGGCGCAAAAAGGTCGCCATATCGAAGCGGAAGAGGTGCTGCGTATGCTGCGTGATACCTCGGAAAAAGCCCGTGATGAACTGAATGAGATTCGGGAAAGCCTCAAACTCAAGCAGGGTGGGTGGGCATTATTTAAAGCTAACCGCAATGTTCGCCGCGCCGTGTTCCTTGGTATGCTGCTACAGGCAATGCAGCAGTTCACCGGCATGAACATCATTATGTACTATGCGCCGCGCATTTTTAAAATGGCTGGCTTTACCACCACGGAACAGCAAATGATCGCCACGCTGGTGGTTGGACTGACCTTTATGTTCGCGACTTTTATCGCCGTCTTTACGGTAGATAAAGCCGGACGTAAACCGGCGTTAAAAATCGGTTTCAGCGTAATGGCGTTAGGGACATTGGTGTTGGGCTACTGCCTGATGCAGTTTGATAACGGTACGGCATCAAGCGGTCTCTCCTGGCTTTCCGTTGGGATGACGATGATGTGTATCGCCGGTTACGCGATGAGCGCCGCTCCGGTAGTGTGGATACTGTGTTCGGAAATTCAGCCGCTGAAATGTCGTGACTTTGGCATTACCTGTTCAACCACGACAAACTGGGTATCGAACATGATCATCGGCGCGACATTCCTGACCCTGTTGGACAGCATTGGCGCGGCAGGTACGTTCTGGCTCTACACCTCGCTGAATATCGCTTTTATCGGCATCACTTTCTGGCTGATCCCGGAAACCAAAAATGTCACCCTGGAGCACATCGAACGCAAGCTGATGGCGGGCGAGAAGCTAAAAAATATTGGCGTGTAATCACCCCTCCCATGCCGGATGACGCCTGTTATCCGGTATGATGAAAAACAGACTGGAAACGGATGTGTAAGTTTGCTTCACTGCCATAATGTTTTAAAAAAGGAGAGCGCAGTGAAAACGATCGGGCTGTTGGGTGGTATGAGCTGGGAATCGACTATTCCTTATTACCGTCTAATCAATGAAGGTATTAAACAGCAGTTGGGAGGCCTGCACTCGGCGAGCTTACTGCTGCATAGCGTAGATTTTCACGATATTGAAATATGTCAACGCCGCGGTGAATGGGATAAAGCGGGCGATATTCTGGCGCAGGCCGCGCAGGGGTTACAACAGGCGGGGGCAGAAGGCATTGTGTTATGTACTAATACCATGCATAAAATCGCGCACATTATTGAATCTCGTTGTGCTCTGCCTTTCTTACACATCGCGGATGCTACCGGGCGAGCCATTGTCCGTCAGGGGTTGCGTCGAGTGGCGCTATTAGGGACTCGCTATACGATGGAGCAGGATTTTTATCGCGGGCGGCTGGAACAGCAATTTGCGATTGAGACCATGGTGCCGGAGGCGGACGATCGGGCGCGAATCAATCAGGTGATTTTTGACGAGCTCTGTCAGGGGAAATTCACTGACGCGTCGCGCCACTATTATTTACAGGTTATCGAACAACTGGCGGCGCAAGGCGCGCAGGGCGTTATTTTTGGCTGCACTGAAATAGGTCTGCTTGTTCCCCAGGCGCAAAGCGCGCTACCGGTTTTCGATACCACGGCAATTCATGCCGCAGATGCCGTGACCTTTATGCTTTCGTCATCGGCCCCAGAATAACCTCCAGCGGTTCGACCAGGCGCGAAAGATGCGTTTGTAAATGCTTACTGAAGGCGTCAACCAGCGCGGAGGCGGGGCGGTGTAGCGGGCGAATCAGACTGACGGTAAAGGGCACATCAATGCTAAAGCGGCGGACGGTGACGCCGCTGGCGGCATAGTCCAGCGCGGTCAGCGGGTTAACGATCGAAATGCCCGCTCCGGCGCGCACCATCGCGCAGACGGAGGCCGCGCTATGCGTTTCCACCACCATTCTGCGCTTCACCTGATGTTCGGCAAATAACGTATCCAACAACTGTCGATAACTGTCCAGACGGGAGAGGCTGATAAAGTTTTCCCCCTGAAAATCGTCCGGCATGAGTACGGTTTTGGCGGCAAGCGGATGGTCGCAGGGCAGTACGCATACTTCATTCAGCGTCAGTAACTCGGTGCGGGTTGTTCCTGCCGGGGCATGAAGCGTCTCCGTCAGCCCTAAGTCGTGGCGCTGGGCGGAGAGCCACTCTTCCAGCAACGGCGACTCCTGCGGCACAATATTCAGGCTGACATCCGGATAACGCGCCAGAAAAGGTGGTAGCAGCGGCGGCAAAAAGGATTGTGAAAAGACCGGCAGGCAGGCGATAGAGAGCTCGCCCTGGCGGAATTCGCGCAGGCTTTCCGCCGCGCTGACGATGCGATCCAATCCATACCAGGAGCGTTGTACCTCTTCGAACAGGCGTAGCCCTTGTACCGTCGGATGTAAGCGTCCGCGCGTGCGCTCAAACAGCGTTAATCCCAGCACTTTCTCAAAACGCGCCAGCTCGCGACTGACGGTAGGCTGTGAGGTATGCAGCAGCCGCGCCGCTTCGGTGAGATTTCCGGCGGTCATTACGGCGTGAAAAATTTCAATGTGACGTAAATTAACGGCAGCCATACGTTTCCCCGAATAATTTATCCCATATCATTTTTGCATAGACTGACGATAAAACGATATTTTTTATTCCTTTTAAGGTATGGCGTAATCGTTAAAAAGCCTGTTCCGGAGTTTGTTATGTCATTGCCGAATTATTACGCAGAAACCGACCTTAACGCTGAAAATTTGCTCAGATTGCCTGCCGAATTCGGCTGTCCGGTCTGGGTATATGATGCGCACATTATTCGCCGTCAGATAGCTGCCCTACAGCAGTTTGACGTCGTGCGCTTTGCGCAAAAAGCCTGTTCGAACATTCATATCCTGCGTTTAATGCGCGCGCAGGGCGTAAAGGTGGATTCTGTTTCATTGGGGGAGATCGAACGTGCCCTGGCGGCGGGCTACGATCCGCAAACGCGTCCTGATGATATCGTTTTTACCGCCGATGTGATTGACGCCGCCACGCTGGCGCGCGTGAGCGAACTGCATATTCCGGTCAATGCCGGCTCGGTAGATATGCTGGCGCAGCTTGGTCAGATTTCCCCGGGGCATCGCGTCTGGCTACGCGTGAACCCTGGCTTTGGTCATGGCCACAGCCAGAAAACCAACACCGGGGGCGAAAACAGCAAACACGGCATCTGGCATAGCGATCTTCCGGCGGCGCTGGCGGTAATGCAGAAATACCGACTGAAACTTGTCGGTATCCATATGCACATTGGTTCCGGCGTCGATTATGGCCATCTGGAACAGGTTTGTGGCGCGATGGTACGCCAGGTGCTGGAATGTGGTCAGGATTTGGACGCGATTTCGGCAGGCGGCGGCCTCTCGATACCTTATCGCGAGGGAGAAGAGTCCGTTGATACGCGCCATTACTATGGTCTGTGGAACGCGGCGCGCGAGCAAATCGCCCGTCATCTGGGACATGCGGTCAAACTTGAGATCGAACCCGGACGTTTTCTGGTGGCGCAATCGGGTGTGCTGTTGACGCAGGTGCGTAGCGTAAAACAGATGGGAAGCCGCCATTTCGTCCTGGTAGATGCTGGTTTTAACGATCTGATGCGCCCGGCGATGTACGGTAGCTATCACCGTATTTCGGCTCTGGCGGCGGATGGTCGCGCGCTTGAAAACGGCCCGTGGGTCGAGACGGTGGTAGCCGGGCCGTTATGCGAATCAGGCGATGTTTTTACACAGCAGGAAGGGGGAATGGTCGAAACGCGCCCCTTACCTGCGGTCATCCCCGGCGATTACCTCGTATTGCACGATACCGGCGCGTACGGCGCGTCTATGTCATCGAATTACAACAGCCGCCCGCTCCTGCCGGAAGTGCTGTTTGATAACGGTCAGGCGCGGCTGATCCGCCGTCGTCAGACCATTGAAGAGCTGTTAGCGCTGGAGATGCTCTGAAGAGCTTCATTAGGCCGGGCGTTGAAAAAACGGGCCGGCGGCGACGGACTCGCGCAGAATCAGCGTGCCGGTAAAGGGCGGGATCGGGGCGACCGGCTCGCTGTTCGCCAGGCGGACGGCCTGATCGATCGCGGTGGCGATCATATCCTCAATGGGTAAATAGACCGTCGAAAGCCCCGGCTCAAGCCAGGTTGCGCCCGGCGCATCGTCAAAGCCAAACAGCGACACATCCTGCGGGATGCGTAATCCGGCATGGCGCAGCGCTTTTGCTGCGCCCAGCGCCGTGTCATCATTACAGGCGAATAGCGCGCTAAACGTGACGCCTTCCTCCAGTAATTCCCGACAGGCGTCATAGCCGCGCGTCAGCGTGTAATCGCCGTATTTCACTTTTGCCGACTGCCAGGGAATGCCATATTTTTCCAGCGCCTTTCGATAACCCGCTACGCGTGATGTGCCGGTGGGGGTATGAACAGGCACCGTAATACAGGCGATATCGCGATGGCCCTGCGCAATCAGATATTCCACCGCCTGGAATGCAGCCGCCTCCTGCTCAAAGAAAATAGCGCGGTCGCGGGCCTGAATGACGTTGCGATTAATAATCACCAGCGGCATTTCCGTGGCGTCAATCAACGACAAAATCGCCGGCTCATCCATATAGCGGGTGTAAAGAATAATAGCGTCGCACTGTCTGTCGGCCAACATTTGTACGGCTTCCTGCTCCCGTTCCGGCGTATCGTGACCATCGGTGACGATCAACTGCTTGTTATGAGACTCCGCCTGGCGCGACGCCCGGCGCAACAAACTGCCAAAATAGAAGCCGTCAAACGTAGAGACGACCAGACCGATGCTGTTGCTGGTGCGATTCGCCAGCGAGCGCGCCAGCAGGTTGGGGCGATAGTCCAGCGCCTGCATCGCCGTAAACACTTTCTGGCGCGTACTTTCTTTTACCTGCCCGGTCCCATTCAGCACTCGTGAGACGGTGGCTTTTGATACGCCCGCATGGCGGGAAACATCCAGCATTGTCGCCATCATGCTACCCTGATTAATCGGTTGTCGACAGGTGCCCGGTATCCGTTGGCGTGGATACCGAATGTCGGCGTACTAGTGTCGGACTAAACACATGAGTCACTTCCGGCGTAGGACATTTCCCTGCCAGCGCTAACGCCAGTTCCGCCGCCTGTGTCGCCATGGTGACGATCGGATACCGAATTGTGGTCAGCCGGGGACGCACATAGCGTGAGACCAGAACGTCATCAAAACCGATGAGCGATACTTCGCCCGGCACCCCCACGCCATTATCATTTAATACTCCCATCGCGCCAGCCGCCATCGAGTCGTTATAGCAGGCCACCGCGGTAAAATTTCTGCCGCGACCTAATAACTCAGTCATCGCCTGCTCGCCGCCGCTTTCATCCGGTTCGCCGAACGTCACCAGCCGATCGTTAGCCGGAATATGGCTTTCCGCCAACGCATCGTAATAGCCCTTCAGGCGATCTTCGGCATCGGAGATGGTGTGATTGGAACAGATATACCCAATACGCGTATGACCTTGCTGGATCAGATGTCGGGTCGCCAGCCATGCCCCGTAACGGTCATCCAGCGCGACACAGCGGTGTTCGAACTCCGGTAAAATGCGGTTTATTAGCACCATGCCGGGGATTTGCTTCATTAATGAGGCCAGGTCCGCATCCGGGATCATTTTGGCGTGAACCACTAACGCTGCGCAACGGTGACGAATCAACTGTTCAATAGCCTGATGCTCTTTTTGTTCGTTGTGATACCCGTTGCCAATCAGTAAAAAATTGCCGGTGTGATACGCCACTTGTTCAACGGCTTTCACCATCGCGCCGAAAAAAGGATCGGAAACGTCGCCGACCACCAGACCGAGGGTTTCCGTTGCCTGCTGTGCCAGCGCGCGCGCGTTGGCGTTAGGGTGATAACTAAGGGACTCCATTGCGCTGGTCACCGCCAGCCGGGATGCTTCGCTGGCTTTTGGCGAATCGTTAATAACGCGAGAAACGGTGGCGACTGAAACACCGGCCAGTCGGGCTACATCTTTTATGGTCGCCATGATAATACCTATAGTGGGTAAACGCTTACATTACGCCAGTTTTACGGAAAATGAACGTCTGTTCAAGCCTCTTGCCCCGCGGTGTCGGGCAAATGTGACCTGTACGGGCGAAATGCGTCTGTAAAGTGACAATACAAATCTTTCGTTACAGTTTGCGAAGCGATGTTGCGATTGTCTACTGGCAGGCCAGCGAGTCAGGTTGATAGAGTAGTGATCCCAGAGGTATTGATAGGTGGAATCAACGTTATTGTTGATCACACGAATTACACCAACCTGCGTAGAGATGCGCAGGTTTTTTTTGTTTCGCCTGAACGTGTAACAGTAACGGATAATTTACACAACTCGTTGCATTTCCGTTTATTCCTTTGCGTTTTCGGACTGGCGATACAGACGAGCGAAGACCACAATCAAGATCCCAGAGGTATTGATTGGTGAGATTATTCGGTACGCTCTTCGTACCTGTCTTTTGCACCAACCTGCGCGGATGCGCAGGTTTTTTTTCGCACTTATTTTGCTATCGCTCCTGTTACGCATCTCGTGTAATCTGCCACAATTCATGTTTTAGCGAATTGTCGGCCAAAGGGAGTTGAAATGCTGTTTGGATTTTTTCGTAACCTGTTTCGCGTGCTTTATCGCGTGCGCATCACTGGCGATGTCCGGGCGCTACAGGGGAACCGGGTCTTAATTACCCCCAATCACGTTTCATTTATCGATGGTATGCTGCTGGCGCTGTTTTTGCCGGTACGGCCTGTCTTTGCGGTATATACCTCCATCAGCCAGCAATGGTATATGCGCTGGTTAACGCCGCTGATCGATTTTGTGCCGCTCGATCCAACCAAACCCATGTCCATTAAACACCTGGTCCGTCTGGTGGAGCAGGGGCGTCCAGTGGTGATTTTCCCGGAAGGACGGATTTCCGTAACCGGCTCGCTGATGAAAATTTATGACGGCGCAGGCTTTGTGGCGGCAAAATCCGGCGCAACCGTCGTTCCGCTCCGTATTGACGGCGCGGAGCTTACGCCTTTCAGTCGCTTGAAAGGCCTGGTTAGACGGCGCTTATTCCCCCGCATTCAGCTTCATATTTTACCGCCGACGCAAATACCGATGCCGGAAGCGCCGCGCGCGCGCGACAGGCGTAAGATAGCGGGTGAGATGCTGCATCAGATCATGATGGAAGCGCGTATGGCGGTGCGCCCGCGCGAGACGTTATACGAATCGTTGCTGGCGGCGCAATATCGTTACGGCGCGGGTAAAAACTGTATTGAGGACATTAACTTTACGCCGGATACGTATCGTAAATTACTGACCAGGACGCTTTTTGTCGGCCGGATTCTGGAAAAGTACAGCGTTGAGGGCGAGAAAATCGGTTTAATGCTGCCGAATGCTGCCATCAGCGCGGCGGTTATTTTCGGCGCGGTTTCTCGTCGCCGCATTCCGGCTATGATGAACTACACGGCGGGGGTAAAAGGGCTGACCAGCGCGATTACCGCTGCGGAAATTAAAACGATTTTTACCTCCCGCCAGTTCCTCGATAAAGGTAAATTGTGGCATCTGCCGGAACAGCTAACGCAGGTTCGCTGGATTTACCTGGAAGATTTAAAAGCGGACGTCACACCCGCCGATAAGTTGTGGATTTTTGCCCACCTTCTGGCGCCGCGACTGGCGCAGGTAAAACAGCAGCCGGAAGACGCAGCGATCATTCTTTTTACCTCCGGCTCGGAAGGGCACCCGAAAGGGGTGGTACACAGTCATAAAAGCATTCTGGCGAACGTCGAGCAGATAAAAACGATTGCGGATTTTACCGCCAATGACCGTTTTATGTCGGCGCTGCCGCTCTTTCACTCGTTCGGTTTGACGGTGGGTTTGTTTACACCGCTATTGACCGGCGCGGAAGTGTTTCTTTATCCAAGTCCGCTGCACTACCGCATTGTGCCGGAACTGGTCTATGACCGTAACTGTACCGTGCTGTTTGGCACATCGACCTTCCTCGGCAACTATGCGCGCTTTGCCAATCCATATGATTTTTATCGCCTGCGCTATGTGGTGGCCGGTGCGGAAAAACTTCAGGAGAGCACCAAACAACTGTGGCAGGATAAATTCGGCCTGCGCATTCTTGAGGGCTACGGGGTAACGGAATGCGCGCCAGTGGTATCGATTAACGTGCCGATGGCGGCTAAGCCTGGCACTGTTGGCCGTATTCTGCCTGGAATGGACGCTCGTCTGCTGGCGGTACCTGGTATTGAAAACGGCGGTCGGTTACAGCTTAAAGGGCCGAATATCATGAATGGCTATCTGCGCGTGGAAAAACCGGGCGTGCTGGAGGTGCCGTCGGCGGAAAACGCCCTGGGCGAAACCGAGCGCGGCTGGTACGATACGGGCGACATTGTACGCTTCGATGAAAATGGTTTTGTGCAGATTCAGGGGCGCGCGAAACGCTTCGCGAAAATTGCTGGCGAAATGGTCTCGCTGGAGATGGTCGAGCAACTGGCGCTTGGCGTCTCGGCGGACAAAATGCATGCTACAGCCATTAAAAGCGATGCCAGCAAAGGTGAAGCGCTGGTACTGTTTACGACGGACAGCGAACTCACCCGCGAAAAGTTACAGCACTATGCCCGTGAACACGGTATTCCGGAACTTGCCGTCCCGCGCGATATCCGTTATCTGAAACAGCTTCCCTTACTTGGCAGCGGAAAACCCGATTTTGTCACGCTGAAAAGCTGGGTGGATGCGCCGGAACAACATCATGAGTGAGTCAGTACGCACTAACACCTCCATCTGGTCGAAAGGGATGCTGTCGGTGATTGTCGCGCAGTTTCTCTCGGCTTTTGGCGATAATGCGCTGCTGTTTGCGACGCTGGCGCTGCTGAAAGCCCAGTTTTATCCGGACTGGAGCCAGCCTGTTCTGCAAATGGTGTTTGTGGGCGCTTACATTCTTTTTGCGCCGTTTGTCGGTCAGATCGCGGACAGCTTTGCCAAAGGCCGGGTGATGATGGTCGCCAATGGCCTTAAACTGGCGGGAGCGGCAGGTATCTGCCTCGGCGTGAATCCTTTTGTCGGTTATACGTTGGTCGGGATTGGCGCGGCGGCTTATTCTCCAGCGAAATACGGCATTCTGGGCGAACTGACGACAGGTGATAAGCTGGTTAAAGCCAATGGTCTGATGGAAGCCTCTACTATTGCGGCGATTTTGCTCGGTTCTGTCGCTGGCGGCGTATTGGCCGACTGGCATGTCATCGCCGCACTGGTCGCCTGTGCGTTGGCCTACGCTGGCGCAGTGGCGGCGAACCTGTTTATCCCGAAGCTTGTGGCGGCGCGTCCAGGACAATCCTGGCGGTTGGCGGCGATGACGCGTAGCTTTTTCTGCGCTTGCGTTGTCCTTTGGCGTAACGGTGAAACGCGTTTTTCGCTGGTGGGCACCGGGTTATTTTGGGGCGCAGGCGTGACGCTGCGTTTTCTGCTGGTACTGTGGGTGCCGGTGGCGCTGGGCATTATGGATAACGCCACGCCGACTTACCTGAACGCCATGGTGGCGGTAGGGATTGTGGTCGGCGCGGGCGCGGCGGCAAAACTGGTGATGCTGGAGACCGTATCGCGCTGTATGCCCGCCGGGATTTTGATTGGTGTTGTGGTCGCGATCTTCTCATTACAGCACGCATTGTTGCCTGCTTATGCCTTGTTGCTGTTGATAGGTATGCTGGGCGGCTTTTTTGTAGTGCCGCTCAACGCCTTGCTACAGGAGCGCGGTAAGAAGAGCGTTGGCGCCGGGAATGCCATTGCCGTACAAAATCTGGGCGAGAATAGCGCCATGCTATTAATGCTGGGGTTGTACTCGCTGGCGGTGCTGGTTGGCGTTCCGGCAGTGGCGATAGGTATCGGCTTTGGCGTGCTGTTCGCGCTGGCGATCGCGGCGCTGTGGATCTGGCAGCGCCGGCAGGCATAATGCAGAATGAATATGCCGGGTGGCGAGTGCGCCTTATCCGGCTTGCAGGTTCGGGAAGCGTAGCGCCACCGGGCACTGACCATCACGGCGCCGGATAGGTATAAACCTGATGCGCCGCCTCAATCTCCGCCAGGACCTCTTCGCTTAACGTCAGATGCAGACTTTCCACATTCGTCTTGAGCTGCGCCATCGTGGTTGCGCCCAGTAACGTACTGGCGACAAACGGCTGGCGGCGAACAAAGGCCAGCGCCATCTGCGCCGGATCAAGATTGTGACGCTTCGCGATGTCGACGTAGGCGGCAACGGCTTTTTGCGCCTGTTCGCCGCTGTAACGTGTGAAGCGGCTGAACAAGGTATTCCGCGCGCCTGCGGGTTTGGCCCCGTTCAGGTATTTACCGGTTAACGTGCCAAACGCCAGACAGGAATAGGCGAGCAATTCAACGCCTTCATACTGGCTGACTTCCGCCAGCCCGACCTCGTAGCTGCGGTTTAACAGGCTATAGGGGTTCTGGATAGTGACAATACGCGGCAGGTCATGTTTTTCCGCCAGATGCAGATAGCGCATAACGCCAAACGCTGTCTCATTTGAAACACCAATATAACGAATCTTACCCGCTCGCTGAAACTCACTTAGCGCGTCTAACGTCTCCAGTAGACTTACTACTGGTGCGGAGTCTGTCCAGCTATAGCCGAGTTTACCGAAGCAGTTAGTGGGTCGCTGCGGCCAGTGCACCTGATACAAATCCAGATAGTCGGTCTGCAATCGGGTCAAACTGTCGTGTAGCGCTTCGCGAATATTTTTTCGATCCAGCGCCTGATGAGGTCGGATGCCTTGATCATTATGACGTGCCGGTCCGCTGACTTTGCTGGCGATGATCAGTTTTTCACGGTTGCCGCGTTTGGCGAGCCAGTTACCGATATAGGATTCCGTCAGCCCTTGCGTTTCCGGGCGCGGCGGTACCGGATACATCTCGGCGGCGTCGATAAGGTTAATGCCATTTGCGACGGCATAGTCGAGCTGTGCGTGAGCGTCGGCTTCGCTGTTTTGTTCACCAAATGTCATTGTGCCCAGCCCTAGCGTACTTACTTCGAGCGAGCTGTGGGGTATACGGTGATAGTGCATAGCCGTTTCCTTTTTATTATGAAGTCAGAAATTCCCGACAAAGGACAATAAAAATGGCAGAGGGAAGGCAAAAGGGAAAGTAAAATTGCAGGCTGCGCGGCGTAATTGTTACCGGGCGTGGTCGCCACGCACCGTTCCTGGACGCAGCCTGAAGGTCTACAGAATGCTGACCCCGATCACAGGCTATCGTTTAACGTTCGATGATTTGAGACACTTCGTCACGGTTGATTTGCATCTCGTTTCCCTGTGCATCGGTATAGCTGACCAGACCGGTATCGTCGTCAACTTGCGGTTTTCCATCGGTCAGGATCATACGACCATCTTTTGTCGCCATCACGTAATCGCTGCTGCATCCGGATACCGCAAAAGCCAACCCTACTGCGGAAATTACAACTGCCCATTTTTTCATCCGTTTGTCCTCACGTAACCTGCATCTGATAATAGTCTGTTAATCATATGTCTGATAATAGTCTAGTAATAACGCGCAGCTCTGCATGTCGGAAGCAGCAAAATCTTAATCTGTGAGAAGAAAGGAAATAAAGTGAGTATTCGCTCCCCGGCGGGGGAGCGAGACAGGATTACAGCGGATTCTTTTTACTGCGCAACAGATTCAGGCTCTCTACTGCGATAGAGAAGAACATGGCGAAATAGATATACCCTTTCGGAACGTGAACGTCGAAACTTTCCAGAATCAGGGTAAAGCCAACCAGGATCAGAAAGGAGAGCGCCAGCATTTTTACCGACGGATGACGATCGACAAACTCGCCGATGGGCCGTGCCGCAAACATCATGACGCCCACGGCAATAACGACCGCCGCCATCATAATAAACAGATGGTCGGAGAGGCCAACCGCTGTGATAACTGAATCAAGACTGAAAATAATATCCAGCAGCATAATCTGCACTATTGCGCCCAGGAAAGAAGAAACACGGGTTTTTAACCCCTCTTCTTCGCCTTCGATGGACTCATGAATCTCCTTGCTGGCTTTCCAGATTAAAAATAACCCGCCCAGTAAAAGAATGAGATCGCGGGCGGAAATCGCTTCGCCGAAAAGCTCAAACAGCGGATTAGTCAGGCGAGTGACCCAGGCGATTGATGCCAGCAACGCCAGACGCATTATCATCGCCGCCGCCAGCCCAAGCCGCCGCGCGTGGTTCCGTTGCGCCGTAGGAAGTTTTGCTACCACCAGAGAAAGAAAAATAATGTTGTCGATCCCAAGTACAATCTCCAGCAGCGTCAGCGTACCGAGCGCCAGCCAGGCATTGGGATCGGTTATCCATGCAAATAACATCGAACAAAGTCCTGCCAAAAAAAGAAGCGGTAATTATAGGCCTGTCGTGCGGCGGGCGAAAGCCCGGGCTGAATTTGCGCAACCGCGAAGGGTGTAAAATAGCGGCGACAATGCGTTTACGCTTATCGGACGTCGGCCCGATGCGTAGCCATAGCGGGGGCGCGTTTGCGCGTAGCGGGCGTTACGGATTCTGCAATAAAAAATGGCGAGCCAGCAGCGCCTGCGTAAAATTTTTTTTCAGATAAAATCCACGCGGTAGCGTCAAAATCGGTTCCCCGCGCGCGCCGATAGCCTCGGTGAGCGCCCTGGCATTGGCGGCTTTGGGCCGCAGTTGCAAGACTTCGCCATGGCGGGCGGTAATGCGTTCCACCTGCCCCAGCACTATCATGTCCATCAGCTCTTCCCAGTCGAGGCGTAATTGTCTGTCTTCTTCTTCACTCGGACTCCAGAGTAGCGGCGAACCTACGCGGCGTTCGGCTAACGGTATGCTGCGCTCGCCTTCGACCGGCACCCATAGCACACGCTTCAGTTTATGGCGTACGTGGCTTGTCTCCCAGGTCACGCCGCTGTTACCGGTTAACGGCGCCACGCAAACAAAGGTTGTTTCCAGAGGACGACCCAGGCTATCCACAGGGATGGTTTTCAGTTCTACGCCTAACGCGGCGAAATCCTGCTCCGGCTTGCTTCCGGCGCTGGCGCCGAGCCAGATCTCCAGCAGAACGCCGATCCAGCCTTTGTCTCGCTTCAAATCTTTAGGTGTGGTAATACCAGCTATCGCTGCCAGCTCGCCTAACGTATAGCCGGAAAGCTGCCGCGCCTGGGCTAACAGCAATGCTTCCGAAGCAGGCGGAGTCAGTAGCGGACAAAGAGCGGACATTGCAATTACCTTAGGTTAAAAAATGAGCAGTGATTTTATACCGTGTGAACAGAGTTTATCTTTTTCTGTGTCCTATATTCAATAGACTGATTTTTATTGCTTTTTTTGTGTTGTTTCTTCGTGTTGCGCAACGCAGGAGCAGGTTTTCCAATTCTGGTCACTGACAATAAACAGGATCTTACACTATGTTATCCACAGAAAGTTGGGATAACTGTGTAAAACCACCACTACTGTTTCCATTTACAGCCTTGACGTGCGACGAAAATCGAAAATTCAGACAAATAGTGCGTAAGTTATTGGCACAATCTGTGGATAAAACCGACGCTGGTTGATCTTTCATCAGCATAAGGATCTTAGGTGTGACGCTGGTCACGATTTATGAAGGTGACATGTAATATTTGTCTATAACGCCATGAATATAAGGCACTATTTTTACTGTCTCTCACACGAGGAATTCAGACTGTTCTGGGTTTTCCCGTGGTAATTCCATACTTCTTCACAACTATATCCACAGAAAAGGTGAATAAAATGGCGCAAGGGCGTCATCATCTGTTTATAACTCGGCCATTTACTGTGAGTTATTCAATTGTTATTAGGCTGTGTCACTATTACAGAGTGGTTTACCGCCTCACTGGAGTATGAAACAATCGTTCATATATAAGGTTTATGTTGAGGTAGTCCGGTGATTGATGACGATGGCTACCGCCCAAATGTAGGTATCGTAATTTGTAATCGTCAGGGGCAGGTGATGTGGGCCCGGCGATTTGGTCAGCACTCCTGGCAGTTCCCGCAGGGCGGGATAAATCCAGGGGAGTCGGCAGAACAGGCGATGTACCGGGAACTGTTTGAAGAAGTAGGGTTAAGCCGTAAAGATGTGCGAATCCTTGCTTCAACTCGCAACTGGTTGCGTTACAAGTTACCAAAACGTTTGGTGCGTTGGGACACAAAGCCGGTATGTATCGGCCAGAAACAAAAATGGTTTCTTTTGCAGTTAATGAGCGCCGACGCCGAAATCAATATGCAAACCAGCAGCACGCCGGAGTTTGACGGCTGGCGCTGGGTAAGTTACTGGTATCCGGTTCGACAAGTGGTGTCGTTTAAACGCGATGTCTACCGCAGGGTAATGAAAGAGTTTGCAAGTGTTGTAATGGCGCTTCAGGATAATACGCCTAAGCTACAAAGCGCGCCTGCTTATCGACGTAAAAGAGGTTAAGCCACGCAAATTATGCTCACTCGCCTGCGCGAAATAGTCGAAAAAGTGGCCAGCGCGCCGCGTCTGAACGAGGCGCTGAATATTCTGGTCACGGATATCTGTCTTGCGATGGATACAGAGGTTTGCTCGGTTTACCTGGCCGATCATGACCGACGCTGTTATTACCTGATGGCGACGCGGGGATTGAAAAAACCGCGTGGTCGAACCGTTGCGCTTGCGTTTGATGAGGGGATCGTTGGCCTGGTGGGTAGGCTGGCGGAACCCATTAACCTTGCCGATGCGCAAAAACATCCCAGCTTTAAATACATTCCGTCGGTAAAAGAGGAACGTTTTCGCGCGTTTCTCGGCGTGCCGATCATTCAGCGTCGCCAACTTCTGGGCGTGCTGGTCGTACAGCAGCGCGAATTGCGCCAGTACGATGAAAGCGAAGAGTCTTTCCTCGTCACGCTCGCCACGCAGATGGCGGCTATCTTGTCACAGTCGCAGGTCACAGCGCTGTTCGGGCAATACCGGCAGACACGAATCCGCGCGCTTCCTGCGGCGCCGGGCGTGGCTATCGCGTCGGGCTGGCAAGATGCGACCATGCCGCTGATGGAACAGGTTTACGAAGCGTCTACGCTGGATACCTCTCTTGAACGTGAACGATTGACCGGCGCGCTGGAAGAGGCGGCGAACGAATTCCGACGGTACAGCAAACGCTTTGCCGCTGGTGCGCAAAAAGAGACGGCGGCCATTTTCGATCTGTACTCACACCTGCTTTCAGACGCCAGATTGCGTCGCGAGCTTTTCGCCGAGGTTGACAAAGGCGCTGTTGCGGAGTGGGCCGTTAAAAAAATCATCGAAAAATTTGCCGAACAATTTGCGGCGCTAACCGATAACTACCTCAAAGAACGTGCGGGAGACTTACGCGCTCTGGGGCAGCGACTGTTATTTCATCTTGATGATTCAGTCCAGGGGCCAAACGCCTGGCCGGAACGTTTTATTCTGGTCGCGGACGAGCTGTCGGCGACCACGCTGGCGGAGTTGCCGCAGGACAGGCTGGCTGGCGTTGTGGTGCGCGACGGCGCGGCAAACTCTCATGCGGCGATTATGGTGCGCGCGCTCGGTATCCCGACCGTTATGGGCGCTGATATTCAGCCTTCGGTGCTACATCGTCGTACTTTGGTGGTGGATGGTTATCGCGGTGAATTACTGGTCGATCCTGAACCGGTGCTTATTCAGGAATATCAGCGGCTCATTAGTGAAGAGATCGAACTCAGTCGCCTGGCAGAGGACGACGTCAATCTTCCCGCCCAACTGAAAAGCGGCGAGCGCGTCAAAGTGATGCTGAATGCCGGGCTCAGCCCCGAGCATGAGGAAAAGTTAGGCGCTCGGATCGACGGTATCGGCCTGTACCGTACTGAAATCCCCTTCATGCTGCAAAGCGGGTTTCCCTCGGAAGAAGAGCAGGTGGCGCAGTATCAAGGGATGCTGCAAATGTTTAACGATAAACCGGTGACGCTGCGAACCCTGGATGTGGGAGCGGATAAGCAACTGCCCTACATGCCGATCAGCGAGGAGAACCCGTGTCTGGGCTGGCGCGGGATTCGCATTACGCTGGATCAGCCGGAGATCTTTTTGATCCAGGTCCGCGCGATGCTGCGCGCCAATGCGGCGACTGGCAACCTCAGCATTTTGCTGCCGATGGTTACCAGCATTGATGAAGTCGATGAAGCGCGCCGCTTGATCGAACGCGCCGGACGCGAGGTCGAGGAGATGATCGGCTATGCGATCCCGAAACCGCGTATCGGTATTATGCTGGAAGTACCGTCAATGGTATTTATGCTGCCGCATCTGGCTAACCGGATCGACTTTATCTCGGTCGGCACTAACGATTTAACGCAATATATCCTGGCGGTAGATCGCAACAATACCCGCGTGGCCAGTATTTATGACAGCCTGCATCCCGCTATGCTGCGCGCACTGTCTATGATTGCGCAGGAAGCCGAAAAAAATGGCATCGATCTTCGCCTGTGCGGCGAGATGGCGGGCGATCCGATGTGCGTAGCGATTCTTATCGGTCTGGGATATCGCCATCTTTCGATGAATGGCCGTTCGGTAGCGCGTGTGAAATATCTTCTGCGGCATATCGATTTTGAAGACGCGCAAACCCTTGCCAGGCGCAGCCTTGAGGCGCAGATGGCGACCGAGGTGCGTCATCAGGTGGCAGCCTTTATGGAGCGCCGCGGGATGGGGGGATTGATTCGCGGAGGGTTATAACGACCGGAGCGGGAAAAGAGAGTGACTCTGGATTCACGGCGCAGACAACACGCCTGCAAGGTGAAAGACAATGCGTATACATATCTTTTAACGGTAATCGGCATCTCGCTTTTAACCCTTGTGCTATTATTCGCACCTTTGGAGCGTCTGCAACGCGCAGACGCGCTTATCAATCGCTATCTCTTCAGCGAAATAACAAGAAATTGTGGTGACAGATGACCAGTAGCTATCTGCATTTTCCGGACTTTGATCCGGTCATTTTCTCAATTGGACCCGTCGCGCTTCACTGGTATGGTTTGATGTATCTGGTGGGGTTTGTTTTCGCGATGTGGTTGGCGGTGCGTCGCGCTAACCGTCCGGGAAGCGGTTGGACCAAAAACGAAGTTGAAAATTTACTCTATGCAGGTTTCCTGGGGGTCTTCCTGGGGGGGCGTATTGGCTATGTTCTGTTTTATAACTTCCCTCTGTTTCTGGATAACCCGCTCTATTTATTCCGCGTCTGGGACGGTGGCATGTCCTTCCACGGCGGGCTTATCGGTGTGATACTGGTGATGATTATCTTCGCCAGGCGCACGAAGCGCTCGTTCTTTCAGGTGTCTGATTTTATTGCACCGTTAATTCCGTTCGGCCTGGGCGCCGGGCGTCTGGGCAACTTTATCAACGGTGAATTGTGGGGGCGCGTCGATCCTAACTTCCGGTTTGCCATGCTCTTTCCGGGTTCACGCGCGGAAGATATTGCGCTGCTGCCGTCACATCCGCAATGGCAGCCTATTTTTGATACCTACGGCGTATTGCCGCGCCATCCTTCTCAGTTGTATGAACTGGCATTAGAAGGCGTGGTGCTGTTTATCATCCTTAATCTCTTTATCCGCAAACCGCGTCCGATGGGCGCTGTCTCCGGATTATTCCTGATTGGCTATGGCGCGTTTCGTATCATTGTTGAATTCTTCCGCCAGCCGGACGCGCAATTTACCGGCGCATGGGTACAGTACATTAGCATGGGGCAGATTCTCTCTATCCCGATGATTATCGCTGGCGCGATCATGATGGTTTGGGCATATCGCCGCCGCCCGCAGCAACACGTTTCCTGAGGAACCATGAAACAGTATTTAGAACTGATGCAAAAAGTGCTGGATGAAGGCACACAGAAAAACGACCGTACCGGCACCGGCACGCTTTCCATTTTTGGCCATCAGATGCGTTTTAACCTGCAGGAAGGTTTTCCTCTGGTGACGACGAAACGCTGCCATTTACGTTCAATTATTCACGAACTGTTATGGTTTTTGCAGGGCGATACCAACATCGCTTACCTGCACGAAAATAATGTCACCATCTGGGACGAATGGGCCGATGAAAACGGCGATTTAGGCCCGGTTTATGGCAAGCAGTGGCGTGCATGGCCAACACCGGATGGCCGCCATATCGATCAGATCGCCACGGTCTTAAGCCAGCTTAAAAACGATCCGGACTCCCGCCGTATTATCGTTTCTGCGTGGAACGTCGGCGAGCTGGATAAGATGGCGCTGGCGCCGTGTCACGCCTTTTTCCAGTTTTATGTCGCAGATGGAAAACTCTCCTGTCAGCTTTATCAGCGCTCCTGCGATGTGTTCCTCGGTCTGCCGTTCAACATTGCCAGCTACGCGTTACTGGTGCATATGATGGCGCAACAGTGCGACCTGGACGTCGGCGATTTTGTCTGGACCGGCGGCGACACGCACCTGTACAGCAACCATATGGAGCAGACGCACCTGCAATTAAGCCGTGAACCGCGCGCGCTCCCGAAGTTGGTCATTAAGCGTAAACCCGATTCGCTTTTTGACTACCGGTTCGACGATTTTGAAATTGAAGGCTATGATCCGCACCCAGGTATTAAAGCGCCGGTCGCTATCTAAGCGCTGACGATCCTGCCGTAACCGACGTCATTGCGCGTCGGTTTTTTTTACCCTTCGTCTCAATCTTCGGCGCGGATTCCTGAAATTTTGCAACGCGCTGCAAGACATGAACTTTTTTCCGTAACGCGCCGAACAATCCGCATTTGGTGCTCGTTATTTTTTTCCCGACAGCCATACTGCCGACATGAAAAAACAACATGGCTATACGCTCATTGAAACGGTGGTCGCGATGTCGCTCATTATCATTCTCAGCGCCACAGGACTTTATGGCTGGCAACGCTGGCAGCAGCAACAGCGCCTGTGGCAAACCGCATGTCAGGTGCGGGACTACCTGCTGCAACTTCGTGAGGACGCTCACTGGCATAACCGCGATCACATTATTCGCGTGGTCAGCGAAGGGGGGTCATGGTGCGTTGTCAGCTCTGTTGCTGCGCAAACATCGTGTACGCCATCTTCCCCCTTTGTGTTTACGCCCGACTGGCGTGATGTCGTCCTCGCCGATATCACGCCGTCTTTAGCTTTCTTTGGCCTGCGCAATACGGCATGGGCAGGGCACATCGTACTGAAAAACGCAGCCGGAGAGTGGCGTCTGGTCATCTCCTCATGGGGGCGAATCAGGCTATGCGAGCGTAACGAGGCCGACACATGTCAATAACCACGCGGGGGTTCTCGCTACTGGAGGTCGTGCTGGCGATGGCGATAGGTTCCATTTTACTGCCTGGAACTGCACGATTTTTACCGGCGCTACAGCGTGAGATCTGGCACAACACGCGACAGTTATCGCTGGAAGATGAAATCTGGCAGCGAACCTATACCATAGCGAAGCATCTTCAACGTGCGGGCTACTGTCATGGCCACTGTATCGGCGAAGGGTTACATCTTGCTGAACAGGGGCAATGCGTCATCGTTCAGTGGGACGGGAATAATAACGGCGTCTGGGATACCATACCGGCGAAAGAGGCCGACCAGACCGGGTTCCGTGTGAAGGATAACGTCCTGGAAACATTACGCGGAGCAACATCTTGCCAGGGTAAGGGATGGGAAAAAATGACCGATCCCAATACGGTACTCATCACGGCGTTTAGCGTTGAGCGCCAGGATATAACGGGATTCTCGCCAATGCTCATGCTGCATCTGCGCGGCGCCAGCAAAGCCGAGCCTCAGACGGTTATTGACGCGCAATACAGCGTAACGGGATTTAATCTGTGAATCGGGAACGTGGCGCTTCTTCGCTAATACTGGCGCTTTTAATACTGATTCTGGGTAGTCTGCTCCTGCAAGGCGTAAATCAGCAGCAGGCCAGCTATGCCTCCCGCGTGGCGACGCAGAGCCTGGCGATACAACGCCAGGCGCTCGTACAGTCGGCGCTGGAATGGGGACGAGGGCAGCTATGGTCAGGCGTAGCCGAAATGGAATGTCGGCGCTATTCCTCTTCGGGAGCGCGAGTCTGTTTGCGGAGATTATCGGGGGATGAGGTGGTGATGGCGGCGCAAGATGACGGCATGACGTTATGGCGTTTGGGCAACGTCATTCAGGGAACCATTGTCTTTTCTCCCCACGGCTGGAGTGATTTTTGTCCGTTAAAAGAGGTGGCGTTATGTCGCATCCCCTGAATTTACAACGCGGGTTTAGCCTCCCGGAAGTTTTAGTGGCGATGGTTCTAATGGTAATGATCGTAACCGCATTGTCAGGCTATCAGCGGGTATTAATGCACAGTTTTGCATTACGACACCAGTATCTCCAGATCTGGCGGCAGGCGTGGCAGCAAACGGCGCTGTATCCATTTTCGCCTGCTGACGGCTGGAAGGCCAACCGGATGCAGACAACGCAATCGGGATGTGTCAGCATCAGCGTCACGATGGTTTCACCCTCTGGCAGGCAGGGGCAGATGACGCGCTTGCATTGTCCAAATCGTTAATCGTCAGGAGTAATTATGTTAAGGGTCTACCACTCCAATCGTCTGGATGTGCTGGAAGCGTTGATGGAGTTCATCGTCGAACGCGAGCGGTTGGATGATCCCTTTGAACCAGAAATGATTCTGGTGCAAAGCACGGGTATGGCGCAGTGGCTGCAGATGACCCTTTCACAAAAGTTTGGTATTGCGGCGAATATCGCTTTTCCGTTACCGGCGAGTTTTATCTGGGAGATGTTTGTCCGCGTGTTGCCGGAAATCCCCAAAGAAAGCGCTTTCAGTAAACAAAGCATGAGCTGGAAACTGATGACCTTGCTGCCGCAGTTGCTGGATAAGGATGAGTTTGCACTGCTGCGCCATTATCTGACCGACGACACCGATAAACGCAAACTCTTTCAGCTTTCCGCGCGTGCTGCCGACCTGTTCGATCAATATCTGGTTTATCGGCCTGACTGGCTTACGCAGTGGGAAGCGGGAAAAACCGTGGAAGGACTGGGGGAGGCGCAAAACTGGCAGGCGCCGCTGTGGAAAGCATTGGTGGAATATACCGCCGCGCTGGGTCAACCGCGCTGGCATCGCGCCAATCTCTACCAACGCTTTATTCAGACGCTGGAGCGCGCGACCTCCTGCCCGCCAGGGTTGCCGTCCCGCGTTTTTATTTGCGGCATTTCCGCGTTACCGCCAGTGTATCTCAGAGCATTGCAGGCGTTGGGTAAACATATTGAAATCCATCTTCTTTTTACTAATCCGTGTCGGTATTACTGGGGGGACATTAAAGACCCAGCCTGGCTGGCAAAACTAATGGCTCGCCAGCGCCGTCACAGTTTTGAAGACCGTCATTTACCTTTGTTCCGTGAAAACCAGAATCCGCAAGCCTTATTTAACAGCGACGGCGAGCAGGATATCGGTAATCCGCTACTGGCCTCATGGGGAAAACTGGGGCGGGATTATATCTACCTGCTATCTGAACTGGAAAACAGCCAGGAACTGGATGCGTTTGTTGATATTACGCCAGATAATCTTTTGCATCGGATTCAGGCGGATATTCTTGAACTGGAAAGCCATGCGGTGGCGGGCGTAAATCTTGAGGAGTATTCGCGCAGCGACAATAAGCGTCTGCTCGATCCCGAGGATAACAGCCTCTCTTTTCACGTTTGTCACAGCCCGCAGCGCGAGGTGGAAATACTGCACGATCGCCTGCTGGCGATGCTGGAAGCCGATCCGACGCTAACACCGCGCGACATTATCGTTATGGTGGCTGATATTGACAGCTATAGCCCGTTTATCCAGGCGGTATTTGGTAGCGCGCCGACGGAGCGCTATCTGCCTTATGCCATTTCCGATCGGCGGGCGCGTCAGTCACATCCGGTGTTACAGGCGTTTATCAGTCTACTTTCGTTACCGGACAGCCGCTTTGTCTCCGAAGATGTTCTGGCTCTGTTAGACGTACCGGTATTGGCTGCCCGCTTTACGATCAACGAAGAAGGGCTGCGTTATTTGCGCTTGTGGGTCAATGAGTCAGGCATTCGCTGGGGAATCGACGACGACAACGTACGCGAGCTGGAACTTCCTGCCACGGGGCAGCATACATGGCAATTTGGCCTGACGCGTATGCTGCTGGGATATGCCATGGAAAGCGCCCAGGGCGAGTGGCGGTCTGTTCTGCCTTATGACGAATCCAGCGGCCTGATTGCTGAGCTGGTCGGCCATCTGGCTTCGCTGCTGATGCAGCTTAATATCTGGCGGCGCGGTCTGGCGCAGGAGCGACCGCTGGAAGAGTGGTTACCTGTTTGTCGCGATATGCTCAATGATTTCTTCCTGCCCGATGCGGACACGGAGGCGGCAATGACATTGATTGAACAGCAGTGGCAGGCCATTATCGCCGAAGGCGTCGCGGCGGAATATGGCGACGCGGTACCGATTTCGCTACTGCGGGATGAACTGGCGCAGCGTCTGGATCAGGAACGTATTAGCCAGCGCTTCCTGGCGGGCCCCATCAATATTTGTACGCTGATGCCGATGCGTTCCATTCCGTTCAGAGTCGTTTGCCTGCTGGGAATGAACGACGGCGTATACCCGCGCCAGCTTGCGCCGTTGGGTTTTGACCTGATGAGCCAAAAACCAATGCGCGGGGATCGTAGTCGTCGCGACGATGACCGCTATCTATTTCTGGAAGCGTTAATTTCGGCGCAGCAGACGCTTTATATCAGCTACATCGGCCGCTCCATCCAGGATAATAGCGAACGCTTTCCCTCTGTCCTGGTGCAAGAGTTGGTGGATTACATCGGGCAAAGCCACTATTTGCCAGGCGACGAAACGCTGACCTGTGATGAGAGCGAAGCACGCGTTAAAGCGCATATGACGCGTCTGCATACCCGTATGCCTTTTGATGCGCAAAATTACCAGCCGGGCGAACAGCAAAGTTATGCCAGAGAGTGGTTGCCCGCGGCGAGTCAGTCGGGAGAAGCGTATTCTGACTTTGTGCAGCCGCTTCCTTTTACGATGCCGGAAACACTGACTCTGGAAAGTCTGCAGCGTTTTTGGGCCCATCCGGTCCGCGCATTTTTTCAGATGCGGCTTCAGGTTAATTTCCGCTCGGAAGAGAGTGAGATTCCTGATGCGGAACCGTTTGAATTAGAGGGATTGACGCGATATCAACTTAACCAACAGTTGCTCAATACGCTGGTTGAAGAAGAAGACGCCGAACGCTTGTTCCGCCGTTTCCGTGCTGCGGGAGAGCTGCCTTACGGTGCGTTTGGTGAAATATTCTGGGATGCGCAATGCCAGGAGATGCAGCAACTGGCAAGCCGGGTCATCGCCTGTCGTAAGCCGAGCCAAAGCCTGGAAGTGGATCTGCTTTGCAATGGTGTTCAGCTAACCGGCTGGCTACCGCAGGTACAGGAGGATGGATTATTGCGCTGGCGTCCCGCTTTAATCAGCGTTGCGCAAGGTGTGCAACTTTGGCTGGAACACCTTGTCTATTGTGCCAGCGGCGGTAGCGGCGAAAGCCGCCTGTTTTTGCGCAAAGAGGGAAAGTGGCAATTTCCGCCTCTTGATAAAGCGCAGGCAATGGCTTACCTGGCGCAACTGATTGAAGGCTACCGGGAAGGTATGTCTTCTCCGCTATTGGTACTGCCGGAAAGCGGCGGCGCATGGATAAAAGCCTGTTATGACGCGGAAAATGATGTCATGTTAGACGACGATGACACCTTACAGAAGGCCAGAACAAAGTTTCTACAGGCTTATGAAGGCAACATGATGGTGAGCGGCGAAGGCGAAGATATCTGGTATCAACGTCTTTGGCGTCAGCTGGAATTTGAAACGTTGCAGGCTATTATTGCGCAGTCCCGGCATTACCTGTTACCGCTGTTTCGTTTTAATCAGTCTCGTTGATTGTATGAAAATTGCGCAATTAAAAGGCTTCGACTATGATGCGCTCTTCGTCACAGACTGATTACTGATAAAAAGATGCTGCCTGGTTCAGCACAATAATATCCCGTTCTGCTCAGGTTGATGGTTTATGTGGCCATAGAGATGAGTGGGACTGAAAGTTAATGATGAGGTCCGTGAATGCCCCGCAGCATCTGGTTCAAAGCGTTATTGTTGTTGGTCGCCCTCTGGGGGCCTGTAGTTCAGGCGGCTATCGGTTGGCAACCGCTGCAAGAAACTATCCGTAAAAGCGATAAAGATACCCGGCAGTATCAGGCGATACGTCTTGATAATGATATGGTGGTATTGCTGGTATCCGATCCGCAGGCTGTAAAGTCTCTTTCAGCGTTAGTGGTGCCCGTTGGATCGCTTGAAGATCCTGAGACTCATCAGGGGCTTGCTCATTACCTTGAGCATATGTGTCTGATGGGGTCAAAAAAATATCCGCAGGCGGATAGCCTTGCCGAATACCTTAAAAGACATGGCGGTAGCCACAACGCCAGCACCGCGCCTTATCGAACAGCCTTCTACCTGGAGGTTGAAAACGATGCGCTTCCAGGCGCCGTAGATCGCCTGGCCGACGCCATTGCCGCGCCATTGCTCGATAAAAAGTACGCCGAACGCGAACGAAACGCGGTGAACGCCGAGCTGACGATGGCGCGCACCCGCGACGGTATGCGCATGGCGCAGGTAAGCGCCGAAACCATTAACCCGGCGCACCCAGGCTCGCACTTTTCTGGCGGCAATCTGGAAACGCTAAGCGATAAGCCGGGCAATCCGGTGCAACAGGCGTTGATCGCTTTTCATGAAAAATACTATTCAGCTAATCTGATGAAGGCGGTGATTTACAGTAATAAACCCTTGCCGGAGCTGGCGCGTATTGCCGCAGCAACCTATGGCCGCGTGCCGAATAAACAGATTAAAAAACCGGAAATTACCGTACCTGTCGTCACCGACGCGCAGAAGGGCATCATTATTCATTACGTGCCGGCGCTACCGCGTAAAGTACTGCGCGTGGAGTTTCGTATTGATAACAATAGCGCGCAGTTCCGTAGCAAGACTGATGAACTGGTCTCTTATCTGATTGGCAATCGTAGCCCGGGGACGCTCTCTGACTGGCTGCAAAAACAAGGTCTGGTCGAAGGTATTAGCGCGGATTCCGATCCGATTGTTAATGGTAACAGCGGCGTATTTGCCATTTCGGCAACGCTGACCGATAAAGGTTTGGCCAATCGTGATGAAGTCGTCGCGGCTATCTTCAGCTATCTCAATATGTTACGCGAAAAAGGGATAGATAAACGTTACTTTGACGAGCTGGCGCATGTGCTGGATCTCGACTTCCGCTATCCGTCGATTACCCGCGATATGGATTATGTAGAGTGGCTGGCGGACACCATGATCCGCGTCCCGGTAGCGCATACGCTGGATGCGGTGAATATCGCCGATCGTTACGATCCTGCCGCTATCAAAAATCGCCTGGCGATGATGACGCCGCAGAATGCGCGCATCTGGTATATCAGTCCCGAGGAACCACATAATAAGACTGCGTATTTTGTGGATGCGCCCTATCAGGTCGATAAGATTAGCGAACAGACGTTTAAAAACTGGCAGCAAAAAGCACAGGGCATTGCGTTGTCCCTGCCGGAGTTAAACCCCTATATTCCTAATGATTTTACGCTTGTTAAGAATGACAAAAACTACGTGCGGCCAGAACTGATTGTCGATAAAGCGGATTTGCGCGTGGTTTATGCGCCGAGTCGTTATTTCGCCAGCGAGCCAAAAGCTGACGTGAGCGTGGTATTGCGTAACCCGCAGGCGATGGACAGCGCCCGCAATCAGGTATTGTTCGCCCTTAATGATTATCTGGCGGGAGTGGCGCTCGATCAGCTCAGCAACCAGGCGGCAGTGGGCGGCATTAGCTTTTCCACTAACGCCAACAATGGTCTGATGGTCAATGCGGACGGTTATACCCAGCGTTTGCCGCAGCTTTTCCTGGCGTTGCTGGAAGGATATTTTAGCTACGACGCCACGGAAGAACAGCTGGCGCAGGCGAAGTCCTGGTATACGCAGATGATGGATTCTGCGGAGAAGGGAAAAGCCTACGAACAGGCGATTATGCCGGTGCAGATGATTTCGCAGGTGCCTTATTTTTCCCGTGATGAACGTCGCGCTTTGCTGCCGTCCATTACGTTGAAAGAGGTGATAGCCTATCGTAATGCGTTAAAAACGGGCGCTCGTCCGGAATTTCTGGTTATAGGGAATATGAGCGAAGCCCAGGCGACCACTCTGGCACAAGATGTTCAAAAACAGCTCGCGGCGAACGGATCGGCGTGGTGTCGCAACAAAGAAGTGGTGGTTGAGAAAAAGCAGTCCGTAGTATTTGAAAAAGCGGGCAGTAGCACCGACTCCGCGTTAGCTGCGGTCTTTGTCCCGGTCGGCTACGACGAGTACGTCAGCGCCGCCTACAGCGCGATGTTAGGTCAGATTGTTCAACCGTGGTTTTACAATCAGTTACGAACCGAAGAGCAACTGGGATACGCCGTTTTCGCCTTTCCGATGAGCGTTGGCCGTCAGTGGGGAATGGGATTCCTGCTACAGAGCAACGATAAACAGCCTTCTTACCTGTGGCAACGCTATCAGGCATTTTTCCCTGACGCCGAGACGAAGCTGAGGGCGATGAAGCCGGAAGAGTTCGCACAAATTCAGCAGGCGATTATTACGCAAATGCGCCAGGCGCCGCAGACGCTGGGCGAAGAAGCATCCCGGTTAAGCAAGGATTTCGATCGGGGTAATATGCGCTTCGACTCGCGTGATAAAATCATCGCTCAGATAAAATTGCTGACGCCGCAAAAACTTGCTGACTTCTTCCATCAGGCTGTGGTGGAGCCGCAAGGCATGGCAATATTGTCACAGATTGCCGGTAGCCAGAATGGGAAAGCAGAATACGTGCATCCGACAGGCTGGAAAGTGTGGGATAACGTCAGCGCATTGCAGCAAACTTTACCCTTGATGAGCGAAAAGAATGAATGATGTCGCCGAGACTCTTGATCCTCTGCGCTTACCCCTTACAGGCGAGCGTCTGATTGAAGCGTCAGCGGGTACAGGCAAAACGTTTACTATCGCGGCGCTGTATTTGCGGCTACTGCTCGGCTTAGGCGGCGGCGCCGCATTTCCCCGCCCGCTGACCGTTGAAGAACTGCTGGTGGTAACGTTTACGGAGGCTGCCACTGAAGAGTTGCGTGGGCGAATCCGCAGTAATATCCATGAGTTGCGCATCGCCTGTCTGCGGGAAAGCACGGATAATCCGCTGTACGCCCGTTTGCTGGAAGAAATTGGCGACAAAAAGCAGGCCGCGCAGTGGTTATTACTGGCTGAACGACAAATGGACGAGGCCGCGGTCTTTACCATCCACGGTTTTTGCCAGCGTATGCTCAGCCTGAACGCTTTCGAATCCGGCATGTTGTTTGAACAACAGCTTATTGAAGACGAATCTCTGTTGCGTTATCAGGCTTGCGCCGATTTCTGGCGGCGTCATTGCTATCCGCTGCCGCGCGACATCGCGCAGGTGGTGTTTGACGTGTGGAAGGGGCCGAAGGCGCTTTTAAAAGATATCGATCGTTATCTGCAGGGCGAAGCGCCGGTCATTAAAGCGCCGCCATTGCAGGAGGAGACGCTGGCATCGCGTCATGAACAGATCCTGGGGCGCATCAACCAGGTGAAGCAGCAGTGGCGTGAGGCGGTTAGCGAGCTGGACGCGCTGATCGAATCATCCGGCATCGATCGCAGAAAATTCAACCGCGGCAATCAGGCGAAATGGATCGAAAAGATCACCGCGTGGGCGCAAGAAGAGACGAAAAATTATCAATTACCCGAGGCGCTGGGGAAATTTTCACAGCGTTTTTTAGCTGAGCGCACCAAGGCTGGCGGCGTGACGCCCCAGCACCCATTGTTTGTCGCCATTGATAACCTGTTGGGCGAACCGCTATCGATTAAAGATCTGGTCCTTACCCGGGCGCTCTCAGAGATCCGTGAAACAGTGGCTCAGGAAAAACGACGGCGCGGTGAGCTGGGATTTGACGATATGCTCAGCCGTTTAGATACAGCGCTGCGTAGTGAAAGCGGCGAGGCGCTGGCTGCGGCGATTCGTACCCGCTTCCCGGTGGCGATGATCGATGAATTTCAGGATACCGATCCACAACAGTACCGTATTTTTCGCCGTATCTGGCGACATCAACCCGATACGGCGCTATTACTGATAGGCGATCCTAAACAGGCGATTTATGCGTTTCGCGGCGCGGATATCTTTACCTACATGAAGGCCCGCAGCGAAGTGAGCGCGCACTATACGCTTGACACTAACTGGCGTTCCGCGCCGGGGATGGTGAATAGCGTTAACAAGCTGTTCAGTCAGATGAACGATGCCTTTATGTTCCGCGATATTCCCTTCAGTCCGGTAAAGTTTGCGCACAGAAACCAGTCGCTGCAATTTAAAGTGAATGACACTCCTCAACCGGCGATGACCCTGTGGCTAATGGAGGGGGAAAGCTGCGGCTCGGGCGATTACCAAAGCTGTATGGCTCAGGTGTGCGCCACGCAAATTCGCGACTGGCTGCGCGCCGGACAAACGGGCGACGCGCTGCTGATGAACGGCGATGTGTCGCGGCCGGTTCGCGCCTCGGATATCAGCGTGTTGGTACGCAGCAGGCGGGAAGCCGCGCTGATACGGGATGCTCTGACCTTACTGGCGATTCCCTCCGTCTATCTTTCTAACCGCGACAGCGTATTCGAAACGCTCGAAGCGCAGGAAATGCTATGGGTATTGCAGGCGGTGATGGCGCCCGAACGTGAGAATACGCTGCGTAGCGCTCTGGCGACATCGATGATGGGCCTTACCGCGCTGGATATCGAAACGCTTAACAATGATGAAAATGCGTGGGATGCGGTTGTCGAAGAGTTTGATGGCTACCGGCAGATTTGGCATAAACGCGGCGTGATGCCTATGCTGCGCGCGCTAATGTCGGCGCGCAATATTGCTGAAAACCTGCTGGCGACGGCGGGAGGCGAACGTCGGCTGACGGATATTCTGCATATTAGCGAACTGTTACAGGAAGCCGGTTCGCAACTGGAAAGCGAACATGCGCTGGTGCGTTGGCTGGCGCAACATATCCTTGAACCCGATAGCAATGCTTCCAGCCAGCAACTACGTCTGGAAAGCGATAAGCATCTGGTGCAAATCGTCACCATCCATAAATCGAAAGGTCTGGAATATCCGCTGGTCTGGCTACCTTTTATCACCCATTTCCGCGTGCAGGATCAGGCTTTTTATCACGACAGGCACTCTTACGAAGCGGTGCTGGACCTTAGCCACGCTGAAGAGAGCATAGAACTGGCGGAAGCCGAACGCCTGGCGGAAGATCTGCGCCTACTTTATGTCGCGCTGACCCGGGCAGTGTGGCACTGCAGCCTCGGCGTCGCGCCGCTGGTGCGGCGTCGCAGTGATAAGAAAGGCGAGACGGATGTGCACCAAAGTGCGCTTGGGCGGCTCCTGCAAAAAGGCGAACCGATGGATGCCGCAGGCCTTCGCGGCTGTATTGAGGCGCTATGTGACGAGGATATCGTGTGGCGCACGCCGGGCAATACGGATAACGACCGCTGGCAAATTGCCGCTGCATCGCACGCGGAACTCAGCGCCAGAATACTGCAACGCCTGCCTTATGATAGCTGGCGCGTCACCAGTTATTCCGGTTTGCAACAGCGGGGGCATAGCGTGGCGCAAGATCTTATTCCTCGCCTCGACATTGACGCCGCAGGCGTTGGCGAAGCGGCGGAAGCGTCGGCAATGACGCCACATCACTTTCCTCGCGGGGCATCACCGGGAACATTTTTGCACAGCCTGTTTGAAGATCTTGATTTTACTCAGCCTATAGATCCCCATTGGGTACAGGAAAAACTGGAGCTGAGCGGTTTTGAGACGCGATGGGAACCCGTGCTTACCCGCTGGCTGGACACCGTGTTGCACGTTCCCCTTAACGAGACGGGCGTCAGTCTGAGCGTGCTGACCGAGCGTGAAAAACAGGTCGAAATGGAGTTTTATCTCCCGATCGTCCAGCCGCTTACTGCCAGAGAGTTGGATGCGTTGATTCGTCGATACGACCCGCTTTCAGCAAGCTGCCCGGCGCTGGATTTCATGCAGGTTCGCGGCATGTTAAAGGGCTTTATCGACCTGGTGTTCCGTTATGAGGGGCGCTATTACCTGCTCGACTATAAATCCAACTGGCTGGGCGAGGATAGCGCCGCTTATACCCAGACGGCGATGGCTACGGCGATGCAGGCGCATCGCTATGATTTGCAGTACCAGCTTTATACGCTGGCATTGCACCGTTACCTTCGTCATCGAATGGCGAATTACGACTATGAACGCCATTTCGGCGGCGTCATCTATCTCTTTTTACGCGGGGTGGATAGCGAACGTCCACAGCAGGGTATTTTTACCACTCGCCCTGCGGCGGCGTTAATTAACCAACTGGATGACATGTTTGCAGGTGAAATGAGTGAGGAGGCGCAATGACAATCCAGGAGCGGTTACTGGAGGCCGTTGGACAAAAACTATTACGGCCCATTGATGCCCAGTTTGCTTTAACCGTCGCCGGTAACGACGATCCCGCCGTGACGCTGGCGGCGGCGCTGCTTAGCCATGACGCGGGCGAAGGTCACGTGTGTCTGCCGTTATCGCGTTTAATGTTAACGGAGGAGGCGCATCCCTTACTGGTCGCGTGGATAAGCGAAACGGCTACGCCAATCGACTGGAAAAAACGGTTACTGGCGTCGGCGGCGGTGAGCTGTGGCGATAGCCCCGCGCCGTTAATTTTGTGTGGCGATCGTCTCTACTTGAATCGAATGTGGTGTAACGAGCGTACGGTTGCGCGCTTTTTTAACGAGGTTAACCAGGCCATCGACGTAGATGAAGCGCAGTTGTCCCGTATTCTGGACGCGCTTTTCCCTACGACTGACGAAGTGAACTGGCAAAAAGTGGCCGCCGCCGTAGCGCTAACTCGTCGTATCTCCGTAATTTCAGGCGGTCCCGGCACCGGTAAAACCACCACCGTCGCGAAGCTGCTGGCGGCATTAATTCAAATGGCGGATGGCGAACGTTGCCGTATCCGACTGGCGGCGCCGACGGGGAAAGCGGCTGCACGCCTGACGGAGTCGCTCGGCGCGGCGTTGCGTCAGCTTCCTCTTACTGATGCGCAGAAAAAACGTATACCGGAGGACGCCAGTACGCTGCACCGACTGTTAGGCGCACAGCCCGGTAGCCAGCGATTACGCCATCATGCGGGTAACCCGCTGCATCTGGACGTGCTGGTGGTCGATGAAGCATCAATGATTGATTTGCCGATGATGTCACGTTTGATTGACGCTCTGCCGCCGCACGGGCGGGTCATTTTTCTTGGCGATCGCGATCAGTTGGCATCCGTTGAGGCGGGCGCTGTGTTGGGCGATATTTGCGCCTATGTCAACGCAGGGTTTACGGCGGAACGCGCCCGGCAGCTAAGTCGGCTAACAGGGTGCGCCATTCCGGCTGGGGCCGGAACGCAAGCCGCCTCTTTGCGCGATAGCCTCTGTTTGTTGCAAAAGAGCTACCGTTTCGGCAGCGATTCCGGTATCGGCAAGCTGGCGGCGGCGATTAACTGCGGCGACAGGTCGGCAATCCAGGCTGTTTTTCAGCAGGGCTTTAGTGATATAGAGAAGCGTACATTACAAAGCAGCGACGATTATGCCGGGATGCTGGATGAAGCGCTGGCGGGCTATGGTCGCTACCTGCGGTTGCTGCATGAGAAAGCGACGCCGGAGGCAATCCTTCAGGCTTTCAATGAGTATCAATTGCTTTGCGCGCTGCGCGAAGGCCCATTTGGCGTGGGGGGACTGAATGACCGTATTGAGCAGGCGATGGTTCAGCAGCGAAAAATTCACCGGCATCCGCATTCTCGCTGGTATGAAGGGCGTCCGGTAATGATTGCGCGCAACGATAGCGCGTTGGGGTTATTTAACGGCGATATTGGTATTGCGCTCGATCGCGGACAGGGGCTACGCGTCTGGTTTGCGATGCCGGACGGCGCGATCAAGTCCGTTCAGCCCAGCCGCCTGCCGGAACATGACACAACCTGGGCGATGACGGTACATAAATCACAGGGGTCTGAATTTGATCACGCCGCGCTGATTTTACCCAGCCAGCGTTCGCCGGTCGTGACGCGGGAGCTGGTGTATACTGCCGTTACACGGGCACGGCGGCGTTTATCGCTGTATGCCGATGAACGGATCCTGGCAGGCGCGATTGTGACGCGTACGGAACGGCGCAGCGGGTTAGCCACCTTATTTGATGAAGTCAGTCGTACCGGATAAGACGAGTTCTCGCCGGACGGCGACGCATAGCGTCTTGTCCGGCCTACAAACGATGCTTTCGAGCGTAGACCTGATAGGCGCAGCGCCCTCAGGCAACCCTTGTTACCCTAAATCAGCCATCAGCACCTTTGAACGCCGCTGATAGTTATACATTTTTTTCTTGCTCTCTGGCAGTAACTCAATATCGACAGGCGTGAAACCGCGCTCCTGGAACCAGTGAATACTGCGCGTCGTCAGCACAAACAATTTACTCAGCCCCATTTGCCGCGCCTGGGCGGCAACCCGCTCCAGAAGCATTTCTCCACGCGATGAGCTGCGATAATCCGGATGCACTGCTACGCAGGCCATTTCGCCTATCTTCTCTTCCACAAAAGGATACAGCGCCGCGCAGGCGATAGTCATATTATCGCGCTGAATAATGGTAAATTTATCGATTTCCATCTCCAGTTGTTCGCGGGAACGGCGTACCAGAATGCCCTGCTGTTCCAGTGGGCGGATAAGCTCCAGAATACCGCCAATATCGTTGATGGTGGCGCGGCGAATCTGCTCGGCGCTCTCCATGACGATCTGTGTGCCGATACCGTCACGCGAGAACAATTCCTGTAATAGCGCGCCATCTTCCTGATAGCTGATCAGATGGCAACGACGGACGCCGCTACGACAGGCTTTTACCGCGCCGCGCAAAAAACGTACGGTGCCGGAGTTGTAATCGCCCTGCGCTTCCAACTCTTCCACCCGCGCCTGCGCTTCATTCGGGAAGAGTTCAGAAATGATGCCGCCCTCACTATTGGTAACGCCCTGAGAAGAACAGAAACCGATCATTTTTTCCGCTTTCAGTTTAACGGCGAGTTGAGTGGCAATCTCTTCTGAAGTCAGATTAAAACTTTCGCCGGTCACTGAGACAGCGACAGGCCCCATTAGAACAATCGCGCCGTTATCCAACTGGCGGTTGATGGCATCTTCATCAATTCGACGGATACGACCGCTATGGCAGTAGTCCACGCCATCATCAACGCCCAGCGGTTGCGCAATGGTGAAATTGCCGCTGACGACATTAATGTGCGCGCCCTGCAACGGCGTATTGTTCAGACTCATCGACAGACGGGCGGTAATATCAAGCTGGAGTAAACCGGCGGCCTGTTTCACCAGCTCCAGCGCTTTGGCGTCCGTCACCCGCGTGTTTTTGTGGTAAATCGGTTCATGCTGATGCGCGGCCAGATTGGCGTCGATTTGTGGTCGTGCGCCATACACCACGACCAGGCGAATACCGAGACTATGTAACAGTCCGATATCGTTAACAATACTGGAAAAATTGTCGTGCTCAATGGCTTCGCCGCCGAGCATAATGACAAAGGTTTTTCCGCGATGGGTATTGATATAGGGAACCGAATGGCGAAACCCCTCTACCAGTTCGGTTCTACGTTCCTTTATCATTGTGCGCCCCAGTAGTGAATTATTATTCGAAATTATCGTATTTTTATTCTGTTTTTGTCTTGTGTGCAAGCGTAAATTTTATGCGGACCGATCGCTTTTCTTAGTAATGCCGTGAATATAAAAAGAATGTTTACCCTTTTATAGATGACAGATTATGCGTCATTCGCTAAAGTTTCCGGTCAATTTGGATGAACTTTGTATGATCTCTATTTAGTTTTTGCTCGGGAGAAGCATGTCGGGAGCCAATTCAGCAATCAGCCGTCGCCGTTTACTACAAGGCGCGGGCGCCATGTGGCTATTAAGCGTGAGCCAGGTCGGGCTGGCTGCCGTAAGCCAGGTCGTTGCGGTGCGTATCTGGCCTGCGTCCAGCTATACCCGCGTCACGGTAGAGTCGAATCGTCTGCTGAAATATAAACAATTTGCCTTAAGTAACCCGGATCGCGTGGTTGTGGATATTGAGGATGTGAATCTGAACTCGGTGCTTAAAGGTATTGGCGCGCAGATTCGCAGCGACGATCCGTATATTAAATCCGCAAGAGTAGGGCAGTTTGATCCTAAGACTGTGCGTATGGTCTTTGAGCTAAAACAAAACGTGAAGCCGCAGCTATTTGCGCTGGCGCCTGTGGCAGGCTTTAAAGAACGCCTGGTGATGGATCTTTATCCTGCCAATGCGCAGGATATGCAGGATCCGCTGCTGGCGCTGCTGGAAGACTACAATAAAGGCGATCTGGATAAGCAGGTGCCGCCTTCGCAAAGCGGGCCGCAGCCCGGTAAAGCGGGGCGCGATCGTCCCATTGTCATTATGCTTGATCCGGGACACGGCGGCGAAGATCCGGGCGCGATAGGCAAATACAAAACGCGTGAAAAAGACGTGGTGCTCCAGATAGCCCGCCGCCTGCGAGCGTTGATCGAAAAAGAAGGCAACATGAAGGTCTATATGACGCGCAATGAAGACATCTTCATTCCGTTAAAAGTCCGGGTGGCGAAAGCGCAGAAACAGCGCGCCGACCTGTTTGTCTCTATTCATGCGGATGCCTTCACCAGCCGGCAGCCTAGCGGTTCATCCGTATTCGCGCTATCGACCAAAGGCGCCACCAGTACCGCGGCGAAATATCTGGCGCAAACGCAGAACGCCTCGGACTTAATTGGCGGCGTGAGCAAAAGCGGCGACCGTTATGTCGACCATACGATGTTCGATATGGTGCAATCACTGACCATTGCCGATAGTTTGAAATTCGGTAAAGCGGTGCTGAAGCAGCTTGGTAAAGTTAATGACCTGCATAAAAACAAGGTCGAGCAGGCGGGGTTCGCGGTGTTAAAAGCGCCCGATATTCCGTCTATTCTGGTCGAGACAGCGTTTATCAGTAACATTGAAGAAGAACGCAAGCTCAAGACCGCCACGTTCCAGCAACAAGTCGCAGAGTCAATTCTGGCGGGCATTAAAGCGTATTTTGCCGATGGGGCGACGCTGGCGAGAAGAAGTTAACCTGATATGACGGAGAGCTTATTGCGCGGGTAAGTAGGATACTGCCCGCACTGTCGTTGCGGACCGGACGACAGAAACAAAAAAACACCCGTAAGGGTGTTAATTAAGTTGGTTGCGGGGGCCGGATTTGAACCGACGACCTTCGGGTTATGAGCCCGACGAGCTACCAGGCTGCTCCACCCCGCGTCCGTCTAAACTTTCATTCTCATTGTAATTGGTTGCGGGGGCCGGATTTGAACCGACGACCTTCGGGTTATGAGCCCGACGAGCTACCAGGCTGCTCCACCCCGCGTCCGTGGATGCGCACTATACTCCGCTGAGCTTTTGTTGCAACCCTTTTTTAATATAAATCGCTAATTTCTCATGGATTGCGCAAATACGCCGCAGATAGCGCGATTTTTAAACGAATTTACATAATGAGATAGCGATCGCATTTCATTACCCTGGACGGTTTGTTATCTTCACCGGGCACTTACGATTATGCAGAAGATGAGACACCATGAAAGGACGTTGGGCAAAATATGTGGCGACAGGCGTAATGCTGGCAATGCTGGCTGCCTGTTCATCAAAACCGACCGATCGCGGTCAGCAATATAAGGACGGGAAATTTACCCAGCCCTTCTCCCTGGTAAACCAGCCGGACGCGGTGGGCGCGCCGATTAATGCCGGTGACTTTGCCGAGCAGGTCGACCAGATCCGTTCCGCGTCGCCGCGTTTATACACTAATCAAAGCAACGTCTATAACGCTGTCCAGAACTGGTTACGTTCCGGAGGCGATACGCGCACTATGCGTCAGTTTGGTATCGATGCCTGGCAGATGGAGGGCACCGACAACTACGGTAACGTCCAGTTCACGGGCTACTATACACCCGTCGTTCAGGCTCGCCATACGCGCCAGGGCGCGTTCCAGTACCCTATCTATAGTATGCCGCCAAAACGCGGACGCTTACCGTCCCGCGCCCAGATCTACGCAGGCGCGCTGAGCGATAAGTACATCCTGGCCTACAGTAATTCGCTGATGGATAACTTTATTATGGATGTTCAGGGCAGCGGCTATATTGATTTCGGCGACGGTAGTCCGCTGAACTTCTTTAGTTATGCGGGTAAAAACGGTTGGCCCTATCGCAGTATTGGTAAAGTGCTTATCGATCGCGGTGAAGTGAAAAAAGAAGATATGTCGATGCAGGCTATACGCGAATGGGGAGAAAAGCACAGCGAAGCGGAAGTGCGTGAATTGTTGGAGCAGAACCCGTCGTTCGTCTTCTTTAAGCCGCAATCTTTTGCGCCGGTGAAAGGCGCCAGCGCCGTACCGCTGATTGGACGCGCGTCCGTCGCCTCCGACAGCAGTATTATTCCGCCCGGCACTACTTTGCTGGCGGAAGTGCCGTTGCTGGATAACAACGGTAAATTTAGTGGTCAATATGAGCTACGTTTAATGGTCGCGCTGGACGTCGGCGGAGCGATTAAAGGCCAGCATTTTGATATTTACCAGGGTATTGGCCCGGACGCTGGGCATCGTGCCGGATGGTATAATCACTATGGTCGCGTTTGGGTGTTAAAAACGGCGCCGGGCACCGGGCACCTGTAACGTGTTTAGCGGCTGATTGTGGTATTCTGCAATAACTGTATTGTCCGATAACGAGAGCGTTATCGGACCTGAAAACATTGAGCAGGGGTGAGGGATAACCTCACCTTTTTTTATTCTGAGGTCATATGTCTGTGGTGATAAGTGATGCCTGGCGTCAACGATTTGGCGGCACCGCGCGTCTGTACGGTGAAAAAGCGCTGCAGCGGTTTGCCGAGGCGCATATCTGCGTCGTGGGAATCGGCGGGGTGGGATCATGGGCGGCAGAGGCGCTGGCGCGTACTGGCATCGGCGCGATTACGCTGATTGATATGGATGATGTCTGTGTGACCAATACGAACCGCCAGATCCATGCGTTGCGCGATAACGTCGGGTTGGCGAAAGCGGAAGTGATGGCCGAACGGATTCGTCAAATTAACCCGGAGTGCCGGGTAACGGTTATCGATGATTTTATCACGCCGGATAATGTGGCGGGTTATATGAACGCGGGTTTTACCTATGTCATTGACGCCATTGACAGCGTTCGCCCGAAAGCCGCGCTGATTGCGTACTGTCGCCGATATAAGATTCCTTTAGTGACCACTGGCGGCGCGGGCGGGCAGATCGATCCAACGCAAATCCAGGTCGTTGATTTGGCGAAAACCATCCAGGACCCGCTGGCGGCAAAATTGCGCGAGCGATTGAAACATGATTTTGGCGTAGTGAAGAACAGCAAAGGTAAGCTGGGTGTAGACTGCGTTTTTTCCACCGAAGCGCTGGTTTACCCACAGTCGGACGGTTCTGTATGCGCGATGAAAGCCACCGCAGAAGGGCCAAAACGGATGGATTGCGCCTCCGGCTTCGGTGCGGCGACGATGGTGACGGCAACGTTCGGTTTTGTCGCTGTTTCCCATGCGCTGAAGAAGATCATGGCTAAAGCGGCGCGACAGGGGTAAAAGGACGGGGCGGAGAGTCACGCAGACGCGTGTTATCCAGCCCTGCCCCCTTTGTTAGCGAAAGAAGCGATGTACCCTGCCAAGCACCGGTTTCAGACGGGAGCGAAGATAATGAGAATATAAATTTTCAGATATGCATAGAAACAACCCGAACCATACCGCAGAAAAGCAGAGCAGTTCCGCATAATTAATGTGCTCGCCAAATATCATAATGGCAAGTAAGAACTGTAAAGATGGCTCTATATATTGCGCCAGACCGGTGACAATCAGTGAAGTGTGATTTAACGCGATGGCAAATAATACCAGCGGAATAATCGTCACTGGCGCCGTCATGACATATAAAAAGAAAGGAGTATTAGCAGATATAATCGGTCCGGCATCGCTAAAGAGAAAAATTAATAGTGAGACAGGCAACGCCCATAATGTTTCAATCGTTATAGAGGTCATCACATCATAATGTATAAACTTTCGCGCCAGGCCATATAACGCAAATGATAATCCCATTGTTAGCGCCAGTGCCGGAAAATGCCGTAGCATGATAATTTGAAACGTCAGGCCACAGACGCCGGAGAAAACCGCGATGGCCTGAAACAACGAAAGTTTTTCTTTAAGAAAAATGCATCCCAGCGCAATAACAAATAGCGGGTTGATAAAATAGCCGAGGCTGGCATCAAGTACCAGATGATTAGTTAGCGCATAAATAAAGGATGACCATGAGACGATCATCAAGAGTCCGGCGATCATGCAGAAGAAAAAGGATTTTTTATCTTTCCAGGCATCATGAAAACGCGTTCGCTGCCGAAATAACAACCTTACCGCCAGTAATAATGGAATCGACCAGAAAACCCGGTATATCAATATTTGTGCGAGATTACCCCCTGATAAATATTGATAGTATAAAGGTGTTAACCCCCATAATATAAATGCCAGTACCACAAGCATGGGGCCGTTACGCAGATATTTTTCCACTTATCCATATCCTGTTATATCATCACCCGATGCGTATGAATTTTCCAGCTCTCCTGCTACGCTAAATCGGGTGGTTTTATTTACTATAAAATCTTCACGCCGTTTTAACATGAATTCTAACATTGTCATTTCATTGTGATAGCTGATAAAAATCAAAAGAATGTTTATCAGGGAAATCTGATACCGAAAATAATAAAGTCACTGGATTATTCTATCAGTACCACCTGATAGCGTCAGGCGGTACTGTCAGGCAACAGAATATTTACGCTATTTCAATGCTCATGCGTCGCGGCAACAATCGCTTCACTCAGCGCGTTCAGCCCCTGACTACGTGAGGCGCTAAGCTGGGTGCGTAAGCCCAGCTCATCAAACAGCGCCAGCGGGGAACGAGCCTGCAGTTCGGCGGCGTTTTTTCCTTCCACCGCGGTGAGCAATACCGCCAGCAGGCCGCGGACAATCCGCCCCTCGCTGTCGCCGAAAAAGTGCATAGTGCCGTTATCTGACCGGGTAAAGCCCAGCCAGACGCGGTTCTCGCAACCGGCTATCTCTTTCGCCTGCGCTTTGCATTCATCCGGCAGAGCGGGGAGCTGTTTTCCTAACAGAATTAGCTGACGATATTTATCTTCCCACTGGGTCAGCGGGATAAAGATAGCGCGTAACGTCTCTTCCGTTATCGTTGTGCCGAACGGGTGTCCGGTATAAAGAGGGTTTGTCATTAATCCACCAGCAGTTCCAGTGCGCGGTCAACGGCGTTAACCAACGCATCCACATCATGTTGGGTATTATACGGGGCAAAAGAGGCGCGCAGAGTCCCTGTTACGCCAAGTTCCGCCAGCAATGGCTGGGCGCAATGTTGCCCGGCCCGGAGCGCAATACCGTATTCCGCCAGCAGCGTCACCATATCGCCGTGGTGTACGCCGACAAAATCAAAGGCCAACAGACTGGAGTCCTGGCAGCGGAACGAGCGAAAGCCCGGCCGTTTCGCCAATGCGTCTTCCGCCAGCGTCGCCAGCCCCCGGCTCCAGTTTTCGGCTTGTTCAATATCGACGTCGGACAGCCATTCCAGCGCAGCGCTCAGGCCAATGACACCGGCGACGTTAGGCGTTCCCGCTTCCAGCTTCCAGGGAGCGCTTTGCGTGGTGAAACCTTCAAAGCTAACGTCACGGATCATCTTGCCGCCGCCAAGCCAGGGCGACATCGCCTCAAGGAAATCCGGCTTACCGTACAGCACGCCGATACCGGTTGGACCATACAGTTTGTGAGCGGAAAAAGCATAAAAATCGATATCAAGCTGCTGGACATCCGCCGGGAAGTGTACCGCGCCTTGCGCGCCATCCACCATCACTACCATTCCCACCGCGTGAGCGGCGCTGATAGCGTGCGCGAGATCCGGGCAGCCGCCCGTTACGTTCGACATTTGCCCTAGTGCCAGAATCCGGCTGCGCGACGTGATCAGCTCCGGCAGACGCTCAACATCAGGAAGACGTCGGTCATTAAGCGGCAGTTTTATGACGTGCGCGCCGGTTTGTTGCGCTACCATCAGCCAGGGCACAAGGTTGGCGTGATGCTCGGCGACGCTAACGATAATTTCATCGCCGGGGCGCAGACGGGAACGAGCGTAACACTGCGCCACCATGTTGATCGCTTCGGTGGTACCGCGTGTCCAGACGATACTTTTTTCATCGGGCGCGTTTAACAGCCGCGCTGCTTTTGCTCTGGCCGCTTCATATTGCGCCGTCAGGCGCTGCGCCTGTGCGAACTGGCTACGATGAACGTTACCGGCGCTCAAACGATAAAACTGGTGCGTGGCGTCAATCACCGCCTGCGGCTTTAATGCCGTGGCGGCGCTATCGAGATAAACACCCGCATCGGTTAGCGCGGGAAACTGCGCGCGAAACTGCGTGGGATTAAAAGCGTTCATGATATTCCTCGGTTCAGTTTACCGATCGTGGCGTAAAAGTGCGGCTGATACAAGGTTTGTCCTAACCATCGGAATCGTCTGTATATCCTGGCGAATTATGTAAAGGAGGTTATGCTGAATAATGTTAGGCGAATGTTTAAGCCTGTTACGGAGTCCGCTTTAAATAGCACAAACAGCTTTAAGGAGAAGAAGATGAAAAAGACTGCCGCAATTATCTCTGCATGTATGCTGACTTTTGCCCTGAGCGCCTGTTCCGGTCCTAATTACGTTATGCACACCAATGACGGACGTAGCATTGTGACCGACGGTAAACCCCAGACCGATAACGATACCGGTATGATTTCGTATAAAGACGCTAATGGCAACAAACAGCAGATCAATCGTACTGACGTGAAAGAGATGGTGGCTCTGGAAGACTAACCGTTTGTTATGCAAAAAAAAGCACCGCAATATGGCGGTGCTACATTAATCACTATGGACAGACAGGGTAAATGTACAGGAAGTGAAAAAGGGTAGCTTTGCTACCGTGGTCTGAATAGCAGACCAATTGCAAACACAACAACACAACATCACAACCGTAAGCCAAAAGCCCATCAGAACACGCATTCCGATAAAACTTTTCGTTCCGGCTCAGGAAGTGCCGCCACTATAGGTATTTGCTGGTAGAACCTCAACGGACAATTTATAATGTCTCAGATTAAAAAAACTAATAGGTTACATAGTGTTACCTATTTGTTAAATTCATTCGACATTAAGTCCAGAGGCCATGTCAAAACGATTACCTCCTTTAAATGCTTTACGCGTTTTTGATGCTGCCGCGCGCCACTTAAGTTTTACGCGGGCAGCGGAAGAACTTTTTGTGACGCAGGCCGCAGTAAGCCACCAAATCAAGTCACTTGAGGATTTTTTGGGGCTAAAACTGTTTCGCCGCCGCAATCGTTCGCTGCTGCTGACGGAAGAAGGCCAAAGCTATTTTCTCGACATTAAAGAGATATTTTCCCAGCTAACGGAAGCAACGCGTAAGCTCCAGGCGCGTAGCGCCAAAGGGGCGCTGACGGTGAGTTTACCGCCCAGTTTTGCTATCCAGTGGCTGGTGCCCAGACTCTCTAGCTTTAACTCAGCTTATCCGGGAATTGACGTCAGGATACAAGCCGTTGACCGTCAGGAGGATAAACTGGCAGACGATGTCGATGTCGCGATTTTTTATGGCCGCGGAAACTGGCCGGGCTTGCGCGTCGAAAAATTATACGCAGAATATTTACTGCCCGTCTGTTCCCCTTTATTACTCACAGGCGAAAAACCATTAAAGACGCCGGAAGATCTGGCGAAACATACGCTATTGCACGATGCCTCCCGGCGTGACTGGCAGGCCTATACTCGTCAGTTAGGGCTCAACCATATTAATGTCCAGCAAGGGCCGATATTTAGCCACAGCGCGATGGTGCTACAGGCCGCTATTCACGGACAGGGGATCGCGCTGGCGAATAATGTCATGGCGCAGTCTGAAATTGAAGCCGGGCGACTGGTGTGCCCATTCAATGATGTTCTGGTGAGTAAAAATGCTTTTTATCTGGTTTGTCATGACAGCCAGGCAGAACTGGGTAAAATAGCCGCCTTCCGTCAGTGGATTTTGGCGAAGGCGGCGACGGAACAAGAAAAATTCCGTTTTCGTTACGAACAATAATTAACTTAGGGTATGACCATGACCAGCCGTTTTATGCTGATTGTCGCCGCTATCAGCGGTTTTATTTACGTTGCTCTGGGCGCGTTTGGGGCGCATGTTTTGAGTAAAACCCTGGGCGTGGTTGAAATGGGCTGGATTCAGACCGGCCTGCAATATCAGGCGTTCCATACGCTGGCGATCTTTGGTCTGGCGGTGGCGATGCAGCGCCGTATCAGCATCTGGTTTTACTGGAGCAGCGTTTTTCTGGCGCTGGGTACGGTGCTGTTTAGCGGCAGCCTGTACTGTCTTGCGCTTTCGCATTTGCGCCTGTGGGCGTATATCACGCCTGTCGGCGGCGTCAGTTTCCTGGTAGGCTGGGCGCTATTGCTGATTGGCGCTATTCGTATGAAACGTAAGGGCGCGAGCCATGAATAAAGTTGTATTGCTCTGCCGTCCGGGGTTTGAAAAAGAGTGCGCCGCAGAAATTACCGATAAAGCAGGAAAACGGGAAATATTTGGTTTTGCGCGCGTAAAAGAGAACGCAGGCTATGTCATTTATGAATGCTACCAGCCGGAAGATGGCGAAAAGCTGATTTCCGAACTGCCGTTCAGTTCGCTGATTTTCGCCCGCCAGTGGTTTGTGGTGGGCGAACTGCTGCAACATTTACCACCGGAAGACAGAATTACGCCGATTGTCGGAATGTTGCAGGGCGTAGTGGAAAAGGGCGGCGAGCTACGGGTTGAAGTCGCCGACACGAATGAAAGTAAAGAACTGATGAAGTTCTGCCGCAAATTTACGGTGCCGCTGCGTGCGGCTTTGCGGGATACGGGAGTATTGACGAATTATGAAACGCCGAAGCGTCCGGTAGTCCATGTCTTTTTTATCGCGCCAGGATGCTGTTATACCGGTTATTCGTTCGCGCATAACAATTCACCGTTTTATATGGGCATCCCGCGTTTGAAGTTTCCGTCCGATGCGCCGAGCCGCTCAACGCTGAAACTGGAAGAGGCGCTCCACGTTTTCATCCCGGAAGATGAGTGGGATGAACGTCTGGCGAACGGCATGTATGCGGTGGATTTGGGCGCCTGTCCAGGCGGATGGACTTACCAGTTAGTGAAGCGCAACATGTGGGTCTACTCCGTAGATAACGGCCCAATGGCGCAAAGCCTGATGGATACCGGACAGGTGACCTGGCTGCGCGAGGATGGCTTCAGGTATCGTCCGAACCGGAATAATATTTCGTGGATGGTCTGCGATATGGTGGAGAAGCCGGCCAAAGTCACCGCGTTGATGGCGCAGTGGCTGGTGAACGGCTGGTGTCGGGAGACGATTTTTAATCTTAAACTGCCGATGAAAAAACGCTATGAAGAGGTGTCGCATAACCTGGCGTATCTTCAGGCGCAGTTGGATGAGCATGGCGTTAATGCGCAGATCCAGGCGCGTCAGCTTTATCACGATCGCGAAGAGGTGACGGTGCACGTGCGTCGTTTGTGGGCGGCCGTCGGCGGGCGTCGCGACGAGCGATAAAAACGCGCAGTCGCCATCCAGCGTGTAATCAGTACTGGATGGCGCACGCTTATCCGGCCAACGACTGCGGCGCATCTGAAACAATATGCGTCACGTTATCCAGATGCCCGATGCGCGCCTCTCCCGAACGATTAAATTTACTTTTATCAATCAATAATAAAGACTGCGATGCGCGCCTGAGCAGGATAGATTTAAAATCGGCGTTGATCGCATTGGAGTCCCACAGATCGCCGCCGCCGTCGATCCCCTCACAGGAAAAGATGAACAGATCGATATCAAGCGATTTTAACTGTGAGATAAGAGATGGATTAACGTAACAGCCATATTTGCGTTCAAGCTGACCGCCGGAGCTTATCAGCGCAATGTGTTCGCGTTTTCCCAGTTCCTGACAGATAGGATGGCTATTGGTAAAAACCTGAACATGAATATCCGGCAACTGGCGGGCCAGATACCAGCAGGTTGAACTGGCATCCAGCGCAATCGTCATTCCTTCTTCTATCCACGCTAACGCTTCACGGGCAATATCGGCTTTATGCGCATAATGACTTTTCAGACGGATATGGAATGGATCGCCGCTGTCCTGATTTTCACGATGAATATATTTAGCTCGTCCGTGATTACGCAGCACTTTTCCCTGTGTCTGTAGTTCACTGAGATCGCGGCGGATGGTCTCTTTACTGACGTTAAGCCGGGTGGCCAGCGCTTCGGTGGTCAGACTTTTATGATTGATCAGCAGATCGACTATCGCTTGTTGGCGTGCCGCTTTCATTTTTCTCACCCCATCATTCGATGAACGCCCGCGCCATGCGGGCGCACCGACAAGAGATTACGGCGTTACCCCTTTTTTTAAAAGAATATTTCCGTACTTCGCGCACTCACCTGTGATAACGATCGCAAACGCTTTTTGCGCCCGTTCATAAAACGCATAGCGGTTGAGACGAACAATATCCGGGCACGGCGCTTCTAATGACAAGGCGTTCCGATAGCGCGCTTCAACGCTGGGGTCGAGCGTGTCGCCTTCCACGGCAGCCATCATCACCAGCGGTGGAGCGTAGCTATCCAGTTCAAATAGCGGAATAATTGCCCGCAGTAGATCGCTGACGCTAAGACCATCGGCACGAATCACCTGTGGGCCCAGACTCTGCGCGGGAAAGTGAGCGTCGGAAAAAATGATTTCATCCCCGTGGCCCATCTCGGCCAGCACTTTGAGCAGTGTCGGGGAAATTAATGGTGAAATGGTTTTTAACATTTCATACTCCCTCAATAATTTCGGGTTCGGTTTGCGGCCAGAAATAGCGATACTGATAATTGACCTGCGCGCGCGCCTGCTCCGGGCTACTAAATTCGCCTACGCCGTACCAGCCGAACATGGCGGCGCCGGCAACGGTGGTTTCTGCGTCGTCCAGCACTTTGATAGGGATATCAAGATGATTAGCTTTCATTTGATTCCACAAAGTGTTGCGACTGCCGCCGCCAACCAGTAACAGTTCTGTGGCGTTAAAATGACCGATTTTCTCCAGCGTGCGCAGATTACGCTGAAGTTGCGCCGTCAGGCCTTCCAGCGCGGCGCGATAGAAATGGCCGCGGGTGGTATTGAGCGTCACGCCCTGCCAGCCTGCATTTTGACAGGCGAGCAGATCGCACTGCATCCGCACGCCTTCCGTGCCAGCGGGAATAGCGCGCGCTTCGTCGATCAGCGTTTGCCATGGCGTTTCCGGCGTCCACAGCAGTTTTCGTACCCATTCGAGTACTCCGGAGGCCAGCCACTGCATTCCGGGGTTATAAAGCCCCGACTGACTGTCCAGTTCACAGGTTGAGCCCGGATACTGGCTGAGCAGCGAGGTATCCACCTGACCGCTGCGAACCATCAGAATCTCCCACGTTCCGGAGGAGAGTACCGGTTCACCTTGCTGCGCGCCAGCGCCGAATAACGCGAACTGAGTATCGTGTCCGGCAGAGATCACCGGGACACCCGCTGGTAGCCCAAGTAGCCTGGCCGCGTCTGTCTGTAGCGTGCCTATCGGTGCGCCCGCTTCCACGATACGTGGGAACAGGCGGCGCGCCAGGCCTGTCGCCTGCAAGATTTCCGGACTAAAGTCGCGCTGATGGATATCCAGTAGCTGACTGGTGCCAGCCATAGTGATATCGGTCGTAAACTCGCCGGTCAGACGGTGGTTAATCAGCGACGAGATAAACAGCCAGCAGTGAGCTTGCTCCAGCAAGCGCGGATGATTTTCTTTAAGCCAGACCAGCTTATACAGCGTGTTGAAGCTGAACGCGCCGACGCCGGAGAGCGTCTGCAATTGCCGGGGTGAGATATAGCGCTCGATCGTTTCCATCACGGCGGCGGTCCGCGGGCATTTCCAACTAATGACCGGATAGAGCAGCTTGCCCTGTGCATCGACCAGCGCGCCATCGACGCCGAAAGTAGTCACCGTAATACCGCGAACAACACACTCTGACAGGGCGCCGGAGAGTGACCTGCAGCAGTCGGCGAAACGTTGTAGAATGGCGTCCAGCGACCACTGATGCCAGGCGCTATTTTCTACGGTAATGTCGCTGGCATTAGCGATTGAGGCGCGGGCGACAATTTTTCCCTGGCGATCAACGGCGATCGCCCGAACGTTAGTCGCGCCGCAGTCGAGAACCAGGATGACGTCTTGTTTCATAGATAACTCCATAAACGCCGCCGGATGGCGCTACGCTTGTCGGGCCTACGTGGTGCTGTAGGCCGGATAAGCGCAACGCCATCCGGCATCCGGTGTCTTAACGCTTATACAGCGGGCCATAATTCTGGCAGGCGCGATAATCCTGGCCTTCAATATCCATACCGTGAGCCGCCCAGGCGGAAGGACGGTAGATCTTCGCCTCCTCTACGTTGTGCATACATACCGGGATACGCAGCATCGCGGCGAGAGTAATAAAGTCCGCCCCTACATGGCCGATGGTGAGTACGCCGTGGTTAGCGCCCCAGTTCGCCATCACCGAATAGACATCGGTAAACGGGCCTTTGCCGGTAAGACGCGGCGCAAACCAGGTGGTAGGCCAGGTAGAGTTGGTGCGGGCATCAAGCTGATCGTGCATCGCTTTCGGCAGTTCGACGCTCCAGCCCTCGGCGATTTGCAGTACTGGCCCCAGGCCTTTGATGATATTCACGCGGGTCATAGTGAACGGCACGCCACCTTCGGTCAGGAAACGGGATGAGTAGCCGCCGCCGCGGAAGTATTCGTGAATCGCCGGGCACCATTCGGTGGCCGCCAGACATGCATCCGCCTCTTGTTGGCTGATTTCCCAGTGTGGCTTCATGGTCGGCTTGCCTTCGCTGTCGCGCTGTTTACAGGCACCGTCCAGAGCTGCAGAACCGGAGTTAATCAGGTGAATAATGCCGTGCTCCGCCAGTCCGCTGAGCGCCTGGCCGGTGACGCGTTCTACAGCTTCCGGCGACCAGTAGGTTCGTACGTCGGCGAAAATCTGCGCGGTACCGGTGAGTTGATGGCCAAATAGCATCGCTACGCCGTTCAGACTGTCATTTTCGGTGGCGACGACAAACGGTTCGCGTACGCCGTTCCAGTCAAAAGAGCTGTTGAGCAGCGCTTCGGCGGTATCGCCGTTCGGGTATTGATCGGTCCAGTGGCGCTGGCCCTGGAAGCCGGCGGCAATGGCGTTGTAGCCCAGCGATTCTTCAACTAACCCTTTGTCCGCCAGCGTCTTGTTGCCCTGCATCATGTCGCGAATACACATCGCCATCAGCAGGCTTTCTTTTAGCACCGCGCGGTTCTGGGCTTCATTGCGCTTATACTGCGGGGCGTTCTGATCTTCGCCGTAGCGGAAGTTTTTATCCGCCCACGCCAGCGCCATCTCCAGTTCGGCCTCATCATAAATTTTCTGATCGATACGGCGACGCAGTTCGGTCATATCTACCGCTTGTACCTTCATGCCCAGCCAGGATTCAAAGAAGTTATGATCGACAATGGAACCAGCGATCCCCATCGACACGCCGCCGACGGAGAGGTAGCTTTTGCCTTTCATACTGGCTACCGCTAACCCTGCCCGCGTAAAACGCAGCAGTTTTTCTTCGACGTCGGCGGGAATGGAGGTATCGTCGGCATCCTGCACGTCATGGCCATAAATGGAGAACGCCGGAATGCCTTTCTGGCTGTGCGCCGCCAGCGCCGCGGCAAGGTAAACCGCCCCGGGACGCTCTGTGCCGTTAAAGCCCCAGATGGCTTTCGGACGCATCGGGTCCATATCAATGGTTTCGCTGCCATAGCACCAGCACGGCGTAACGGTAATGGTCACGCCCACGTTCTGGCTGCTGAATTTTTCTTCACAGGCGGCGGATTCCGCCATACCGGCAATACAGGTATCTGCAATGACGCACTCCACCTGTGCCCCGCAGGCGTGGCGGATTTTCTCGGTGATGAGTGCCGCCGTCGCTTTCGCCATATTCATGGTCTGCTCTTCGAGCGACTCGCGTACGCCCATACGACGTCCATCAATCACCGGGCGGATACCGATTTTCGGTAAGCTGATTTTTTTCATGACAGATTCCTCACGTTATTCGGATAAATGTTCAGTTTGTCGCCGCTTGTGAACGGAAACGGGCAAAGATGAAGATGATGGCAAAGCACAATGCCGGAACCAGTTCAGCGGTCGGGATTTTGCCTGCGGCGTCGCTAACGAAGCCCATTACTGGCGTGACAATACCGCCGCCAATGATGGTCATGACGATAAAAGACGAGCCGTACTTAGTGTCCTGTCCCAGATTTTTGATACCCAGCGAGAAGATGGTCGGGTACTGGATTGACATAAATGCGCTACACAACGTCAGCGCCAGCAGGCCGATATGTCCGCCGCTAAAGGCGGAAATCAGACACAGGAGCATGGCAAACAGGGCGTAGGCGGCCAGCACTTTATGCGGCGCGAAGCGGCTGATAAGCCAGGTACCGGTGAAACGGCCGATAAAGAAGCACACCATCGTGCCGGTCAGGTAATTGGCGGCGAAGCCGGGCGTCATTCCTGGGATCTCCTCAATGGCGTAGCGGATCAGATAGCTCCAGCAGGCGGTTTGCGCCCCCACGTAGCAGAACTGCGCCAGCACCGCCCAGCGCCAGTGGCGGATACGGATGAGTCGGGAGAGAGAAGATAAGAAAGAGCTTTGTTTAGCATCGCTGTGATCGTCACTTTGCAGGGCCGGAAATTTGGTCAGCATAATCAGCAGCGCAACTACTAATACGATGGCGACGATAATCATGTATGGCGCTTGTACCGATAACACCAGACTGTGTTTATAGGCGCTAAGCTGATCCGGCGTCATTTTATCAAGCGCTTCCTGTGATTGATGCGGCACGTTAGACAAAATAAGACTTTGCCCAAACACAACGGCGATAATAGCGCCAAAGGAGTTAAAAGTTTGCGCCAGATTAAGCCGAAAATGGCCACCGCTTTCTGGACCCAATACTGTAACAAAAGGGTTGGCCGCAGTTTCAAGACAGCCTAAACCGGCAGCGATGATAAACAGGCCAATTAAAAATAATGTATAATTCATTATTTCGGCGGCAGGCCAGAATAATGCGGCGCCAACAGCATACAAAAAAAGCCCGGTGATAATCCCAGCTTTATAACTGAGTTTTTTCATCAAAATCCCGGCGGGAATTGGAATGACGAAATAACCGAAATAAAAGGCTGATTGAATCAGTCCGGCCTGAAAGTTGGTTAGCGTAAAAGCCTGTTGAAATTGCGGTAGTAAAATGTCATTCAGATTATTGGCGACAGCCCATAGAAAAAATAGCGAGCAAAGTAAGGCGAATGGAATAATGTAGCGCTTGCTCTTGCTTTGCTCTGCATCCACAGCACGAAAACTCTGCGTTTGTATTGTTGTGTTTCCCATAGCATCCTCATTGGTTCAGAAGCTTTTGCGTGCGGTCGGCTCTACTCACCAGACCGTAAAATTAGGTGAGTTCGCTTTTCTTACCGGTAATAAATTGGCGTCCGGAATGAACTCATGGATTCATTTTCAAATAAAAAAGGCCTTTTAATATGATGGTGGTCACATTTATACCTGAGAGCATAGCGTTCTGTGATTATCATCACTTTAATTTCCATAAAAAAATGACCGTTTGAGATGTTTAATTTAAAAAACCACAGGCTGAATGCCCGAATTAAATTATTGCTACGAAAACGGGCAGGTGTAACTTATTCTTCATATTTGCCCGTTTTAAAAAATATTATTAATAGCGGGCATTTATTGACGATTGAAACGGTAGTCGTCTGGTTTATCGTGGCGGATTAATTGATGTGTATCACAAAATATCGTCATTTAAATTCCCTTCTCTTTATTCAGTATGATGATAGTTGCTAACTATTCGATTATTTCAACTGGACAGCAGCGTGATGCAGAAGGCGGTTTTGTTGTCTCATTTTGAATCACAGAGAGAGGTAAATAATGGAACGAAATAGACTGGCGCGGCAGATTATTGATACCTGTCTGGAAATGACGCGGTTAGGGTTAAACCAGGGGACGGCGGGTAACGTGAGCGTACGTTATCAGGGCGGAATGCTGATTACGCCGACGGGGCTCCCCTACGAGAAGCTGACAGAGTCGCACATTGTCTTTATTGATGCTGACGGTCAGCATGAGCAGGGCAAACTGCCTTCCAGCGAGTGGCGTTTTCATATGGCGGCATACCAGACTCGCCCTGACGCCAATGCTGTGGTACATAACCACGCTGTTCATTGTACGGCAGTCTCGATCCTGAATCGCCCGATTCCGGCGATTCACTACATGATTGCCGCCGCGGGTGGGAACTCTATTCCCTGCGCGCCCTACGCCACCTTTGGCACCCGCGAACTTTCTGACCATGTTGCCGTGGCGCTTAAAAATCGTAAAGCGACGCTGCTACAGCATCACGGGCTTATCGCTTGTGAAGAAAATTTAGACAAAGCGTTGTGGCTGGCGCATGAAGTGGAAGTGCTGGCGCAGCTCTATTTAAGTACGCTGGCAATTGTCGATCCGGTACCGGTACTGGATGACGAGGCGATCGCTATCGTGCTGGAGAAATTTAAAACTTACGGGTTACGTATTGAAGAGTGATGTCAGGAGACAGGCTATGGCGAACAGAATGATTCTGAATGAAACGGCATGGTTTGGCCGGGGAGCGGTGGACGCATTAACCGATGAGGTGACGCGCCGCGGTTATCATAAGGCACTGATTGTTACGGATAAAACGCTGGTAAAATGCGGTGTGGTCGATAAGGTGACAAGCAGAATGGATGCCGCAGGGCTGGCGTGGGAGATCTATGCAGGCGTGATCCCTAATCCTACGATTTCTGTTGTCCAGGAAGGGCTTAAGTTCTTTACCCAAAGCGGCGCGGACTATCTCATCGCCATTGGCGGCGGTTCTCCGCAGGATACCTGCAAAGCGATCGGTATTATCAGTAACAATCCAGAATTTGCCGATGTGCGCAGTCTGGAAGGGCTATCACCGACCCGTAAACCCAGCGTGCCGATTATGGCGATTCCGACAACGGCGGGAACCGCGGCGGAAGTCACTATCAATTATGTGATTACCGATGAAGAGAAACGGCGCAAATTCGTTTGTGTCGATCCGCATGATATTCCGCAGGCGGCATTTATCGATGCTGATATGATGGACGGTATGCCGCCCGCGCTGAAAGCGGCAACGGGCGTGGATGCCCTGACCCATGCTATTGAAGGCTATATTACCCGGGCCGCATGGGCGCTGACGGATGCATTGCATATCAAAGCTATTGAAATGATTGCTGGCGCGCTGCGCGGCGCTGTTGCCGGAGAAAAAGAGGCCGGTGAGGCGATGGCGCTGGGGCAATACGTTGCCGGGATGGGGTTTTCCAATGTGGGGCTGGGGCTGGTGCATGGGATGGCGCATCCGCTGGGGGCGTTTTACAACACGCCGCACGGCGTTGCGAATGCTATTTTGCTTCCGCATGTGATGCGTTTCAATGCCGGACATACCAACGAGAAATTCCGTGATATTGCCCGGGCGATGGGGGTGAAGGTAGAAGGATTGAGCCTTGAAGAGGCACGCAATGCCGCCGTGGAAGCCGTATTTACGCTAAATCGCGATGTGGGAATTCCGCTGCATTTGCGTGATGTCGGCGTTCGAAAAGAGGATATCCCGGCGCTGGCGCAGGCGGCGTTCGATGATGTCTGTACTGGCGGCAATCCGCGTGAAGCGAGTCTGGCGGACATTGTCGAACTGTACCATATCGCCTGGTAATTTTGCCGGATGGTGGCGTGACGCCTTATCCAGCCTACAGAATGGCACGAAATGTAAGCCGGATAAGCACAGCGCCATCCGGCAACATTGTTACCGCACCAGCCGTAGCTGCTGTAAGTTTCCGTCAATATGTAAATCGGTTTGCAGACGTGCAATATCGCGGCAGAGAAATGCCATTTCTTTATGCGTCTCAAGCTTTTTGCGCCACTTTTCCGGCATCTCATCCAGGTGGGCGTAAATTCCCTCCAGATTTTGAAACTGAATCAACAACTGGGTCGCGCTTTTGGGGCCGATACCGGCAACGCCGGGGACTTTCGAACTGCTGATTCCTGCCAGACCCCAGTAATCCGGCAACTGCCGGGGAAGTACGCCAAACTCTTTTTCAATAAACGGCGCGTCCAGCCAGCGTTTCTGGAAGTAGTCGCGAATGCGCAATCCCGGAGAGAGTAACTGGCAATAGCCTTTATCAGTTGACACAATGGTTGCCTGGTGTCCGGCTTCGGTAACTTTTAGCGCCAGCGTCGCCGCCAGATCGTCCGCTTCGTTACCGTCTGATGCCCAACAGCGCACGCCGCGCTGTTCAAACGCGGCGCGTAGGGCGGGCATTTCATTATGTAAATCGTCAGGCATCGGCGGACGTCCTGCTTTGTAGTCCGGCAAACGCTGATGACGCCAGCCGCTGCTGCGCGCGTCGTCATCAAAGACCGCTACGGCATGGGTTGGCTGGCTGTGGATAATCAATTGATCGAGCGCGTGTTGGCAGGTTTCCACACAGGGCGATCCCTGAACGGCGTGAATACGGCGAATCAAATTGAGTGCGTCGACGATAAGCAGATGAGCAGCCACGGTGTTCTCCCTTACAAACCTGCGCGTAGGGTAACACTGGCGGAGAGACGAGGCTAATGTCAGGCATCAACATTTTACCGGATGGCACCGCGCTGCGGCTTATCCGGTCTACAAATGACACCCGTAGTGTAGGCCCGGTAAGCGTCAGCGCCACCGGGCAATGAGAAACGACTAATCGCAGGTAACGATCTTCATCGCCAGGCCGCCGCGCGAAGTTTCGCGGTACTTAGCGTTCATGTCTTTACCGGTTTCGTACATGGTCTCAATCACTTTATCGAGGCATACGCGCGGTTCGCTGGTACGGCGCAGCGCCATACGCGCGGCGTTGACCGCTTTGACTGAGGCAATCGCGTTACGCTCAATGCAGGGAACCTGTACCTGACCGGCAACCGGATCGCAAGTTAACCCCAGATTATGCTCCATAGCGATTTCTGCGGCGATACACACCTGGGCCGGACTACCGCCCAGCAGCTCGGCCAGACCCGCTGCCGCCATGGAACAGGCTACGCCGACCTCTCCCTGACAACCCACTTCGGCGCCGGAAATAGAGGCGTTCATCTTATACAGCGAGCCAATCGCGCTGGCGACCAGCATATAGCGAGCAAGCGAGTTAGCATTTACTTCGCGGATAAACTTGTCATAGTACGCCAGCACCGCCGGAACAATACCACATGCGCCGTTAGTCGGCGCGGTGACCACTCGTCCGCCTGCGGCATTCTCTTCGTTCACCGCCAGCGCGAACATATTGATCCAGTCAACGACCGCCATCGGATCAGTGGTGGTCTTATCCTGACTGACCAGCATTCGACGCAGCGCCGCCGCGCGACGCGGAACGCGCAGTTTACCCGGCAATACGCCCTCGGTGGTGATACCGCGCTCAATACCGCTGCGCATTACCTCCCAGACCCTGGCGAAGTGCTGCTCCAGCGCTTCTTTACTGTGCAGGGCCAGTTCGTTTTGCATCATCAGACCAGAGAGCGACAGGCCCGTCTCCTGACAGTGACGCTGTAAATCTGCGGCGGTTTTGTAAGGGTACGGTACGTTGACGGGTTCGCTATTCGACAAACCAAAGTGTTCTTCATCGACGATAAAGCCCCCGCCAATGGAGTAGTAGGTTTGGCTGTAGAGAACCTTATCGCCCGCCAGCGCGGTAATACGCATCCCGTTCTCATGCAGAGACAGGTTGTCGGCGTGGAAATTCATGCACTTATCGACCGGAAATTCGACTTCATGCTGCCCATTGGCCAGTAGTAAACGCCCGTGGGTGTTCACATCCTGGATAAAGGACGGAATGGCGTCGATATCGACGGTGTCCGGCAGATTCCCCGCCAGGCCCATGATAATGGCGATATCGGTGTGGTGGCCTTTACCCGTCAATGACAGAGAGCCGTAGACATCCACCACTACGCGGGTGATATCCGTAAGAATATGGCGGGCAATCAGATCGTCCGTGAACTGCTTGCCAGCTTTCATTGGTCCGACGGTGTGAGAACTGGAAGGGCCAATGCCGATTTTAAAAATATCGAATACGCTAATCATAGGGCATCCATTGCGGTTGTATCATAGAGAAGCGCCGCGGTAAGCGGCGCTAAAGGACTTAGCTGAACAGCGAGTAGAAAATAGCGGAGATGGCAATCAGGCCCATAATCACAACGAATACGTTGCTGATATGACCGCTGTACTTACGCATTGCCGGTACTTTCTGGATGGCATACATCGGCATCAGGAACAGAATCATCGCGATGATCGGGCCGCCCAGGGTTTCAATCATGCCCAGGATGCTGGGGTTCAGCGTAGCCACAATCCAGGTGGTGACCAGCATAAACAGTGCGGTAATTTTGTTCAGTTTGTTGATTTCGATGGATTTACCTTTACCACGCAGCGATTTAATCACCATCCCGTTAAAGCCTTCACGCGCGCCCAGGTAGTGGCCGAGGAAGGATTTGGTGATAGCAATCATCGCAATAATCGGCGCCATCCAGGCGATGATCGGCGCGTTAAAGTGGTTCGCCAGGTAAGACAGAATAGAAATGTTCTGCTCTTTTGCCGCCGCCAGATCTGCCGGCGTCAGGCTCAGCACGCAGCTGAAGACGAAGAACATCACGGTCAGCACCATCATGATGTGGGCGAAGGCCAGAATTTTAGAACATTTCTTCTCAGCGCCTTCACCGTACTCTTCACGCTTCGCCACCGCGAAGGAGGAGATGATCGGGGAGTGGTTGAAAGAGAAGACCATCACTGGAATCGCCAGCCACAGCGTCATCCACAGACCGTTGCCGGTAGACGCGGCAGAATCAAAGGACAGCGTTTCCAGCGCCGCGCCGCTCCACTGCGGGATCAGGTACAAGGCCAGCAGCATCAGCGCGGCAACGAACGGGAATACCAGGATACTCATCGCCTTAACGATCATCTGCTCGCCGAAGCGCACGATGGTCATCATGCCGACAATCAGGATCAGGGAAAGAATCGCACGCGGCGGCGGATTAATCGCTAACTGATGGGTCAGGAAGCTTTCCACGGTATTAGTAATAGCCACGCTGTAAACCAGCAGGATAGGGTAAATCGCGAAGAAGTAGAGCAGGGTAATCAGTTTACCTGCGCCGATGCCGAAGTGTTCCTCAACGACTTCAGTGATGTCTTCGCCCGGATTTTTACCGGACAGCACGAAGCGGGTTAAACCACGGTGTGCGAAAAAGGTCATCGGGAAAGCGAGAATCGCCATGATGATGAGCGGAATCATGCCGCCGACGCCTGCGTTGATTGGCAGGAACAGAACGCCCGCGCCGATAGCCGTGCCGTAAAGGCCCAGCATCCACATGGTATCTGTTTTGCGCCATGCGCTTCGAGAGTCAATCGAAGCAATAGTGCTGGTCTGAGTGGTTTCCATCTATTTCTCCTGGAGGATGCTAAAAATCAGGTTGCTGGTCTAATCCAATGAAAAAAGACCTGATCGTAAAATGAAATCTGCTTAGGGACGCTTTTTATATAATTTTTCGCCGTAATAATTTTCGGGCGGAAAGATACATTTAAGTGATGAATGTATCAGTGATCGCGATCTCAAATGCAATAATCCGCTTTTTATGTGGATAAATTTGGACCATTAATCTATTAAAAAAACGTCATAACGAATTTCCGGGCGCGAAGGCTACCATTAACGATATAAGGCCGGAAAGATTGGGGCGCAAGATACGGAGGTTCCGCTATAAAAATCAATGTTTTTAGTGGATTCTGGTGGCGAATAAGCGTTTAGACCGATAAATCACGGTAAGAGGAGTGAGGAAAACGTTTGCCTGGCAATCTATTTATGGCGAATCATAAATGGTGTTTATAAAATAATGCGGGCTATGCCTCTGATGACAATCATAAAAAATGAAGGCATACGTCGGTCGCCATACCGCAATGAAAGGAATGGGAGAAACGCCCGGCTGTTGTCAGCAACCGGGCATAAGCATTAAGCGCAGATCTCGTAACAGGGGATGTAGGCGGAACCCGGCAATTTCATACGATGCTGCGCGACGAATCCCTGAAGCAGATCGTCCATGCGACGCATCATCTCTCGATCGCCGTGGATTTTATACGGACCATTAGCTTCAATGGCGCGTATCCCCACCTCCTTCACGTTCCCCGCGACAATGCCGGAGAAGGCGCGCCGCAGATCGGCCGCCAGAATCTCAACCGGCTGATCCGGGTACAGTTTCAGGTTGGCCATATTGTCATGTGACGGCTCAAACGGCACCTGAAGATCCGGTGAAATACGAATCGACCAGTTAAAGCTATAGGCGTCGCCGGTATCGCGGCGATTTTCTTTCACCAGCGGCATCGCTTTCTTCATCAGCCGCGCCACCTCCGCCGCATCGTCAATGATGATGCGGTAATGACGGCGGGCCGCTTCGCCCAGCGTATGGGTAATAAACTCATCCAGAACGCGGAAGTAATCGGCGCTCTCTTTTGGTCCAGTCAGGATCAGCGGCAGCACCTGATTTTTATTGGCCGGATTCATCAAAATACCCAGCAAATAGAGCAGTTCTTCCGCCGTACCTACGCCGCCCGGGAAGATGATGATACCGTGTGCGATACGGACGAACGCTTCCAGGCGTTTTTCGATATCCGGCATGATAATCAGTTCGTTCACCAGCGGGTTAGGCGGTTCAGCCGCAATAATGGAAGGTTCAGTCATGCCGATAAAGCGGCTGTCTTTATAACGTTGTTGCGCGTGACCGACCGCCGCGCCCTTCATGGGGGCTTCCATCGCGCCCGGGCCGCAGCCGGTACAGATGTTCAGCTCGCGTAATCCCAACTGCGTGCCGACGCGACGGGCATACAGGTACTCGTTTTCGTTAATTGAGTGGCCGCCCCAGCATACCACCATGTTTGGCGCTTCGCCGACGTGCAGCGCCCGGGCGTTGCGCAGAATGGAGAACACCAGATTGGTGATATGTGCTGAGCTTTCAAGATCCAGATGCTGGAAACGCCCGGCATTATGGATCTGCCCATTCACAAAGAGAATGTCGCGCAGCACCGCGAACAGGTTAGCCTGTAGCGCACGAATAATCCGTCCGTCAACAAAGGCGTCTTCAGGCGGATTAATCAATTCCAGCTTCACGCCGCGCTCGCGGCGCAGTACGTTGATATCGAAACTTTCAAAGCGGGACAGCAGCTCTTTGCTGTTGTCAGTCAGGCTGCCGGAGTTAAGAACGGCAAGTGAACAGTTACGAAACAGTTGATACAGGTCGCTACTGGCCGTGCGTTTCAGCATGTCCACTTCCAGTTGCGACAGCATATCCATTGAGCCAAGCGGGCTAATATGTGTAATCAAGTAAACTCCTTATGGGACGCAACACGCCATTCCCCGTTGATTACAATAGCCCTGGCTGATGATCTTTCACAACCTTACATGCGCAATCCGGCACGCAAAATTGACAAAAAAGATTACTGACGCGCCAGCCTGCCCGTGGCGGGCACAAAATCGGTATTGCTGCGCCATGGATTAATGTCCAGCCCGCCGCGGCGGGTATAGCGCGCATAAACGCTTAGCGTTTCCGGCTGGCAGAAGTGCAGAATGTCATTGAAAATGCGTTCTACGCACTGCTCGTGAAATTCATTATGGTGACGGAATGAGACCAGATAGCGCAGCAGTTTTTCCCTGTCGATTTTGCGTCCGCGGTACTGAATTTGTATCGAGCCCCAGTCCGGTTGGTGGGTGATCAGGCAGTTAGATTTTAACAGATGACTGACCAGCGTCTCTTCCACTCTCTTCTCGCCGCTGACCGCATGTTGCAGATAGTCGGTAGTAAACTGGTAGTTGTCGATACTGATATCCTGATCGTCAATACAGGCGCCGTGGAAATGGGCGACAGGCTGTCCTTCCAGCTCATTAAGACGATGAAGCCTCACGCTAACGTTGCCCTGCGCGCAGGCACGCAGATCGCGTTCCAGCGTCTGGCGCACCGTCTCCCAGGTGTCAAAGCGCGTCTGGTTAAAGCTGTTCAGATACAGTTTAAAGCTTTTGGATTCAATTAAATTAACGCTGGTGTAATCCAGTTCGACATGCCCGACTGCGACCTGAGGAAGACCATGGCTGTTAAGCCAGGAAAGTTCATATAACGTCCAGATATCCGCGCCGTGGAACGGCAGATTATCGGCTTTTAATCCGAGCGGGTCGCGATTTAAACTGCGCGGCACGCCCTGCAGCAGGCTGGCGTCGTAATTGTCCCGATAATCCGTTGATTTTCCGAGAGTCAGGCCATCGAGAGCCTGATGATTTTCATAAGAAGACATGTTTCACCGTCATAAACCAGATACACTATACGCCAAGTGTATCCTGGCTTTTATGAAGAGAGAAACTGGTGGACGAACTGACAGCGCAGGCGTTGAAAGCCTTTACGACGCGTTACTGCGACGCGTGGCAAGAAAAACACGATAGCTGGCCGTTGAGCGAAGAACTGTATGGCGTACCTTCCCCGTGCATTATTTCTTCAACCCGCGATGCCGTTTACTGGCAGCCGCAACCTTTTGAAGGCGAAGAAAATGTAAACGCGGTTGAACGCGCCTTTGATATTGTGGTACAACCTGCGCTCCACGCATTTTACACCACGCAGTTTGCTGGCGACATGCCCGCGCAGTTTGCGGATGAAAAGCTCACGCTACTGCAAACCTGGAGTCAGGATGACTTTCGGCGCGTACAGGAAAATCTGATAGGCCATCTGGTCACGCAAAAGCGGCTCAAGCTTTCTCCCACGCTTTTTATTGCGACGCAGGAAAATGAGCTTGAGGTTATCTCGGTCTGTAATCTGTCCGGCGAGGTGATTAAAGAAACGCTGGGCACCCGCAATCGTACCGTCCTTGCCGCAACGCTTGCGGAATTTCTTACGCAACTTAATCCTCTTCTGTAATCGTTTGCCCTAACAAGTGTGAGAGATCTCTTACAAGGTCTGTAGGAGATCGCCAGGATATCAGCGAATACATGGCCTCCTCTTTCTTATGTAAGTCTATATAAATCAATATATTAAAATGTTATTGAGCGCTTTCATATGAAAATTTACTTAAGGTATTGTCTGTAAGCGTCTTGTAAGACAAGGTGAAACAGGCGATTCTATCTTCGTCGACAGGGAGTCGTACACCGAAGTGAACGTCAGGATGATGACGCTTCAGCAGGACACGCCAGGATGGTGTTACAAGGAAAGGCTTCAGGATGAAGCAAAGTGGAAAGCGCAGGATGCGTTAAAGGACACCTCCAGGACGGAGAACGAGAGCCGATGAGGATGTTCGGCGGGTATGGATGACCAGGGACGCTTCAGGATGAAGCTATCACATCGGGGCGATGTGCGCAGGATGCAAACGTTCAGGATGAGCAGGCCGTAAGGTCACAGGAAAAGTTGTCACGGATGAGCAGGGAGCACGAAAAGTAGCTGGAATGCTGCGAAACGAACCGGGAGCACTGTTTACACAGTGCTCCCTTTTTTTTGTTATTCTTCGCGCCAGATTTTCATCATTGAGGTTTTTAACATGACGACTCATGACCGTGTGCGTCAGCAGTTACATGCGCTTGAAACGCTGCTGCGCGAGCATCACCACTGGCGGCTGGATGCGCCGCAGGCGCACCTGTTTACCAGCACGCAGCCATTTTATATGGATACCATGGCACCGCTGGAATGGTTGCAATGGGTATTGATCCCGCGTATGCATACCCTACTTGATAATGCGCAGCCGCTGCCCGAGGCGTTTGCCATCGCCCCTTATTACGAAATGGCGCTGGCGGCGGATCATCCGCAGCGGGAGGCGATCCTGGCGGTTTTGCAGGATCTGGATGCGCTATTCACCCGCGATAAATCCTGATGCTGGAGATCCTCTATCAAGACCCGTGGCTGGTTGCCGTGAATAAACCTGCAGGCTGGCTTGTTCACCGGAGCTGGCTGGATCGCGACGAAAAAGTTGTGGTTATGCAAACGGTACGCGACCAAATTGGCCAGCATGTTTTTACCGCTCATCGTCTCGACAGACCCACGTCGGGCGTACTGTTGATGGGGCTGTCCAGCGAAGCGGGACGCCGCCTGGCGCAGCAGTTCGAACAGCACCACATCCGTAAACGCTACCATGCCATTGTGCGCGGCTGGCTGATGGATGACGCGGTACTGGATTATCCGCTGGTGGAAGAGCGCGATAAAATTGCCGATAAATTCGCCCGGGAGGATAAAGCGCCCCAGCCGGCTGTAACGCAGTATCGCGGACTGGCGACGGTCGAAATGGCGGTGCCGACCGGACGTTATCCCACCACGCGTTATGGTCTGGTTGAACTGGAGCCGAAAACGGGACGCAAACACCAGCTCCGTCGTCATCTGGCGCATCTGCGCCATCCTATCATCGGCGACAGTAAACACGGTGATTTGCGACAAAACCGCAGCGCGGCGGAACATTTTGCCTGTCGTCGCCTGATGCTTCATGCCAGCCGACTTGAACTGACGCATCCCTTCACCGGGCAGCCGTTGATGATTCAGGCCGGGTTGGATGAAACCTGGATGCAGGCGCTGACACAGTTTGGCTGGCGGGGACTTCTCCCTGACAATGAAAGGGTTGAGTTTACGGCGGCGTCCCGGCAGGATGAGTCTCATCAGGCATAATTCAGGGAGATACGCATAATGGCGGAAATTGGTATTTTTGTCGGGACCATGTATGGCAACTCACTGCTGGTGGCGGAAGAAGCGGAAGCGATCCTCGCCAGACAGGGCCACAGCGCGACCGTGTTTGAAGATCCTGAACTGTCCGACTGGCAGCAATATCAGGACAAGGTTGCGCTGGTGGTCACCTCGACGACCGGGCAGGGCGATCTACCGGACAGCATTGCGCCGCTCTTTCACGGCATTAAAGATACGTTAGGTTTTCAACCAAACCTGCGTTACGGGGTGATTGCGTTAGGTGATAGCAGCTACCCCAATTTCTGTAATGGCGGCAAACAGTTTGATGCCCTGCTGCAGGAGCAAAGCGCGCGACGGGTGGGGGAGATGTTATTAATTGATGCCAGCGAACATCCGGAGCCGGAGAGCCAATCCAATCCCTGGGTTGAACACTGGGGAACCTTACTTTCCTGAGGTAAATCCCTCCCCCTACGGGAGGGTACCTTTTTGTTTGCTTGCGTTGCCAGTAAGCAAAATAACGACCTGTACACAGTGTAAAGAAACTGAATCGTGTTAGCTTTGTGCATATACCCGCAAAAGCGGCAGTTTTTTACGGGCGTTTTCATGTAATCAAGCGACCTGTTTCACATTCTTCTCTTTTTATCCCTCCTGCGTTGGCGCCTGACGCCTTCTGATTTCATTTCCGTGAAGTGGCTTCCACTGTCCTGGGCTTTTGCCATAAACAGGCGTAATTCATCGCCAAAATACTGTGTTGTTGCACGGTGAGTGTGTGTGGCGCGCTTTTTATACTTCTCCTGCCAGTGAATAAAAGCATGCAGCGTGCAAAGCAAACGACCTAATAAAGGCTGCAACAAGGAAACGTTATCTCTGATTCCCTACCGGTTGTGCAATTCAGAGTGAGCGTAGCTAACGCGAAATTTCAGGAGTGCAACAATGAGTTCATTAAGCCACGCGGCGAGCGGTGCGGAGAAACGCACGAACGCCCGCTACTGGATAGTGGTGATGCTGTTTATCGTCACATCCTTCAACTACGGCGACCGCGCCACATTGTCCATTGCCGGCTCAGAAATGGCTAAAGATATCGGTCTTGACCCGGTAGGCATGGGCTACGTTTTCTCTGCGTTTTCATGGGCCTATGTTATCGGGCAGATCCCGGGCGGCTGGCTGCTGGACCGCTTTGGTTCCAAACGCGTCTATTTCTGGTCTATTTTCATCTGGTCAGTCTTCACCCTGTTGCAGGGTTTTGTCGATATCTTTAGCGGTTTCGGCATTGTTGTCGCCCTCTTTACGCTTCGTTTCATGGTCGGTCTGGCGGAATCGCCTTCTTTCCCGGGCAACAGTCGCATCGTTGCAGCCTGGTTCCCGGCGCAGGAGAGGGGAACGGCGGTGGCCATCTTTAACTCCGCGCAATACTTCGCCACGGTTATTTTCGCGCCAATTATGGGTTGGCTGACGCACGAAGTGGGCTGGTCGCATGTCTTCTTCTTTATGGGCGGGTTAGGAATCATCATTAGCTTTATCTGGATGAAAGTTATCCATGAACCGAATAACCATCCGGGCGTAAACAAGAAAGAGCTGGAGTACATCGCAGAAGGTGGCGCGCTGATCAACATGGATCAGAAAGATACGAAAGCGAAAGTACCGTTTAGCGTCAAATGGGGCCAGATCAAACAGTTGCTGGGCTCTCGTATGATGATTGGCGTCTACATCGGTCAGTACTGTATTAACGCCCTGACTTACTTCTTTATTACCTGGTTCCCGGTCTATTTGGTCCAGGCGCGCGGCATGTCGATTCTCAAAGCGGGCTTTGTCGCCTCGGTTCCTGCGGTCTGCGGCTTTGTCGGCGGCGTGCTGGGCGGCATTATTTCCGACTGGCTGATGCGTCGTACTGGCTCCCTGAATATCGCGCGCAAGACGCCGATTGTACTGGGGATGTTGCTGTCAATGGTTATGGTGTTCTGTAACTATGTGAACGTGGAATGGATGATCATCGGCTTTATGGCGCTGGCTTTCTTCGGTAAAGGTATCGGTGCGTTGGGCTGGGCCGTGATGGCGGATACCGCGCCGAAAGAGATCAGCGGTCTTTCCGGCGGCTTGTTTAATATGTTCGGCAATATTTCCGGTATTGTGACGCCAATCGCGATTGGTTACATCGTTGGCACCACCGGTTCCTTCAACGGCGCTTTGATCTATGTCGGCGTTCATGCCCTGGTAGCCATCATCAGCTATCTGGTGCTGGTCGGCGATATTAAGCGTATTGAACTGAAATTTGTCGCAGGACAATTATCATGACAACGCAATCCAGTCCCGTTATTACGGACATGACAGTATGCTACTCAACATGGCGTGAAATGGGACACGCGGTGATGCTCAACGCAGTATGCAGTACCTGATCCCTGGCTGGACTTTTGATCGCAAACGCCCTGTTTTTGGTCGTCACTAATTCTGAATAAGGACTTGATTATGAGCGCACAATTTACGACGCCTGTGGTTACTTCAATGCAGGTTATCCCGGTCGCAGGCCATGACAGTATGCTGATGAACCTGAGCGGCGCGCACGCTCCCTTCTTTACGCGAAATATTGTCATTATTAAAGATAACTCCGGGCACACCGGGGTCGGCGAGATCCCGGGCGGCGAAAAAATTCGCAAAACGCTGGAAGATGCGATCCCACTGGTGGTGGGAAAAACGCTGGGTGAATATAAAAATGTCCTGACCGCCGTTCGTAACCAGTTTGCCGATCGCGATGCGGGCGGACGCGGTTTACAAACATTCGATCTCCGTACCACTATCCATGTGGTGACTGGCATTGAAGCGGCAATGCTTGACCTTCTGGGCCAACACCTTGGCGTCAACGTCGCTTCGCTGTTAGGCGACGGTCAGCAGCGCAGCGAAGTCGAAATGCTGGGTTATCTGTTCTTTGTCGGCAATCGCAAGGCCACGCCGCTACCGTATCAGAGCCAGCCGGATGAGCAATGCGACTGGTATCGCCTGCGTCATGAAGAAGCGATGACGCCGGAAACGGTAGTGCGTCTGGCAGAAGCCGCCTATGAAAAATATGGCTTCAACGACTTTAAACTGAAAGGCGGCGTGCTGGCGGGCGAAGAAGAGGCCGAGTCAATCGTGGCGCTGGCGAAACGCTTCCCGAACGCGCGCGTGACGCTTGATCCGAATGGCGCGTGGTCTCTCAATGAAGCGATCAACATCGGTCGTTATCTGAAAGGATCGCTGGCCTATGCGGAAGATCCTTGCGGCGCGGAACAGGGCTTCTCCGGACGCGAAGTGATGGCGGAGTTCCGTCGCGCCACCGGCCTGCCGACGGCGACCAATATGATTGCTACCGACTGGCGTCAGATGGGGCATACGCTATCGCTACAATCTGTAGATATCCCGCTGGCGGACCCGCACTTCTGGACTATGCAAGGCTCTGTACGCGTGGCGCAAATGTGTCATGAGTTCGGCCTGACCTGGGGCTCCCACTCTAATAACCACTTTGATATTTCGTTGGCGATGTTTACCCACGTTGCGGCGGCGGCGCCGGGCAAGATCACCGCGATCGATACCCACTGGATCTGGCAGGAAGGTAATCAGCGTCTGACTAAAGAGCCGTTTGAAATTAAAGGCGGTATGGTGCAAGTACCGACCAAACCGGGGCTGGGCGTTGAGCTCGATATGGATCAGGTGATGAAGGCGCATGAGCTCTATCAAAAGCATGGCTTAGGCGCGCGTGACGACGCGATGGGAATGCAGTACTTAATTCCAGGCTGGACGTTTGATAATAAGCGCCCTTGTATGGTGCGTTAAGTCAGAGTCGGTTTCGTAAGGGGCCGGTACTTCTCTGGGTGTATGCTTAACAGGAGCAACATGCATAAGGGCGACTTATGAAAATAGTGATCGCACCAGACTCGTATAAAGAAAGTTTGAGTGCTCTTGAGGTAGCGACCGCCATTGAACAAGGATTTCGCGAGATCTGGCCTGACGCGGATTACCTGAAACTACCGCTGGCGGATGGCGGGGAAGGTACTGTCGAAGCGATGGTCGAAGCGACGGCGGGGCGAATCGTGCATGTTGATGTCACCGGGCCGTTGGGGCATCGCGTCAATGCGTTTTATGGGCTTTCCGGCGATGCGCGTTCCGCGTTCATTGAAATGGCGGCCGCCAGCGGGCTGGAGCAGGTACCTCCCGCGCAGCGCGATCCGCTGAAAACCACGTCATGGGGAACCGGCGAGCTGATCCGTCATGCGCTGGATGCGGGCGTTGAGCATATCATTATCGGTATCGGCGGTAGCGCCACCAACGACGGTGGCGCGGGGATGGTGCAGGCGCTGGGGGCCAGGCTACGGGATGCGCAGGGCAATGATATTGCGCAAGGCGGCATTGGGCTGGAAACACTCGCCAACATTGATATCAGCGGTCTGGATAAGCGTTTGTCGGCGTGTCGTATAGACGTCGCCTGCGATGTGACGAACCCCCTGACCGGCAAAGAGGGCGCTTCTGCGGTTTTTGGTCCGCAAAAAGGGGCGACGCCGGAGATGATTGAACGTCTGGATACGGCATTGATTCGCTATGCGCATTTGATTGCCCGCGATCTGCATGTTGATGTGTTGGATCTGGCAGGCGGCGGAGCGGCTGGCGGCATGGGAGCGGCGTTATACGCGTTTTGCGGCGCGCAGCTACGGCGTGGCATTGAGATTGTCACCGATGCACTTCATCTGGAAGAATGCCTTGCGGATGCTGATTTAGTCATCACCGGCGAGGGACGCATCGACAGCCAGACCATTCACGGTAAAGTACCCATTGGCGTGGCAAACATCGCCAAACGGCATAACAAACCGGTAATTGGTATTGCGGGTAGCCTGACGGCGGATGTTGGCGTGGTTCATGAACATGGACTTGATGCCGTTTTCAGCGTGATTTATACCATCTGCACGCTGGAGGACGCTCTGGAGAATGCCGCCGAAAATGTGCGTATGACTGCGCGAAACGTGGCCGCTACGCTGAAGATAGGGCCGCTTTTACGCTAAAGCCAAAGTGGATTCGTAGGCCGGATAAGGCGAAGCCGCCATCCGGCACATTACCGCCTGATAGCGCTACGCTTATCCCAATATCTTCTTCGCTTCACGCGCGACATTATCCATCTCATCCAGCAGCTCCAGAAACTCAGGCTCCAGCTCCTCTTCGTGGACGCCGCTGCGAAGCTGTTGCTCAATAAGCTGGCAAAGGTTCTTCATCCGCGGTACGCCGCTATAGCCGCAGCTCCCGTGTAGCTTATGGACCAGATCGACCAGACCGTTGGGATTTTCTCCCACCAGTTGTTCTTCAATTTTGTTGCGCACTTCCGGCAGGAAATCAATCAGCATTTGCAGCATATCCCGCGCCAGATCGGGCTTACCGGCAGCCTGGCGGAGCGCAAGCTGCCAGTCGAGCGTCGCATTCGGATTGAAGATAAATTCAGCCGGTTCCGGCGCCATCAGACGCGCCGCTACGTTGGCGCCGGGTTTATAGCGCAGCAACAGATTATGTAACTTCTCTTCTTCTATCGGTTTAGCCAGATAGTCGTTCATGCCCGCGCTGAGTAACTTCTCTTTTTGCCCCGCCATCGCATGTGCCGTAACGGCAATAACCGGTGTTTGCTGCTGATGAGGAAGCTGGTGAATCAACTCACAGGCGCGTATGCCGTCCATATCCGGCATCTGAATATCCATCAAAATCAGATCAAACTGCATTTGTTTCGCCCGATCTACCGCCTGATGCCCGCTATCACAAAGCTCTACGTGTTGGACTTTATCTTCCAGTAACGCGCCGATAAGCTTCAGATTGGCAGGATTATCATCAACTGCCATGACCGTCATGGCGATTTTACTGGCATCCATCAGTAGCGGTTCAGCATGGTGATTCAACTGGCAATATTCCGTCAGCGCTGGCAACAGGCGCGTTGACGTCAACGGTTTTAACAGACAGGCCGCCGCGCCTCCTTGTTTCAGCTTTTCTGCGTTAATTTGCGCATGGCAAGGCAGCGCCAGCAGCAGGAAGTCCGTCATAGACGCCGCTTTCGCCAGCCGTTCATGCTGCATGGTGAGCGGCTCGCGGAAGGTCACCGGAACGCTCAAAATCATAATATCGTAGTGCGTTAACGGCAGCGCGGAGAAGGTTGGACTGTAAACCACTTCCACTGGCGTGTCGCTCAGCAGATCCAGGGTACATTGCGCGGCGGTAGCATTCGGTTCGACATAAGCCAGTCGTTTTCCGGCCAGACACGCGGTCGACGGCCCGTCAATAATGACATTTGGGTTAAGATCAAGATTAATGTGAAACCAAAAGGTCGAACCGCGATTAGGCTGGCTGTGGAAAGAGATATCCCCGCCCATTTCGTTGACCAGCTTTTGCGTAATCACCAGCCCAAGCCCGGTGCCGCCGTGACGACGAGAAATACTGGCATCGGCCTGGCGAAACGCCTGAAACAGTCGCGACTGGTCGCGTTCCGGAATGCCGATCCCCGTATCACGGATCTGCACTTCAATCTGTACTTTGGTGTTACTGAGCGCCCGCTTTTCTACCAGAATATCGATATTGCCACTCTCGGTGAACTTAATAGCATTACCCACCAGGTTAGTAATGACCTGTTGCAGGCGCAGCGGGTCGCCAATCACATTATCCGGGACGTCGTTTTTAATATTTAACGTCAACTCCAGCCCTTTATCATGCGACGAGTGGGCCAGCAGCGTAACCACTTCATCCAGCGTATTACGCAGTGGAAAAGGGATACTTTCCAGAATGAGCTTACCGGCTTCCAGCTTGGAGAAGTCGAGCACGTCATTAATGATCGCCAGCAGATTATTCGCGGAACGCTCAATGGTGTTCAGATGGTCGCGCTGGGTGGGATTCAACTCTGTTTTTAATGTCAGGCGGGTAAAGCCAATGACGCCGTTCAGCGGCGTTCGCAGTTCGTGCGACATGTTCGCCAGGAACTCCGACTTAATACGCGCCGCCTCCTGGGCGCGCTTTTTCGCCAGATCCAGCTCAACGTTTTGGATTTCCATCTGCTCAAGGGTTTCACGCAGGTCCGAGGTGGCCTGATCGATATTATGCTGCATCTCTTCGTGATAGGCGGCAAGCGACATCGCCATGGAATTAATGCCGTTTTTCAGCATATCCAGTTCGCCCAGCATAAACCCTTCCACACGGCTATCCAGTTGTCCGCGCCGAATACGGTCAACGGTATTCACCATATTACGGATAGGCCCGGTGACATCGCGCATAAGCCGCCAGCCAAAGATCAGCGCAATACCAATACAAAAAAGCATCATCACGCTGGAGATAAAAATCTCTTTGTATTGCTGTAGCCTTACCGACTTGAGATCCAGTTCAAGCGCCACATACCCCAGCATATTTTTGGTATTTTTCGCGTCGGCAATAATGGACTCGTCCGGCGAATAGCTCTCCGAGATAATCGGTGTGCGCAGGATCATGATATCGCCGTGGCGATCGACGCTCAGACGACGTGGAAACGGCGCTCCGGCGGGAAGCTGCATCTGTGAGGGGTCCAGATGGAAATTAGATGTTACAAACAGACGGTTATGATCGTCATAAACGGAAATCGCCCGCACAATATCAGAATGTCTGCGGTGCAGAACGCTGATAAGTTGGCCGATAGACTCCCGGTTTTGTAAGTTCATACCATATTCGCTGGAGACGGCGAGCGGTTCAATAATACTGGCGCCGGCATCTTCCAGTTGACGCTGCAGGTCGTTATAGCGGTGCACCACAAAAAAGATACTGAGCAGCAAACCTATCAGGACGGTCGGGGCCAGGATCAGAATCATCATGCGTGCGCGCAGGCTGTAGTTGGTCATGGAGTTCCGTTATGGGACAATTAGGGTCACACTGTTAAATTGAGAAAAAGCTGGTCGATGGCGCAATTCTACTCTGCAAAACGGCGCGTGACGACGCGTCAGATCATAACCGTTAAAGTCAATGACCTCGATCCATTTGGTCAGGGCGTAGCCCGTCATAACGGAAAGGCGCTGTTTATCCCCGGTTTATTGCCTGAGGAAAGCGCAGAAGTCATTATCACAGAAGATAAAAAGCAATTTGCCCGCGCACGCGTTTCGCGCCGTTTGAATGATAGCCCGGAGCGAGAGGCGCCGCGCTGTCCGCATTTTGGCGTCTGCGGCGGTTGTCAGCAACAACATGTCGGCATCGCCTTGCAACAACGCAGCAAAAGCGCGGCGCTGGCGCGTTTGATGAAACACGAGGTGAATGACATCATTGCCGGCGCGCCCTGGGGCTATCGGCGTCGTGCGCGGTTAAGTCTGAATTGCCCGCCGGATAAACCGCTGCAAATGGGATTTCGCAAAGCGGGTTCCAGCGATATCGTCAATGTCGAACAGTGCCCTGTTTTGGTGCCCCAGCTTGAAGCATTGCTGCCCCGAATCAGAGCGTGTCTGGCGAGTTTACACGGCACCCGACACCTTGGGCATGTCGAGCTGGTACAGGCGGGAAGCGGTACGCTGATGATTCTGCGCCATACCGCGCCATTGAGTGCGGCGGATAAAGAAAAACTGGAACGCTTTTCGCATTCTGAGGGATTGTCTCTGTTTCTGGCGCCGTTTAGCGAGATACTGGAAACGGTCTCCGGCGAAGCGCCCTGGTATGACTCGCACGGCTTACGTTTAGCCTTCAGCCCGCGAGACTTTATTCAGGTTAATGAAGCGGTAAACCAGCAAATGGTCGCCCGCGCGCTGGAGTGGCTTGATGTGCGCGCCGAGGATCGTGTCCTGGATCTGTTCTGCGGAATGGGGAATTTTACGCTGCCGCTGGCAACGCGCGCAGCAAGCGTGGTAGGGGTTGAGGGCGTTCCGGCGCTGGTAGAAAAAGGCCGTGAAAACGCCATCCGCAATGGGTTACATAATGTGACATTCTTCCATGAGAACCTGGAGGAAGATGTCACGAAGCAGCCGTGGGCGAAAAACGGCTTTGACAAAGTCTTACTCGATCCTGCGCGTGCGGGGGCTACAGGAGTGATGCGACATATTATAAAATTAAAACCTATTCGCATTGTTTATGTATCCTGTAATCCGGCGACGCTGGCGCGCGATAGTGAAGCGCTAGTCAATGCGGGATATGAGGTTACGCGTTTAGCGATGCTCGACATGTTCCCGCACACAGGACATCTGGAATCAATGGTTCTGTTCGAGCACATGTAATGATTACCGGCTTACCGACTTCGGTAGGCCTGGTCCCTTAAGGAGAGGACGATGGTCGCGGTAAGAAGTGCACATATTAATAAAGCTGGTGAATTTGATCCGAAGAAGTGGATCGCAAGCCTGGGAATTTCCAGCCAGCAGTCGTGTGAGCGCTTAGCCGAAACCTGGGCGTATTGCCTGCAACAGACACAAGGACATCCGGATGCGGATCTGTTGCTGTGGCGTGGCGTGGAGATGGTAGAAATTCTTTCCACGCTGAGTATGGATATCGACACGCTGCGGGCGGCGCTACTGTTCCCTCTGGCCGACGCCAACGTGGTCAGCGAAGATGTGCTGCGCGAAAGCGTCGGCAAATCTATCGTTACCCTGATTCATGGCGTGCGCGATATGGCGGCGATCCGCCAGTTAAACGCTACTCATAACGACTCTGTTTCTTCGGAGCAGGTCGATAACGTCCGTCGAATGCTGTTGGCGATGGTGGATGATTTCCGCTGCGTGGTGATCAAACTGGCCGAGCGAATCGCTCATTTGCGCGAAGTGAAAGATGCGCCGGAAGATGAGCGCGTGCTGGCGGCTAAAGAATGTACCAACATCTATGCGCCGCTCGCTAATCGTTTGGGGATTGGGCAACTGAAGTGGGAGCTGGAAGACTACTGTTTCCGCTACCTGCATCCGGCAGAATACAAACGCATCGCTAAACTGTTGCATGAACGGCGGATCGATCGTGAGCATTACATTGAAGAGTTTGTCGGGCATCTGCGCGCCGAAATGAAAAACGAAGGCGTTATGGCGGAAGTCTACGGACGACCAAAACATATTTACAGTATCTGGCGCAAAATGCAGAAAAAGCATCTGGCGTTTGATGAACTCTTTGACGTCCGCGCTGTGCGTATCGTCGCCGAGCGCCTCCAGGACTGCTATGCCGCACTGGGGATAGTGCATACTCACTATCGTCACCTGCCGGATGAATTCGATGACTATGTCGCCAACCCGAAGCCGAACGGCTACCAGTCTATCCATACCGTGGTACTGGGGCCGGGCGGTAAAACCGTTGAGATCCAGATCCGTACCAAACAGATGCATGAAGACGCCGAACTGGGCGTGGCGGCGCACTGGAAGTATAAAGAAGGCGCCGCGTCCGGCGGCGTGCGTTCCGGCCATGAAGACAGAATTGCGTGGCTGCGTAAGCTGATCGCCTGGCAGGAAGAGATGGCGGATTCCGGCGAAATGCTGGATGAAGTGCGCAGCCAGGTGTTTGACGATCGAGTCTACGTCTTTACGCCAAAAGGCGATGTGGTGGATTTGCCTGCCGGATCTACGCCGCTCGATTTTGCTTACCACATCCACAGCGATGTCGGGCACCGCTGCATCGGCGCTAAAATCGGCGGCCGTATTGTTCCATTCACCTATCAGTTGCAGATGGGCGATCAGGTTGAAATTATCACTCAGAAGCAGCCGAATCCCAGCCGCGACTGGCTGAATCCAAACCTGGGCTATGTGACGACCAGCCGCGGGCGTTCGAAAATTCACGCCTGGTTCCGCAAGCAGGATCGTGACAAAAATATTCTGGCTGGACGGCAGATCCTCGACGATGAGCTGGCGCATTTGGGGATTAGCCTGAGAGAGGCCGAAAAGCATCTGCTGCCGCGCTACAACTTTAATGAGCTGGAAGAGTTGCTGGCGGCGATAGGCGGCGGCGATATCCGTCTTAATCAGATGGTGAATTTCCTGCAATCGCAGTTCAATAAGCCGAGCGCGGAAGAGCAGGATGCTGCGGCGCTGAAGCAGCTTCAGCAAAAAACGTACGCGCCGCAAAATCGTCGTAAAGACGACGGACGTGTGGTGGTGGAAGGCGTGGGTAATTTGATGCACCACATCGCCCGCTGCTGCCAGCCGATTCCGGGGGATGAAATTGTCGGATTTATCACTCAGGGGCGGGGAATTTCCGTGCACCGGGCCGATTGTGAACAACTGGCGGAGCTGCGCTCTCATGCGCCGGAGCGGATCGTAGAGGCGGTATGGGGCGAGAGCTACTCGGCAGGATATTCGCTGGTGGTGCGCGTAACGGCCAACGATCGCAGCGGCTTACTGCGCGATATCACCACCATTCTGGCCAATGAAAAAGTCAACGTGCTGGGCGTCGCCAGCCGCAGCGACATTAAACAGCAGATCGCCACCATCGATATGACGATCGAGATCTACAACCTGCAAGTGCTGGGCCGCGTGCTCGGCAAGCTCAACCAGGTGCCGGATGTCATTGACGCCCGTCGTTTGCACGGGAATTAATAACGTGTACGCCATCCGGCGTTTTTCGCCCGATGGCGCTTTGCTCATCGGGCCTATGTTTTCAGGATATTTTAATGAATCAAATTGACCGTCTGCTTAATATCATGCAGCGCCTGCGCGACCCGGAAGGCGGCTGCCCGTGGGATAAAGAGCAGACCTTTGCCAGCATTGCGCCCTATACGCTTGAAGAAACTTATGAAGTACTGGATGCGATTGCGCGTGAGGATTTTGACGATTTGCGCGGCGAACTGGGCGACCTGTTGTTTCAGGTGGTGTTTTACGCACAGATGGCGCAGGAAGAAGGCCTTTTCGATTTTAATGATATCTGCGCTGCCATCAGCGACAAACTGGAGCGCCGCCATCCCCATGTTTTTGGCGAGCTTTCCGCGGATAATAGTGAAGAAGTCCTGGCTCGCTGGGAACAAATCAAAACGGAAGAACGCGCGCAAAAAGCGCAGCATTCCGCGCTGGATGATATTCCACGCAGTTTACCGGCCTTAATGCGTGCACAAAAAATACAGAAACGGTGTTCAAACGTGGGCTTTGACTGGACGACGTTGGGACCGGTCGTCGATAAGGTCTATGAAGAGATCGATGAAGTCATGTTTGAGGCGCGGCAGGCGGTTGTTGATCAGGCTAAACTGGAAGAGGAAATGGGCGATTTGATCTTTGCCACGGTCAACATGGCGCGTCATTTAGGTACGAAAGCGGAGCTCGCATTGCAAAAAGCAAACGATAAATTTGAACGTCGTTTTCGAGAAGTTGAACGCATTGTCGCAGCCAGAGGCCTGGAAATGACCGGGGTGGACCTGGAAACAATGGAAGAAGTTTGGCAGGAGGTAAAACGCCAGGAAATTGATCTCTAAAGGTTTTAGGCGGTCAAGAGCGATTTGTGTGATTTTTTAAATAACAAGCGCTTGATTTACGTCAAAAACATTTACCTCAAAGGGGCTATTTTCTCACTCCCTATGTGAATGTCAGCCTGACGAAGAGGAGGAATAATGAAAGTTTGTGGCGTAGGTCATGTTCGGGTATACTGCTTTCCCGTCCTGGTTATTCCATCGTCTTTTAAACCTAACTTCTCAGGTTCCGCATGACAACGAACTATATTTTTGTGACCGGCGGGGTCGTATCCTCTCTGGGTAAAGGCATTGCCGCAGCCTCCCTCGCAGCCATTCTGGAAGCCCGTGGTCTCAACGTGACCATCATGAAACTGGATCCGTACATCAACGTCGATCCGGGTACTATGAGCCCAATCCAACACGGGGAAGTGTTCGTTACTGAAGACGGCGCTGAAACCGACCTGGACCTGGGGCACTACGAGCGTTTCATCCGCACCAAGATGTCTCGCCGCAATAACTTCACGACTGGCCGTATCTACTCCGACGTTCTGCGTAAAGAACGCCGTGGCGACTATCTGGGCGCAACCGTACAGGTGATCCCTCACATCACTAATGCGATTAAAGAGCGCGTGCTGGAAGGCGGCGAAGGCCATGATGTGGTACTGGTGGAAATCGGCGGTACCGTCGGCGATATCGAATCGCTGCCGTTCCTTGAAGCGATTCGTCAATTGGCGGTGGATATCGGTCGTGAACACGCGCTGTTTATGCACCTGACGCTGGTGCCTTACCTGGCGGCAGCGGGCGAAGTGAAAACTAAACCGACTCAGCACTCCGTGAAAGAGCTGCTGTCTATCGGTATTCAGCCCGATATTCTGATTTGTCGTTCCGATCGCGCGGTTCCTGCCAACGAGCGTGCAAAAATTGCATTGTTCTGTAATGTGCCGGAAAAAGCCGTTATTTCAATGAAAGATGTCGATTCCATTTATAAAATTCCAGGCCTGTTGAAATCTCAGGGGCTTGATGATTATATTTGTAAACGATTCAGCTTGAACTGTCCGGAAGCAAACCTGTCTGAATGGGAACAGGTCATTTACGAAGAAGCAAACCCGGCAGGCGAAGTGACTATCGGCATGGTAGGCAAGTACATTGAATTGCCGGATGCCTATAAGTCGGTGATCGAAGCGCTGAAGCACGGTGGTCTGAAAAACCGTGTTACCGTCAACATCAAATTGATCGATTCGCAAGATGTTGAAACGCGCGGCGTCGAAATTCTGAAAGATTTGGACGCTATCCTGATCCCTGGCGGTTTCGGCTATCGTGGCGTTGAAGGTAAAATCGCCACTGCGCGCTATGCGCGTGAAAATAATATTCCTTATCTGGGCATTTGCCTGGGGATGCAGGTTGCGTTGATTGAGTTCGCTCGTAACGTGGCCGGTATGGACAACGCCAACTCAACGGAATTTGTGCCAGACTGTAAGTACCCGGTTGTGGCGTTAATTACCGAGTGGCGTGATGAAGACGGCAACGTTGAAGTCCGTAGCGAGAAAAGCGATCTGGGCGGCACTATGCGCCTGGGCGCGCAGCAGTGCCAGCTTAGCGATGACAGCCTGGTACGTCAGTTGTATGGCGCGCCGACGATTGTTGAACGTCATCGCCATCGCTACGAAGTCAACAATATGTTGTTGAAACAAATTGAAGCAGCGGGTCTGCGTGTCGCAGGCCGTTCCGGTGATGATCAGTTAGTCGAGATCATTGAGGTACCGAATCATCCGTGGTTCGTGGCCTGTCAGTTCCATCCGGAATTTACTTCCACGCCGCGTGATGGACATCCGTTGTTCGCCGGCTTTGTTAAAGCCGCCAACGAGCATCAGAAACGTCAGGCGAAGTAAAAAAGTTAGAACGGCGGTGCACCCTCAGCGGTGCACCGTTTGTCTGAAGTTTTAGTTTAACTAGTGACTTGAGGAAAACCTAATGTCCAAAATCGTTAAAGTCATCGGTCGTGAAATCATCGACTCCCGTGGTAACCCGACTGTTGAAGCTGAAGTACACCTGGAAGGTGGTTTCGTAGGTATGGCGGCGGCTCCGTCAGGTGCTTCTACTGGTTCCCGCGAAGCGCTGGAACTGCGCGATGGCGACAAATCCCGTTTCCTGGGTAAAGGCGTAACCAAAGCTGTTGGCGCGGTTAACGGCCCGATCGCTCAGGCTATTCTTGGCAAAGACGCTAAAGACCAGGCTGGCATCGACAAAATCATGATCGACCTGGACGGTACTGAAAACAAATCTAACTTCGGTGCAAACGCTATTCTGGCTGTCTCTCTGGCTAACGCCAAAGCTGCTGCTGCCGCTAAAGGTATGCCGCTGTACGAGCACATTGCTGAACTGAACGGCACTCCGGGCAAATACTCCATGCCGGTTCCGATGATGAACATCATCAACGGCGGCGAGCACGCTGACAACAACGTCGACATCCAGGAATTCATGATCCAGCCGGTTGGCGCGAAAACGGTTAAAGAAGCCATCCGTATGGGTTCTGAAGTTTTCCATCATCTGGCAAAAGTGCTGAAAGGCAAAGGCATGAACACCGCTGTGGGTGACGAAGGCGGCTACGCGCCGAACCTGGGCTCCAACGCTGAAGCACTGGCTGTTATCGCTGAAGCGGTTAAAGCGGCTGGTTACGAGCTGGGTAAAGACATCACCCTGGCGATGGACTGCGCAGCATCTGAATTCTACAAAGACGGTAAATACGTGCTGGCTGGCGAAGGCAACAAAGCGTTCACCTCCGAAGAATTCACCCACTTCCTGGAAGAGCTGACCAAACAGTACCCGATCGTTTCCATCGAAGATGGTCTGGACGAGTCTGACTGGGACGGTTTTGCCTACCAGACCAAAGTACTGGGCGACAAAATCCAGCTGGTTGGTGACGACCTGTTCGTAACCAACACCAAAATCCTGAAAGAAGGCATCGAGAAAGGCATCGCTAACTCCATCCTGATCAAATTCAACCAGATCGGTTCTCTGACCGAAACTCTGGCTGCAATCAAGATGGCGAAAGACGCTGGCTACACTGCTGTCATCTCTCACCGTTCTGGTGAAACTGAAGACGCTACCATCGCTGACCTGGCTGTTGGTACCGCTGCAGGCCAGATCAAAACCGGTTCTATGAGCCGTTCTGACCGCGTTGCTAAATACAACCAGCTGATTCGTATCGAAGAAGCTCTGGGCGAAAAAGCACCGTACAACGGTCGTAAAGAGATCAAAGGTCAGGCGTAATCCTGCTTTTACCTCTTAACGTATAAACCCGCTTCGGCGGGTTTTTTTGTATCTGTTCAATAGCGCAGCCGCTGCGCATGACCGGGCAGACGAAATCTGCAATAATTAACGATTATCCCCTTAACAGAGAACGCTATGCAGTACCCGATTAACGAGATGTTCCAGACCCTACAAGGCGAGGGTTACTTTACCGGCGTCCCCGCTATTTTTATTCGTTTACAGGGATGTCCGGTTGGCTGTGCCTGGTGCGATACCAAACACACCTGGGATAAACTTAGCGATCGGGAAGTTTCCCTGTACAGTATCCTTGCAAAAACCAAAGAGAGCGACAAATGGGGTGCTGCGAGCAGTGAAGATCTGCTGGCGGTGATTAATCGTCAGGGCTATACCGCGCGTCACGTTGTCATCACCGGTGGCGAACCCTGTATTCACGATCTCATGCCGCTCACCGATCTGCTTGAAAAGAATGGTTTTAGTTGTCAGATTGAGACCAGCGGGACGCACGAAGTGCGCTGTACGCCCAATACCTGGGTAACGGTTTCACCAAAAGTGAATATGCGTGGGGGATATGACGTGCTTTCCCAGGCACTGGAGCGCGCCAATGAAATCAAGCATCCCGTTGGGCGAGTTCGTGATATTGAGGCGCTGGATGAACTGTTAGCCACGTTGAGCGATGATAAACCGCGTGTGATTGCTTTGCAGCCCATTAGCCAGAAAGAAGACGCGACGCGTCTGTGTATTGAAACTTGTATTGCGCGTAACTGGCGGCTGTCTATGCAAACGCATAAATATTTAAATATCGCCTGATGCGCTATCAATTTTACGGACGGCCTGTCGTTGCCGTCTGTGACTCATCCATTACCTTGCATTCTTTATTTTCTCTATGTGAATTTTGATGAGTGTATAGAAGCACTGATAAATTTTTCCTTAGCGATGCATGGATCACGCTATTTTAGTAAATTTAAAGAAAAAAACATTCTATGAGTTTTTTGCATCAAAATCAGTAAATTAACTTTTCTTTAATAATTTAAATTTGTTGTGATTAGGTCGATAGAATGTAGTGCTTATAAAAAGCACTTCATAAATAATGAGATACATTTACTGTGTTCCCCACGCCCGCGGGGATAAACCGGAACAGCAGGGCTTAACGCCAAAAGACCTGGAGTGTTCCCCGCGTCAGCGGGGATAGCCGTTGCATAATCATAATCTGTATACCAGTAATGGCTTATACAAACCTGTAAAGTAAAAAAAACATCTTCCCGGTTGGGTTTTATACAGGAGAGGGGCATGGCGTTAACGATCAGAGTATTGCTCGAAAATCATAAGGGAGCGGGAGCGAATCAATCGTTGAAGGCCAGACCGGGATTAAGCCTGTTGGTCCAGGATGAATCTACGTCGATATTGTTCGATACCGGCCCTGATGGCAGTTTTATGCAAAATGTGTTGGCAATGGGGATCGATCTATCCGATGTGTCTGCTGTGGTGCTTTCGCATGGTCACTACGATCATTGCGGCGGCGTGCCGTGGCTTCCTGATAACAGCCGAATCATCTGCCATCCAGATATTGCGCGCGAACGCTATGCGGCAATGACTTTTCTCGGTATTACCCGAAGAATAAAAAAATTGTCGCGTGAGGTGGACTATTCACGCTACCGAATGGTGTACACGCGTGACCCTCTGCCGATTGGCGAAAACTTTATCTGGTCAGGGGAAATACCGGTGGTCGCGCCTGAAACCTACGGCATTGTTGGCGGCCACGATGCGGAGCCGGACTCTATTTTGGACGAGGGCGTACTGATTTACCAATCGGTAAAAGGATTAGTCATCATTACGGGATGCGGGCATCGGGGGATCGCAAATATTGTTCGGCACTGTCAGAACATTACCGGTATAAAACGGATTTACGCGCTTGTCGGCGGATTTCATCTCCGCTGCGCATCACCACTCACGCTGTGGCGGGTCAGACGCTTTCTGCAAGAACAAAAAACGGAAAAACTATGCGGTTGTCACTGTACCGGGGCTTGGGGTCGGCTGTGGCTACCGGAAATAACCGCACCTGCAACCGGTGATGTGCTGCGCTTTTAATACCGCGCGCTGGGCAATATTTTCTCTGATGAAGCGCCGGGTGGATGGGCTGGAATCAATCCGGCATCCAGCCCACGCGTTAATAAACCTTATTCGCCGCGATAGACGCAGCCGGCTGTACAGGTCTCTTTCACCATCACGGCGCTCAGTAGCGGCACGACGGGTTTAACCTGATCCCAAATCCATTTTGCCAGCACTTCACTGGTGGGATTGGACAGCCCTGGAATATCATTCAGATAGTAGTGATCAAGACGATCATAAGTAGGTTTAAACGCCGCTTTGAGATCCGCGAAATCCATAATCCAACCGGTATGCGGATCGACTTCACCGGTAATTTCGAGACGCACCGTAAACGAGTGTCCGTGCAGGCGGCCGCACTTATGCCCTTCAGGCACGTGAGGCAGTCGGTGAGCGGCTTCAAAGGTGAAATCTTTATACAACGTGGTGGACATGATGAACTCTCAGGCAATAAAAAACCGCCGTAGGGTACCGGAAAGCGCATTTTTTATCATTAACTAAAACCATTCTCCGCCCTGTGATGGGCAATTAATTTAAGAATGTCCAGAAAATTTAATAATTATCAATAAATTATAAAATCGATTTTGGCGTTAATAACGATAACTAAAACAGGTTAGTTCATTTGGTTATTTGTTATTTCCAACCCTTCTTTAATTGTTATTACTCTCACCGTTACCCTTATCCTCAGTTTGGGTTTTATCGCTTATACACTTCACCCTTCAAGCCGCATCTGTGTTGACTGCGTTTACTCACCCCAGTCACGTACTTATGTACGCTCCTGGGGTGCGCGCTCAGCCTACAGCCTGGGCTAAGGCGATTTTGTGTATAGATCCGCTTTGCTTACTGGAACATAACGACGCATGACGACACCGGCTCCACTGACTGGGTTGCTTCCGCTTAATCCGGAGCAACTGGCGCGCCTCCAGGCCGCGACAACCGACCTTACTCCCGAACAGCTTGCCTGGGTCTCCGGCTATTTTTGGGGTGTACTGAACCCGCGCTCAGGCGCTGTTGCCGTAACGCCTGCTCCTGAGGGGAAGATGCCGGGAATTACGCTTATTTCCGCTTCGCAAACCGGCAATGCGCGTCGTGTGGCGGAAGCTCTGCGTGATGATCTGCTGGCGGCCAACCTTAACGTGACTCTGGTGAACGCTGGCGACTACAAATTCAAACAGATTGCCAGTGAAAAACTGCTGGTGATGGTGACGTCCACTCAGGGAGAAGGCGAGCCGCCGGAAGAGGCCGTCGCGCTGCATAAATTCCTGTTCTCCAAAAAAGCGCCAACGCTCAACGACACCGCTTTCGCTGTTTTTAGCCTGGGTGATACGTCATACGAATTTTTCTGTCAGGTCGGTAAAGATTTTGACAATAAGCTGGCGGAACTCGGTGGCGAACGCCTGCTGGATCGCGTGGACGCCGATGTGGAATATCAGTCTGCCGCCGCACAATGGCGCGCGCGGGTGGTTGATGTCTTAAAATCCCGCACGCCGACGGCGACGTTTGCACAGCCTGTTGCCAGCGGCGCGGTAAATGAAATCCACACCAGCCCCTATACCAAAGAAGCGCCTCTGTGCGCCTCGCTCTCGCTGAATCAGAAAATCACTGGCCGCAACTCGGAAAAAGACGTTCGTCATATTGAGATTGATTTAGGCGACTCCGGTCTGCGTTATCAGCCGGGTGATGCACTGGGCGTCTGGTATCAGAACGATCCCGTGCTGGTTAAAGAGATCGTGGAACTGCTGTGGTTGAAAGGCGACGAATCGGTAACCGTTGATGGCAAACTGCTGCCGTTGGCGGAGGCGCTCCAGTGGCATTTCGAACTGACGGTGAATACCGCCAATATTGTCGAGAACTACGCGACCCTGACGCGCAGTGAGTCTCTGTTGCCGTTAGTAGGCGACAAAGCGCAGTTACAGCATTACGCCGCCGTCACGCCCATTGTTGATATGGTGCGCTTCTCACCGGCGCAACTGGATGCCGACGCGTTAGTTGGCCTGCTGCGTCCGCTAACGCCGCGTCTGTACTCTATTGCATCGTCACAGGCGGAAGTCGAGAACGAAGTCCATCTCACCGTCGGCGTTGTCCGTTACGATATCGAAGGACGTGCTCGAGCAGGCGGTGCTTCCAGCTTCCTTGCCGACCGTATTGAAGAAGATGGCGAAGTACGCGTGTTCATCGAGCATAACGACAATTTCCGTCTGCCGACGAGTCCGGAGACGCCGGTCATTATGATTGGCCCCGGCACCGGTATCGCGCCGTTTCGCGCCTTTATGCAACAGCGTGCCGCGGAGGATGCGCCGGGCAAAAACTGGCTGTTCTTCGGTAATCCGCACTTTACCGAAGATTTTCTCTACCAGGTGGAGTGGCAGCGCTACGTGAAAGAGGGGCTGTTAAGCCGTCTCGATCTCGCCTGGTCACGCGATCAAAAAGAAAAAATTTACGTACAAGACAAGCTGCGTGAGCAGGGCGCCGAGCTGTGGAGCTGGATCAATGATGGTGCGCATATTTATGTCTGCGGCGACGCCAATCGCATGGCGAAAGACGTTGAGCAGGCTTTGCTGGAAGTGATAGCTGAATTCGGCGGTATGGACCTCGAATCGGCAGACGAATATTTAAGTGAGCTGCGCGTAGAGCGCCGTTATCAGCGAGATGTCTACTAATGAGCGAAAAACATCCAGGCCCACTGGTGGTCGAAGGTAAACTGTCCGATGCCGAGCGCATGAAGCTGGAAAGCAACTATTTGCGCGGTACCATTGCGGAAGATTTAAATGACGGCCTCACCGGCGGTTTTAAAGGCGACAACTTTCTGCTGATCCGCTTTCACGGTATGTATCAGCAGGACGACCGCGATATCCGCGCCGAGCGTGCGGAACAGAAACTGGAACCGCGCCACGCCATGCTACTGCGCTGCCGCCTGCCGGGCGGGGTGATTACTACGGCGCAATGGCAAGCGATCGACAAATTTGCGGCGGATAACACGATTTATGGCAGTATCCGTCTGACCAACCGCCAGACCTTCCAGTTTCACGGTATTCTGAAGAAGAACGTAAAGCCGGTACATCAGATGCTGCACGCCGTCGGGCTGGACGCGCTGGCCACCGCCAATGACATGAATCGTAACGTGCTGTGCACTTCCAATCCCTACGAGTCGCAGTTGCACGCCGAAGCCTACGAATGGGCGAAGAAGATCTCTGAACATCTGCTGCCGCGTACTCGCGCCTATGCGGAGATCTGGCTCGATCAGGAAAAAGTGGCGACCACCGACGAAGAGCCGATCCTCGGTCAGACCTATCTGCCGCGTAAATTCAAGACCACGGTGGTGATCCCGCCGCAAAACGATATCGATCTGCATGCCAACGACATGAACTTTGTGGCAATTGCCGAGAATGGCAAGCTGGTCGGCTTTAACCTGCTGGTCGGCGGCGGACTATCGATTGAGCATGGCAATAAGAAAACGTATGCCCATACCGCGAGCGAATTTGGCTATCTGCCGCTGGAGCACACCCTGGCGGTGGCGGAAGCTGTGGTGACCACGCAGCGCGACTGGGGCAACCGTACCGACAGGAAAAACGCCAAAACCAAATACACCCTTGAGCGCGTGGGACTGGAGACGTTTAAAGCGGAAGTCGAGCGGCGCGCGGGGATCACATTTGAACCCATTCGTCCGTATGAATTTACCGGGCGTGGCGACAGGATTGGTTGGGTGAAAGGCATTGATGATAAATGGCACCTGACGCTGTTTATCGAGAATGGCCGTATTCTGGATTATCCGGGTCGTCCACTGAAAACCGGCCTGCTGGAGATCGCGAAAATTCATCAGGGCGAGTTCCGTATTACCGCTAACCAGAACCTGATCGTTGCCAGCGTGCCGGAAAGCCAGAAAGCGAAGATAGAGAAGCTGGCGCGTGGCCACGGTCTGATGAACGCCGTGACGCCGCAGCGTGAAAACTCGATGGCCTGCGTCTCTTTTCCGACTTGCCCGTTGGCGATGGCCGAAGCTGAACGCTTCCTGCCGTCGTTTATCGATAAGGTGGAAGCGATGATGGCCAAACACGGCGTGGGAGATGAACATATCGTTCTGCGCGTAACCGGCTGCCCGAACGGCTGTGGCCGCGCGATGCTGGCGGAAATTGGCTTAGTAGGGAAAGCGCCCGGCCGTTATAATTTGCATCTTGGCGGTAACCGCATCGGGAGTCGTATCCCACGGATGTATAAAGAAAATATCACCGAGCCGGATATTCTGGCCTCGCTGGATGAACTGATTGGGCGTTGGGCGAAAGCGCGTGAAGCGGGTGAAGGCTTCGGCGACTTTACGGTGCGTGCGGGCATCATTCGTCCGGTACTCGATCCTGCGCGTGATTTCTGGGAGTAACGCGCATTGCCGGATGGCGGCATAAATGCCTTATCCGGCCTACCGTCATGTCGTTTTGTAGGCCTGATAAGCGCAGCGCCATCAGGCAAGGCAAACAGTGAGGAACTTATGTCCCAACTCGATCTCAACGCTTTGAATAACCTGCCAAAAGTAGATCGCATTCTGGCTCTGGCAGAAACTAACGCCGAACTGGAGACGCTGACTGCCGAAGAACGCGTGGCGTGGGCGCTGGAAAATCTGCCCGGCGAATATGTGCTTTCTTCAAGCTTTGGCATACAGGCGGCGGTGAGTCTCCATCTGATAAACCAAATCCGTCCGGAAATCCCGGTGATTCTTACCGATACCGGCTATTTGTTCCCGGAAACCTATCAGTTTATTGATGAGTTAACGGATAAACTCAAACTCAACCTGAAAGTTTACCGCGCGGGCGAAAGTCCGGCCTGGCAGGAGGCGCGCTACGGCAAGCTGTGGGAGCAGGGCGTAGAAGGTATTGAGAAATACAATGAGATCAACAAAGTCGAGCCGATGAACCGGGCGCTGCAAGAATTAAACGCGCAGACATGGTTTGCGGGCCTGCGCCGCGAGCAGTCCGGCAGCCGCGCGCATTTATCTGTTCTCGCTATTCAACGCGGCATTTTTAAAGTGCTACCGATTATCGACTGGGATAACCGCACGGTATATCAGTATCTGCAAAAACAGGGTCTGAAATACCACCCGCTGTGGGAACAAGGCTACCTGTCGGTGGGCGATACGCATACTACCCGCAAGTGGGAACCGGGCATGGCGGAAGAAGAGACGCGCTTCTTCGGACTGAAACGTGAGTGCGGGCTACATGAAGGGTAATTGTCCTTACGCGGTATGATTATACTTGCCACTATGAAAAATCCGGCAGGCTGCCGGATTTTAAATCGGTTATTTTACTCAATATCATTATGTCAGTAATATATTGCGACTGCACTCATTTTTACCAATATGCAAAGAATGTTCATGCGCTAGATATATTCTTTCAAGAATTACATCAATAAACATTTTATTTTTATGATAGCCGTTATAATCCTGATTAAGTTCATTTAAAAAACCTGCATTTGTTCCTTTAAAATCTACAAGCGGCGTATAGGTATGTAGCAAATAGGAGATGCATGGATGCATCATGCTAAAAGCGACTTCACCTTCTACTTCCTGATAACCTATTTTGCAAAACTGAGTTGTAGGCTCAAAGTTACCTGCATTAATACAGGTCAGCATCGACTTTTCATTTTCAGTAAGTGAGTCCTGCCATTCAACAAGCTGGTGGTCGGGCGCTTCTGCGGGACGCATCATCCCATAAACCGCCTCTTTGATTTGTGCATTGCCAGTGACTTCTTTTCGTAGGGTCGATACCGATCCCTGAAGTAACTCTGGGTGCCAGGTAATCGTCGCGCCAATCACCTCGCATATTTGTAAAAATAGCTGTCTCTCCTCTCTACTCATAGATTCTACTACTACATTATCTGAGGTATTGAGGATATCCTGAATCTTGCTTTGGCTGATCACCGTGTCGCCGACCATAAATAAAAGTTGTGTCTGAGAGGCATCCATCTCAATCTTAAACAGATCCTGGTGAGCGGGACAGGCTAAATGTTGTAACCGTTTAAACGCGTAAATTTTACTCATATCCTCTACGTTGACTTCCATTTCTCCAGGTTCCCCAGGACCCCGCCCGTGAATAATGGCGTATAATACTTCCAGCGCATGGTCCTTTTTTTCCGATCTAAAGTGGTCCCGGACTTTATCCCAGTTCCCCATATGGGTTGCTTTTTCTTTATCTGCACTTAGCAGATGAGCAAGCCGAGTTTCATTAAGCGTATAATTTTGATGGTTACCGAAATTTAGAGTGACTGGCATAATTTTTCCTTCAAATTTATATTATTCAACTTCGGGGGTAAAATATGCCGTTCAGTTCACTATTCTTTTATTAAAACAGCCAGAGTTGATCGCAGGAGATAATCTGAACAGCACTGTAAATATAGCAGATTTATTGTTGGCGCTACTTTGGAGTGAAGAGATTTCAGACAAAAGGTAGATAATTCGTTGAGGATGTTCGTTTTTTTAAAGTTTGGCTTATGCCGGAGGCATTGAAAGAGGTCTCTTCGAATGCCTTTTCCAGAAGAAATGGCGGGGAATTTTATAATAATTATTCGTGAAATAAATGCTTTGGCAAAAAATATAAAGTTGAGAGGGAATATTTAAATATAATATTAAGAAGTGCAATTTCGTGAGGTGTATCAAAAAAAAAGATCATTAAAAAGGCGTAGATTATTTTATTATTATCATACGGGAGTTTACGTGTCGATATATCATTACTGGGGAAAGTCCCGGCAGGGGGAGCCTGACGGCGGCGATGATTATCATTTGCTTTGCTGGCATTCTTTAGATGTTGCGGCTGTGGGTTACTGGATGGTGATAAATAATATTTATTTTATTGACCACTATCTAAAAAAATTAGGCCTTCAGGATAAGGAGCAGGCAGCGCAATTTTTTGCCTGGATTTTATGCTGGCATGATATTGGGAAATTTGCTCACTCCTTCCAGCAACTATACCGTCATGAGGCTTTAAATGCCTTTAATGAGCCTACACGGCATTATGAAAAAATCGCGCATACCACGCTGGGATACGAGTTGTGGAACTCCTGGCTAAGTGAATGCCCTGAATTGTTTCCTCCTTCCTCGCTTTCAGTTCGTAAAAGTCAGCGCGTTATGACGCTTTGGATGCCAGTCACTACAGGCCATCATGGACGCCCTCCAGAGGCAATCCAGGAACTGGATCAGTTTCGCCAGCAGGATAAAGACGCGGCGAGAGATTTCCTTCTCAGCATAAAAGCGCTCTTTCCTTTAATTACTCTGCCTGAAGCCTGGGATGAAGATGAAGGTATCGCCCAATTTCAGCAACTTTCCTGGTTTATTTCCGCTGCGGTTGTACTGGCGGACTGGACAGGTTCTGCCAGCCGTTATTTTCCGCGTACCGCGGAAAAAATGCCTGTTGATACCTACTGGCAGCAAGCGCTCGTTAAAGCACAAACTGCTATTACGCTATTTCCGCCAGTGGCGAATGTGTCTACCTTTACGGGCATAGAGACGCTTTTCCCTTTTATTCAGCATCCCACACCGTTACAACAAAAAGCGCTTGAACTGGATATCAACGTGGATGGCGCGCAACTCTTTATTCTGGAAGATGTCACCGGGGCCGGAAAAACAGAGGCGGCGCTCATACTGGCTCATCGGCTGATGGCGGCAGGTAAAGCGCAGGGACTTTATTTTGGGCTGCCAACAATGGCGACGGCTAACGCGATGTTTGAACGCATGGCGAATAGCTGGCTGGCGTTGTATCAGCCGGATTCTCGTCCCAGCCTGATTCTGGCGCATAGCGCGCGTCGCTTAATGGATCGTTTCAATCAGTCAATATGGTCGGTCACTCTTTCTGGTACCGAAGAAGCCGATGACGTACAGCCTTATAGTCAGGGATGCGCCGCCTGGTTTGCCGACAGCAATAAAAAAGCGTTGTTGGCGGAGGTTGGCGTAGGCACGTTGGATCAGGCGATGATGGCGGTAATGCCATTTAAACATAACAACCTGCGGTTACTGGGACTCAGCAATAAGATTTTACTGGCGGATGAGATCCATGCCTGCGATGCCTGGATGTCCCGAATACTCGAAGGCTTGATTGAACGGCAGGCCAGTAATGGCAATGCCACGATTCTGTTATCCGCGACGCTATCGCAGCAGCAGCGAGATAAGCTGGTGACGGCGTTTTCCCGTGGGGTGAGGCGTAATGTGCAAGCGCCGTTGCTGGGCCATGACGATTATCCCTGGCTGACTCAGGTCACACAAACAGAGCTGATTTCTCAGCGGGTTGATACACGTAAGGAGGTTGAGCGTAGCGTAAACATTGGCTGGCTACACAGCGAAGCGTTGTGTCTTGAACGTATAGGCGAAGCAGTGGAAAAAGGAAACTGTATCGCCTGGATACGTAACTCCGTTGATGATGCGATTCGTATCTATCGCCAGCTTCAACTGAGTAAGGTTGTCGCTGCGGAAAACCTCTTACTCTTCCATAGTCGCTTTGCTTTTCACGATCGTCAGCGGATTGAGACCCAGACGCTGAATCTCTTTGGCAAACAGAGCGGGGCGCAACGTGCCGGTAAGGTCATTATCGCCACGCAGGTAATCGAACAAAGTCTGGATATTGACTGCGATGAAATGATCTCTGATTTAGCGCCGGTGGATTTATTAATTCAGCGGGCCGGCCGGCTACAGCGCCATATTCGTGACCGTAACGGTCTGGTGAAAAAGAGTGGGCAGGATGAGCGCGAGGCGCCAGTGCTGCGCATTCTTGCTCCGGAGTGGGATGACGCGCCGCGGGAGAACTGGTTATCCAGTGCCATGCGCAACAGTGCCTATGTCTATCCCGATCATGGGCGCATGTGGCTGACGCAGCGCATATTACGTGAGCAGGGGGCCATTCGGATGCCGCAATCTGCCCGATTGTTAATCGAGTCAGTTTACGGCGAAGATGTCGACATGCCGGTTGGATTTGCAAAAACCGAGCAATTGCAGGAAGGCAAATTTTATTGCGACCGGGCATTTGCCAGCCAGATGCTGCTTAACTTTGCGCCGGGCTATTGTGCTGAAATTAGCGATTCTCTACCGGAGAAAATGTCAACGCGGCTGGCGGAAGAGTCTGTCACGCTGTGGCTGGCGAAAATCGTGGATGGCGTCGTAACCCCTTATGCCAGCGGTGAACACGCCTGGGAGATGAGCGTGCTGCGGGTACGTCAGAGCTGGTGGGATAAACATAAAGACGAGTTTGAACGGTTAGATGGTGAACCGCTACGCAAATGGTGTGCACAACAGCATCAGGATAAGGATTTTGCCACGGTGATTGTGGTGACGGACTTTGCCGCTTGTGGTTATTCGGCGAATGAGGGATTGATTGGCATGATGGGGGAATAACGAATACAGATATGGACAATTTTTCACTTTTAACAAAGCCCTGGCTTCCCGTCCGTTTCAACGACGGCTCGACGGGTAAGCTGGCCCCCGTCGATCTGGCGGATGAAAACGTGGTGGACATCGCCGCAACGCGAGCCGATTTACAGGGAGCGGCCTGGCAGTTTCTGCTGGGGTTGCTGCAATGCAGCATCGCGCCGAAGAATAGCGCCCGCTGGGAGGATATTTGGTTGGATGGGCTAACAGAGCAAATGCTGCGTGAAGCATTAGCGCCGTTAGAGCATGCCTTTCAGTTTGGCGCGGAAACGCCGTCTTTTATGCAGGATTTTGAACCGTTAACCGGTGAAAAAGTGACCGTTGCCTCGCTGCTTCCGGAAACGCCTGGCGCGCAAACGACCAAATTTAATAAAGATCATTTTGTCAAACGTGGCGTAACGGAACGATTTTGCCCGCACTGCGCCGCGCTGGCACTGTTCTCGTTACAGCTTAACGCCCCTTCTGGCGGCAAAGGCTACCGTACCGGGCTACGCGGCGGCGGGCCGATGACCACGCTAATAGAATTGCAGGCGTATCAGAGCGAGCGGCAAACGCCGTTGTGGAGAAAGCTGTGGCTGAACGTAATGCCGCAGGATGCTGCGGATCTGCCGTTACCTGCGACTTGTGACGCGTCGGTTTTCCCGTGGCTTGCCGCAACACGAACCAGTGAACAGGCGAGCGCGGTGACGACGCCAGAGCAGGTTAATAAGCTACAGGCATACTGGGGAATGCCGCGCCGTATCCGTCTTGATTTTACGACCACACAGCCAGGCGCCTGCAATATCTGCGGTGCTGACAGTGATGAGCTGCTGAGCGTTATGACAGTTAAGAACTATGGCGTTAATTATGATGGCTGGCGCCATCCGCTGACGCCCTATCGTCTGCCGGTGAAAGAGGGGAGTGGATTCTTCTCGGTTAAACCTCAGCCTGGCGGGCTTATCTGGCGCGACTGGCTGGGATTAAGTCAGGAAAACCATACAGAAGCGAATAAAGAATATCCGGCGCTGGTTGTGAAAGTGTTTAACGCGCGTCGTCTCAGGGATGTCAAAGCGGGGCTATGGGGTTTTGGCGCGGATTTCGACAATATGAAAATTCGCTGCTGGTATGAGCATCACTTTCCGTTACTGATGACGGAAGGTCTGATCCCTGATTTACGTAAAGCAGCACAAACCGCCGCCCGTCTCCTTAGTCTGCTGCGTAGTGCGCTAAAAGAAGCGTGGTTCGCCAGTGCGAAGGATACGCGGGGTGATTTCAGTTTTATTGATATCGATTTCTGGAACCTGACGCAGGGACGTTTTCTCAATCTGATCCACGATCTTGAAAACGGACACAAGCCGGACGAAAGGCTGACTAAATGGCAACGCGAACTTTGGCTGTTTACCCGGCGCTACTTTGACGACCATGTCTTTACCAGCCCCTATGAGAGTAGCGATCTGAAACGCATTATGACGGCACGAAAAAAATATTTTACGACATCGGCGGAAAAACAAAGCGCAAAAGCCGCCAAAGCAAAAAAGCAGGAGGCTGCTGAATGAGTATCGTGAAGGACGATCATAATGCCACGCTGCGCCAGTGGCATGAAGAGTTACAGGAACAGCGCGGCGCGCGGGCCAGTCTGCGACGCAGCGTAACGGTGAACGACGTTTGCTTGTCGGAAGGATTCCGCTCCCTGCTGATGCAGACCCATACGCTATGGAAAATCGAAGGGCAGGAGTGGCGCTTTACCGCGCTGGCGTTGACGGCGGCAGTAGCGGCCCATATCAAATCGATAGATGAGCGGCAAAAATTCGCCGCACAGCTAAATAACGTCATGTCGGAGCTACGATTTTTCCGACTTTGCGCGGTAAAAACCCCCGATGAACTGCTGCGCCAGCTCCGACGCGCGGTGAAGTTGTTAAATGGCACAGCCAACCTGATTTCGCTGGCGGAGGATATTTTCCACTGGTGCCAGGAAAATAATGAGTTGCTGAACCACCATCGCCGCCAACAGCGGCCAACCGAATTTATCCGTATCCGCTGGGCGCTGGAATACTACCAGGCCGGCGATGACGATAACGAAAAAGATTAACAGGGACTCTCAAATGACAACGTTTATTCAACTCCATTTATTAACCGCTTATCCTGCCGCCAACCTCAACCGTGACGACACCGGCGCGCCAAAAACGGTAGTGCTTGGTGGCGCAACGCGTTTGCGCATCTCTTCGCAAAGCCTGAAACGCGCATGGCGCACCTCTGAATTGTTTGAACAGGCGCTGGCCGGGAATATCGGTATTCGCAGCGGGCGCATCGCACGTGAAGCGGCGCAAATCCTGATTGATAGCGGTATTGACGCCAAAAAAGCGGTTGAATATGTAGAAAAAATCGCCAACTGTTTTGGTAAAATAAAGGCAGACAAGAAAGCGAAAGATCCATTAACGAACGCGGACACCGAGCAACTGGTGCATATCAGCCCTGCTGAGTTTGAGGCGGTAAAAGCGCTGGCACACCGTCTGGCGGAAGAAAAACGTCCGGCGACGGAAGAAGAGGCTGCACTGTTGCGTCACGATCGTATGGCCGTCGATATTGCGATGTTTGGTCGTATGCTGGCCAATAAACCCGATTTTAACGTTGAAGCCGCCTGCCAGGTTGCGCACGCGTTTGGCGTCAGCGAAACTATCGTCGAAGATGATTTCTTTACCGCCGTTGACGATCTGCGCGCCGCCTCCGATGATGCAGGCGCAGGCCATCTCGGCGAAACCGGCTTTGGCTCCGCGCTGTTTTACACCTATATCTGCATCGACAAAGATCTGCTGGTAAAAAACCTTAACGGCAATGAAGAGCTGGCAAACAAAACGCTGCGGGCCTTTACTGAAGCGGCGCTGAAAGTTTCGCCGACCGGCAAGCAGAACAGCTTTGCCAGCCGTGCCTATGCCTCGTGGGCGCTGGCCGAAAAAGGCACCGACCAACCACGTTCACTGGCGGCCGCGTTTTATGAACCGATCAACGGTACAGACCAATTGAACGTTGCGGTTAAGCGTATTACCGCGCTGCGTGAAAATATGAATGCGGTCTATGCACAGGAGACTGCGTTCAAAGACTTTAACGTTATGAATCAGCAGGGAAGCATGAAAGACATGCTTGATTTCATCTGCGCGTAAGGGGCGGCTTATGAGCCAATATCTGGTTTTTCAGCTTCACGGGCCGATGGCGTCCTGGGGCGTGGATGCGCCAGGCGAAGTGCGCCACAGCCATGATCTGCCCTCGCGCTCGGCGTTGCTGGGGCTGCTGGCGGCGGCGCTGGGTATTCGGCGTGATGAAGAGGAACGGCTAAGTGCGTTTAATCGTCACTATTCCTTTTTGCTGTGCGCCAGCCGCAACCCTCGCTGGGCGAGGGATTATCACACCGTCCAGATGCCGAAAGAGGTACGTAAGTCACGTTACTTCAGCCGCTGTGAAGAGTTGCAGGATCCTGAGTTACTGAGCGCGCTGATTTCCCGACGCGACTACTACACCGACGCCTGGTGGATGATCGCTGTCAGCGCGACGCCGGACGCACCTTACACGTTGGCGCAGCTTCAGGCGTCGTTACAACATCCTGTGTTCCCGCTTTATCTGGGGCGCAAAAGTCACCCTCTGGCGTTGCCGCTTGCGCCGCAACTGCTGGAAGGGAGTGCGGCGGATGTGTTACGCGAAGCGTATCGTCAGTATCAGGATAAATTCAATGCGCTGAAACTGACTCTCCCCAGATTACAGAACGAATGCTGGTGGGAAGGTGAACACGAGGGCTTAACGGCAAACAAAATATTACGTCGTCGCGACATGCCGTTGAGCCGCCAGCAATGGCTGTTCGGTGAACGTAGCGTGAATCAGGGGCAGTGGCTTCGCAAGGAGGACGCGTGTATCTCTCAAGAATAACTTTACATACTGCTCAGCTTGTTCCCTCGCAGCTACTTCACCTTGTGGAGCGCGGCGAGTACGTGATGCACCAGTGGCTATGGGAGCTCTTTCCCGGCGGCAAGGAACGGCAGTTTCTCTATCGTCGTGAAGAGCTACAGGGGGCGTTTCGCTTTTTTGTTCTGTCACAGGAACGGCCAGCGGAGAGCGCGATTTTCGACGTACAGTGTCGCCCATTTGCCCCTGAGCTAAGTGTTGGTCAGATACTACGTTTTACCCTGCGCGCAAATCCAACCATTTGTAAAGCGGGTAAGCGCCACGATCTGTTGATGGAGGCGAAGCGTCAGGTAAAAACGCAGCCTGATAGTCGGGATATCTGGACTTATCAGCAGCAGGCAGCGCTGGAGTGGTTATCGCGCCAGGGTGAACAAAATGGATTCTCTCTGCGCGAGGCAAGTGTCGATGCTTATCGGCAACAGCAGATACGACGCGAAAAATCCCGGCAGATGATTCAGTTTAGCAGTGTGGACTATGCAGGTGTGCTGGTGGTGAATAACCCTGTGCTGTTTCTGCAACGGCTGGTGCAGGGATACGGTAAAAGCCGGGCATTTGGCTGCGGGATGATGTTGATCAAACCCGGAGACAGTGAGTGACGTTCGTACCGCTCAATCCGATCCCGTTAAAAGATCGAACCTCAATGATCTTCCTCCAGTACGGGCAGATTGACGTACTGGATGGGGCATTTGTATTAATCGATAAAACCGGGATTCGTACGCATATCCCGGTGGGGTCGGTCGCCTGCATCATGCTTGAACCGGGAACGCGAGTTTCACATGCCGCAGTACATCTGGCGTCAACGGTCGGCACCCTGTTGGTATGGGTGGGAGAAGCTGGCGTGCGGGTTTATTCTTCCGGGCAGCCAGGCGGAGCGAGAGCAGATAAATTACTCTACCAGGCAAAACTGGCGCTGGATGACGATTTGCGTCTGAAGGTAGTGCGTAAAATGTACGAGTTGCGCTTTCGCGAACCGCCGCCAGCCCGCCGCTCTATTGAGCAGTTGCGTGGTATTGAAGGTAGCCGTGTGCGGGCGACCTACGCGTTGCTTGCAAAGCAATACGGCGTTAAGTGGAATGGCCGTAACTACGATCCTAAAGACTGGGAAAAAGGCGATGTGGTAAATCGATGCATCAGCGCAGCGACATCATGTTTGTATGGGATTTCCGAGGCGGCGGTGCTGGCGGCGGGTTATGCGCCTGCAATCGGTTTTATTCATAGCGGAAAACCGCTGTCTTTTGTTTATGACATTGCTGACATTATTAAATTTGAATCTGTCGTGCCAAAGGCATTTGAGATCGCCGCTCGTCATCCGGCGGAACCTGATAAAGAAGTGCGCCTGGCCTGCCGTGATATTTTTCGCAGTTCGAAGCTGACCGGAAAATTGATCCCACTGATCGAAGAGGTGCTCGCTGCCGGTGAAATTGAACCACCTCAGCCTGCGCCGGATATGTTGCCGCCAGCAATACCTGAGCCGGAATCTCTGGGTGACAGCGGACATCGGGGGCATGGTTAATGAGCATGGTGGTGGTGGTGACTGAAAACGTACCGCCGCGCCTGCGAGGGCGGCTTGCCATATGGTTACTGGAGATTCGTGCGGGGGTTTATGTTGGCGATACATCAAAACGCATTCGGGAGATGATCTGGCAACAGATTACACAACTGGGTGGAGTCGGAAACGTAGTAATGGCCTGGGCAACAAATACGGAGTCAGGTTTTGAGTTCCAGACCTGGGGGGAGAACCGCCGTATTCCGGTAGATTTGGATGGACTCAGATTAGTTTCTTTTCTTCCCGTTGAAAATCAATGAGTTGAATGTTCTTTAATAATAAGAAATTGTTATCTTAATGTTGGTGGATTGTTGGGTGGCAAAAAAGGCTTTCTGGAACAAATATATAGATTTAGTGTGTTCCCCGCGCCAGCGGGGATAAACCGGGTTAGCGTTGTACTTACCATCACTCCCACAGTGTTCCCCGCGCCAGCGGGGATAAACCGGCAACCGTAGCCTGTCGCTGGGTGACGAACGAGTGTTCCCCGCGCCAGCGGGGATAAACCGGCGTATCGGCAAACGCAGGTTCAAACGGGCAGGTGTTCCCCGCGCCAGCGGGGATAAACCGATTTTTTACTCAACCCATCATCCTTGCGGCGTGTGTTCCCCGCGCCAGCGGGGATAAACCGTCAATCCGCGCAGACCTCGGCCTGTCAATCAGGTGTTCCCCGCGCCAGCGGGGATAAACCGGAAATTTTAATCACTGGAGATCAGGCGGCGCGGTGTTCCCCGCGCCAGCGGGGATAAACCGGGAAGCGCCGTAAATTGTGGTACGTCGTCACTGTGTTCCCCGCGCCAGCGGGGATAAACCGACTACATAGACAACCAAAAAGCAACAGGCAGGGTGTTCCCCGCGCCAGCGGGGATAAACCGCAGTGGCAGAACCGCAGCGCAAAGAATATGACGTGTTCCCCGCGCCAGCGGGGATAAACCGTCGGCAACGTTGTAATCAATGAACTTCAGCAGGTGTTCCCCGCGCCAGCGGGGATAAACCGTTATAAATCGTTGCTCTTGACAGCCCGGTTAAGTGTTCCCCGCGCCAGCGGGGATAAACCGGCCTTGTACATTGCAGCACGGGAGCGGGCCAGGTGTTCCCCGCGCCAGCGGGGATAAACCGTCGTTTTTACGGTTGTTGTTATCTACCTGTTGGTGTTCCCCGCGCCAGCGGGGATAAACCGCTTCCACACTGACGGCGTCATTTTTGCGCCCAGTGTTCCCCGCGCCAGCGGGGATAAACCGCCGTTGCCAACGGGGGTACGCTGTACGTCTATGTGTTCCCCGCGCCAGCGGGGATAAACCGTCGCTGCTCATCTGATAACGCCTGCATTCGTGCGTGTTCCCCGCGCCAGCGGGGATAAACCGAATAGTGGATAGCGTGTGATAGGGTCAACATCGTGTTCCCCGCGCCAGCGGGGATAAACCGCAAGAGACGCCGCTGGCATCAAGGTTAAGGGGGTGTTCCCCGCGCCAGCGGGGATAAACCGCAATCTCCGGAGAGCCGCTAACGGAGGAGCAAGTGTTCCCCGCGCCAGCGGGGATAAACCGAGTCTCACGGCGGATCGGATATCCCGTATCCAGTGTTCCCCGCGCCAGCGGGGATAAACCGATTCCCAATCTTTTTTACTGCATCCTTTCTATGTGTTCCCCGCGCCAGCGGGGATAAACCGACCCGTACTACGATTACGCCCGTCACGGCATCGTGTTCCCCGCGCCAGCGGGGATAAACCGGAATTCTCTAAACAATAGAGACGCAATTACAGCGTGTTCCCCGCGCCAGCGGGGATAAACCGGTGAGCGTATTTACGCCCTCGCTACCGATATGGTGTTCCCCGCGCCAGCGGGGATAAACCGAATCAAAAAACTTCCTTAGAAAGGCAGCTTCAGTGTTCCCCGCGCCAGCGGGGATAAACCGGCTACTGACGTCAAAATTTCCCGAAAAGAGCAGTGTTCCCCGCGCCAGCGGGGATAAACCGGACCAGCGTCAGGCGGCGGAGGAGATTCACGGGTGTTCCCCGCGCCAGCGGGGATAAACCGGAGCAGGAAAATATCTGGTTTACCGATGAAGAGTGTTCCCCGCGCCAGCGGGGATAAACCGGCGCGTTGATAGGTATTGTTCTGGGTATTGGTGTGTTCCCCGCGCCAGCGGGGATAAACCGCCAGTGTAATTGTTGTCTGTGACATATAATCCGTGTTCCCCGCGCCAGCGGGGATAAACCGGGCTTCGTCAGCTTATCAACCAGGCTTAATGTGTGTTCCCCGCGCCAGCGGGGATAAACCGTTGGTCGCTTGTTTGTAGTTGCATTAGAAGTGGTGTTCCCCGCGCCAGCGGGGATAAACCGATGATTTTCTCCTCAATTACCCGCTATAATACGTGTTCCCCGCGCTAGCGGGGATAAACCGTTTGCGCTCGCTGACGTCAACAGCTTCTACGCGTGTTCCCCGCGTCAGCGGGGATAAACCGCTGCCGGTCAGGCTGCTGAAGTTACTGTGGTCGTGTTCCCCGCGTCAGCGGGGATAAGCTATTTTTACCAGCAGATCAGGATGTCTTTTCCGTCTTCGCCAGCTCTTTTACTAGCGGCAGCATTATCCGTACTACGTCGCGACTACGGCGCTCAATTCGTCCTGGCAGCGCCTTGTCAATATGCTGTTGATTATCAAGCCGTACGTCGTGCCAGCTATTGCCGTTCGGGAAGGAAGCATTTTTCGCGCGTTGCTGGTATCCGTCTTTTTTACCCAGATTCCAGTTTGTCGCCTCAACGGAAAGCACAGAAATTCCCGCTTTATCGAAAACCTCCGCATCATTACAGCAACCCGTTCCTTTGGGGTAGGACGGATTGAGCCCCGGATTGGTGCTGGCGGCGATACCATAACGGCGCGCAATCGCTAATGCTCGATCGCGGGTCAGTGTACGCACCGCTTCCGGCGTATTTTTCCCGCTATTAAAATAGAGCTTGTCGCCAACAATCAGATTATCGAAATTAATGACCAGCAGCGTATTTTTCTTCTCAGCGTCACTCATTCGTTTGAGTAAATTTTCCGCGCCTGGCTTTCCCTCTTCTTCCCCGCTGGTGGCGATAAAACGAATCCCATAATGGGTCGGTATATCTTTCAGACGCGCCGCCAGTTCCAGCATAACGCCTAATCCCGCGGCATTATCATCCATTCCCTGTAACGTTAAACCGCCCAGATTGGCATCAACATCGGCATCGCTCTGCGGAGCGTAGGTATCCAGATGCGCCATGATGATGATCTGTTGCGGCACGCGCCCTTCATGGGCGGCAATGACCGTACTGCCCGTCACGTTATGCCAGTTTTTGCGATTATCCTTCGTGGTATAAATAAATCGGCTATTAAACGTTCGAATATCGCTTTGGTATCCCATCTGGGTAAATTGTTGGCGTAAATAATCGGCAGATAACATCTCGGCGGGGGAGCCAGTCATTCTCCCGGGAAAAAAGGTGGCGATATGTCGTGCCTGAGTATTCGCTATTTCACCAGGCCCTGGTGATGCTGCTTGTGCAGGAAGGATAAAGCCTACGCCGAGCGCCAGAATGACGGTAAAACGGCGCGTTGCGGAAAACATAATGAGTCCTTAAATACAGAACAAAATTTTACCCGGTTAGTATGAAACTGCGATCGTGTTAACACAATTTCATTTGCTCCTAAATGCCGGCAATCCGGTACGTTAAGCATTTTTTGATATTGGTTTTTGGGCCGCGTTATTCCTTTGAGGAACTACTCATTCCAATTCGTCATTTCATTCACTCTCCTGCGCTCCCTATAGTCGTGTAATCGAAATGTTTAGCAAAAAACGGTATTGCAAAGGAACGGTTATGGATCAAAAACGACTCACCCACCTGCGGCAACTGGAGGCGGAAAGTATCCACATTATCCGTGAAGTGGCAGCGGAATTCGCTAATCCGGTCATGCTGTACTCCATTGGTAAAGACTCCAGCGTCATGCTGCATCTGGCGCGTAAGGCGTTTTATCCGGGTACGTTACCGTTCCCGCTATTGCACGTTGATACCGGTTGGAAATTCCGTGAGATGTACGCCTTTCGCGATCGTACCGCCAACGCATACGGCTGCGAATTGCTGGTACATAAAAATCCGGAAGGCGTGGCGATGGGCATCAATCCGTTCGTTCACGGTAGCGCTAAACACACCGACATTATGAAAACCGAAGGGTTAAAGCAGGCGCTGAATAAGTACGGTTTTGATGCCGCGTTCGGCGGCGCAAGGCGCGATGAGGAAAAATCCCGCGCGAAAGAACGTATTTACTCCTTTCGCGACCGTTTCCATCGCTGGGACCCGAAAAACCAGCGGCCGGAGTTATGGCGCAACTATAACGGTCAGATTAATAAAGGTGAAAGTATTCGCGTCTTCCCGCTCTCCAACTGGACAGAGCAGGATATCTGGCAATACATCTGGCTGGAAAACATCGACATCGTGCCGCTGTATTTGGCTGCTGAACGTCCGGTCCTGGAACGTGACGGCATGTTGATGATGGTGGATGACGATCGTATCGATCTCCAGCCTGGCGAAGTCATCAAAAAAAGGATGGTACGCTTTCGTACGCTCGGCTGCTGGCCGCTCACCGGTGCGGTGGAATCCCATGCGCAAACGCTGCCGGAAATTATCGAAGAGATGCTGGTTTCCACCACCAGCGAGCGCCAGGGGAGGATGATTGACCGCGATCAGGCGGGGTCGATGGAGCTTAAAAAACGTCAGGGGTATTTCTAAGGAGCCGCCATGAACACCATACTTGCACAACAAATCGCCAATGAAGGCGGCGTCGAAGCCTGGATGATTGCCCAACAACACAAAAGCCTGCTGCGTTTTTTAACCTGTGGCAGCGTTGATGACGGTAAAAGTACGCTGATAGGTCGTTTGCTGCACGATACCCGCCAAATTTATGAGGATCAGATCTCTTCCCTGCATAATGACAGTAAACGTCATGGTACGCAGGGAGAAAAACTCGATCTGGCGCTGCTGGTCGATGGGCTGCAGGCTGAGCGTGAACAGGGCATTACTATTGACGTCGCGTACCGCTATTTCTCCACTGAAAAACGAAAATTTATTATCGCCGACACGCCAGGGCATGAACAATATACCCGTAATATGGCGACCGGGGCGTCCACCTGCGATCTGGCGATCCTGCTGATCGACGCGCGTAAAGGCGTGCTGGATCAGACGCGTCGCCATAGCTTTATCTCCACTCTGTTGGGGATCAAACACCTGGTAGTGGCAATCAACAAAATGGATCTCGTTGACTACCGCGAAGAGACCTTCGCCCGTATTCGCGAAGATTATCTGACCTTTGCTGAACAGTTGCCGGGCGATCTGGACATTCGCTTTGTCCCGCTTTCTGCGCTGGAAGGGGATAATGTCGCCGCGCAGAGCGCGAATATGCGCTGGTACAGCGGTCCGACGCTGCTGGAAGTCCTGGAAACGGTAGACATACAGCGTGCGGTAGACCGTCAGCCGATGCGCTTTCCGGTACAATACGTCAATCGCCCGAATCTCGATTTTCGGGGATATGCCGGCACCCTGGCGTCTGGTAGCGTCAAAGTCGGAGAGCGTATTAAAGTGCTGCCGTCCGGCGTGGAATCCAGCGTGGCGCGTATCGTCACTTTTGACGGCGACAAAGAAGTAGCATATGCGGGCGAAGCCATTACCCTGGTACTCAACGACGATATTGATATTAGCCGCGGCGATCTGCTGCTGGCGGCAAACGAGACGCTGGCACCTGCGCGGCACGCCGCGATCGATGTGGTATGGATGGCGGAACAGCCGCTGGCGCCGGGCCAAAGCTACGACGTTAAACTCGCGGGTAAGAAAACCCGTGCGCGTATCGAGACTATCCGCTATCAAATTGATATCAACAATCTGACCCAACGAGACGTCGAGAGCCTGCCGTTAAACGGCATTGGTCTGGTGGAGATGACATTCGATGAGCCGCTCGCGCTGGATATTTATCAGCAAAATCCGGTGACGGGCGGGCTGATTTTTATCGACCGACTTTCTAACGTCACCGTGGGCGCAGGCATGGTGCGGGAGCCGGTCGAACGCGGAGTGACACCACCCGTGGAATACAGCGCGTTTGAGCTGGAGCTGAATGCGCTGGTACGCCGTCATTTCCCGCACTGGGACGCCCGTGATTTGCTGGGAGATAAACATGGCGCTGCATGATGAGAACGTGGTCTGGCACTCTCATCCCGTCACCGTCGCCGCCCGCGAACAGCTCCACGGCCACCGTGGCGTGGTGCTGTGGTTTACCGGACTCTCCGGTTCGGGAAAATCAACGGTAGCCGGCGCGCTGGAAGAGGCGTTACATCACCGTGGCGTCAGTACCTACCTGTTGGATGGCGATAATGTGCGCCACGGTTTGTGTCGTGATTTAGGCTTTAGCGATGCCGATCGCCAGGAGAATATCCGGCGGGTAGGCGAAGTGGCCAGTCTGATGGCGGACGCCGGTCTGATTGTTTTGACGGCATTTATTTCTCCGCACCGCGCCGAGCGGCAACTGGTGCAAGAGCGCGTCGGCCACGATCGTTTTATTGAAATTTATGTCGATACGCCGCTGGCTATCTGTGAACAGCGTGATCCTAAAGGGTTGTATAAAAAAGCGCGCGCGGGCGAGTTACGTAACTTTACCGGCATCGACGCCATTTACGAAGCGCCTGAATCGCCACAGATTCATCTTAATGGTGAACAATTAGTAACAAATTTGGTTTCCCAATTATTAGACCTACTAAGACGGCGCGATATTATCAGATCCTAGGGCACCACCGGGCTTGTATGCCTGGTATGGTCAAGGTTACAGGATTTGATATGCGTAATAGCCATAACATTACTTTCACAAGGTCAGACGCCTTCATTGTCGACGATGACACCACCAGTTCATTACCGGGGGCGGTGGTCGGCTTTGTGTCGTGGCTGCTGGCGTTGGGGATACCTTTTCTGCTTTATGGCCCTAACACGCTGTTTTTCTTTCTCTATACCTGGCCCTTTTTCCTCGCGTTAATGCCAGTATCGGTGATTATCGGCATTGCGTTGCATCTGCTGGTAAAGGGCAAGATACTTTTTAGCATTATGTTTACTCTACTGGCGGTAGGCGCGCTGTTTGGCGTGTTATTTATATGGTTACTAGGGTAGATGGGTTATCACTGCGCCTCCGGTCATAATTCAAACCGTAACCAACAATGAGATTATGTTCTCCTTACTCGGGTATACGTAACACCCGGCAAATGTGGTACATTTGCCGGCGTTGTCGCGGCAATCCCGTCCTTAATGTGGAGTCACAGAGGTCGTTATGGGATGATGATGCCGTTTTTCAGGGGGCAGGATGGGTAAACTAACGCTGCTGTTGCTGGCTTTACTGGTCTGGCTACAGTATTCGCTGTGGTTCGGTAAGAACGGCATACATGACTATAGCCGCGTCAACGATGATGTGGTCGCGCAGCAGGCGACAAACGCCAAACTTAAAGCGCGTAACGATCAGCTTTTTGCCGAAATTGACGATCTCAATGGCGGACAGGAAGCGATTGAGGAGCGCGCGCGCAACGAACTTAGCATGACCAAACCGGGCGAAACCTTCTATCGTCTGGTGCCTGACGCCTCAAAACGCGCGGCAACGGCGGGGCAGACTAATCGATAAACCATCCAGGGATTTAACATGGCAGCCACTTTATTGGACGTTTGCGCCGTGGTGCCGGCTGCCGGATTTGGCCGCCGAATGCAAACAGAATGTCCTAAGCAGTATCTCTCAATCGGTAATAAAACCATTCTGGAGCACTCAGTTCATGCGCTGCTGGCGCATCCTCGGGTGACCCGCGTCGTTATTGCTATCAGCCCTGGTGATTATCGCTTTGCCCAACTTCCGCTGGCGAATCATCCGCAAATCACAGTCGTGGATGGCGGCAACGAACGCGCTGATTCTGTTCTGGCCGGGTTGCAGGCCGTTGCAGAGGCGCAGTGGGTGCTGGTGCATGACGCGGCAAGACCCTGTTTGCATCAGGATGACCTGGCGCGGTTGCTGGCCATCAGCGAAAACAGCCGGGTCGGCGGTATCCTCGCCAGTCCGGTACGCGATACCATGAAACGCGGCGAACCGGGGAAAACCGCTATTGCCCATACCGTAGAGCGCGCCGATTTATGGCACGCGCTCACGCCGCAGTTTTTCCCCCGCGAACTCTTGCACGATTGTCTGACGCGTGCGCTGAATGAAGGTGCGACCATCACCGACGAGGCGTCAGCGCTGGAGTACTGCGGTTTTCATCCGGCGCTGGTTGAAGGTCGCGCGGATAACATCAAGGTTACCCGCCCGGAAGATCTGGCACTGGCGGAATTTTATCTGACCCGAACTATCCACCAGGAGACAATATAATGCGAATTGGACACGGTTTTGACGTACACGCGTTTGGCGGAGAAGGCCCGATTACCATTTGCGGCGTACGTATCCCGTATGAAAAAGGGCTATTGGCGCATTCTGATGGCGATGTGGCGTTACATGCGCTGACCGATGCGCTGCTGGGTGCTGCGGCGCTCGGCGATATCGGCAAGCTCTTCCCGGATACCGATCCGGCATTTAAGGGGGCGGATAGCCGCGAACTGCTGCGTGAAGCCTGGCGCCGTATTCAGGCGAAGGGATACACTCTCGGTAACGTGGATGTCACCATTATTGCGCAGGCGCCGAAAATGCTGCCGCATATTCCGCAAATGCGCGTATTTATCGCCGAAGATCTCGGCTGCCATATGGATGATGTTAACGTGAAGGCGACGACGACAGAAAAACTCGGATTTACCGGGCGCGGCGAAGGGATTGCCTGCGAAGCGGTCGCGCTGCTGATGAAGACAGCGAAATGACAGAGTTTGACAATCTCATCTGGTTGCACGGAAAACCACAAAGTAGCGGATTGCTGAAAGCGAATCCGGAAGATTTTGTGGTGATTGAAGATTTAGGCTTTACGCCGGATGGCGAAGGCGAGCATATTCTGCTGCGTATTTTGAAAAACGGCTGCAATACCCGTTTTGTCGCTGACGCGCTGGCGAAATTCCTGAAAATTCACGTTCGCGAAGTTAGCTTTGCCGGGCAAAAAGATAAACACGCCGTTACCGAGCAGTGGCTGTGCGCGCGCGTACCGGGTAAAGAGATGCCCGATTTTAGCGCGTTTCAACTGGAAGGTTGTAAGGTGCTGGAATACGCGCGTCACAAGCGTAAGCTGCGTTTAGGCGCGCTGAAAGGCAATGCATTTACGCTGGTGTTGCGTGAAATAAGCGATCGACGCGATGTCGAAACACGATTGCAGGCGATTCGCGATAGCGGCGTGCCGAACTATTTTGGCGCGCAGCGATTTGGTATTGGCGGCAGCAACTTGCAGGGCGCGCTGCGCTGGGCGCAAAGTGATGCGCCGGTGCGCGATCGCAATAAACGCAGTTTTTGGTTGTCGGCGGCGCGTAGCGCGTTGTTTAATCAAATTGTTCACCAGCGGCTGAAGAAACCAGACTTTAATCAAGTTGTTGATGGCGATGCGCTACAATTAACGGGTCGTGGAAGCTGGTTCGTCGCGACATCTGAAGAACTGCCTGAATTGCAGCGCCGGGTAGACGAAAAAGAGCTGATGATTACAGCGTCGTTGCCGGGCAGCGGAGAGTGGGGAACACAGCGGGAGGCGCTGGCGTTTGAGCAAGACGCCATTGCCCAGGAAATGGTGTTGCAATCGCTGCTGCTGCGCGAAAAAGTAGAGGCGTCGCGCAGAGCGATGCTGCTTTACCCGCAACAATTAAGCTGGAACTGGTGGGATGACGTTACCGTCGAGTTACGTTTCTGGCTGCCCGCAGGCAGTTTTGCCACCAGCGTAGTAAGGGAATTGATCAACACAATGGGTGATTATGCGCATATTGCTGAGTAACGATGACGGGGTTCACGCGCCCGGTATACAAACGCTGGCGAAAGCGCTGCGTGAGTTTGCTGATGTACAGGTCGTAGCCCCGGATCGTAACCGCAGCGGCGCGTCTAATTCCCTGACGCTGGAATCTTCGCTTCGTACTTTTACCTTTGATAATGGCGATATCGCCGTACAGATGGGAACGCCGACCGATTGCGTCTATCTGGGCGTTAATGCCTTAATGCGTCCGCGTCCGGATATTGTCGTTTCTGGTATTAACGCGGGTCCGAATCTGGGCGATGATGTGATCTATTCCGGTACTGTCGCCGCGGCGATGGAAGGTCGTCATCTCGGCTTTCCGGCATTAGCGGTCTCCCTTAACGGCTATCAGCATTACGATACGGCGGCGGCCGTGACTTGCGCGCTTTTGCGAGGGTTAAGCCGGGAGCCGTTGCGTACCGGGCGTATTCTCAACGTGAATGTCCCGGATCTGCCGTTAGCGCAGATTAAAGGTATCCGCGTGACTCGCTGCGGTAGCCGCCATCCGGCGGATAAAGTAATCCCGCAGGAAGATCCGCGCGGCAATACGCTGTACTGGATTGGGCCGCCGGGCGATAAATGCGACGCCGGGCCGGATACCGATTTCGCGGCGGTGGATGAAGGCTACGTCTCCGTCACGCCGTTGCATGTAGATTTAACCGCGCACAGCGCGCATGATGTGGTTTCAGACTGGTTAGACAGCGTGGGAGTTGGCACGCAATGGTAAGTGGACGTGTACAGGCTCTTCTTGAACAATTGCGCGCGCAGGGCATCAGAGATGAGCAGGTGCTTAATGCACTTGCCGCAGTGCCGCGCGAGAAATTTATTGATGAAGCGTTTGAACATAAGGCCTGGGAAAATATCGCCTTGCCGATAGGCCAGGGTCAGACGATTTCGCAGCCCTATATGGTGGCGCGAATGACGGAACTGCTCGAACTGACGCCGCAATCCAGGGTGCTGGAAATTGGCACCGGTTCCGGCTATCAAACGGCGATTCTGGCGCATCTGGTACATCACGTTTGCTCCGTTGAGCGGATTAAGGGGCTGCAATGGCAGGCGCGCCGCCGCCTGAAGCAGCTCGATTTACATAATGTTTCTACCCGTCATGGCGATGGCTGGCAAGGCTGGCAGGCGCGTGCGCCGTTTGACGCTATCATTGTGACGGCCGCGCCGCCGGAAATTCCTACCGCGCTCATGGCACAGTTGGATGAAGGCGGCATTCTTGTTCTGCCCGTGGGCGATGAGCAGCAGTTTTTGAAACGCGTGCGTCGCCGGGGCGGCGAATTTATTATTGATACCGTGGAGGCCGTTCGCTTCGTCCCGTTAGTCAAGGGAGAGCTGGCCTAGTTTGCCCTGCAAACACCCACTATTACGCCTGATGAAGCCGGCACGAATACCTGGAGTTTTCCTGGTTATTCCCGGTGGGTTAAGCGTATCGTGAACACATTTTCCCGTGTTCACTTAATGCGTTGCACGGTTCTTACGTCACTGGTTGTTAACCAAATTTTTCCTGGGGGATAAATGAGCGCGGGAAGCCCAAAATTCACCGTTAGTCGCATTGCGGCACTGTCACTGGTTTCACTATGGCTGGCCGGTTGTACCAGTTCGTCAAACCCTCCGGCGCCGGTCACATCTGTGGACGGTGGTTCGTCATCAAATACCAATTCCGGGATGTTGATCACACCGCCGCCAAAAATGGGCGCGACGACGCAACAAGCGCCGCAAATTCAACCCGTTCAGCGTCCTGTTACGCAGCCCTTGCAAACTCAACCTGTCGCGGAACAGCCCGTACAGATGGAAAATGGGCGAATTGTATACAATCGCCAGTATGGGAATATTCCGAAAGGTAGCTACGCCGGTGGCAGTACTTACACCGTGAAAAAGGGTGATACGCTTTTTTACATCGCCTGGATTACCGGGAACGATTTCCGCGATCTGGCCCAGCGAAACAGTATTCCTGCCCCGTATAGCCTGAATGTGGGGCAAACTTTGCAAGTTGGCAACGCATCCGGTACGCCAATTACTGGCGGAAATGCGATCACTCAGGCGGATGCAGCACAGCAAGGAGTTGTGACCAGGCCTGCACAAAATTCCACCGTTGCAGTTGCGTCTCAACCAACAATTACGTATTCTGAGGGCTCAGGTGAACAAAGTGCTAACAAAATGTTGCCAAACAACAAGCCTGCTGGGACGGTTGTCACAGCGCCTGTAACGGCACCAACGGTAAGCACGACCGAACCAAATGCAAGCAGTACGTCAACCAGCGCGCCAATTTCCGCATGGCGCTGGCCGACGGATGGCAAAGTGATCGAAAACTTTGGCGCTTCCGAAGGGGGCAATAAAGGGATCGACATTGCAGGCAGTAAGGGACAGGCTATCGTCGCAACCGCAGATGGGCGCGTCGTATATGCCGGTAACGCACTGCGTGGTTACGGTAATCTTATTATCATCAAACATAACGATGATTACCTGAGCGCCTACGCCCATAATGATACGATGCTGGTCCGGGAACAACAGGAAGTTAAGGCGGGGCAAAAAATCGCTACTATGGGTAGCACCGGCACCAGCTCTACACGCTTGCATTTTGAAATTCGTTACAAGGGGAAATCCGTAAACCCGCTGCGTTATTTACCGCAGCGATAAAGCGGCGGAACCAGGCTTTGACTTGCTAGTTCCGTCAAGGGATCACGGGTAGGAGCCACCTTATGAGTCAGAATACGCTGAAAGTTCATGATTTAAATGAAGACGCGGAATTTGATGAGAACGGAGTAGAGGCTTTTGACGAAAAAGCCTTGAGTGAAGAGGAACCCAGTGATAACGACCTGGCTGAAGAAGAGCTGTTATCGCAAGGGGCCACACAACGTGTGTTGGACGCGACTCAGCTTTACCTTGGTGAGATTGGGTATTCACCACTGTTAACAGCCGAAGAAGAAGTCTATTTTGCGCGTCGCGCACTGCGTGGAGATGTCGCTTCTCGCCGTCGCATGATTGAGAGTAACCTGCGTCTGGTGGTAAAAATTGCCCGTCGTTATGGCAATCGTGGACTGGCGTTGCTGGACCTGATTGAAGAGGGCAATCTGGGGCTTATCCGTGCAGTCGAGAAGTTTGACCCGGAACGCGGGTTCCGCTTCTCAACATACGCAACCTGGTGGATTCGCCAGACAATCGAACGGGCGATTATGAACCAAACCCGTACGATTCGCTTGCCGATTCACATTGTTAAAGAGCTGAACGTATACCTGCGTACCGCGCGTGAGTTGTCGCATAAACTGGACCACGAACCGAGTGCGGAAGAAATTGCAGAGCAACTGGATAAACCGGTTGATGACGTCAGCCGTATGCTTCGTCTCAATGAGCGCATTACTTCGGTAGACACCCCGCTGGGCGGTGATTCCGAAAAAGCGTTGCTGGACATTCTGGCCGATGAAAAAGAGAACGGTCCGGAAGACACCACGCAAGATGACGATATGAAACAGAGCATCGTCAAATGGCTGTTCGAACTGAACGCCAAACAGCGTGAAGTGCTGGCGCGCCGTTTCGGTCTGCTGGGATATGAAGCTGCGACACTGGAAGATGTAGGCCGTGAAATCGGTCTTACGCGTGAACGTGTTCGTCAGATTCAGGTTGAAGGCCTGCGTCGTCTGCGCGAAATTCTGCAGACGCAGGGGCTGAATATCGAAGCGCTGTTCCGCGAGTAAGTACCTTTCGTCAAAAAAAGGCCAGTCGACAGACTGGCCTTTTTCTTTACCGTTTATCTTCTGCCAGCAGCGGCGGGATACTCGGCACCATTGGCGCGTTATCAATATCTTTTTGCGTCATGCGAAACGCTTGTGGATAGTGTTCGCGGCTGGTACGGCGTAACGGTTCGGTATCGCGCCAGGTATACAGGCAATGCTGACACTGATATACCGTCCAGACTCCTTTTACCGGCGAAGTCGCCATGAGTTCAATATGTGCATCGGCACAGCGTGGACAAATCATCGGTTACTCCTTATTTACGGTTGGCCAGCATGGCGGTCAGCTTTTCAGCCCAGGCGTTAGTTTCCGGTAAATCAACAACCGGCTGGCTATAGTGACCACGGTTATCTGGCGCAACCGGCGTGGTGGCGTCAATGATCAGCTTGTCGGTAATCCCCGCCGGGCTTGAACCCGGGTCCAGTTCCAGGACGGACATATTTGGTAGCTGTACCAGATCGCCTGCCGGGTTCACTTTCGACGACAATGCCCACATCACCTGCGGCAGATTAAACGGATCGACATCTTCATCGACCATAATCACCATCTTCACATATCCTAAACCGTGTGGCGTCGTCATCGCCCGCAGACCCACCGCGCGGGCGAAGCCGCCATAGCGTTTTTTGGTCGAGATGATGGCCAGCAGGCCGTGGGTGTACATGGCGTTTACCGCCTGCACTTCCGGAAATTCGGCCTTTAACTGTTGATACAGCGGCACGCAGGTCGCCGGTCCCATCAGGTAGTCGATTTCCGTCCACGGCATACCTAAATAGAGCGATTCAAAAATGGGTTTGCTGCGGTAAGAGACCTTATCGATACGCACCACGGTCATGTTGCGACCGCCGGAATAGTGGCCGGTAAATTCGCCGAACGGTCCTTCAATTTCGCGTTTACGGCTTTCGATGACCCCTTCGAGAATGACTTCAGATCCCCACGGTACATCAAAACCGGTCAGCGGCGCGGTAGCGATAGGATAGGGGCTTTCACGTAACGCGCCCGCCATTTCATACTCTGACTGATCGTATTTCAGCGGCGTTGCGCCCATCAGGGTAATGATCGGATCGTTACCCAGCGTGATCGCAATCGGCAGATCTTCGCCACGCTCTTCCGCTTTGTGCAGGTGCAATGCGATATCATGCATCGGTACCGGTTGCAGACCCAGCTTACGCTTGCCTTTAACTTCCATACGGTAGATACCGACGTTCTGCTTGCCGAAATTCTCGGGATCGAGCGGATCGCGTGATACCACACAGGCTTTATCCAGATAGAATCCACCGTCGCCGTCGTTCAGACGAAACAGTGGCAGGATATCAAACAGGTTGATTGCGTCGCCGTCGACGGTATTTTCCGCCCATCCCGGATTCGCCCGGCGTTCCGGCGCCACCGGAAAATTGTCCCAGCGGCGGATAAATTCATCGATCTGTTTTTTAACCGGCGTGTTAGGCGGCAAGCCCAGCGAGATGGCATGGTTCTGCCAGGAACCGATAGTATTCATTGCCACGCGGGCGTCGGTAAAACCACGAATATTGTCAAACCACAGCGCGGGCGCGCCATCACCGATTCGTCCCGTTGCGTTGGCTGCGGCGGCTAAATCCGGCTCCGCATTCACTTCCTCGCTGATTTTCAGCAGTTGTCCCTGCTGATCCAGCGCATGTAAAAAACTGCGCAAATCATCAAATGCCATTATCCATTCTCCTGTGAAAAATTTGCTGCCTGTCGCAGTCCTTGCCAGCGGCGCGCGCGCATATGCTCCAGACCAAACTGGTCGAGAACGCGCGCCACGATGTGCTGGATAATATCGTCAACGGTTTGCGGCAGGTTGTAGAATGCGGGCATGGGCGGCACTATCGCCACCCCCATACGAGAAAGCGCAAGCATGTTTTCCAGATGAATCGTGCTGAGCGGCATTTCCCGCGGCACCAACACCAGCTTGCGACCCTCTTTCAACACGACATCGGCAGCGCGTCCCACCAGCCCTTCGGCATAGCCGGCGCGAACCCCAGCCAGTGTTTTCATACTGCAGGGGATAATAATCATGCCGTCGGTACGAAATGAGCCGGAGGAAAGGGGCGCCGCCTGATCGGCCGGGCTATGACAATAATCTGCCAGGGCGGTTACCTCAGCGGGCGTGTAGGGCGTCTCCAGTTCGATAGTGGTTTTCGCCCACTTTGACATCACCAGATGCGTTTCAACATCAGGTAGCGCCCGCAATGCCTGGAGTAGCGCGACGCCAAGCGGCGCGCCGGTCGCGCCGGTCATCCCCACAATCAATCTCATTTCTTACCTCAATTATTGTTCGTATACGAACGTTTTGATCAAAATACGCCCACACGGCCCTCCCGGCAAGAGCCTCCCGACGCCTGCGCACGTTTAGCTAAAGCATTCGTCATTAAAAAACCCGGCATAAGTCGTTATGATAGAAAAAGTTAATTTATCCGGAGTGCTCATGGAGTTACGAAACACCGCGTTTCATCTGTTACGCCAACTTTTTCAGCAACATACCGCACGCTGGCAACATGAATTACCGGAACTGACCAAACCTCAATATGCGGTGATGCGCGTTATTGCTGAGCATCCGGGTATTGAACAGGTCGATCTGACCGAAGCGGCGGTCAGCACTAAAGCGACGCTGGCGGAGATGTTAAGCCGGATGGAAAATCGTGGGCTGGTAAAGCGAGAAAACGATCCGCTGGATAAGCGTCGGCGTTTTGTCTATCTCACCGTTCAGGGCCAAACGTTGCTCGCCGCCGCGATACCACAGGGGGATCGCGTGGACGATGAGTTTTTGGGACGACTGAGCGATGAAGAACGCGAACAGTTTACGCAACTGGTACGCAAAATGATGACGTAAGCGGCTTGCACCGCTTCGCTATTTTTTTGCCATCAGCAGTGAGATATCCACTTTGGCCAGCGCCCGAATAGCGCTTTCCGGCAGGCCGTCATCGGTGACGATTTGGTTGAATTCCGCCAACGGTAACGCCAGCCATGTGGCGACCTGGCCGTATTTGGTCGCGTCGCACACCAGAATTTTTTGTCGGCTGGCGCTGGCGACGGCCCGTTTCACCGCAACTTTATCTTCCGCTGGCGTTGAAATACCGCGCACGCTCCAGGAAGAGGCGGAAATAAAGGCCTGGTCAATCATCAACCCACGCAAAAGCGTCGCCGCGGCTTCGCCGACGCACGACCGGTTTTCCCGACATACTGCCCCGCCAGTGTGAATAATTGTGCAACCGCTATTGTCCATCAGGTAATCGGCGATAACGAAATCATTAGTCACCACCGTAAGTTTATTCATCGTAACAAGCTGTCTGGCAATCGCCAGCGTGGTAGTACCGGCGTCAAGGTAGATACAGCTTTCTGGCTGTACCAGGCTGGCGGCCAGTTTGCCAATCGCCGCTTTCTGCGGCGTCGCCAGTTCGCTTTTGATCTGATGCGAGGGTTCGTGCGCCACGCGAGTCGATGACTGCACTCCGCCAGAGACCTGGATTACCGCGCCTTGCTGCTCCAGTTTTTGTAAATCACGGCGGATGGTCATATGGGATACATGCATGCGCTCGGTCAGTTCAGCGATACTGACGATGCCTTTCTCCGCCACCATATCAAGAATTATTTGTCGACGCTCAGTAGGTATCAACGTCTGCTCCTTTCTTTAGTCCTGTCGCGATTTTACGCGATTTCTCGCCACAGCGTGTGAAGTTCTATGGGGATTGTCTTCACAAAAAATAACATATTTTGTTATTTTTTGTGAATCAACTCACCGCAATTGTTTACAAAAACGCCTATATTCACATAACAAAACATAATATCACGTAAATTAACATGGAGTGATAATGACAACAGGAACTGATTTTCATGTCGGCATTGTGGGGCTTGGCTCAATGGGAATGGGCGCTGCTCGTTCATGCCTGCGTGCCGGGCTTTCCACATGGGGGGCCGATCTTAACCCGCAAGCGTGCGCGAATCTGCTCGCTGAAGGGGCTTGTGGGACTGCCGCCAGCGCCAGGGAGTTCGCCGGAGTCGTGGATGCGTTAGTTATTCTGGTCGTCAATGCCGCCCAGGTCAGACAGGTTCTATTCGGTGAGGATGGCGTTGCCCATCTGATGAAACCCGGCAGCGCGGTAATGGTTTCGTCCACGATTTCAAGCGCCGACGCGCAAGAGATCGCCGCGGCGTTGACGGCATTGAATCTTAACATGCTGGATGCGCCGGTTTCCGGCGGCGCGGTAAAAGCGGCGCAGGGCGAAATGACGGTGATGGCCTCCGGGAGCGAGGCGGCGTTTACCCGCCTGAAGCCTGTGCTGGACGCCGTTGCCAGCAACGTTTATCGCATCAGCGATACGCCGGGCGCAGGCTCAACCGTCAAAATCATTCATCAACTGCTGGCTGGAGTGCATATTGCGGCGGCGGCCGAAGCGATGGCGCTGGCCGCGCGGGCCGGTATTCCTCTGGACGTGATGTATGACGTCGTGACCCATGCCGCCGGAAACTCCTGGATGTTCGAAAACCGTATGCAGCATGTCGTTGACGGCGACTATACCCCACGTTCGGCAGTCGACATTTTTGTCAAAGATTTGGGGTTGGTTGCCGACACGGCGAAAGCGCTACGCTTCCCCTTACCTCTCGCTTCTACGGCATTAAATATGTTCACCAGCGCCAGTAATGCCGGTTATGGCAAACAGGATGACAGCGCAGTGATCAAAATTTTCTCGGGGATTACTCTGCCTGGCGTCACGCCTGAGGAGCCGTCATGTTAAAAATTGGCGTCATTGCCGATGATTTCACCGGCGCGACCGACATCGCCAGTTTTCTGGTCGAAAACGGGATGCCGACAGTGCAGATCAATGATGTCCCAACCGGGACGCAACCGGAAGGGTGTGACGCGCTGGTTATCAGCCTGAAAATCCGCTCATGCCCGGCGCAAGAGGCGATAAAACAATCGCTGGCGGCGCTGGCATGGCTGAAAAAACAGGGCTGCCAGCAGGTCTATTTCAAATATTGCTCGACTTTCGATAGTACCGCTGAAGGCAATATCGGCCCGGTCACCGACGCGTTGATGGTGGCGCTGGATACCTCATTTACCGTGATTTCTCCCGCGCTGCCGGTTAACGGACGCACGGTCTATCAGGGTTATCTGTTTGTCATGAACCAATTGCTGGCGGAGTCCGGTATGCGCCACCACCCTATCAATCCGATGACCGACAGTTACCTGCCGCGTCTGATGGAAGCACAGGCGCAAGGGCGCTGCGGCGTTATTCCGGCCCAGACGCTTGATGAAGGCGTTGCAGCGACCCGTGCGGCGCTGTCGCGTTTACAGCAGGAAGGATACCGCTACGCGGTACTTGACGCGCTCAATGAGCGACATCTGGAAATGCAGGGCGAGGTTTTGCGTGATGCCCCTCTGGTAACTGGCGGTTCCGGGCTGGCAATGGGGCTGGCGCGTCAGTGGGCGAAGAGTGGCGCTTCTCAGGCCCGCTCCGCAGGCTATCCGCTGAGCGGCCGCGCGGTGGTGCTTTCCGGTTCCTGTTCGCAGATGACGAACCAGCAGGTGGCCTGTTATCGACAACATGCTCCCACACGCGACGTTGACGTGGCGTGCTGCCTGTCATCCGAGACGCGCGAGGCCTACGCCGAAGCGCTGGCGCAGTGGGTGCTCAGTCAGGATAGCGAACTGGCGCCAATGATTAGCGCCACCGCCTCCACGCAGGCGCTGGCTGCCATCCAGCAGCAATACGGCGCTGCCGAAGCCAGCCATGCGGTAGAGACGCTCTTTTCACTGCTGGCCGCTCGCTTAGCCGAAGGCGGTATCACCCGGTTTATCGTGGCGGGCGGCGAAACGTCGGGCGTGGTGACGCAAAGCCTCGGTATTACCGGTTTTCACATCGGACCGTGCATTTCACCCGGCGTGCCGTGGGTCAACGCGCTCCATGCGCCAGTCTCGCTGGCGCTGAAGTCAGGTAATTTTGGCGATGAATCCTTTTTCATACGCGCTCAAAGGGAGTTTCAGGTATGACGACTCTGGCAAAAGAAGAGCACGCTTTGCGAGACGAGATGGTCAGGATAGCTGCCTCGTTTTTCCAGCGTGGCTATGCTACCGGCTCGGCAGGCAACCTCTCGCTGTTACTGCCGGACGGCAATATTCTGGCAACGCCCACCGGTTCGTGTCTGGGTAATCTCGACCCGCAGCGGCTATCCAAAGTGGACCCGCAGGGCGAATGGCTCAGCGGCGATAAACCGTCTAAAGAGGTGCGTTTTCATCTGGCGTTGTATCGCAATAACCCTTGCTGCAAGGCCGTGGTACATCTGCACAGCACCTGGTCAACGGCGCTTTCCTGTCTCGAAGGACTGGACCCGCAAAATGTGATTCGCCCGTTTACCCCGTATGTGGTGATGCGGATGGGGGACATTCCGCTGGTTCCTTACTATCGCCCGGGGGATGACCGAATTGCCCGCGATCTGGCCGCGCTGGCGGGCCAGCATCAGGCCTTTTTACTGGCCAATCATGGGCCGGTAGTGTGCGGGGAGAATTTGCAGGAAGCCGCTAATAATACCGAGGAGCTGGAAGAGACGGCAAAGCTGATTTTTATCCTTGGCGAACGCCCGATTCGTTATTTAACCACCGAAGAAATTGCGCAGTTAAGGAGATAACCCGATGCCGCGTTTTGCCGCCAATTTGTCGATGATGTTTACCGAAGCGCCGTTTATCGAGCGTTTTGCCGCCGCTGCCGCAGCCGGTTTTCAGGCCGTTGAGTTTCTGTTCCCCTACGACTTTGCCGCCAGCGAGATTAAAGCCCAGCTATTGCGTCATGATCTGACGCTGGCGCTGTTTAATACTTCGGCGGGCGATATCGCAGCGGGCGAGTGGGGGCGTGCCGCGCTGCCGGGGCGCGAACACGACGCGCGAGCCGATATCGATCTGGCGCTGGAATACGCTCTTGCGCTGGAATGCGAGCAGGTTCATATCATGGCGGGCGTAGTGCCGGATGGCGCTGATGGCGCACGTTATCGCGCCACGTTTATCGATAATTTGCGTTATGCCGCCGACCGGTTTGCCGCCCACGATAAACGTATTTTGATCGAAGCGCTGAGTCCCGGCGTTAAACCCGGCTACCTCTTTTCCAGCCAATATCAGGCGCTGGGCATCGCAGAAGAGGTTGACCGCCCGAATGTGTTCATCCAGCTCGACACTTTCCACGCGCAAAAAGTGGATGGCAATTTGAGTCACCTGATTCGCGAGTACGCGGGCCGCTATGCCCATGTGCAAATCGCCTCGCTACCGGACAGACATGAACCGGATGATGGCGAGATCAACTACCCGTGGCTGTTCCGGTTGTTCGATGACGTGGGTTATCGCGGCTGGATAGGCTGCGAATACCAACCACGGAATACCACTCAGGACGGGCTTGGCTGGTTTAACGCCTGGCGCTAATCCTGAACTACCCTACACAACAATAAAGAGGACATCCGGATGCAGATTATCATTACCGGCGGGGGCGGCTTTTTAGGCCAGAAACTCGCAAGCGCCTTATTAAATTCATCGCTGGCGTTTAACGAACTGCTTCTTGTTGATTTAAAAATGCCTGCACGGTTATCAGACTCCCCTCGTTTACGCTGCCTGGAAGCTGACTTAACCCAGCCGGGCGTGCTGGAGAATGTGATTACCGCTAATACCTCTGTTGTTTATCATCTCGCTGCGATTGTCAGCAGTCATGCGGAAGACGATTTCGATCTGGGATGGAAAGTTAATCTGGATCTTACCCGCCAGTTACTTGAGGCGTGTCGTCGGCAACCGCAGAAAATTCGTTTTGTCTTCTCCAGCTCGCTTGCCGTTTATGGCGGTACGCTGCCGGAATGCGTCACCGATACCACCGCGCTCACGCCGCGCTCGTCTTATGGCGCGCAGAAGGCCGCCTGTGAACTGTTGGTCAACGATTATACCCGCAAAGGCTATGTGGATGGGCTGGCGCTGCGTTTGCCGACGATCTGTGTTCGCCCGGGTAAACCAAACCGCGCCGCTTCTTCTTTTGTCAGCGCGATTATTCGTGAACCGTTGCAGGGCGAGACGACCATCTGCCCGGTATCGGAAAGTTTGCGTTTGTGGATTTCCAGCCCGGCGGCGGTGATCCATAACCTGTCGCTGGCCGCAACGTTACCCTCGCCTGGTGAGGCGAGCAGTATCAACTTGCCCGGGATCAGCGTAACCGTGGGCGAGATGCTGGAAACGTTGCGTCAGACGGGCGGTCAGGCGGCGCGCGATCGGGTTACGCATCAGCGCGACGAAGGCGTCGAGAAAATCGTCGCCTCCTGGCCGGGACGTATCGATAACCAGCGTGCGCTGGCGTTAGGTTTTGTCGCCGACAAGCGTTTCGATGACATTATCGAACGCTTTCGACAAGATGATATGGAGACGAGGTCATGACAAGTTTACCGACACCGATTATCGGCCTGATCGTTGCCGTTTTCGTTCTGGTATGGCTGGTGTTACGCACCCGCGTTCATGCGCTGATCGCGATGCTGGCGGCGGCCTGTATTGCCGGTTTGTTGGGGGGAATGGGCATTGATAAAACGCTCTCTGTCATCACCAGTGGATTCGGCACGACGCTGGGCAGCATTGGCCTGGTGATTGGTCTCGGCGTAATGATGGGACGCTTGCTGGAGGTCTCCGGCGCGGCGGAGCGTATCGCCTGGAGCTTTATCAAATGGCTGGGGAAACGTCGTGAAGAGTGGGCGCTGGCGATCACGGGTTATATTGTCAGTATCCCGATTTTCGTCGATTCCGCTTTTGTGATTCTTTATCCGGTAGCGAAAGCGCTGGCGAAAAGCGGTAAACGTTCGCTGCTGACGCTGGGCGTCGCGCTGGCGGGCGGGCTGGTGGTCACTCACCATACGGTGCCCCCGACGCCCGGCCCGCTGGGGGTAGCCGGGATTTTTAACGTCGACATCGGCGCAATGTTATTGACCGGGATGGCGCTGGCGGTGCCCTGTGTGATCGGCATTGTGTTCTATGCGCAGTGGCTGGATAAACGCTACCCTGATTTCGTGCCGCGCACGCTGAACGCCGATGAAGTAAATGCCGCGCTGGAGCAGTACAACAAAGAGAAAGAGCAAAAGGATCTGCCGAGCCTGACGCTCTCACTGCTGCCTATTGTGGTACCGATCGTTCTGATCTTCCTGAAGGCTATCTGTTCCACCCTCGCCACCATAGAAGGATGGTCCGGTCTGGCGACGCATCCGGTGGTACAGGCAATCAACTTTGTGGGAAGTCCAGTGATCGCGTTGGCAATCAGCGTTCTGCTGGCGGTGTATACGCTGGTGCCGCGCATGGATAAACATACCACCGCAGAGCGTCTGGAAGAGGGTTTGCAAAGCGCCGGGATTATCTTACTGGTCACGGGTGCTGGCGGCGCGTTAGGCGCGATCCTGCGCGACAGCGGCGCGGGTCAACAGCTGGCGGAGCAGGTTGCCAACCTGCCGATCTCGCCGATCCTGATCCCATTTATCGTGGCGACGCTGGTACGCCTGATTCAGGGATCGGGGACGGTGGCGATGATCACTGCCGCCTCGATTTCCGCGCCGATCCTGGCGCAGATCCCCGGCATCAATATGTTGCTTGCCGCTCAGGCCGCAACGATGGGGTCGCTGTTCTTCGGCTACTTTAACGACAGCCTGTTCTGGGTGGTTAACCGCATGATGGGCGTCTCTGATGTCAAACAGCAGATGGTGGTTTGGTCTGTACCGACGACCATTGCCTGGGCGATTGGCGGCACCGGCGTGGCGCTGATTAACCTGCTGTTCGGTTCCGGCGGCAGTTGGCTCGATCCGTTATTGCCGATTGTCGTTCTGGCGGCAATTATGCTGTGGGTGCGCTGGCAGGCGCAGGGGATCAAAGACAAGCTGGTGGTTAAGGATTAAGACGATATTATCCGTCCGGGAGCGCAATGCTCCCGGACTGGCTACGATGATGGGGCGTGCTCCCCGCAATCCCATTGCGAACGTAAAAAATCAATAAATGCGCGTACTTTTGTCGATACATGGCGGGCGTCCGGATAAACGGCATAAATGCCCTGGCGGGGAAAATGATAGTCGGGTAACACGTGAATTAACGTTCCATCCTCCAGTGCGGTTTTGACTAACCATCGCGGCAATAATGCGACGCCGCTTCCCGCGAGAGCGAAGGCCATCAGCGAGCGGGCGCTGTTGACAGAAATTCTGCCGGCTTTACTTATCTCCAGGCGCGAGTGTTGGCCATGATTATTCGTTATTGTCCATCGTAGCGGCGTAGGTAATCGCTCATGAATAATCCATTCTGCCTGGGCCAATGATTCCAGCGACGAAACAGGGTAGTGGGCGAGCCACTGCGGCGCGGCGACCGGTAGAATGGTAAAGCGGGATATCAGCGCGGCGCGATAGCGGGAGTCCGCCAGCGAGCCAAGCCGAATCGCCACATCAAAGCGCTCAGCAATTAAATCGGCATGATGTGATGAGGACATATGCCGAATACGGAGATCGGGATGGCGTTGACTAAACTGCGCCAATACCGGAATGACCACCTGTTCGCCAAACTCGGGTGTGGTGGTAATACGTAACTCGCCGCCCAGCCCACTATGGCTGGCGCGCACTTCATCCTGCAAATTTTTCGCTGCGTTGAGTAAATTCACGCCTTTTTGGTAAAAGAGGACGCCGGCGTCTGTGAGCGTCAGTTGTCGGGTGGAACGTAGCAGTAACGTTACGCCGAGCTCTTTTTCAAGCTGCCGAATATTAAAGCTCACTACCGCTTTTGTTTGGCCCGATGCGGCGGCGGCGGCCGTGAAGCTGCCGCTATCTACCACGGCGACAAACAGCGACATACGCTGCAAATTGAGCATGGCGAGTTCCTTTACTGTCAAAATTATTTTGACAGTATATCGTTGAAGCGCGGACTTATCTGGTTTTCTCCGGACGGCTACATTAGTGCCTCTGGCGGAGGATGCATAATGACGTATCGCAGTAAAGTGGCGGTGGTTTACCTGCTTGGCTTCTTTCTTGATCTGATTAATCTGTTTATCGCCAGCGTGGCTTTTCCCGCGATGTCCGTGGATCTGCATACGTCCATATCGGCGCTGGCATGGGTGAGTAACGGTTATATTGCAGGATTAACGCTGATCGTTCCGTTTAGCGCGTTTCTTTCGCGTTATCTCGGCGCACGACGGCTGATCATGTTTTCGCTCATTCTGTTTAGCGTTGCCGCCGCTGCCGCAGGTTTTGCCGATTCCTTACACAGCCTTGTTTTCTGGCGTATTGTGCAGGGGGCGGGCGGTGGTTTATTGATCCCGGTTGGTCAGGCGTTAACCTGGCAACAGTTTAAACCGCATGAACGCGCTGGCGTGTCATCGGTTGTCATGATGGTGGCGCTACTGGCGCCGGCATGTTCGCCTGCGATTGGCGGGCTGCTGGTGGAAACGTGCGGCTGGCGCTGGATATTCTTTGCTACGCTGCCGGTGGCCGTTCTCACTTTATTGCTCGCTTATCGTTGGCTGAACGTCGCTTCGACGACAATGGCGTCAGCAAGATTGCTCCATCTGCCGTTGTTGACGGACAGGCTGCTGCGTTTTGCCATGATCGTCTATCTGTGTGTGCCGGGTATGTTCATTGGTATCAGCGTGGTCGGGATGTTTTATCTACAGAACGTCGCGCAGCTATCGCCTGCGGTGGCGGGGTCGCTGATGCTCCCCTGGTCGATCGCTTCATTTGTCGCCATTATGCTTACCGGACGTTACTTCAATCAGCTTGGGCCGCGTCCGCTGATTATCGTCGGCTGTCTTCTTCAGGCCGCAGGGATACTACTTTTAACTAACGTTACGCCTGCGACATCTCATCGTGTACTGATGATGATATTCGCGTTAATGGGCGCTGGCGGCAGTTTGTGCAGCAGTACCGCGCAGAGTGGCGCTTTCCTGACTATTGCTCGCCGGGACATGCCTGACGCCAGCGCGCTATGGAATCTTAATCGTCAGCTCAGCTTTTTCATTGGCGCGACGCTGTTGACGCTGCTGTTAAACGCACTCCAGCGCGTTATGTCGCTTGAGGTTGCTTATCGCTGGACCTTTATTGCCGCAGCCGGTATCACCCTGCTGCCCCTTATTTACGCTGTCTGTCTAAACAATAGAAAAGCGCTTCTGTGCCTGAAAAAGGAAAGACCATGAATCCATATAAAGAAGAGATTATTCACGCCCATGAGGCGATTGAGAACTGGCTTAGCAAGGGTATGGGCAGCCTGGAGGCGTTGATACCGCGTTTCGCTGCTGATTTTACGCTGATAACGCCAGGCGGTGTTTGTCTGGATTATCCGGCGCTTGGCGCTTTTTTCCAGGCGCAGCGCGCGTGTCGCCCGGGGCTGGTTATCGTGGTTGAGCACATTGACCTTGTGGCGGAGTGGCCGGAAGGCGCCGCGCTTCATTATCGTGAGCGGCAGCAACTGCCGGGCCAGGCAGAGACGGTACGCTGGTCGACGGTCATTTTAAAAAGGGAAAGAGGACGGATAGTCTGGCGCCATTTACACGAAACGACAGTCACAGCCTGAAAAGCCTGTTCCGGCGCGCGGACCCGATAGCGCGGCGCTATCGGGCCTGACACGTTTACACCAGACTTTTCAGCCGATAGATCCACTCCAGCGCCTGGCGTGGCGTCAGGGAGTCCGGATCGAGATTCTCCAGCGCTTCAACGGCGGGCGATGTCTCTTCCGGAGCGGCAAGCAACGACATTTGCGTGCCGTCCACCTGCGTTGCCGCCGCAGTGGGCGAGATGCTCTCCAGCTCGCGGAGTTTTTGCCGCGCGCGTTTGATTACCTCTTTAGGGACGCCGGCAAGCGCCGCGACCGCCAGACCATAGCTCTTACTTGCCGCGCCGTCCTGCACGCTGTGCATAAACGCGATAGTATCGCCGTGTTCCAGCGCATCCAGGTGGACGTTCGCTACGCCTTCCATTTTCTCCGGTAATTGGGTCAGCTCGAAGTAGTGGGTAGCGAACAGCGTTAACGCTTTAATCTTATTCGCGAGGTTCTCCGCGCAGGCCCAGGCCAGCGACAGCCCGTCATACGTGGAGGTACCGCGTCCGATTTCATCCATCAATACCAGACTGTTTTCCGTCGCATTATGCAGAATGTTCGCGGTTTCGGTCATCTCCACCATAAAGGTCGAACGCCCGGAGGCCAGGTCGTCTGCTGCGCCGACACGGGTAAAAATACGGTCGATTGGGCCGATTTCCACGTTTTGCGCTGGCACGTAACTGCCAATATAAGCCAGCAGGGCGATCAATGCCGTTTGTCGCATATAGGTACTTTTACCGCCCATATTCGGCCCGGTGATAATCAACATCCGGCGCTGCGGCGACAGATTGAGCGGGTTAGCGATAAACGGCTCATTCAGTACCTGCTCTACCACCGGGTGGCGACCTTCGGCGATACGAATACCAGGTTTGTCGGTAAACGTCGGACAGGTGTAATTCAGCGTCCAGGCACGTTCGGCCAGGTTAACCAGTACATCCAGTTCCGCCAGCGCGTTGGCGCTCTGCTGTAAATCCGCCAGATGCGGTAACAGCAGATCAAACAATTCGTCGTATAGCTGTTTTTCCAGCGCCAGCGCTTTGCCTTTCGAGGTCAGAACCTTATCTTCGTACTCTTTTAGCTCAGGAATAATGTAGCGTTCGGCATTTTTCAGCGTCTGGCGACGCACGTAATTGATGGGCGCCAGATGGCTTTGACCACGGCTAATCTGAATGTAATAACCATGCACAGCGTTATAGCCGACTTTCAACGTATCCAGCCCGGTACGCTCACGCTCGCGAATTTCCAGACGATCGAGATAATCGGTGGCGCCGTCCGCCAGCGCGCGCCATTCGTCCAGCTCTTCGTGATAGCCGGGCGCAATAACGCCGCCGTCGCGGACCAGTACTGGCGGCGCGTCAATAATGGCGCGTTCCAGAAGATCGCGCAGCTCGGCAAAATCGCCCATTTTTTTACGCAATGCCTGCACCGGCGCGCTGTCAACGGTTTCAAGCTGAGCGTGCAATTCCGGCAGTTGCTGGAAGGCATGACGCATTCGGGCGAGATCGCGCGGACGCGCGGTGCGCAGTGCCAAACGCGCAAGGATACGCTCCAGATCGCCGACCTGACGCAGCACCGGTTGCAGTTCGCTGACGGTGTCCTGCAAGGCGCCGATGGTCTGTTGGCGTTCACGCAATATGTCGGTATTTCGTACCGGCATATGCAGCCAGCGTTTAAGCATTCGGCTACCCATTGGCGTCACGGTACAGTCAAGCACCGCGGCGAGGGTATTTTCGACACCGCCGGCCAGGTTCTGGGTAATTTCCAGATTGCGGCGGGTCGCGGCATCCATAATGATGCTGTCCTGCTGGCGTTCCATCGTAATGGAGCGAATATGCGGCAGGGAGGTGCGCTGGGTATCTTTTACGTACTGTAACAGGCAGCCTGCCGCACATAATCCACGCGAGGCATTTTCGACGCCGAAACCGACCAGATCCCGCGTACCGAATTGCAGATTTAACTGCTGGCGGGCGGTATCAATCTCAAACTCCCACAACGGGCGACGGCGCAGACCCCGGCGTCCCTCTATTAACGCCATTTCAGCAAAATCTTCGGCATACAATAGTTCGGCGGGATTGGTGCGCTGCAGCTCTGCGGCCATCGTTTCACGGTCGGCGGGTTCGCTCAGACGAAAGCGCCCGGAGCTGATATCCAGCGTGGCGTAACCGTAGCCTTTACCATCCTGCCAGATAGCCGCCAGCAGGTTATCCTGACGCTCCTGTAGCAGGGCTTCATCACTGATGGTGCCAGGCGTAACGATACGCACGACCTTACGTTCAACGGGACCTTTGCTGGTGGCCGGGTCGCCAATCTGTTCGCAAATAGCGACGGATTCGCCCTGATTGACCAGTTTTGCGAGGTAGTTTTCTACGGCGTGGTGCGGGATACCCGCCATAGGGATAGGTTCGCCAGCCGATGCGCCGCGTTTGGTCAGCGAAATATCAAGCAACTGCGACGCACGCTTTGCGTCGTCATAAAACAGTTCGTAAAAGTCGCCCATACGATAAAACAGCAGAATCTCCGGGTGCTGGGCTTTCAGTTTGAGATACTGCTGCATCATCGGCGTGTGTAAATCCAGGTTTTTAATGTCAGTCATAGACGTATGCTTATTAATCATTTGAATTTTAAACAAATTTTATTCATTCTGGCTTTATGTCTCATATATTGCATAAAAGGAGGGGCGGGTCAGACTTGCCGACACGGCCTGGACCTTTGACGTTGGCAAAAGGATAAACCCCACAAATTAAGGCAACCATATCATCAGCTAAAATGGGATTTATCGGGCGCTTCAGGCATCGAGACGTTTCTGCCGCTATACTAGCCTAGTAGCCAATACGCTGTCACAGGTAAAAAGAACGTTATCCGCAAAAAGTGGATGGGGTATCGCAAGAATGCGAACATGCGGGGAAAGAGGGGGATGTCAGTTTACCGCGATATACCAGACAATAGATTGTCAGTATAAGTTTCGGCTATTTTCCCGGGTTTGGGAAAGCAGTTCTTTATCACAAATAAAAAAGCAGCAGCGAGGCGCTGCTGTATCAAAAAACAGTTTGATAAATGCAACGTAAGAGACAAGTGGCCAACCGTAAAAGTGACCACAACTATAATAGTTATATTGATATTAGGTGGCAATGCAAAATGTAGTCTTAATTATGTCATGATGAGTTCAGCCAAAGGTCGTATGACATTATAAGGCTTGCAGCCTTTCATGGGCAACAAGTAACGTTTGATATATGCTTAAATTCTTATTCCCGGGTTCGAGCAGAACTTTTTTAAATTCGGTCATCAGTTGCTCTTCATCTTCTTTCGAACGCATATATTGTGGATGTTCCTGGAAGAAGGTGAACGCCTGCTCTTTGGTTTGTTTATATTTTTCGCAAAAAACGCTTGAGCTGATTGTGTTATTTTTTGATGCGGAATTATCAGCGTTCTGATTTGATAATGTTTTATTCTTCGCAAGGTCTGACGGTACATACGGAAGAGACAGACACTCATCAATACTATTTGCACTGGCCTGTTGCTCCTTTTGAGCGCCAGTCTGTTGTACAGGTTTACTCCCGGAGATAGGGAGAGGTATCTGGGCACAGCCGATCAGTAAAAAGATAGGAAGACAACTATAAATTTTGTTCATATTATACTCCTGCTACAGAAGAATGATGCTTAATGTTTTAATACAACTGTCAGAACGTTATCTGACAACAGTTATAAGGGGAATATGCCTTTCAGGAATGCTAGCAAAAAAAATTCTTGATATAAACAGTTAATTCTCTATGCCGGTGACATTATCTGATTTTTTACTGCTATGAAATAATAGGCCAGAATTTATATACTCTGAGCTGATTTTCTATTTTAAATAATAAGGTGTCGTACGAGCTGGTCAATTTAATTAGCGGGTGGCATCAGATTCATAATGATTGCATCAGGATTTTGTCACTCGCTCCCGGTATTGTTTACATACTAAAATGATTTTCAACTGGTGCTGACAACTATGCTAAATACACAGGAAGTACTCAAAGAAGGAGAGAAGCGGAGAATCCGCAGCCCGGAAGCATGGTTTATGCAGACGTGTTCTGCGCAAAGGCTGCATATGTCATTTTCTGAAGGCCAACACAATGAAAGCTGCCTGGTTCAGGAAGGCGCGCTGCTTTTTATCGAGCAGGCGGTTGTCGCACCAGTATCAGGAGATCTGATTTTTCGACCGTTAAAAATTGAAGTACTCAGCAAATTACTGGCGTTTATTGATGGCGCAGGACTGATGGATACGACATACGCTGAACCCGATAAATGGGTTTTGCTGAGTCCTGAGTTTCGCGCTATTTGGCAAGATCGTAAACGCTGCGAGTACTGGTTTTTGCAGCAAATTATTACGCCCTCTCCGGCTTTCAGCAAGGTATTAACGCTTTTACGAAAAAGTGAGAGTTACTGGTTGGTCGGTTATTTACTCGCCCAGTCAACAAGCGGCAGCACGATGAGAATGTTAGGAGAAGACTATGGTGTTTCTTATACCCATTTTCGTCGTTTGTGCAGCAGGGCGTTAGGCGGAAAAGCGAAGAGTGAATTACGAAACTGGCGTATGGCGCAATCACTGCTGGATAGCGTAGAAGGACACGAGAATATCACCCAATTAGCTGTCAATAATGGTTACTCATCGCCTTCACATTTTTCTAATGAAATCAAAGAGCTGATCGGCGTTTCGCCGCGGAAATTATCAAATATTATTCAATTGGCAGACAAATGAAGACGCATATTCTTTTGGCCAGAGTGCTGGCATGTGCCGCGCTTGTTCTGGTAGCACCTGGTTATTCAAGTGAAAAAATACCTGTAACGGGAAGTGGGTTTGTTGCGAAAGACGATAGCCTGCGAACATTTTTCGATGCTATGGCGCTACAGCTAAAGGAGCCTGTCATTGTTAGCAAAATGGCGGCACGAAAAAAAATTACGGGCAACTTTGAGTTTAACGATCCTAACGTATTACTGGAGAAGCTTTCCCTACAATTAGGGCTGATCTGGTATTTCGATGGGCAGGCTATCTATATTTATGACGCCAGTGAAATGCGCAATGCCGTCGTTTCTTTACGGAACGTTTCGCTCAATGAATTCAACAACTTTCTAAAACGCTCAGGTTTATATAACAAGAATTACCCGCTACGTGGCGATAACCGTAAAGGAACATTCTATGTTTCAGGGCCGCCTGTCTATGTTGATATGGTGGTTAACGCCGCCACCATGATGGACAAGCAAAACGATGGTATTGAACTGGGGCGCCAGAAAATAGGGGTGATGCGTCTGAACAATACCTTCGTGGGCGATCGTACCTACAATTTGCGCGATCAGAAAATGGTTATCCCCGGTATTGCCACGGCCATTGAAAGGTTATTGCAGGGAGAAGAGCAACCCTTAGGCAATATTGCCAGTAGCGAACCTGTCCCGGCGATGCCAGCGTTTTCAGCGAATGGAGAGAAAGGTAAAACATCAAATTATGCCGGTGGCATGAGTCTCCAGGAGGCTTTAAAGCAAAATGCCGCGGCGGGCGATATTAAAATCGTGGCCTATCCGGATACCAATAGTTTGTTAGTAAAAGGAACGGCTGAGCAGGTGCATTTTATCGAAATGCTGGTTAAAGCACTGGATGTCGCCAAGCGTCACGTAGAATTATCCCTGTGGATTGTCGATCTTAATAAAAGCGATCTGGAGCGTCTGGGTACTTCATGGAGCGGTAGTATTACTATCGGGGACAAACTTGGCGTGTCATTAAACCAGTCTTCAATTAGTACTCTGGATGGCAGTCGGTTCATCGCTGCGGTAAATGCGTTAGAAGAGAAGAAGCAGGCGACGGTAGTTTCGCGCCCGGTATTACTGACTCAGGAAAATGTTCCCGCTATTTTTGATAACAACAGAACGTTTTATACCAAGCTGATTGGGGAGCGTAATGTTGCGCTTGAGCATGTTACATACGGAACAATGATTAGGGTGCTACCCCGTTTTTCCGCAGATGGCCAGATAGAAATGTCGCTGGACATTGAAGATGGTAACGATAAGACGCCGCAAACCGATACCACCACCTCTGTAGATGCGTTACCCGAAGTCGGACGAACGTTAATTAGCACTATTGCGAGAGTTCCGCATGGAAAAAGTTTGCTGGTCGGTGGTTATACACGGGATGCGAATACCGATACTGTCCAAAGTATTCCGTTCTTAGGAAAAATACCGTTTATTGGTGGTCTGTTCCGTTATTCCAGTAAGAATAAAAGTAATGTTGTTCGAGTATTCATGATTGAACCAAAAGAAATTGTCGACCCGTTAACGCCGGACGCCAGTGAATCGGTAAACAATATTCTGAAACAAAGCGGTATCTGGAGTGGGGATGATAAGTTACAAAAATGGGTTCGTGTTTATCTGGATAGAGGCCAGGAGGCAATTAAATGATTCCTGGTTCAACCTCCGGTATTTCATTTTCCAGAATATTGTCCAGGCAGACATCTCATCAGGATGCGACCCAACATACTGATGCGCAACAGGCGGAAATACAACAGGCTGCAGAGGAATCGTCTCCAGGGGCGGAAGTACAGAAATTTGTCCAGTCGACGGATGAAATGTCAGCGGCGCTGGCGCAATTTCGTAACCGTCGCGATTATGAAAAAAAATCCAGTAATTTATCTAACAGTTTTGAACGCGTGCTGGAGGATGAGGCTTTACCGAAGGCGAAGCAAATATTAAAGCTAATTAGCGTACATGGCGGCGCGTTAGAGGATTTTTTACGTCAGGCGCGTAGCTTATTTCCTGATCCCAGTGATTTAGTCCTTGTGTTACGCGAATTGCTTCGTCGTAAAGACCTGGAAGAGATCGTGCGGAAAAAACTGGAGTCGTTACTCAAGCACGTTGAAGAGCAAACCGATCCGAAGACCCTCAAGGCAGGGATTAATTGTGCGTTGAAAGCCCGGCTTTTTGGGAAAACATTATCGCTAAAACCAGGCTTATTACGCGCCAGCTATCGGCAATTTATCCAGAGTGAATCACATGAAGTGGAGATTTACGCTGACTGGATAGCCAGTTATGGCTACCAACGTCGACTGGTGGTACTGGATTTTATTGAGGGTTCGCTATTAACCGATATTGACGCTAATGACGCCAGTTGTTCACGCCTGGAGTTTGGCCAGCTTTTACGACGCCTGACGCAACTTAAAATGTTGCGCTCCGCTGATCTACTGTTTGTGAGTACATTGTTGTCGTATTCGTTTACCAAAGCGTTTAATGCAGAGGAGTCGTCGTGGTTACTACTGATGCTTTCGCTATTGCAACAGCCACATGAAGTGGATTCGCTGTTAGCCGATATTATAGGTTTGAATGCGTTACTGCTTAGTCATAAAGAACATGCATCCTTTTTGCAGATATTTTATCAAGTATGTAAAGCCATACCTTCTTCACTCTTTTATGAAGAATATTGGCAGGAAGAATTGTTAATGGCGTTACGTAGTATGACTGATATTGCCTACAAGCATGAAATGGCAGAGCAGCGTCGTACTATTGAAAAGCCGTCTTAATTTAATATTAACAGGATACCTATAGTGCTGCTTTCTCTACTTAACAGTGCTCGTTTACGACCTGAATTACTGATTCTGGTACTAATGGTGATGATCATTTCTATGTTCGTCATTCCATTACCTACCTATCTGGTTGATTTCCTGATCGCGCTGAATATCGTACTGGCGATATTGGTGTTTATGGGGTCGTTCTACATTGACAGAATCCTCAGTTTTTCAACGTTCCCTGCGGTACTGTTAATTACCACGCTCTTTCGTCTGGCATTATCAATCAGTACCAGCCGTCTTATCTTGATTGAAGCCGATGCTGGGGAAATTATTGCCACGTTCGGGCAATTCGTTATTGGCGATAGCCTGGCAGTGGGTTTTGTTGTTTTCTCTATTGTCACCGTGGTCCAGTTTATCGTTATTACCAAAGGTTCAGAACGCGTTGCGGAAGTCGCAGCTCGTTTTTCTCTGGATGGTATGCCCGGTAAGCAGATGAGTATCGATGCCGATTTGAAGGCCGGTATTATTGATGCGGATGCCGCGCGCGAACGGCGAAGCGTACTGGAAAGGGAAAGCCAGCTTTACGGTTCCTTTGACGGTGCGATGAAGTTTATCAAAGGTGACGCCATTGCCGGCATCATTATCATCTTTGTGAACTTTATTGGCGGTATTTCGGTGGGGATGACCCGCCATGGTATGGATTTATCCTCCGCGCTGTCTACTTATACTATGCTGACCATCGGTGATGGTCTTGTCGCCCAGATCCCTGCACTGTTAATTGCGATTAGTGCCGGTTTTATCGTTACTCGCGTAAATGGCGATAGCGATAATATGGGGCGGAATATTATGACGCAGCTGTTGAACAACCCATTTGTATTGGTTGTTACGGCTATTCTGACCATTTCAATGGGGACTCTGCCGGGATTCCCGCTGCCGGTTTTTGTTATTTTGTCGGTAGTTTTAAGCGTACTCTTCTATTTTAAATTCCGTGAAGCAAAACGTAGCGCAGTCAAGCCTAAAACCAGCAAAGGCGAGCAGCCGCTCAGTATTGAGGAAAAAGAAGGGACGTCGTTAGGACTGATTGGCGATCTCGATAAAGTCTCTACAGAGACCGTACCGTTGATATTACTTGTGCCGAAGAGCCGACGTGAAGATTTGGAAAAAGCTCAGCTTGCGGATCGTCTACGTAGTCAGTTCTTTATTGATTATGGCGTGCGCCTGCCGGAAGTATTGTTACGCGATGGTGAGGGCCTGGACGATAACAACATCGTATTGTTGATTAATGAGATCCGTGTTGAACAATTTACGGTCTATTTTGATTTGATGCGAGTGGTAAATTATTCCGATGAAGTCGCTTCCTTTGGCATTAATCCAACAACCCATCAGCAAGGGAGTAGTCAGTACTTCTGGGTAACGCATGAGGAAGGGGAGAAACTCCGGGAGCTTGGGTATGTGCTGCGGAACGCGCTTGACGAGCTTTACCATTGTCTGGCGGTGATGCTGGCGCGCAACGTCAATGAATATTTCGGTATTCAGGAAACAAAATATATGCTGGATCAGTTGGAGGCGAAATTTCCTGATTTACTTAAAGAAGTGCTCAGACATGCCACGGTGCAACGTATATCTGAAGTTTTGCAGCGTTTGCTAAGCGAACGTGTTTCCGTGCGTAATATGAAATTAATTATGGAAGCGCTCGCATTGTGGGCACCAAGAGAAAAAGACGTCATTAACCTTGTGGAACATATTCGTGGAGCAATGGCGCGTTATATCTGCCATAAATTCGCCAATGGCGGTGAATTACGAGCAGTAATGGTATCTGCTGAAGTTGAGGATGTTATTCGCAAAGGGATCCGTCAGACCTCTGGCAGTACCTTCCTCAGCCTTGACCCGGAAGCCTCCGCTAATTTGATGGATCTCATTACACTTAAGCTGGATGATTTATTGATTGCACATAAAGACCTTGTCCTCCTTACGTCTGTCGATGTCCGTCGATTTATTAAGAAAATGATTGAAGGTCGTTTTCCGGATCTGGAAGTTTTATCTTTCGGTGAGATAGCAGATAGCAAGTCAGTGAATGTTATAAAAACAATATAAGGGTTTAATTAAGGAAAAGATCTATGCAACATTTGGATATCGCTGAATTAGTTCGTTCTGCACTGGAAGTAAGTGGTTGCGATCCTTCGCTAATTGGAGGAATAGATAGTCATTCGACAATTGTTCTGGATTTATTTGCCTTGCCCAGTATCTGTATCAGCGTCAAGGACGAAGATGTATGGATCTGGGCGCAATTGGGTGCTGATAGCATGGTGGTATTACAACAGCGGGCCTATGAAATCTTAATGACCATAATGGAAGGATGCCAGTTTGTCCGCGGCGGGCAATTGCTATTAGGGGAACAGAATGGGGAACTAACGCTTAAGGCCTTAGTGCATCCGGATTTTTTATCTGACGGTGAAAAGTTCTCTAATGCCTTGAATGGATTTTACAACCATCTGGAAGTTTTTAGTCGGTCGCTAATGAGATGAAAACACCTCGTTTACTGCAATATCTGGCCTACCCACAAAAAATAACGGGCCCAATCATTGAGGCGGAATTGCGCGATGTGGCCATTGGCGAGCTGTGTGAAATACGCCGTGGCTGGCATCAAAAACAGGTCGTCGCGCGTGCGCAGGTGGTTGGCTTACAGCGGGAACGCACCGTGCTGAGCCTTATCGGCAACGCGCAGGGACTGACCCGTGATGTCGTGCTTTATCCCACTGGACGCGCGTTATCGGCGTGGGTGGGATATTCGGTATTAGGCGCGGTGTTGGACCCGACGGGGAAAATCGTTGAGCGTTTTACCTCTGAAGTGGCGCCGATTAGTGAAGAACGCGTTATTGATGTCGCACCGCCTTCTTACGCTTCGCGCGTTGGCGTCCATGAACCGCTGATTACCGGCGTGCGCGCGATTGACGGGTTATTGACCTGTGGCGTAGGTCAGCGGATGGGCATTTTTGCCTCCGCAGGATGCGGTAAGACCATGCTGATGCATATGCTGATCGAGCAAACGGAGGCGGATGTCTTTGTTATCGGTCTTATCGGTGAACGAGGCCGTGAGGTCACTGAATTCGTGGATATGTTGCGCGCCTCGCATAAGAAAGAAAAATGCGTGCTGGTTTTTGCTACCTCCGATTTTCCCTCGGTGGATCGCTGCAATGCGGCGCAACTGGCAACAACCGTAGCGGAATATTTTCGCGACCAGGGAAAACGGGTCGTGCTTTTTATCGACTCTATGACCCGTTATGCGCGCGCTTTGCGAGACGTGGCTCTGGCGTCAGGGGAGCGCCCGGCCCGTCGCGGTTATCCGGCCTCCGTATTTGATAATTTGCCCCGTTTGCTGGAGCGCCCTGGGGCGACCAGAGATGGAAGCATCACTGCCTTTTATACGGTGTTGCTGGAAAGTGAGGAAGAGGCTGACCCGATGGCGGATGAAATTCGCTCTATTCTTGACGGCCACCTGTATCTGAGTAGAAAGCTGGCCGGGCAGGGGCATTACCCGGCAATCGATGTACTGAAAAGCGTAAGCCGTGTTTTTGGACAAGTCACGACGCCGACACATGCTGAGCAGGCGTCTTCCGTGCGTAAATTAATGACGCGTCTGGAAGAGCTCCAGCTTTTCATTGACTTAGGAGAATATCGTCCTGGCGAAAATATCGATAACGATCGGGCGATGCAGATGCGGGATAGCCTGAAAGCCTGGTTATGCCAGTCGGTAGCGCAATATTCATCCTTTGATGACACGTTGAGCGGTATGAATGCATTCGCTGACCAGGATTAAAGTACTACAGCGGCGCTGTACGGTATTTCATTCGCAGTGTGAGTCGATATTACTTCGCTATCAGGATGAAGATCGCAGGCTGCAGGCGGAGGAGGAGGCGATCGTTGAACAAATCGCGGGTCTGAAATTGCTATTAGATACGCTGCGTGCAGAAAACAGACAGCTCAGTCGTGAGGAAATTTATGCGTTATTACGTAAGCAGTCTATTGTTCGCCGACAGATAAAAGATTTAGAACTTCAGATTACACAAATTCAGGAACAACGGGACGAACTGGAAAAGAAAAGGGAAGAGTTTCAGGAAAAAAGTAAATATTGGTTGCGCAAAGAAGGGAACTATCAACGCTGGATAATTCGTCAGAAAAGACTCTATATTCAGCGAGAGATACAGCAGGAAGAGGCCGAGTCAGAGGAGATAATTTAATGGGCGATGTGTCAGTTGTCAGTTCATCTGGAAATATTTTACTGCCGCAGCAAGACGAGGTCGGCGGTTTATCAGAGGCATTAAGAAAAGCGGTGGAAAAACATAAGACAGAATATTCCGATGATAAAAAAGATCGCGAGTATGGCGATACTTTCGTGATGCATAAGGAAACGGCATTACCGGTTTTACTGGCGGCAATGCGACATGGCGCACCAGCGAAATCAGAACATCACAATAGCCGCGTATCTGGTCTGCATCATCACGTGAAAGGCGAGCTTAGGATTGCTGAAAAACTGTTGAAAGTCACTGCTGAAAAATCCGTCGGTTTGGTCTCTGCGGAGAGCAAAGTAGATAAATCGGCAGTACTGCTATCGTCTAAAAATGGGCAGTTAGAGGGCGTAAGCGGTAAAAAATTATCTGCTGATTTAAAAGGCGTGGAAGCCGTCAGTGAATTAGCGGATAACGCCACGGGAATCTCTGACGATAATAACAAGGTATTGCCTGGGGATAATAAAGTCATCGCGGGCGAAGGCGTTCGTAAAGAGGGCGCGCCGCTGCCGCGAGATGTCGTACCTTCCCGAATGGCTGCAACCAATACCAATAAGTCTGATGATAAAGAACATAAAAAGATCAAAGAAGCTTCTCAGCTTCCCCTGCAACCAACAACTATCTCCGATCTTAGCCAATTATCCGGCGGCGATGAAAAAATGCCTTTAGCGGCGCAATCAAAGCCGATGATGACTATTTTTCCGACCACCGATGGCGTGAAAGGAGAGGATAGCTCGCTGACTTACCGTTTTCAGCGCTGGGGAAATGACTATTCAGTCAATATTCAGGCGCGCCAGGTAGGGGAGTTTTCGTTAATACCGTCAAATACGCAGGTTGAGCATCGTTTGCATGATCAATGGCAAAACGGTAACCCCCAGCGCTGGCACCTGACGCGAGACGATCAGCAAAATCCGCAGCAGCAACAGCACAGACAGCAAGCTGGTGAGGAGGATGACGCCTGATGTCATTGCGTGTGAGACAGATTGATCGCCGCGAATGGCTATTGGCGCAAACCGCGGCAGAATGCCAGCGCAATGGCCAGGAAGCTACGCTGGAATATCCGACGCGACAGGGAATGTGGGTTCGGCTGAGTGATTCAGAAAAACGTTGGTCAGCCTGGATTAAACCCGGGGACTGGCTTGAGCATGTCTCTCCCGCTCTGGCGGGGGCGGCAGTTTCTGCTGGCGCTGAGCACCTGATCGTTCCCTGGCTTGCGGCGACAGAGCGTCCCTTTGAATTGCCCGTGCCGCATTTGTCCTGTCGGCATTTATGTGTAGAGGACCCCGTGCCAGGAAGCGCGCTGCCGGAAGGGAAATTGTTGCACATTATGAGCGATCGGGGCGGCCTGTGGTTTGAGTATCTTCCTGAACTGCCCGCGACCGGGGGCGGCAGGCCGAAAATGCTGCGTTGGCCGTTGCACTTTGTGATCGGTAGCAGTGACACGCAGCGGGCGTTGCTGGGCCGTATCGGGATCGGAGATGTACTCCTGATTCGAACTTCCAGTGCGGACGTTTATTGCTATGCGAAAAAGTTAGGTCATTTCAACCGTGTTGAAGGGGGAATTATTGTGGAAACATTAGATATTCAGCATATCGAAGAAGAAAAAAATGAAACAGAAACTGCAGAAATTCTGCCTGGCCTGAACCAATTACCCGTCAAACTGGAATTTGTCTTGTATCGTAAGAATGTTACCCTCGCCGAACTCGAAGCAATAGGGCAGCAACAGCTATTATCTCTGCCGACAAATGCTGAACTTAACGTTGAGATTATGGCGAATGGCGTTTTGCTTGGTAATGGTGAATTGGTACAGATGAATGACACCCTGGGCGTTGAGATTCATGAATGGCTGAGTGAGTCTGGTAATGGGGAATGATATCTCATTAATTGCCTTACTGGCATTTTCCACTCTGTTGCCATTTATTATTGCATCAGGAACCTGTTTCGTTAAATTTTCTATTGTATTTGTCATGGTGCGTAACGCCCTGGGTTTGCAGCAGATACCTTCAAATATGACGCTTAACGGCGTCGCATTGCTGCTTTCTATGTTTGTTATGTGGCCAATAATGCACGATGCCTACGTCTATTTTGAGGACGAAGATGTCACGTTTAATGACATTTCGTCATTAAGTAAACATGTTGATGAAGGTCTGGATGGCTACCGTGATTATCTGATCAAATATTCAGATCGAGAGTTAGTTCAGTTTTTTGAAAATGCGCAACTGAAGCGTCAGTATGGAGAGGAGACCGAGACGGTAAAGCGTGATAAAGATGAAATTGAAAAACCTTCAATATTTGCGTTATTACCTGCCTATGCGCTGAGTGAAATAAAAAGCGCGTTTAAAATTGGTTTTTATCTCTATTTGCCATTTGTTGTCGTCGACCTGGTGGTATCCAGCGTGCTACTGGCGCTGGGGATGATGATGATGAGTCCGGTAACAATATCTACTCCCATTAAGCTGGTTCTTTTTGTTGCGCTTGATGGTTGGACCTTATTGTCTAAGGGTTTGATATTACAGTATATGGATATTGCAACATGACATCATTACGAGACGGGATAGTTAAATGGATGATTTAGTGTTTGCAGGTAATAAAGCGCTCTATCTTGTTCTAATCCTTTCAGGATGGCCGACGATTGTCGCAACGATTATCGGCCTCCTGGTAGGGTTATTCCAGACGGTAACGCAATTACAGGAACAGACGCTACCTTTTGGTATTAAATTACTTGGCGTGTGCTTGTGCCTGTTTTTACTGTCTGGCTGGTATGGCGAAGTTTTACTCTCTTACGGGCGCCAGGTGATATTCCTGGCGTTGGCTAAGGGGTAAAAAATGTTTTATGCGTTGTACTTTGAAATTCATAACCTGGTTGCGTCTGCGGCAATGGGGTTTGCTCGTGTGGCGCCGATTTTTTTCTTCCTGCCGTTTTTGAATAGCGGGGTATTAAGCGGCGCGCCGAGAAATGCCATTATCGTCCTGGTGGCATTGGGAGTATGGCCGCATGAATTGAGTGAGGCACCGCCATTTTTATCGGTGGCGATGATCCCGTTAGTTCTGCAAGAAGCGGCGGTAGGCGTCATGCTGGGCTGTCTGCTGTCATGGCCTTTTTGGGTTATGCATGCGCTGGGTTGTATTATCGATAACCAGCGAGGGGCAACGCTAAGTAGCAGTATCGATCCGGCAAATGGCATTGATACCTCGGAAATGGCTAACTTCCTGAATATGTTTGCCGCTGTCGTTTATTTACAAAACGGCGGTCTGGTCACGATGGTTGACGTGTTAAATAAAAGCTATCAGCTATGCGATCCGATGAACGAGTGCACGCCTTCATTACCGCCGCTATTAACGTTTATTAATCAGGTGGCTCAAAACGCGTTGGTTCTGGCCAGCCCTGTGGTATTAGTGCTGTTGCTGTCAGAAGTGTTCCTGGGGTTATTGTCGCGCTTTGCTCCGCAAATGAACGCCTTTGCGATTTCACTGACGGTAAAAAGCGGCATTGCCGTTTTAATTATGCTGCTTTATTTCTCGCCGGTACTACCGGACAATGTGTTGCGACTCTCTTTCCAGGCCACAGGATTAAGTAGCTGGTTTTACGAACGAGGGGCGACGCATGTCCTCGAATAAAACAGAAAAACCGACTAAAAAACGGCTGGAAGATTCCGCTAAAAAAGGCCAGTCGTTTAAAAGTAAAGATCTTATTATCGCCTGCCTGACGCTGGGAGGAATTGCTTATCTGGTGTCGTATGGCTCATTTAATGAGTTTATGGGGATTATTAAGATCATTATTGCGGATAATTTTGAGCAGAGCATGACTGACTACAGTCTGGCCGTTTTGGGGTTAGGGTTAAAATATCTGATCCCATTTATGCTGCTCTGCTTAGTATGCTCCGCATTACCGGCGTTATTACAAGCTGGTTTTGTGCTGGCGACAGAGGCATTAAAACCTAATTTGTCGGCGCTAAACCCGGTAGAAGGGGCAAAAAAACTTTTCAGCATGCGAACGGTAAAAGATACGGTCAAAACCTTATTATATCTCTCATCCTTTGTGGTGGCCGCTATCATTTGCTGGAAAAAATATAAGGTTGAAATCTTTTCTCAGTTAAATGGCAATGTCGTGGGTATTGCCGTTATTTGGCGTGAGCTTCTTCTCGCGTTGGTATTAACTTGCCTTGCCTGCGCATTGATTGTCTTATTATTGGATGCTATCGCTGAATATTTCCTGACCATGAAAGATATGAAAATGGATAAGGAAGAAGTGAAGCGTGAAATGAAGGAGCAGGAAGGGAATCCAGAGGTTAAATCTAAAAGACGTGAAGTTCATATGGAGATTCTGTCTGAACAGGTGAAATCCGATATTGAAAACTCACGCCTGATTGTTGCCAACCCAACGCATATTACGATCGGTATTTATTTTAAACCTGAACTGATGCCGATTCCGATGATCTCGGTGTATGAAACTAATCAGCGCGCACTGGCTGTCCGCGCTTATGCGGAGAAGGTTGGCGTACCGGTTATCGTCGATATCAAACTGGCGCGCAGTCTTTTCAAAACCCATCGCCGTTATGATTTGGTGAGTCTGGAAGAAATTGATGAGGTTTTACGTCTTCTGGTTTGGCTGGAAGAGGTAGAAAACGCGGGCAAAGACGTTATTCAGCCACAAGAAAACGAGGAACGGCATTGATCCGCGTGAAGCAGTAGCGATTTATTCATTGGGCGTTTTTTGAATGTTCACTAACCACCGTCGGGGTTTAATAACTGCATCAGATAATCGCAGTAGTTAAGTTCTACAAAGTCGGTGACAGATAACAGGAGTAAGTAATGGATTATCAAAATAATGTCAGCGAAGAACGTGTTGCGGAAATGATTTGGGATGCCGTTAGCGAAGGCGCCACGCTAAAAGACGTTCACGGGATCCCTCAAGATATGATGGATGGTTTATATGCTCATGCTTATGAGTTCTATAACCAGGGGCGATTGGATGAAGCTGAGACATTCTTTCGTTTTTTATGCATTTATGATTTTTACAATCCCGATTACACCATGGGACTGGCGGCGGTATGCCAACTGAAAAAACAATTTCAGAAAGCATGTGACCTTTATGCAGTGGCCTTTACGTTACTTAAAAATGATTACCGCCCCGTTTTTTTTACCGGGCAGTGTCAATTATTAATGCGTAAGGCGGCAAAAGCCAGGCAGTGTTTTGAACTTGTCAATGAACGTACTGAAGATGAGTCTCTGCGGGCAAAAGCGTTGGTCTATCTGGAAGCGCTAAAAACGGCGGAGACAGAGCAGCACAGTGAACAAGAAAAGGAATAATTATGGTAAATGACGCAAGTAGCATTAGCCGTGGCGGATATACCCAAAATCCGCGCCTCGCTGAGGCGGCTTTTGAAGGCGTTCGTAAGAACACGGACTTTTTAAAAGCGGCGGATAAAGCTTTTAAAGATGTAGTGGCAACGAAAGCGGGCGACCTTAAAGCCGGAACAAAGTCCGGTGAGAGCACTATTAATACGGTGGGTCTGACGCCGCCTACGGACGCCGCCCGGGAAAAACTCTCCAGCGAAGGGCAACTGACGTTACTGCTTGGCAAATTAATGACCTTATTGGGGGATGTTTCGCTGTCTCAACTGGAATCTCGTCTGGCCGTATGGCAGGCAATGATTGAGTCACAAAAAGCGATGGGAATCCAGGTATCGAAGGAGTTTCAGGCGGCGCTGGGAGAGGCGCAGGACGCGACGGATCTCTATGAAGAAAGTATTAAAAAAACGGATACCGCCAAGGGCGTCTATGACGCGGCGGCCAAAAAACTGACGCAGGCGCAAAACAAATTGCAATCGCTGGACCCGTCCGATCCAGGCTATGCGCAGGCTGAATCCGCGGTAGAGCAGGCTGGAAAAGAAGCGACGGAGGCGAAGGATAAGTTAGATAAAGCCACGGATGTGGCGACCAAAGCGGGCACAGACGCAAAAGCTAAAGCCGAGAAAGCAGATAACATTCTGACCAAATTCCAGGGCACGACGAATGCTGCCTCTCAGAGTCAGGTTGCCCAGGGTGAAAAGGATAACCTGTCAAATGTGGCTCGTCTCACCATGTTGATGGCCATGTTCATTGAGATTGTAGGCAAAAATACCGAAGAAAGCCTGCAAAACGATCTTGCGCTGTTCGGCGCTTTGCAGGAAGGCCGTCAGGCGGAGATGGAAAAGAAATCGGCTGAATTTCAGGAAGAGACGCGCAAAGCCGAAGAAACCAACCGCATTATGGGGTGTATCGGGAAAATCCTCGGCGCGCTGCTAACAATCGTCAGCGTTGTGGCCGCTATTTTTACCGGTGGGGCGAGTCTGGCGCTGGCTGCGGTGGGGCTTGCGGTAATGGTTGCCGATGAAATTGTGAAGGCGACGACGGGGGTGTCGTTTATTCAGCAGGCGCTGAACCCGATTATGGAACACGTTCTGAAGCCGTTAATGGAACTGATTGGCAAAGCGATTACCAAAGCGTTGGAAGGATTAGGCGTCGATAAGAAAACCGCAGAGATGGCCGGTAGTATTGTTGGCGCGATTGTCGCAGCCATTGCGATGGTGGTGGTAATTGTCGTAGTGGCGGTAGTCGGGAAAGGCGCCGCGGCGAAACTGGGTAACGCGCTGAGTAAAATGATGGGCGAAACGATTAAGAAGCTGGTACCTAATGTGCTGAAACAGTTGGCGCAAAATGGCAGCAAACTCTTTACCCAGGGGATGCAACGTATTACTAGCGGCCTGGGTAATGTGGGTAGCAAGATGGGCCTGCAAACGAATGCCTTAAGTAAAGAGCTGGTAGGTAATACCCTAAATAAAGTTGCGTTGGGCATGGAAGTCACTAATACCGCAGCCCAATCAGCCGGCGGCGTTGCTGAAGGCGTATTTATCAAAAACGCCAGCGAAGCGCTTGCTGATTTTACTCTCGCACGTTTTGCCATGGACCAAATTCAGCAGTGGCTTAAACAGTCTGTAGAGATATTTGGTGAAAACCAGAAAGTGACTGCGGAATTACAAAAAGTCATGTCCTCTGCGGTACAGCAAAATGCGGATGCTTCACGTTTTATTCTGCGCCAGAGTCGCGCATAAAACTCGCCAAAATAAAGGGAGAGAAATATGTTAATTAATAATGCGGGGATTAATCCTGCTACTTATTTAAATCATCATTCTGTTGAGAATACTCCACAGCCTGGTTCGCAATCCGTTAGCGTTAAAGATATTCTGAGCAGCATTGGCATTACTGGTAGCAAAGTCAGTGAACTGGGGTTGAGTCCTACGCTGACAGCCCCTGCGCCTGGTGTATTAACGCAAACCACAGGAACGGTAACGTCCTTTTTGAGAACCAGCATTCAGAATAGTGATATTAATCAGGATCTGAACGCCCTGGCTAATAATTTTAGCAACAAAGCGAACGACATGGTTCAAACCCATCTGCGGGAGCAACAGGCTGAAGTCGGAAAATTTTTTGATATTAGCGGTATGTCTTCCAATGCCGTTGCGCTGTTGGCTGCCGCGAATGTTTTAATGCTGACGTTGAACCAGGCTGACACCAAACTGTCCGGCAAATTGTCACTCGTCAGTTTTGACGCTGCAAAAACGACGGCAAGTTCCATGATGCGTGAAGGGATGAATGCGCTGTCCGGTAGTATTTCTCAAAGCGCGCTTCAGTTGGGGATCACTGCCGTGGGCGCAAAACTGGAACATAAAGGGCTGCAGAATGAAAGAGGCGCGCTTAAACATAATGCCGCGAAGATCGATAAACTGACCACTGAAAGCCACAGTATTAAAAATGTGCTGAACGGGCAGAATAGCGTCAAACTCGGTGCTGAAGGCGTCGATTCTCTGAAATCGTTAAATATGAAGAAAACCGGCGTTGATGCGACGAAAAACCTTAATGACGTGACGCTTAAATCTAATGCCGGAACAGGCGCCACGGAAAGCCTGGGCATTAAAGACAGTAATAAACAAATTTCCCCTGAACATCAGGCCATTCTGTCGAAACGTCTTGAGTCTGTCGAATCCAGTATTCGTCTTGAGCAGAATACCATGGATATGACCCGGATTGACGCGCGTAAGATGCAGATGACCGGCGATTTGATTATGAAGAATTCGGTCACTGTCGGCGGGATCGCAGGATCGGCGGGGCAGTACGCTGCTATCCAGGAACGTTCCGAACAGCAAATTAGCCAGGTGAATAACCGGGTTGCCAGCACCGCATCAGATGAAGCGCGTGAAAGTTCACGTAAGTCGACCAGCCTGATTCAGGAAATGCTGAAAGCAATGGAGAGCATTAACCAGTCGAAGGCCTCCGCATTCGCCGCTATTGCGGGAAATATTCGCGCTTAATTTGATAGGTCATCTATACGCCATCAGGAGATTTATTAAATAACGCTCCTGATGGTGAACTGGGGATATTATGCTTAATATTCAAAATTATTCCGCTTCTCCTCGTCCGGGACTTGCTGCCGAACGGCCACAGGCAACCGCGGCGAGCGATCACGTAGAGATTACCGCTGCGCCGTCCACAGCAGAACATCGCGGCGCGGATATTATCTCATTATCTCAGGCGGCCACGAAAGCCCAACAGGCACAGCAGACGTTACGAGCAACGTTGCCGATCTCCGAAGAGAATAATGACGAGCGTACTCTGGCTCGCCAACAATTGACCAGTAGTCTGAATGCGCTGGCAAAATCAGGTGTTTCATTATCGGCAGAACAAAATAAAGGGCTGCGGAGCGCGTTTTCTGCACCTGCGTTGGCATTATTTAGCACTGCGCCTATGGTGCAGCCGAGAACAACCATTTCCGATGCAGAGATTTGGGATATGGTTTCCCAAAATATATCGGCGATTGGCGACAACTATCTGGGCGTTTATGAGAACGTTGTGGCAGTTTATACCGATTTTTATCAGGCATTCAGTGACATCCTTTCCAAAATGGGAGGCTGGTTATTACCTGGTAAGGATGGGAATACCGTTAAGCTGGATGTTACTTCACTCAAAAATGATTTAAACAATTTAATCAATAAATATAATCAAACCAATAAAAATACCATCTTATTTCCAGCGCAATCAGGCAGTGGTGTTAAGGGGGCAACGGAAGCTGAAGCGAGGCAGTGGCTCAGTGAGTTGAATTTACCCGATAGCTGCCTGAAATCAACGGGATCAGGTTATGTCGTTACCGTCGATCTGACGCCGTTACGAAAAATGGTTCAGGATATTAGTGGATTAGGTAAGCCGGGAGATGATTCCAAACTTGAAATGGATAACGCGAAATACCAGGCCTGGCAAGCAGGTTTTAAAGCTCAGGAAGAAAATTTAAAAACAACATTACAGACGCTGACGCAAAAATATAGCAATTCCAATTCATTGTACGACAACCTGGTAAAAGTGCTGAGTAGTACGATAAGTAGCAGCCTGGAAACCGCTAAAAGCTTCCTGCAGGGATAACAGAAGAGGATATTAATAATGGTAGCAAGTGTAAGAACTCCGCCTCCCGTCGTGATAACTGGTATGCAAACCGAGATCAAAACGCAGGCCACAAATCTTGCAGCAAATATCTCCGCAGTCAGCGGAAATGCCACATCGACGTTGTCAGGGGAAATTAACGGCCCACGACTGGAAGATTTTCCCGCGCTGACCAAACAGTCGAGTCTGGAGGCGTTGTTCAAATGTGGAAAAGATGCCGAGGCGTTAAAAGAAATTTTTACCAGCTCAAGTAATACCGGCGCCAGGAAGGCGGTAACGGAATTTGCGGGACTCTTTCATTCAGCGCAAAAAGCCACCAGCGACTCGCCTGCGGCGAAGGAGCTACTGATGAAGGTGGGGGCAGAGTATACCGCGCAAATGATGAAAGATGGTCTGAAAGAAAAATCGGCTTTTGGACCATGGACGCCAGAAACGAAGAAGGCGGAAGCGAAGCTTGAAACGCTTCATAATAAGCTGCTGGATATCATCAAAAATCATACCGGCGGTGATTTAAGAAACTTATCTACGCAGTATGTCATGCATGAAGTGATGCCCTATATTACCGATTGTATTGAACATCAATTTGGTTGTACGTTAGATCCGCTAACCCGTAGCAATATTGCACAGCTTGTTGATAAAGCGGCGGAGAAGGCGGTTGACGCACTTGATATGTGTCACCAAAAATTAACGCAAGAGCAGGGTACCAGCGTAGGAATGGAAGCACGACACCTTGAAATGAAAGCGTTGATACCTCTGTTGCTACGTAATGTTTTTGCACAAATTCCGGCAGACAAACAGCCTGAGCCTAAAATTCCGGAACCAGCGGCTGGACCGATGCCTGATGGTGGTAAAAAGCCTGAACCTGCAGGTATTAATATCAATATCAATATTGATAGCAGTAATCATAATGTGGATAACAGTAAGCATATTAACAATAGCCGAAGCCATGTCGATAATAGCCAGCGCCATATTGATAATAGCAACCATGATAATAGCCGGAAGACTATTGATAATAGCCGAACACTTATTGATAACAGCCAACGCCATTACGAGTCACACCATTCGAGTAACAGCAGTAGCGTAAGTCATAATCATTCGCGTGTAGACTCAAATACGCATCAAGCGGAGACGGTACGCGGTGCCAGCACGCAGGATATCGCGGGTAAAATTGATGTCACGGCTCATGCCACTGCAGAGGCTGTGACCAACGCTTCATCCGAAAGCACAGATGGTAAGGTGATAACGTCTGAAAAGGGAACCACGGGTGAAACAGCCTCTTTTGATGAAGTCGATAGCGTAACCAGCAAGGTCATTATCGGCAAGCCGGTGCAGGCCACGGTGCATGGCGTTGATGATAATAAAGAGCAAAGCCAGACGGCAGAGATTGTGGATGTGAAGCCGCTTGCCAGCCAACTTGCTGGCGTCGAGAATAATAAAATTGATACCTTGCAGCCAGAAACCTCGGTAATTACAGGTACTAAAGCGGGTACGACTGATAATGATAATAACCAGGCAGATAAGGCTGGCCAATTTTCTGGTCTGAAGTTTAAGCAAAATAGTTTCCTTTCAGCAATTCCGAGTGTTACGAATATGCGTTCAATGCATTTCAATACCCGTGATATGTTTTTGGGGGTGGTACGTAAAGCCCTGGAGCCGGATACCTCCACACCGTTTCCAGTACGCAGAGCGTTTGACGGGTTGCGTGCGGAAATATTGCCCAGTGACTCTATAAAGAGTGCAGCGTTGAAAGCGCAATGTAGCGATATTGAAAAGCATCCAGAATTGAAAGCGAAAATGGATATGCTTAAAGAGGTCATTACTCATCATCCACAAAAAGAAAAACTGGCCGAGGTTGCGCTGCAGTTTGCCAGAGAGGCGGGTTTGACCAGACAAAAAGGGGAAACTGACTATGTGTTAAGTAGTGTGCTGGACGGCCTTATCGGGGACGGTAGCTGGCGAGATGGCCCGGCTTACGAGTCATACCTGAATAAACCCGGCGTGGAACGGGTCATTACTACCGTTGATGGCTTGCACATGCAGCGTTAATTAACTGGAAAAGATGCGATGAATATGGATATTGAAGCAAGAGTCAAAAAAGTGATCACCTCCTGTATTGCCGTTGATATTGATTGCATCAATGGTCAGACCCATCTGGTTGAGGATCTTTACGCTGACTCATTGGATTTAATTGATATTGTATTTGGTCTTAGTGAGGAGTTTGACATTAGTTGTAATGAAAACGATCTTCCGGATATGACGACCTTTGCGGATATATGCCGTGTTGTTGAAAAAAGTCTTGAGTCGAGAGTATAGTATTATTCTCTCGCTCGACAACAATTGAATATGGTTAATTGTTATGAAAATCATCACACATGTAGTACCCGGTTCAGATATGGCTGAAATATATGATGATATTGCTGACAGTTCGCTTTTCTTTAGTAAAGGAAAGTTACGCCATGTTGAAAACGATCCGAAAGAGTTGCTGATATGTGTCCCGACACGTAGTGAGTGGTTATTTTACTGGATTAAAGGAGATAAACATTGCGCCCGGCGACGGGCGCATAAGAATATCAAACATGACATTTCTCTGGTAAAACCGAAAAATTAAACTTATAAAATAAATAATTAAAGAGGAAGATAATTTGCAAGCACACCAGGATATTATCGCTGATATTGGTGAAAAATTAGGTTTGCCACTCACTTTTGATGACAATAATCAGTGTTTATTACTGCTCGATACCGATATTTTTATGTCTATTGAAGCTAAAGATGATATCTGGTTATTGAACGGTATGATTATACCACTATCGCCTGTTTGTGGCGATTCTATCTGGCGACAGATTATGGTGATTAATGGTGAACTGGCAGCGAAGAATGAAGGCACGTTAGCGTATATTGATAGCGCAGAGACATTATTGTTTATAGATGTAATTACCGATCTGACAAATATATATCATATTATATCGCAGCTTGAGTCATTCGTGAATCAGCAGGAAGCGCTCAAAAACAGGCTGCAAGAATACGCTAAAGTATGAGGAGAGGAAGTTGAATAATTTAACATTGTCTTCATTTTCAAAATCTGGCGTGCCGAGTGATGCCCGACTATATATTGCTAAGGAAAATACTAATAAGGCATATGTTGCGCCTGAAAAATTTTCGTCAAAAGTATTAACCTGGCTTGGAAAAATGCCGTTATTTAAAAATACTGAAGTGGTGCAAAAACACACGGAAAATACCAGAATACAGGATCAAAAAACTTTACAGGTATTTATCCAGGCATTAACGGAAAAATATGGGGAAACAGCGGTAAATGACGCACTATTAATGTCCAGAATAAATATGAACAAACCCCTTACCCAACGTTTAGCAGAGCAGATCACGGAGTGTGTAAAAGCTGCTGACGAAGGGTTTATAAATCTTATTAAGAACAAGGATAATGTTGGTATCATGAATTCCGCTTTAGTAATAAAAGGCGGCGAGACAAAAGTGACAGAGCAAAATGGCGATGTTGGTGCAGAGATGAAACAGCATTTACTCGATATTGCGCTAAACGGACTTAAGAGTGCAATACCTCAACTGGAACAAATGGACGGAAATAAGCTGCGAGAAAACTTCCAGGAGATGGCTTCGGGTAGCGGTACGCTACGTTCATTAATGACGAATTTACGGAATTTAAATAAAATTCCAGAGGCTAAACAACTTAATGATTATGCTGTAACGTTAACAAATATTCAGGTAGGTGTAGCCCGGTTCTCACAATGGGGAACCAGTGGAGGAGAGGTCGAGAAGTGGATTGGTAAAGCCTCCAGTCAAGAATTAACGCAGGCTGCAAAAAAGATTCAGGCTATTACTAACGAACTGAAAAATGTTACAACTGAACTTGAGAACATAAAAGCTGGTGCGCCAATGCCACAGATGTTGAGCGGACCTACACTGGGTCTGGCACGGTTCGCAGCCAGCAGCATCCCGATTAATCAGCAAACTCAGGTGAAATTGAACGACGGAACGCCTGTGCCAGTGAATACGCTAACTTTTGCCGGTAAGCCAGTGGCATTAGCCAGTTCGTATCCAAAATCTACGCCAGCCGCGCTGGAAGCGCACATGAAAACGCTTCTTGAAAAAGAGTGCTCATGCCTGGTGGTGTTAACGCCGGAAGAGCAGATACAGGCAAGTCAATTACCCGCCTATTTCAGGGGGATTCATACCTTTGGCGAGGTACATACCAGCAGCCAAAAAGTGAACTCAGGGAATCAGGAAGGCACGATAGACCGATACAATATGCAACTGTCCTGGGGAGAAAAGCAGTATACGCTCCCGGTACTACATGTGAAAAATTGGTCAGATCACCAGCCGTTACCGTCCGCTGCTCAGTTAGAATATCTGGCAGATAGCGTGAAAAATATTGCCAACCAAAATGGCGCGCCGGGGCGTAGTACATCGGATAATCATTTACCGATGATTCATTGTCTGGGCGGAGTGGGAAGAACCGGAACGATGGCTGCGGCCCTTGTGCTTAAGGATAATCCTCATAGCAATCTGGAGCAGGTACGTTCAGATTTTCGGGATTCACGGAATAATAGAATGCTGGAAGATGCATCGCAGTTTGTACAGCTAAAAGCAATGCAAGCCCAATTGCTTACGAACACGGCAATCTGATTAAAAAATAGCTTACTTTTGGATGTGATCTGAAAGTAAGCTATTGTTATATGATTATTTGTTTAACGCGATAGAAAGTCTTTTGTTCTTCTCTTCTGCTGGCATCTCTTTTAATTTTTTGTAATTCTCCCAAATTTTTTTAGCATAACTTTTCCTTATATCAGCTCTTTTCGGCGACGTCCCGGCATTATAAGCACCAACGGCCTCCCAGCTATAACCGTAGATTTTCATCATATCTGATAAAATGGATGCGCCAACAATGACAGAAATGCAGGGATCATGTAATAACTGTTTTTCACTGATCCCCATTTTTTTCAATCTTTTCATATGGAAGCTATTAATTTGCATCAGGCCAATATCGGTAGAACCATCTCGGTTATAACCAATGGCGCCTGGTTTCATCGCCGATTCCTGTTGAGCGATAGCATAAAGTAGTTCTGATTCAATATTGAACATTTTTTCAGCCTGAAGCCAGCAATCAGCCCGTGCCGTACTCATACTAAGCAACCAGATTACGATGATAAAAAAATAATGCATATCTCCTCTCTCAGATTTTACCGTAATTTAACCAAGCGGGGATCCTGTTTCCATCTTTTGAACCAAATGTTGTCTTCGTTTTTAAATTTACTCCACATTTTCTCGGCAATAACTTCTCCATGGGCAATCAGTACTAACGGTAATAGCCCTGGATTATTATCAATACTCTGTTCAGTTTCCAGAAATTCTCTTATCGCCGGTAAGGCACGCTCACTATTCTGACAGTATTCAGCATAAAGAAGATTAACAGCAATAAGCCCTGTTATTTCATGTGTGGATATTTCTTTAGTTAATTTTCGTGCCAGTTCATGTTTACCTTTAAGCGAAAGAAACATAACCTGCATACTTAATAATATTGGATTATCCTGCAAATGTTGCGAACGTAATTCATCTCCTAAACGTATAGCATCATCAAGGCCAGTATGATAGTAGGTAATCCATAGTTTAGTGATCCCTGCTGCTGCGCGCGTTGGGTCCAATTTTAAACACTCGTTAATCGTTTGTAAGGCCTCCTCCAACTGACCAGCCATGAAGAGGTTCCAGCCATAATAATATTTAATATCCGCAGAGACGGGCGAAATTAAATTAGCTTGTTTGAATAGTAAACTCCCAACGATGTATTCTGAATGAATCGTATTAATTAACCCCAGTAATCCTAAAGCTTGCGGATTATTATGGTCCAGCTCTGTCGCCTTAATGGCATGTTCTTTGGCTTTGATCATAGCGTTTTGTTTGTCAAAAATTCCCATTTGCGCCATGCTGAGATAGCATTCTGCCAGCGCACAATAAGGCGCAATGCTATTTGGCGACATATTAACGCATTGAGTTAACAACTTAAGCGCTTGCTGTAAGCTATAGGGGGTATATTGGTTTAATTCATGCTTACCGCGTAAATAGACCATGGTACTGTCAATCGAATTTAGCTCGCTAACCTGCTTTGTGTCCCAGCGAAGCCCCGGGATACATCTGAGCAAAAGATTCGCAATTTTGTTTTGCAAGAGAGAGGCGGGCTGGTTTTCCACCAACTTAATGCTTTCCTGATGCAATAGGTTATAGCCTTTAACCCGAACGATCTCGATCTGCACAACATTATCGTTGCCATCGGGGATCATCTGTCCGGAGATGTAATAATCGGGGCGCAGTTGATCCATGAGCTCCAGAATGTCCTTAACACTGCGACAATTCTTAGTAATGGTCACCGGCAGCACGCTCAGGCCAAAGGGCGCATACTGAGATAGTCCCTTCACGATAGAGTAATGCAGGCTCTCAGATTGAATTTGATCCTGCATCTGAAAAGGAAGAATCGCCAACGTATGAGTAGTGGGTTGCGGCGCTGGCGGAGACACTACCACGACCGGACGATTAAAACGATAGCCTTGCCCATATAACGTTTCGATGTAACGATGTTCTTTATCTTCCGACAGGATACGTCGTAAAGCATAAATACAGCGGGTAAGAGATTCTTCGTTAACCTCGGCGTCGCCCCATACCTGGTCCAGTAAGGTGTTTTTACTAACAATCTCGCCGGCGGCTTCGAGCAGGATGACCAGAACGGCATATTCTTTTGGCGGAATATTCACTTTCTTTTCTGCTCGTAGCAGGGAGCCATCCATGTTGAGTATGAAATCATCAAAGACGAATTTTTTATTAGATACAGGAACAGGATTAAAATGTGGCATGATAGTTGTATATTCTCTTACAGGGTGAAAATTATAATGGTTAATACCCGCCGTTAGTACGGAATTTACTGTGCCAGTAATTTTGCTGTTATTAGTAACGGTCAGGCTGAGCTTTTATCTTGAGCTTAATGTCATATCCTATGGGCTCGGTCTTATATGTTTTGCTCTGTATTTTACATTTGATGATTTAGCTTATGTTTGTGATTTAAAAAACTGACATGTTGATAATAACAATTTTTATAACTGACTGTAATTATTGAGTGGGCGCTGTCGTATGTGTTATTGCAGAGATAATCAGCGCCGGGTATCTAAATATTTACATATTTAACTCGACCTCATTGCAATTGAGATTGGATTTATAGCTATCTTACTGTATTTTTCTGGGGTGTAAATGCTGCTTATTATACCTTCATATCTAATGGTCTGATAATTATACCATCAGAACCAATTCTACCGTGGATTCTTAAGAAATGACTATTCGTTGAAAGTTTAAAGATGTAATTTAGCTTAAGCGTGAAAATATAAATGACAGACTATTTTGAGTATTGCGCTTATTTTTATGTTTTTTTGCAGAATAATGATATCTCCTTTTCTTTATTTCCCAGCGGTATCGCGTCAAAAGGGCAGTGAATTTGTGAGCGGTATCATCCTTAAACTAGCCTTGACAAGATATGGATATCAGGATGAAGAGAGGAGGTATGATAGGTAAGAAGACGTCAACGATACTGACAAGCGTGACTGTTTCTATTTATACTATCCAGGCAGGCGCTTGCTACAGGGAGCGAATGGTATATAAACATGAATAAAATGCCAGCTTTAGTCCACAGGGCTAAAGCCGGAAGGAGATAGTTTCATCTGGACAGATTCTTACGCTGTGAATAAGGTAATATCGGTCTACCAGTCATCATAGCGATGACAAGTTCACAAAAGTCGCGTTGTATAATCAGCCTTATTTTAAATTTCCAGATATATCAGTACAGAGTGTCTTCTGGACAGAATAATGATATTGAATAACCTCCAATCCTACTATGGTGTGTTATGAAACGATTAGAATTTTAAATTATTAAAATTTCAATAAAAATTTTTTCTTGAGTAAAAGATACAAAAAACGCTAGTGGTTCGCCATTCTAATGAATGTCGATGGTGTAGTTTTAAAATATTTTTTAAAACATTGAATGAAATAGGACGTACTATCATAACCGCATTTTAATGCTACAGAATTGACATTATGGTTACCTATGCGTAAAAGTTTTGCCGCCTGATTCATTCTCGCAGATAAGTAGATATCACTAAAGCTGGTACCTTCTTCTGCTAGTTTCCTTTTGAGCGTTGATGTGCTCATAAATATATGGTCGGCAACATCCGTAAGTTTCCACTGCTTACTCGGTGAGGAGGAAATAATGTTGTAGACGCGCTCCTTTAACGTTATCTGAGCTGAGCTAAGGATGATCTCATAACTCTCCGGAAGCCGGAGGAAAGCGGTAAGCAGGAACAGCAGAAAATAAGGGATTAATTCCTCATTTTCAATACAACTTTGGTTGTTACAGCTATTGCAACTTTTGCTTGTATCCATAGTACAGGAGAACGCTGTTTTCAGGTGTTCAAATACCTCTCTTCTGGCAGGAAAGTCAGGCGTATAGAAGATCTTCTGCACTTTCTCGACAGGTTTCGCCATTTTGGTTTGCTGCTCATTTGGGATAAGCGCATAGAGATCGCCAAGTCGTTGCGTCGGTATCTCGAGTATATCGAAATCCATGTGGCCATTGACCTCTTCCAGCGTCACGTTAACGACCTGCTCCTTTTTGAGTACCAACATCCCAGGCTCTTCACAGTAAATCGTATCGTGATTATTGCTAATCGTCAGTTTACCACTACGAAAGCAAACTAAAGTGAAACTACTTACATAAAGATTTTTTATGGTGATCTGCTGAGTCTGACTTTTAATTTGCTGCTGGGTATTCGTCAAAAGTGATTTTAATTTCTGTAAGTTATCCGCGGCAGGACGCTGATGACTATTACTTACAAAGGTTACATTTTCCATATTATCCCTTTGTTGATGTTATTTTAATGTTCCTTACTTGTATCCTACTGAAAAAATCTGAGTTGTAAATGCTCTTTATTAGGGTGTGTTGGCAATGGTCTGATTGTTATACCAAAAGAACTCAAATTTGGGTAATTTATCTACAGTAGTTTAAGCCGCAACGGGGACGATAGTTCTTTTAATATGTGTTGAGACGCATTATACAGAATAAATTGATTTTATTTCTCACTTTTCATTCTATTTTCATCAGGAATCCCTGTGTCCCACGCTGTAATCTGCTGCTATCGAGAACGACAGACATCGCTAACAGTATATATGGAAACATCAAAAGAGAAGACGATAACAAGCCCTGGGCCATACATAGTTCGATTACTTAACAGCTCACTGAACGGCTGTGAGTTTCCATTGCTGGCAGGCCGAACACTGTTTGTGGTAGGCCAGAGTGATGCGCTCACTGCTTCTGGCCAGCTCCCTGATATACCTGCCGATAGCTTTTTTATCCCGCTGGACCATGGCGGAATAAATTTTGAAATCCAGGTGGATACGGATGCGACCGAAATTATACTCCATGAGCTGAAAGAAGGAAATTCTGAATCTCGTCCGGTGCAATTAAATACGCCAATACAGGTCGGTGAATTGCTTATCCTGATTCGCCCGGAAAGCGAGCCGTGGACGCCTGAGCAACCTGAGACGTTGGAGACGTCTGAAAAGAAGATCGAGCCGCGTTTTAAAAACGGAATTGTGGCGGCACTGGCTGGTTTCTTTATATTGGGGATTGGGACGGTAGGTACGTTATGGATACTTAACTCGCCGCAGCGGCAGGCCGCAGAGCTTGATTCGTTGTTGGGCCAGGAGAAAGAGCGCTTTCAGGTGTTGCCAGGACGAGACAAAATGCTCTATGTCTCTGCGCAAAATGAAAGGGATACGCTGTGGGCTCGTCAGGTTTTAGCCAGAGGCGATTATGATAAAAATGCGCGAGTGATTAACGAAAACGAAGAGAATAAGCGTATCTCTACCTGGCTGGATACTTATTATCCGCAGTTGGCTTATTATCGCCTTCATTTCGATGAACCGCGTAAACCCGTTTTCTGGTTAAGCCGCCAGCGAAACAATATGAGCAAAAAAGAGATCGAGGTTTTAAGTCAAAAGCTGAGAGCGCTAATGCCATACGCAGATTCGGTTGACATCACGTTGATGGATGATGTTGCCGCAGCAGGCCAGGCGGAAGCGGGGCTAAAACAGCAGGCGCTTCCTTATTCCCGTAGGAATCATCAAGGCGGCGTAACATTTGTTATTCAGGGAGCGCTCGATGATGTAGAAATACTCAGAGCTCGTCAATTTGTCGATAGCTATTACCGAACATGGGGAGGACGCTATGTGCAGTTTGCTATCGAATTAAAAGATGATTGGCTCAAGGGGCGCTCATTTCAGTACGGGGCGGAAGGTTATATCAAAATGAGCCCAGGCCATTGGTATTTCCCAAGCCCACTTTAACTTAACGTAAATAAGGAATAAGTATGCCTAACTGGTCAGGTTATCTGGATGGAGTCTCCGCGACTTTTGATAAAGGTGTTGACGATTTGCAAGCGCAGGTGACGAAAGCACTTACGGATTTAGCAGCAAAGCCCTCCGATCCGGCGCTACTGGCGCAGTATCAGAGTAAGCTCTCGGAATATAACTTGTACCGTAACGCGCAATCGAACACGGTAAAAGTCTTTAAGGATATTGATGCTGCCATTATTCAGAACTTCCGTTAATCAGTTATAAGGTGGATTATGTCGATTGCAACTATTGTCCCTGAAAATGCCGTCATAGGGCAGGCGGTCAATATCAGACCTATGGAAACAGACATTGTCTCGCTGGATGACCGTCTACTACAGGCTTTTTCTGGTTCGGCGATTGCCACGGCTGTGGATAAACAGACGATTACCAACCGGATTGAGGACCCTAATCTGGTGACGGACCCTAAAGAACTGGCCATTTCGCAAGAGATGATATCAGATTATAACCTGTATGTTTCTATGGTCAGTACCCTTACTCGTAAAGGAGTCGGGGCAGTTGAAACGCTATTACGCTCATGATTCGTCGATATCTATATACCTTTCTGCTGGTAGTGACCCTTGCTGGCTGTAAGGATAAGGATCTTTTAAAAGGACTGGACCAGGAACAGGCTAATGAGGTCATTGCCGTTCTGCAAATGCATAATATAGAGGCGAATAAAATTGATAGCGGAAAATTGGGCTATGGCATTACCGTTGCTGAGCCTGATTTTACCGCTGCGGTGTACTGGATTAAAACCTATCAGCTTCCTCCCCGGCCACGGGTGGAAATTGCGCAGATGTTTCCGGCGGATTCGCTGGTATCGTCTCCGCGAGCTGAAAAGGCCAGGTTATATTCGGCTATTGAACAGCGACTGGAGCAGTCATTACAGACGATGGAAGGCGTGCTCTCCGCCAGGGTCCATATCAGTTATGATATTGATGCTGGTGAAAATGGCCGCCCGCCAAAACCTGTTCATCTGTCGGCATTAGCCGTATATGAACGAGGTTCGCCGCTTGCGCATCAGATCAGCGATATCAAGCGTTTCTTAAAGAATAGTTTTTCCGACGTGGATTATGACAATATTTCTGTTGTGTTGTCAGAACGTTCAGATGCCCAATTACAGGCTCCCGGCACGCCAGTAAAACGTAATTCTTTTGCAACTAGTTGGATTGTATTGATTATTTTGTTATCCGTGATGTCAGCAGGATTTGGCGTCTGGTATTACAAAAACCATTATGCCCGGAATAAGAAAGGCATAACGGCTGATGATAAGGCGAAATCGTCAAATGAATAGGCAGCCATTACCCATTATCTGGCAAAAAGTCATTTTTGATCCGTTGTCGTATATTCATCCTCAGCGGTTGCAGATAGCCTCGGAAATGATTGTCAGACCTGCCGCCAGGGCGGCGGCGAATGAGTTAATACTGGCGGCCTGGCAGCTTAAGACCGGAGAAAAGGAGAGTATTCAAAACTCACTGACGCAGCTGTGGCTGCGTCAGTGGCACCGACTACCGCAAATAGCGTACTTACTCGGTTGCCATAAACTGAGAGCCGATCTGGCAAGGCAGGGAGCCTTGCTTGGCCTGCCGGATTGGGCGCAAGCATTTTTGGCAATGCATCAGGGAACAAGTTTATCTGTCTGCGATAAGGCGCCGAATCACCGGTTTTTACTCAGCGTCGGGTATGCACAGTTAGATGCCCTGAGTGAATTTTTACCTGAATCTTTAGCACAGCGTTTTCCTTTGCTTTTTCCTCCATTTATTGAGGAGGCATCGAAGCAGGATGCTGTAGAAATGTCAATTTTGCTACTGGCCTTACAATATGCTCAAAAATATCCCAATTCCGTCCCCGCTTTCGCCTGTTGAGGGGATACTGATAAAGCGTAAAACGCTGGAACGTTATTTCTCTATTGAGAGATTAGAACAGCAGGCGCATCAACGGGCTAAGCGTATTTTGCGAGAGGCGGAAGAAGAGGCAAAGACCTTGCGGATGTATGCCTACCAGGAAGGTTACGAACAGGGAATGATAGACGCGTTACAGCAGGTCGCAGCTTATCTTACCGATAGTCAGACAATGGCCTGGAAATGGATGGAAAAAATACAGACTTATGCCCGAGAGTTATTTTCAGCAGCAGTCGATCATCCAGAAACGCTTTTAACCGTACTGGATGAGTGGCTGAGGGATTTTGATAAGCCGGAGGGACAACTTTTTTTAACACTGCCAGTTAATGCGAAAAAAGATCACCAAAAACTGATGGTGTTGCTTATGGAGAACTGGCCAGGTACTTTTAATCTTAAATATCATCAGGAACAGCGCTTTATCATGAGTTGCGGCGATCAGATCGCAGAATTTTCACCTGAACAATTTATTGAAACGGCGGTAGGTGTTATTAAGCATCATCTTGATGAACTTCCACAAGACTGCCGGACGATTTCTGATAGTGCCATTAATGCACTTATTGATGAGTGGAAGACAAAAACGCAAGCATCATAAAATGGAGGCTAAAAGATGATACCAGGCACAGTTTCAACTTCTTATTTGGTCCCGACAGCGAATACTGAAGCGACGGGTAGCAGTGTTGTTTCGTTAAGCGCCAGGGCGGCTACGTTGAATAATGTGGATAGCGCACGTTTAAGCAATGGCACTGATGTTGAGCTCTATGACGCGTTCTACCAGAGGCTTTTGTCGCTTCCTGAGTCAGCCTCTTCTGAAACGCTTAAAGATGCCATTTATCAAGAAATGAATGCCTTCAAAGACCCTAACAGTGGCGATCCTGCATTTGTCTCCTTTGAGCAGCAAACGGCTATGCTACAAAATATGATGGGAAAAGTTGAGTCGGATACCCGTTTATATGAGGCCTTAAATGGGTTATTAGTTGGCACGATGAACGCACAGTCACAAATGACTTCCTGGATGCAGGAGATTATTTTATCAGGCGGGGAAAACAAAGAGGCAGTTGACTGGTAAGTCTCCCATTGCTGGCAGTTTGTGATAAGGTATGGTGTATACGTCAGTGAATAGTGTTGATAGTACACCATGCTAACTCAGCTATGTTACTGATAAATAGTACTTATTGCAGTATCTGTAAGGCGTTTTATCCTGGAAAATCCATATTAATATTGTAAGTTTTCATTACAAGATTGTGCATAAAGTTTATAAAAGTATCTTTGTATGAAAAAAACAACGCACTTTAGAATGTAATTATTGGCTACAATAATAAAACAATCAGATTTAAATCATCTTTGTGAGTTTTAATTATTTCTTTATAAGAATATAACGATTTTAAGTTCCTTATAGCACACAGGATAAAATATGGTATTGCCTTCAATGAATAAATCAGTTGAGGCTATTAGCAATAATCACCTTCAACAGCCGAGTAGAGCTTCATTAATAAACGGATTAGCTGATGTAAGAGACTATTATGTCGCAAATTGCGTATTAATCAAACTTAATAAAGGCAGTTTGCGGATTGAAAATGAGTTTGGGGAGTTCATTGAGCAACCTGCACCGTGTTTATTTTTATTGGAAAAAGATCAAACGATAACGTTTAGTATGAGCGAAATTGAAGGTCATATAGATTTTTCCTCATTGGAAGTTTCCTATGACTTAATGCAAAAATTCTACAAAGTCTTTTACAGCACAAGAAATTATAATGACAGAGAGTTATCATTAAAAACGAAGCCAAAGCATTTTTTCCATGCCGAGCTGTTGCCCGGAATGAGTGATACTTTTGACTCTATTTTGAATGGCGTGGCGTGTCCACGGGTTTGTAGTAATGTGAGTATTGATGATCATGATTATTCATATTACTCATTAATGTATCTTATATCGGCATTTGTACGCAAACCCGGTGGGTTTGATTTCCTTGAGCGAGCGGTAAAGATTACGACAAAAGAGAAAGTTTATAACATTATTATTAGTGATATCACCCGTAAATGGTCTCAAGCTGAGGTGGCTGGAAAACTGTTCATGAGCGTATCAAGTCTGAAGCGCAAACTGGCCGCTGAAGATGTGAGCTTTAGTAAAATATACCTGGATGCTCGTATGAATCAGGCTATAAAATTACTACGTATGGGCGCTGGAAATATTTCACAAGTCGCGACGATGTGTGGCTATGATACGCCATCCTATTTTATCGCTATTTTTAAACGGCATTTTAAAATTACACCACTTAGCTTTATGCGTACAATAAATCATTAATTTTTGAAATTGTTTTAAACGTTACTATCTGTTTGCGTACAGATGCGAAAATATTTCTCTTAATAGCAGTATATAGTCCAGTATCACTACACCAGTGATACGCAGTTAATAAAAGAGAGTCGAAAGCATTCATTGTCAGACATACCAGGTCACAAGGAATCCGGCAATCGTTGCACTGCAAGAGATTACCGTAAAGTAAAAAAGAAAATTTAATCATTATCAGATTCGTAAAAGGAATTCATTTCGGTAACAGCATTGCGCATGTAATAACGTATCAAGCATTATTACGTTTGTTGCAAGAGGGCGTTATCCACTTGCGCAGTAGCTGCCCAGGAAGAAAAATCATTACCGAAGCTGTGGTCAGTTTTCAGAAAAGGATAAGCAAATGAAAAATGTAATTATATACGGTATCAACTGGACTAATTGTTATGCCCTTCAGTCCATCTTTAAGCAAAAATACCCGGAAAAACGCGTCAAAACATGTAACTCGTTAACCGCACTCTTGCATTCTATATCCGATATGCCGGATGCCGGGCTGATTTTATCTTTGAACCCTCATGAGCATGTTTATCTTTTTCATGCGTTGCAGGCGCGGTTGCAGAGTCGTAAAGTTCTGGTAGTGGCAGATCGCTTGTATTATATCGATCGCTGTGTGCTGCAATATTTTGGCGTTATGGATTATGTTCTAAAAGACGAGCTATGCTGCATTATCCGCTCGGATCGAGAGAAGTCTCGTTTTCCGGAGGCCTGGCTGCGTTTCTGCCACAGGCCACAGAGGAAAACTGTGGCTGCTACGTATGCTTTTAATGCCGGAGAGACGCCGGAAGAGATACTGTTTAATATCAATCAATACGCCTGGTGGAATCTACCGCCCGGCGTCACCCAGGCGAAATATGCGCTGCTGATATTATTATCCTCCGGACATCCGGCAATTGAACTGGCGAAAAAATTTGGTCTGGGAACAAAAACCGTCAGTATTTATCGTAAGAAGGTGATGTATCGTTTGGGGATGGACTCTTCACCGCTATCTCTTTTCCGGGGGCTGAAATTAGACGCGCATTTACAGCGCACTGCTTTTGCACATAACCATAGCGTACCGGACGATAATTGCTCGTTACCGATTGCGGTAGGAATGAATTAAAATATTTTTATTATTTATGACCATATGTTGAGTTTTTATTATAAAAAAATATTTTTTGAGTAGTAATTATTATATCTAATCATTTGGAGGTGGTTGGTAGCCTGGCTCAATCATTGATGCATATTTTTGCGGACAATATATTGAATCTGAAAAGTTAAAGATGATATTTTCAGTGCAGGAGAGATCATGTGGAGGGGAAAGTATGCTAAGTCCTACAACTCGTAATATGGGGGGGAATCTATCGCCTCAGCCAGAAGTAAGCGGGGGGCTAAACACCGAAGCATTGACCTGTATTATTGAGCGTCTGGAAAGTGAAATTATAGATGGGAGCTGGATTAATATCAGTTACGAGGAGACCGATCTCGAAATGATGCCTTTTCTTGTTGCACAGGCCAATAAGAAGTATCCAGAGTTAAATCTTAAATTTGTTATGTCAGTCCATGAGCTTGTTTCCTCTATAAAGGAGACCAGAATGGAAGGCGTTGAATCTGCCCGATTTATCGTAAATATGGGAAGTTTAGGTATCCACATTTCAGTCGTCGATTTTAGAGTTATGGACGGAAAGACATCGGTGATTTTGTTCGAGCCAGCAGCGTGTAGCGCTTTTGGACCTGCTTTACTGGCGTTGAGGACCAAAGCAGTTATTGAACGTGAACAACTGCCTGATTGTTATTTTGCTATGGTCGAGCTGGACATTCAACGAAGCTCTTCTGAATGCGGTATTTTTAGCCTGGTGCTCGCCAAAAAACTTCATCTTGAATTTATGAATTTATTAAAAATTCATGAAGATAATATTTGTGAACGTCTGTGTGGAGAAGAACCTTTTCTCCCGTCTGATAAAGCAGACCGATATTTGCCGGTGAGTTTTTACAAACATACTCAAGGCGTACAACGATTAAATGAATATGTGGAGGCCAATCCGGCGGCGGAAAGCAGTATAGTAAACAAAAAGAATGAAACGCTTTATGAGCGATTCGATAACAATGCCGTTATGCTAAACGATAAAAAACTCTCTATATCTTCTCATAAAAAAAGGATAGCTGAATATAAATCTTTACTTAAATCGTAATGAAATCATAAAGTTGCCTGCCAGATGAAATCTTTATAGCGCCATAAGACTACTCTATATTATGACCGCATGTTTCCTGAATAGCAGGCAAAAAAGTGTTAACCTTGCGCCTCTGGTACGATTTCATTACGCCTGTCGCGCCATGTTGAGTAAATAAATGCCGCAATAAATATGATGGCAAACAATACTACGATGGTCGGCGCTGGCGCGCTATCAAGATAAAATGACAGATAGACGCCCGCAAAAGCGGTTATAACTGACAGACTGACCGCTAATCCCAGCGCGCGCGCAAAGCGTCGCGTTAGCAAAATGGCAATTGCGCCGGGGGCGATAAGCAGTGAGATCGACAGAATAATTCCCACTGATTTCAGCGTGGCGACGATAGTCAGCGCAATCATACATAGCAGGCCATAATGCAGTAGCGTGGTATTTAACCCGCTGGCTTTCGCCTGGTGCGGGTCAAAGGCGTGTAGCAGGAGATCTTTCCATTTCAGTCCAATGATTAACGCAATACCCAGCGCAATGACCGACGTTTGTACGATATCCCCCAGCGATACGCCCAGCATATCGCCAAACAGGATGTGATCCAGATGCACTTCCGATTGAATAGAGACATAGAGCACCAGACCTGCGCCAAACATCCCGGAAAAGACGATTCCCATCACCGTATCACGTTTGATGCGGCTATTATCGTCCAGATAACCGGTCGCGATAGCGCAAAATAATCCGGCAATGAAAGCGCCAATCGCCAGGGGAATACCCACAATATATGCCAGCACGACCCCGGGGAATACCGCATGACTCATTGCGTCGCCCATTAACGCCCAGCCTTTTAACACTAAAAATACGGACAGCAAGGCGCAGGGAATCGCCACAATGACCGAAACCATAAGGGCATTCACCATAAAATCAAACTGAAATGGCTCCAGCAACGTTGTTAATAACATGTCGGCTCCTTCTGCAGGCGGGCGCGTCGACGGTTGGCTAGCAGACCGTGTTTCGGGGCGAAAATAAAGGCCGTGATGAACAGTAAGGTTTGCATGACGACAATAATTCCGCCAGTGGCGCCATCCAGCCAGTAGCTAAGCCAGGCGCCCAGAAAACTGGTCAGGCTGCCAATTACTACGGCAATCATGAGCAGACGTGGAAAACGGTCGGTGAGTAACCAGGCCGTCGCGCCCGGCGTGACGACGAGACAGATGACCAGGAACGCCCCGACGGTTTGCAGGGCCGCCACGGTGGAGACGGATAATAGGGTGAAAAACAGCAGCTTTAGCCGACCCGGATTAAGCCCGATAGAACGCGCATGGGTTTCATCGAAAAAGACGACCATCAAATCTTTCCACTTTAACAGCAAAATCGTCAGCGAGACTGCGCCGATAATCGCCAGTTGCGCAATATCCGCTGGCGCGATCGCCAGCACGTTGCCGAGAATTATCGTCTGGATATTCACCGACATTGGATTGAGCGACACCATAAAAAGACCGACGCCAAAAAAAGAGGAGAAGATAAGTCCGATAATCGCGTCTTCTTTCAGGCGTGAGCGTTGGTTAAGAAAGAGCATACAGCCAGCAGCCAGTCCGCCGGAAAGAAACGCGCCGAGCGAGAAGGGCAGCCCTAACATCCAGGCGCCAGCGACGCCAGGCACAATGGAGTGAGATAGCGCATCGCCAATGAGCGACCAGCCTTTGAGCATCAAATAGCAGGAGAGAAACGCGCACAGGCCGCCCACCATCGCGGAGACCCACATCGCGTTGAGCATATACTGGTAGCCAAACGGCTCAACAAGCCAGTTCATGACGATTTTCCTCCACTGGCCACGCGCCGGGAAATAAAGGGGCGCTCGTCATCGGTGATGATGTGCTCTTCGCCGCCGCTTAGCGCGATATGACGTAGAACGCCGCTAAACGCCTGCTCCAGATTCGCGGCGGTAAACGTGGTTTCTGTAGGACCGCTGGCCAGTACGGTCCCTTTAATCATTACCGTATAGTCGCAAAACTCGGTGACGGAGCCGAGATTATGCGTTGATACCAGCATCGTGCGGCCTTCATCGCGCAGCTCCCGCAGTAGATCGATGATTCGGGCTTCGGTTTTTACATCTACGCCGGTAAAAGGTTCATCCAGCAGGATCACTTGTCCATCCTGAGCAATGGCCCTGGCAAGAAATACGCGTTTTTTCTGCCCACCGGACAGCTCACCAATCTGCCTGTGACGATATTCCTGCATATCCACCCGCGCCAGCGCGGCGTCAACACAGGCGTGATCATGCGCAGTAGGACGGCGTAGCCAGCCCATATGGCCGTAGCGTCCCATCATCACCACATCTTCCACCAGTACCGGAAATGACCAGTCCACTTCTTCCGATTGCGGAACATAAGCAATGAGGTTTTTTTTCAGCGCTGTATTGACCGACTGTTGCAGTATAGTGATATCGCCCTGCGCAAGATGCACAAAGCCCATTAACGCTTTAAATAACGTAGATTTACCGGAACCATTTACACCTACCAGAGCGGCGATTGTACCGCCAGGCACCTGAAAAGTAGCATCCCGTAGGGCGGTATGGCCGTTGCGATACGTCACCGTGACTTGATCAACGGTAATCGCAGATTGACTCATTGTTGACTCCTCAGTCCGTCGTTAATGCCGTTGACGATGGTTTCGGTAGTGACACGCAACAGATCCAGATAGGTTGGTACAGGACCATCGGCGGCGCTCAGAGAATCGACATACAGCACGCCGCCATAATGCGCGCCGGATTCACGCGCGACCTGGCGGGCTGGTTTATCGGAAACCGTACTCTCGCTAAAGATGGCGGGAATATGGTGCTTTTTAATGGTATCAATCACTTTACGCACCTGTTTTGGCGTACCCTGTTGATCGGCGTTAATTGGCCAGAGATAGAGCTCTTTCATGTTGTTATCGCGCGCCAGGTAAGAGAACGCGCCTTCGCTGGTGACCAGCCAGCGCTGATCGGCGGGAATTTTTTCCAGTTCGGCGCGCAGCGGATCGGCCATTTGGCGAATTTTCGCTTTATAGCGTTCGGCGTTTTGCTTATAGATCTCCGCATTATCCGGATCGTACTTCACCAGAGCATCGCGAATGTTATCGACATAAATCAGCGCGTTTTCTGCCGACATCCAGGCGTGCGGGTTCGGTTTACCGTTATACGGGCCTTCGGTAATGCCCATCGGTTTGACGCCGGTGGAGACGACGACTTCCGGTACGCCGGAAAGGTGCTGATAAAAGCGGGTGAACCACCGCTCCAGGTTCAGACCATTCGCGAGGATAAGCTGGGCCCCCTGCGCTCGTTTTATATCGCCGGGCGTTGGCTGATACTCATGGATTTCAGCGCCGGGCTTGGTAATCGAGCTGACTTCCGCTGCGTCGCCCGCCACGTTTTTCGCCATGTCGGCAATAACGGTAAATGTGGTAATTACTTTAAATTTCTCTTTTGCATAGGCCGGCGATAGCGCGAGTATCGCTACAATACCGGCAATCAGGAGTGTTTTCAGACGGCGCAGATTCGTCATAGTATCCCTCGCAACAATGTGGTTAATTAATCATCGAATATAGCCTTTGCTATGTTATATAGCACAAGGCATGAATAAATGAAAATAATTCTTATTTGCGAAAGCATGACGATACGCAGTGATAGTGCTAAAGAGAGATAAGGTGTAAAATAAATGCACCTTAATGTTTGGAGAGGACACGATGTCTGGTAAACGTATCGCTCGTGAAAAACTGACGATCAAAAAAATGATCGCGCTCTACGCGAACCGGTGTCCGCAAGCTTCAAATGATAAGGCGCATTATGATGCGCTGTTTTCCTACGCGCAAAAACGTCTTGATAAGTGCGTATTTGGCGAGGAAAAACCCGCCTGTAAGCAGTGCCCGGTGCACTGCTATCAGCCGGCTAAACGCGAGGAGATGAAGCAGATTATGCGTTGGGCAGGTCCGCGAATGCTTTGGCGGCATCCTGTCCTGACCGTGCGGCATCTTATCGACGATAAGCGCCCCGTTCCGGAATTGCCGGAAAAATATCAGCGTAAGAAGTGAAGGGGAAGCGCCAGGTCTACGGCGCGCATCATCTCCGGGCCGGATAAGATCCGGCAACCCGTTACGCTAATGCGTCTTTATCAATACCTAATCGCTTCATACGCGACAGCAGGGTGGTTCGTTTAAGCCCCAGACGTTGTGCCGCGCCTTTTGGTCCAGCCACTACGCCATTGGTCTCTTTCAACACGCGTATAATAAGCTGATATTCATCTTCGCCTTCTTTGGCGCTTTCCGTCGCAACAGCCGAGGTATCGGGCGTTACGGCGATAATATCCGGCAGCGACAGTTGTAGCACATTGCCGCGCGTCAGCAGCACGGCGCGCTCGACGACATTCTCCAGTTCGCGAACGTTCCCTGGCCATTCCATGCTGCTGAGCGTGCGCAGCGTTTCAGCAGGAATACTGTCGATATTACGACCCATTCGGCGGGCGATTTTGAAGGTGAACGCTTTGACCAGTAGCGGAATATCTTCCGGACGTTCGCGTAACGGAGGAAGTTGGATCGGAAAAACATTCAGCCGATAGTAGAGATCGTTACGGAATTCGCGATCGGCGACCATTTTTTTTAGATCGCGGTTAGTCGCGGCGATCAGTCGCACGTCGGTCTGGATCAGTTTATTGCTGCCGAGACGTTCAAACTCTTGTTCCTGAAGGACGCGCAACAGCTTAGGCTGTAGCTCCAGCGGCATGTCGCCCACTTCATCCAGAAACAGCGAGCTTTTATCTGCCAGCTCGAAACGACCAATCCGCTGCGCGCTGGCGCCGGTAAACGCGCCGCGCTCGTGACCAAACAGATCGCTTTCCAGCAGCCCCGCCGGCATCGCGGCGCAGTTCATCTTTACCATCCTGCGCCCGCTACGTCCGCTCAGGTTGTGAATGGCGCGGGCAATCAACTCCTTACCGGTTCCCGTTTCGCCCAGAATCAGCACGGTACTGTCGCTCTGCGCCACCATCTCAACCTGCTTTAGCACGTTGTACATTGCTTCGCTGCGCCCGATGATCTCGCCAAACTCGCTGTCAACGTTATTAAGCTGTTCCGTGAGCGCCAGATTTTCGTCGACCAGGCGTTCCTTCAGACGGTGGATTTCCTGATAGGCCAGCGCATTATCCACTGCAATTGCCACCCGTTCGGCAATCTGACGCAGCAGCTTGAGGTTAGCGGTGGTAAACACTTTTTCTTCGCACTGCGCCAGTTTGAGTACGCCAAGCATCGTCTTGCCGGACATCAACGGCAGCAGGCAAAGCGTCTGGATCTGATTGCCCCAGGTATCGAACAGCATTCGTTCGTAGGGGGCAAGCGGATCGCGTTCGTTGAGGTTGATAAGCAGCATCTCTTTGCTTTTAAAGACGCGCTCCGTGAGCGTGCCGGCTTCGTCGACTTCGCTCTGTTCGTGCGCCGGATGATGCTCATCAAGATAGTGGGTGGAGTAGATATTCAGCTTATTTTTGCGATGGCTGCGCAACACGATGCTGATCGCATCGATATTGAAATAGTGGTGGATCTCTTTAGCGACTTCGCTTACCAGCTCATCAATATCCAGGCGCGACAGGACGGCGTTGGTGATCGCAACCAGAATACGGAAGTTATCGCGTTCGCGACACAACAGATCATAATCGACATTATTGTTTACCCGGTTCTGAATTTGCTCGGCGACCACGCCGACAATTTGGGTAAACGTATGCAGACGGTCATACTCCTTTTCACTCCAGGGGCGATCTTCTTGACGGATAAACTCGCAGCCGCCGAAAATACGGCCTTCCGCGGCTAAAGGAAGCAGGCAGTAATGACCAAATTCCGAGTAGAGACCGCTCGCGGCAAGCTGCGGCCAGGTTTCGGTAAACTCATGGAAATTACAGTGCAACGCATCGGGGCGAGAAAGGATGCGACGTACCGGGCCGTGCGCCAGTACGGTTTCATCTTCATATTCAACAGGACGGCCATTTTCTCGCGTCGCATAATATTGTGCGCGTTGCGACTGCGCCTGCCATAGCACAATGCCGGCGCTGTCGGCGAGCGCTGAACGCTTTACCAGTTGCGAAAGCGCTTCACTGAGCGACGCCAAATCGGGCTGCTGCAATAAGGTACGAGTGATATCGAACAAGCCTTGCTGTCCAAGATCGCTCATGGGTGTATACGACATGTTGCTTTTCCAGGAAAATACCGCGGCGCGGTGCGAAAAGGTCTATGAATTATAGGTATTCGTTTTACATTTTTGCCGGATGGCGCTGACGCTTATCCGGTAGCTACGAGTCAGGCCCGGTAAGCGTAGCGCTACCGGGCTGTGTATCAGCATATACGAGGCAGCGGTTCGGCGTGTGGCAAATCAAGGGTTCGCTTCACGCCATAGAGTCCGGCTAAGCGAACGCCTTTGCGTTCGACGACTTCGCCAATCAGCGCCGCATCACGTCCCAGCGGATGCGCGCGTAACGCCGCCAACGCCCGATCTGCGGCCTGCCGTTCAACGGCAATCACCAGTTTTCCTTCGTTGGCAAAGTTCAGAGCATCCAGCCCCAACAGCTCGCAAACGCCGCGCACGGCAGGTTTGAGCGGAAGTGCGGATTCGGACAATTCAATACCGTAACCGCAGGACGCCGCAAACTCATGGGCGACCGCATTCACGCCGCCGCGCGTGGCGTCACGCAATGCCTTCACTCCGTCAATATGCCGCAGCGTCTGAATAAGTGGCGTTAATACTGCGCAGTCGCTCGCCAGCTCGCCATCCAGCCCCAGTTGCTCACGCAAGTTGAGGATAGTGGCCCCGTGATCGCCAAGCGTACCGCTGACTAACAGCACATCGCCAACGCTCAGCGTTTGCGCGCCCCAGTGAATATCGGCGGGAATCGCCCCCATGCCGGCGGTGTTGATAAACAATTTATCCGCCGCGCCGCGCTGCACAACTTTGGTGTCACCGGTTACAATGGCGATACCCGCTTCCCGCGCGGTCGCCGCCATGCTATTGACCACGCTTTTTAACATCTCCATCGGCAGCCCTTCTTCAAGGATAAAGCCGCAGGAGAGATAGCGGGGGATCGCGCCGCTCACCGCAACGTCGTTCGCCGTACCGCAAATCGCCAGTTTGCCGATATTGCCGCCGGGGAAAAAGAGCGGATCGATCACATAGCTATCGGTAGAAAACGCCAGACGGTCGCCTTCCGCCGTCAGTTGCGCCAGCTCCAGACGCGCCTGATCTTCTTGTTCCGCCAGCCACGGGTTGGCAAAGGCCTCCATAAACAGGCTATTAATCAACTGTTGCATAGCCTGGCCGCCGCTGCCGTGGGCGAGTTGTATATTGTTCAAACTTCACACTCCTGCTGACGATACTGATACCAGGCGGCGCATGCGCCTTCGGAAGAGACCATTAGCGCGCCGAACGCGGTCTCTGGATTACATGTTTTACCAAATAGCGGGCACTGATGCGGCTTGCATCTGCCGGTCAGCACTTCGCCGCAGCGGGCACGCGGATCGTCGTAGACTTGCTGCGGCGCTGGGCGGAAATGCGTTTCGGCGTCAAAGCGCTGATACTCTGGCGTCAGATGGACGCCGGAAGATTCAATCACGCCCAGACCGCGCCACTCGCTGTCGCCATTAACGCAGAACACATCGGCGATGGCTTGCTGCGCCAGCATGTTTCCGGCATCCGGCACCACGCGGCGGTATTGGTTTTCAACCTGGCTTAGGGCCGCTATTTTCTGCTCAACCAGCATGACCACGCCTTGCAGTAGATCAAGCGGTTCGAATCCTGCCACCACCAGCGGGCGATTAAAACCGGCGGCGATAAACTGGTACGCCTCGGTGCCGATGACCATGCTGACGTGGCCTGGCGCAAGGAATGCGTCAATGCCGTTGTCCGGCTGTTCCAGTAGGCTACGCAGCGTCGGGATCAACGTAATGTGCTGGCAGAAAAAGTAGAAGTTTCGCACGTCGCGCTGTTTTGCCTGCTGCAGCGTGATAGCGGTGGTCGGCATGGTGGTTTCAAAGCCCAGTCCGAAGAATACCACTTTACGGGTCGGGTTATCCTGCGCCAGCTTCAGCGCGTCCATCGGTGAATAAACAATACGGACATCCGCGCCGCGCGCTTTAGCCTGCAACAGAGAACCCTGTTTCCCCGGCACGCGCATGGCATCGCCAAAGGTGCAGAAAATCACCTCTGGATGGCTGGCGATTTCCACGCAGCTGTCGATACGTCCCATCGGCAGCACGCAGACCGGGCAACCGGGGCCGTGAATAAACTCCACGTTTTCGGGCAGTAACTGATCGAGACCAAATTTAAAAATCGCGTGGGTATGACCCCCGCAGACTTCCATAATGCGCAACGGACGTTCAGCAGTGTAAGGAAGAAGGGCGGCGCGTTCACGCAGGTGTTCAATGAGCTGCATTACCTGTTCCGGCGCACGGTACTCGTCAACAAAACGCATTATCTCTCCTCACCATACAGCAGTGCGCCGACGTCCGGCTCAACATCAAACATATTTTGTAGCGCGTCGAGCGTGTCGCGCGCTTCCGCTTCGTTAATGACGCTCATGGCGAATCCGACATGAACCAGCACCCACTGACCCAGACGCGGCTGACCGTTTTCATCACAACTGCCGACTAATGTGAGATCGACGTCGCGCTGAATGCCGCAGACGTCAACTTTTGCCTGATTGCCGTCAATGGCGCGGATTTGACCCGGAACGCCTATGCACATCGCTGCGCCTCCAGCCAGGCCAGCCACTGATCCATGCCTTCGCCGCTGGTGGCGGAAATCAGGATAATTTCAATCTCCGGGTTCACTTCACGCGCGCTGGCGATGCACTTCTCAACGTCAAAATTGAGGTAGGGCAGCAGATCGACTTTATTGAGCAGCATTAGCGACGCGGCGGCAAACATATGGGGATACTTCAGCGGCTTATCTTCGCCTTCGGTCACGGAAAGCACTGCGACTTTATGCTTTTCGCCCAGATCGAAGCTGGCCGGGCAGACGAGATTACCGACGTTTTCGATAAACAGAATACCGCGGTCATCCAGCGGCAGGCGCGGCGCGGCGTCGGCGATCATCTGCGCATCAAGATGGCAGCCTTTGCCCGTGTTTACCTGAATGGCGGGCGTGCCGGTGGCGCGGATGCGGGCGGCGTCGTTCACTGTCTGCTGGTCGCCTTCAATCACCGCGCACGGTACACGGTCTTTCAATTTCATCAGCGTTTCGGTCAGCAAGGTGGTTTTACCGGACCCGGGGCTGGACACCAGGTTGAGCACCAGATGCTGGCGGGCGGCGAAACGGGCGCGGTTGCGCTCTGCCAGACGATTATTTTTGTCCAGCACGTCGATTTCGACCTCCAGCATCCGCCGCTGGCTCATACCTGGCGCATGGGTTCCAGCTTCGCCATGACCGTAATGCAGATCGCCTTCTGCGGTCTGACTTGGGGTAAATTCAGGCGTTTTAATGCCTGTAATATTCAGCGCCGGGCGAGCCGCTGGGGCAAAGGGCGCGCTACGAAACGCAGAGTGTGGATTATGCTCATCGCCTTCTATATAAAGGTTGCCTTCAGCGCAACCGCAAGTCGTACACATCGCTTACTCCTGATCTTTTCTTGTTACAGGCTTTCTGCCGAATGGCGACGCGAGCGTCTTATCCGGCCCACAGGTTGTCATCGTCGTTGTAGGCCGGGTAAGGCGAAGCCGCCATCTGGCATTAATCTTCTGTTCCATCAATCTCTATGCGCCGAATTTGTAAGCCATCATCGGCCACAATTCGCAGCGTATCGCTATGACATTGTGGACAACGCCGTACACGATGTGTCAACAACGTGACATATTGTTGACAATGCTCACACCAGCATTCGGCTTCTTGTTCTTCGAGGTGCAGTTTACAACCTTCTGCTATCGTGCCGCGGCATACCAGATCAAAACAAAAGGAAAGAGCGCTGGTTTCTACGCAAGAAAATGCGCCAATTTTGATCCAGACGGCTGTCACATGTTTTGCACCGTATGCTGAAGCCTGTTGTTCAATCAATTCCAGTGCCCGTTGGCAGAGGGTGATTTCGTGCATATCGCCTCCCGTAGTGGTTGCCCCCTGTAAAGCAATATTTATGCCAATGTTTGCATCCCCTGGTAGGTCATGTCGACAATGACGAAATGACATGTCGTCACCGCGTCGAAACGGCAATAATTACGTCAATATGCTATTAAAACAATAGGTTAATAATTGGCATGAAAAATGCTTAACGCAGGCATCTCTGTTAAACGGGTAACCTGACATGACTATTTGGGAAATAAGCGAAAAAGCCGATTACATCGCGCAACGGCATCGTCGCCTACAGGACCAGTGGCATATTTACTGCAACTCGCTGGTTCAGGGGATCACCCTCTCGAAAGCGCGCCTGCATCACGCAATGAGCTGCGCGCCGGAAAGGGATCTTTGCTTTGTCCTGTTTGAGCACTTTCGTATTTACGTTGCGTTGGCGGATGGTTTTAACAGCCACACCATTGAATACTACGTTGAAACCAAAGATGGCGAAGATAAGCAATTGATTGCACAGGCACAACTCGATATCGACGGCAAGGTTGATGAACGGGTTAACAACCGCGATCGCGAGCAGGTGCTGGAGCACTATCTGGAAAAAATCGCCAGCGTTTACGACAGCCTCTATGCCGCGGTGGAAACCAACTCGCCGGTCAATTTGCGCCAACTGGTAAAGGGACACAGCCCGGCTGTATAAGCCTGAGGCGTTGCCCGCTTTGATTCGCGATGTGGCGCTGTGCCACGTCATGAATGTTTTGGGGATGGGCGTGTCGATAAGTGTCGAAAATGACATTTCAACGGCATGTTTTCGTCAAAAATGACAATCACCTGAGGAATGCCTGGTGAATCGTTTTGTAATTGCTGACTCCACTCTCTGTATCGGCTGTCACACCTGTGAGGCCGCCTGTTCAGAGACGCATCGCCAGCATGGCCTGCAATCAATGCCGCGCCTGAAAGTGATGCTGAATGAAAAAGAATCTGCGCCGCAGCTCTGTCACCACTGTGAAGATGCGCCATGCGCCACGGTATGCCCGGTTAACGCGATTAATCGCGTTGACGGCGCTGTCCAGCTTAATGAAAGCCTGTGCGTGAGCTGCAAACTGTGTGGTATTGCCTGTCCGTTTGGCGCTATTGAGTTTTCCGGCAGCCGTCCGCTGCATATTCCGGCGAACGCCAATACGCCGAAAGCGCCGCCCGCGCCGCCTGCGCCTGCGCGTGTCAGTACGTTGCTCGACTGGGTGCCGGGCGTACGCGCTATCGCGGTGAAATGCGACCTGTGCAGCTTTGACGAGCAAGGCCCGGCCTGCGTGCGGATGTGCCCGACTAAAGCGCTACACCTGGTGGATAACACGGATATCGCCCGCGCCAGCAAACGTAAACGTGAGCTGACGTTTAATACCGATTTTGGCGATCTCACCTTGTTTCAGCAGGCTCAGAGTGGGGATGCATAATGAGTTCACTTTCACTGATTACTAGCGGCGTAGCGTGGTTTGCCGCCGCCGCCGTTCTGGCGTTTCTGTTTTCGTTTCATAAAGCGCTGAGCGGCTGGATTGCCGGTATCGGCGGCGCGGTCGGCAGCCTGTGTACGGCAGGCGCGGGGTTCACCGTACTGAACAGCGCCGTTACGGTTAGCGGCGTGATGCCGTTTACCGGCCACATGCTGCAAATTACGCCGCTGAATGCTATCTGGCTGATTACTCTGGGGCTGTGCGGTCTGTTCGTCAGCCTGTTCAATATCGACTGGCATCGCCATCCACAGGTAAAAGCCAACGGACTGTTGGTCAACCTGCTGATGGCGGCAGCCGTCTGCGCCGTGGTCGCCAGTAATCTGGGGACGATGGTGGTGATGGCGGAAATCATGGCGCTCTGCGCCGTGTTCCTTACCGGCGGTAGCAAAGAGGGCAAACTGTGGTTTGTGCTGGGTCGTCTCGGTACGCTGCTACTGGCAATCGCCTGCTGGCTGGTGTGGCAGCGCTACGGCACGCTGGATCTGGGGCTGCTGGATCAACGCGCTCAGCAACTGCCGCTGGGCTCCGATATCTGGCTGCTCGGCGTTATCGGTTTTGGTCTGCTGGCCGGGATTATCCCGCTACACGGCTGGGTGCCGCAGGCGCACGCTAACGCCAGCGCTCCCGCCGCCGCGCTGTTCTCGACCGTGGTGATGAAAATCGGGCTGCTGGGCATTCTGTCGCTGTCGCTGATTGGCGGTAATGCGCCGCTGTGGTGGGGCGTGGCGCTGCTGGTGCTTGGGATGATCACCGCCTTTGTCGGTGGCCTGTATGCGCTGATGGAGCATAACATTCAGCGTTTGCTGGCCTATCACACGCTGGAAAATATCGGCATCATTCTGCTCGGTCTGGGCGCAGGCGTTACCGGGATTGCTCTCAATCAGCCGGTACTGATCGCGCTGGGTCTGACCGGCGGACTCTATCATCTGCTGAACCATAGTCTGTTCAAAAGCGTACTGTTTTTGGGCGCGGGCAGCATCTGGTTCCGTACCGGTCATCGCGATATCGAAAAACTGGGCGGTATTGGCAAACGGATGCCGGTTATTTCTATCGCCATGCTGGTCGGTCTGATGGCGATGGCCGCGCTGCCGCCGCTGAACGGCTTTGCCGGCGAGTGGGTGATTTACCAGTCCTTCTTCAAACTGGGCAATAGCGGTGCGTTTGTTGGTCGTCTGTTAGGGCCGCTGCTGGCGGTTGGCCTGGCGATTACCGGCGCGCTGGCGGTGATGTGTATGGCGAAAGTTTACGGCGTGACGTTCCTCGGCGCGCCGCGCACGAAAGAGGCGGAAAACGCCAGTTGCGCGCCAATCCTGATGGGCGTCAGCGTGGTGGCATTGGCGATTTGCTGCGTACTGGGCGGGGTTGCCGCGCCGTGGCTGTTGCCGATGATTTCCACTGCGGTACCGTTGCCGCTGGAAACCGCGCACACCACCGTATCGCAGCCGATGATCACGCTGCTGTTGGTCGCCTGTCCGCTACTGCCGTTCATCATTATGGCGATGTTCAAAGGCAACCGTCTGCCATCGCGCTCCCGCGGCGCGGCCTGGGTGTGCGGCTACGACCACGAGCAGTCGATGGTGATCACCGCACATGGTTTCGCCATGCCGGTAAAAGAGGCCTTTGCCCCGGTACTTAAATTGCGTAAATGGCTTAACCCGGTATCGCTGGTGCCGGGCTGGCAGAACGCGACGGCAGCGGTGCTGTTCCGTCGTCTGGCGCTGATTGAACTGGCGGTGCTGGTGGTGATTGTGGTTTCACGAGGAGCCTGAAAATGAGTGTGTTTTATCCGTTAATTCAGGCGCTGGTGCTATTTGCCGTTGCGCCATTGCTGTCTGGTATTACTCGCGTGGCGCGCGCCCGTCTGCACAATCGTCGTGGGCCGGGCGTGTTGCAGGAGTACCGCGACATTATCAAACTGCTCGGTCGTCAGAGTATTGCGCCTGCGGATTCCGGCTGGGTTTTTCGCCTGACGCCGTTTGTGATGGTCGGCGTGATGCTGACTATCGCCACCGCGCTGCCGGTGGTGACCGTTGGCTCGCCGTTGCCGCAATTGGGCGATCTGATCACCTTAATTTACCTGTTCGCCATCGCCCGTTTCTTTTTCTCTATCGCGGGTCTGGATACCGGTAGCCCGTTTACTGCTATTGGCGCGAGCCGTGAAGCGATGCTTGGCGTGCTGGTGGAGCCGATTTTGCTGCTGGGCCTGTGGGTCGCCGCGCAGGTCGCGGGCTCTACCCATATTAGCAATATCACCGATACCATTTATCACTGGCCTGTCGCGCGCAGTATTCCGCTGATTCTGGCGCTGTGCGCCTGCGCTTTCGCTACCTTTATCGAAATGGGCAAGCTGCCGTTCGACCTGGCGGAAGCGGAGCAGGAGTTGCAGGAAGGGCCGTTGACCGAATACAGCGGTAGCGGCTTTGCGGTGCTGAAATGGGGCATTAGCCTTAAGCAACTGGTGGTGCTGCAAATGTTCGTCGGCGTGTTCCTGCCGTGGGGACAGATGGAAACCTTCAGCGCAGGCGGACTGTTGCTGGCGCTGGTGATTGCCGTCGTCAAGCTGATTGTCGGCGTACTGGTGATCGCCCTGTTTGAAAACAGCATGGCGCGACTGCGTTTTTGCGCCACTTCACGCGTGACCTGGGCCGGTTTTGGGTTTGCGTTTTTAGCCTTCGTCTCCTTGCTGGCGGCGTGATTTAAGAGAGTTTGAGCATGTCTGAAGAAAAATTAGGTCAACAATACCTTGCGGCGCTGCACCAGGCGTTTCCGGGCGTAGTGCTGGACGAAGCCTGGCAGACCAAAGATCAGCTGACTATTACGGTGAAAGTGAACTATCTGCCGGAAGTGGTGGAGTTTCTTTACTACCAGCAGGGTGGATGGCTGTCGGTGCTGTTCGGTAATGACGAACGCCAGTTGTGCGGCCACTATGCTGTTTATTACGTGATGTCGATGGAGCTGGGCACGAAGTGCTGGGTAACGGTGCGCGTTGAGGTTGATCCAAATAAGCCGGAATATCCCTCCGTCACGCCGCGCGTGCCGGCTGCCGTGTGGGGGGAGCGCGAAGTGCGCGACATGTACGGTTTAATCCCGGTCGGCCTACCGGACGAGCGCCGTCTGGTACTGCCGGACGACTGGCCGGATGAGCTCTATCCGCTGCGTAAAGACAGCATGGATTATCGTCAGCGCCCGGCGCCGACCACCGATGCGGAAACCTACGAGTTCATTAACGAGCTGGGTGACAAGAAAAATAACGTGGTGCCGATTGGCCCGCTGCATGTCACTTCCGATGAACCGGGCCACTTCCGTCTGTTCGTCGATGGTGAAAACATTATCGACGCTGACTACCGCCTGTTCTACGTCCACCGCGGCATGGAAAAACTGGCGGAAACCCGCATGGGTTATAACGAAGTCACCTTCCTTTCGGATCGCGTGTGTGGTATCTGCGGCTTCGCACACAGCACCGCCTACACCACCTCCGTGGAAAACGCGATGGGCATTCAGGTGCCGGAACGCGCGCAAATGATCCGCGCTATTTTGCTGGAAGTGGAGCGTCTGCACTCGCATCTGTTAAACCTCGGCCTGGCCTGCCACTTTACCGGCTTTGACTCCGGCTTTATGCAGTTCTTCCGCGTGCGCGAAACCTCCATGAAGATGGCAGAAATCCTTACCGGGGCGCGCAAAACTTACGGCCTGAACCTGATCGGCGGGATTCGCCGCGATCTGCTGAAAGAGGATATGATCCAGACCCGTCAACTGGCGCAGCAGATGCGTCGCGACGTGCAGGAGCTGGTGGATATGCTGCTCAGTACGCCAAATATGGAGCAGCGTACCGTCGGTATTGGCCGTCTGGAACCGGAAATTGCCCGTGACTTTAGTAACGTCGGCCCGATGGTGCGCGCCAGCGGTCACGCCCGCGACACCCGCGCCGACCACCCGTTTGTCGGCTACGGTCTGCTGCCGATGGAAGTACATAGCGAGCAGGGTTGCGATGTGATTTCCCGTCTGAAAGTCCGTATCAACGAAGTCTACACCTCGCTGAATATGATCGACTTCGGTCTGGATAATCTGCCGGGTGGCCCGCTAATGGTGGAAGGCTTCACCTATATTCCGCACCGTTTTGCGCTCGGCTTCGCTGAAGCGCCGCGCGGCGATGATATCCACTGGAGCATGACCGGCGACAACCAGAAGTTGTACCGCTGGCGCTGCCGTGCGGCGACCTACGCCAACTGGCCGACTTTGCGCTATATGCTGCGCGGCAACACTGTCTCCGACGCGCCGCTGATTATCGGCAGCCTTGACCCGTGCTACTCCTGTACCGACCGTATGACTGTGGTCGATGTGCGTAAGAAGAAGAGCAAAGTCGTGCCGTACAAAGAACTTGAGCGCTACAGCATTGAGCGTAAAAACTCGCCGCTGAAATAAGGAATCGCCATGTTTACCTTTATCAAAAAAGTTATCAAAACCGGCACGGCGACCTCGTCTTATCCGCTGGAGCCGATTGCGGTTGATAAAAACTTCCGCGGCAAGCCGGAACATAACCCGCAGCAGTGCATCGGCTGCGCCGCCTGCGTTAATGCCTGCCCGTCGAACGCGCTGACGGTAGAAACCGATCTTGCGACCAATGAGCTGGCCTGGCAGTTCAACCTTGGGCGTTGTATTTTCTGCGCCCGCTGCGAGGAAGTATGCCCGACGGCGGCGATTAAACTGTCACAGGAATATGAACTGGCGGTGTGGAAGAAAGAGGATTTTCTGCAACAGTCCCGCTTTGCACTGTGTCACTGCCGCGTTTGTCACCGTCCTTTTGCCGTGCAAAAAGAGATTGATTACGCCATTGCGCTGCTCAAACACAACGGCGACAGCCGCGCGGAACATCACCGCGAAAGCTTTGAGACTTGCCCGGACTGTAAGCGTCAGAAATGCCTGGTGCCGTCCGACCGTATTGAACTGACTCGCCATATGAAAGAGGTCAGCTAATGAGCAATTTATTAGGCCCGCGTGACGCCAACGGCATTCCGGTACCGATGACGGTGGATGAATCCATCGCCAGCATGAAGGCGTCTCTACTGAAAAATATTAAGCGTTCGGCATACGTTTACCGCGTGGACTGCGGTGGCTGTAACGGCTGTGAAATCGAAATCTTTGCGACGCTTTCGCCGCTGTTTGATGCCGAGCGTTTCGGCATCAAAGTGGTACCGTCGCCGCGCCATGCCGATATTCTGCTGTTTACCGGCGCGGTAACCCGCGCCATGCGCTCTCCGGCGCTGCGTGCCTGGCAGTCGGCGCCGGACCCGAAAATTTGTATCTCTTACGGCGCCTGCGGCAACAGCGGCGGCATTTTCCATGACCTGTACTGCGTCTGGGGCGGTACGGATAAAATCGTCCCGGTGGATGTGTATATTCCAGGCTGCCCGCCAACGCCTGCGGCGACGCTGTATGGCTTTGCGATGGCGCTTGGCCTGCTGGAGCAGAAAATCCACGCGCGCACGCCAGGGGAACTGGACGACCAGGCGGCGGAAATTCTGCATCCGGATATGGTGCAGCCGCTGCGCGTGAAGGTAGATCGCGCGGCGCGTCGGCTGGCGGGTTATCGCTACGGTCGTCAAATCGCCGATGATTACCTGACACAGTTGGGACAAGGTGAGCAGCAGGTGGCGCGTTGGCTGGAAGCGGAAAACGATCCGCGTTTAACCGAAATTGTCACACATCTCAATCATGTTGTTGAAGAGGCACGTATCCGATGAGCGAACAGGTGGTGTTCAGTCAACTGAGCCGTAAGTTTATTGATGAGAACGATGCGACGCCCGCCGAGGCGCAGCAGGTTGTCTATTACAGCCTGGCGATTGGCCACCACCTGGGGGTCATCGATTGCCTGGAGGCTGCGCTCACCTGCCCGTGGAACGACTATCTGGCGTGGATCGCCACCCTTGAAGAGGGAAGCGATGCCCGGCGTAAAATGGAAGGCGTGCCGAAGTATGGCGAGATCGTTATCGATTTTAACCATGTGTCGATGCTGGCGCGCGCGTTTGATAACGCGCGCGCCGCGCAGACCCCGCAGCAGCAAGAATGGAGTAAACTGATGCTCAGTATGCTGCATGACATTCATCAGGAAAGCGCCATCTACCTGATGGTGAGGAGGCTTCGTGACTGACGTTTTACTCTGTGTCGGCAATAGCATGATGGGCGACGACGGCGCAGGCCCGTTACTGGCTGAAATGTGCTCGGCGCAGCCGAAGGGTAATTGGGTGGTGATTGATGGCGGCAGCGCGCCGGAAAACGACATTGTGGCGATTCGCGAACTATCCCCCGACCGCCTGTTGATTGTCGACGCCACCGATATGGGACTTAATCCGGGCGAGATCTGCATTATCGATCCGGATGATATCGCTGAAATGTTTATGATGACCACCCACAATATGCCGCTGAACTATCTGGTCGATCAGCTCAAAGAGGATGTCGGCGAGGTGATTTTTCTCGGTATCCAGCCGGATATCGTCGGGTTTTATTATCCGATGACCCAGCCGATTAAGGACGCGGTAAACACCATCTATCAGCGCCTGGAAGGGTGGCAGGGAAACGGCGGATTTGCGCGACTGGAAGCGCCGGAGGCGTAACTTTTTGATGCCGAATGAGGTATTCGGCATTTCTTTCATCCCCTGAACGGTTGTCATCCGTCATCGTCACTTGTGTCGATGACATGCTTTTTCCCTCCGGTTAAAATAAAATACCATTATATAACATATGGTTAAATGTTGGCACGATTTGTGTATACATCGGCACATCATCTGTTATTGCTGGAGAATTTGATGAACCGTTTCATCATTGCTGACGCGAGTAAGTGCATTGGTTGCCGTACCTGTGAAGTGGCCTGCGTCGTATCCCATCAGGATAATCAGGATTGCGCATCGCTGACCCCTGAAACCTTTTTACCTCGTATCCATGTCATCAAAGGCGTGAACGTCTCTACGGCAACGCTGTGTCGCCAGTGTGAAGATGCGCCGTGCGCCAACGTCTGCCCGAATGGCGCCATCAGCCGCGACAAAGGCTTTGTTCATGTGATGCAGGAACGCTGCATTGGTTGTAAAACCTGCGTGGTGGCATGTCCTTACGGCGCCATGGAAGTGGTGGTGCGCCCGGTGGTTCGCAATAGCGGCGCGGGGCTGAACGTGCGTGCCGAAAAAGCCGAAGCCAACAAGTGCGATCTGTGTCACCATCGTGAAGCCGGTCCAGCCTGTATGGACGCCTGTCCAACGCACGCCCTAATCTGTGTCGACCGTAATAAGCTTGAACAGCTTAGCGCGGAAAAACGCCGTCGTGCGGCGCTGGATTCAACGGCATCTCTGCTTTTCTGATTTCTGCGATTGCGCGTAGAATACGCCACAAAGCATTGCCGGATGGCGGCATCAATGCCTTATCCGGCCTACGGTTCGTGCGATTGTAGGCCTGATAAGCGCGGCACCATCAGGCATCCGGGTTCGATGATGGCGGGAAAATGAGATGGTGACAGACACGCCTTCCGGCGTACAGCTACGCATTCGGGGCAAAGTACAGGGCGTCGGTTTTCGTCCTTTTGTCTGGCAGCTAGCGCAGCAGTTGCGATTACACGGCGACGTGTGTAATGACGGCGACGGCGTCGTCGTTCGGCTGCTGGAGGAGCCGTCGCAATTTATTGCCGCGCTCTATCAGGATTGTCCGCCGCTGGCGCGCATTGACAGCGTTGAACACGCCTCGTTGATATGGGAGCGCACACCAACGGATTTCGCCATTCGTCAGAGCGCAGGCGGTTCGATGAACACGCAAATCGTGCCGGATGCGGCGACCTGCCCGGCATGTCTTGCCGAGATGAATACCCCTGGCGAGCGGCGCTACCGTTATCCCTTCATCAATTGCACCCACTGCGGACCACGCTTCACCATTATTTGCGCTATGCCCTATGACCGGCCATTTACGGTGATGGCGACGTTTCCCCTGTGTCCGGAATGCGACAGCGAATACCGCGATCCGTATGATCGCCGTTTCCATGCTCAGCCCGTCGCCTGTCCGGCCTGCGGGCCGCAGCTTGAGTGGCGGAGCCAACATGAACGAGCGGAAAAAGAGGCGGCATTACAGGCGGCGGTAGCAATACTTAAGGCTGGTGGTATCGTGGCGGTGAAGGGAATTGGCGGCTTTCATCTCGCTTGCAATGCGCGTAATGACGAGACGGTGGCGAAATTGCGGGCGCGCAAACGCCGCCCGGCTAAACCGTTGGCCGTTATGCTGCCGGACGCAGAGGCGTTGCCGGAGGCGGCGCGCCGTTTGCTCGCTACTCCCGCAGCCCCGATTGTGCTGGTGGATAAGCAATATGTGCCTTTGCTGTGTGAGGGCATCGCGCCGGGGCTTACTGAGGTGGGCGTGATGTTGCCAGCCAACCCATTGCAACATCTTTTGTTGCAGGAGCTCAATGACCCGCTGGTGATGACATCCGGCAACCTGAGCGGCAGACCACCCGCCATCACCAACGAACAGGCGCTGGACGATTTACACGAAATTGCCGATGGTTTTTTGTTGCACAATCGCGACATTGTACAGCGCATGGACGACTCTGTCGTGCGCGACAGCGGTGAAATGCTGCGTCGTTCGCGGGGATACGTGCCGGACGCGATTGCGTTGCCGCCCGGATTTCACGATGTGCCGCCGATACTTTGTCTGGGCGCGGATCTGAAAAACACGTTTTGTCTGGTACGCGGCGAACAGGCGGTTGTCAGCCAACATTTGGGCGATCTCAGCGATGATGGTATCCAGGCGCAGTGGCGCGAGGCATTGCGCCTGATCCAGTCAATCTACGATTTTACGCCAGAGCGTATCGTCTGTGATGCGCATCCGGGTTATGTTTCCAGTCAGTGGGCCAGTGAGATGTGTCTGCCGACTGAGACTGTGTTACACCATCATGCCCATGCGGCGGCTTGCCTGGCCGAGCATGGTTGGCCGCTGGACGGCGGAGAGGTGATTGCCCTGACGGTAGACGGTATCGGGATGGGCGAGAATGGCGCGCTATGGGGTGGAGAATGTCTGCGGGTCAATTATCGCGAATGCGAACATTTAGGGGGGTTACCCGCCGTGGCGCTGCCGGGAGGCGATCTGGCTGCCAAACAGCCGTGGCGTAATCTGTTAGCGCAGTGCCTGCGCTTTGTGCCGGACTGGCAGGATTACCCGGAGACAGCGGGGCTGCAACAGCAAAACTGGAATGTCCTGGCGCGTGCCATTGAGCGCGGCGTCAATGCCCCGTTGGCCTCTTCCTGCGGGCGGTTGTTTGACGCGGTGGCCGCCGCGCTTCGCTGCGCGCCAGCATCGCTTAGCTATGAGGGCGAGGCCGCCTGCGCGCTGGAGGCGCTGGCCTCTCAATGCGCTAACGTTGAGCATTCGGTAACGATGCCGCTTAACGGCGCTCAACTGGACGTAGCCGTTTTCTGGCGGCAATGGTTGAACTGGCAGGCCGCGCCCGCGCAACGCGCCTGGGCTTTTCATGATGCGCTGGCGTGCGGGTTTGCCACGCTAATGCGCCAACAGGCTACGGCGCGGGGGATAACCACTCTGGTCTTCAGTGGCGGGGTGATACACAACCGCTTACTGCGCGCGCGTCTTGCCTTTTACCTTTCTGATTTTAATTTGTTATTTCCGCAGCGGTTACCGGCGGGCGATGGCGGATTATCGTTGGGGCAAGGGGTCATTGCGGCGGCGCGCAGGTTGGCCTGATGAAACAGGCCGGATGGCGACGCATAGCGTTTTATCCGGCCTGCGGTTGCGTACCGGTGGCGCATTGTGTTTTACCCGCCTTCACCATCCGGCATCAGACATTTACACCGGTAATGATTTCAGCAGAGTGAACGCCTCTTTCATGCGGTCTTCACTCACCACAAAGGCGCGTAGTTGGCCTTCTCCGCTCATGCCTTTGGCAATCATACCGTCAGATTCTGCGGTAATATGCCAGCTCAAATCGCGGCGCTGAGTTTCTCCCGCCAGATGCAGCGGCAGTTCCGGCGTTTTGACTTTGACCAGCATCGCCGGTAGCTTCAGCGGCGCGTTGCCGCCAAGCAGATTTTTCGCCAGGTACATCGCGCTTAACTGGATCGGTTGCAGGAAGGGCAGCACCTGACCGTTGATCTCCGCGCAGTCGCCGATCGCATAAATATCCGGGTGACTGGTCTGTAGATAGCTATCCACGCAGACGCCGCGGTTGATGACTACCCCGGCGCGGCGCGCCAGAGCGGTTTCCGGGCGTAGGCCGGTGGCGGCAATCACCGAATCGACCTCGATGCTACGCTGGCTTGCCAGCGTAGCGCGGATACCGGCTTCGGTTTTCTCCAGTTTTTGCAACTGCGATTTCAGCAGCAGGTGCACCCCCATATCGGTCAGGCGATGTTGTAAGCGGCTGCTCACTTCCGGTGGCATCAGTGAGGCGAGAAGGCTGGCGGCGTTATCCATCAGCGTTACCGTTTTCCCGGCGCGGCAGAAATCCATCGCTAATTCACTGCCAATGAGGCCGCCGCCGACAATCAGCACCCGCTGCGCGTCGCGCAGTTGTGTCTCACAGGCGCGGTACTCCTGCTGGCTATTCAGAGTAAGCATTAACTCACGTCCTGCAATCAGCGGCACAAAGGCCGCCGCCCCGATCGCCAGTACCAGCTTGTCGTACTGCCACTGCTTATCCTGACTTTTCACCACATGGGCATCGGCATCAATGTCAGCAACCCAGGTATGCGGGAACAGGCGCAGATTAAACTGTTCAGCGAATTCCCCCGCTAACTGGCGGGTGAGATCATCGGCGCGCTGCGACTGGCTGATAACGTGGCTGAGATCGGGCTTGTTGTACTCATCCATGCTGTCCGCCGCAATCAGGGTTAACGGCACATTCGCATCTTGTTTACGGATATTTTTGACGAGCTGGCGGGCGGCGAAGCCCGAGCCAATAATTATGATCCCCCGACTCATTTTGCCTCCGTCGCCAGTACGTCGAATACGTCTTTACCTAATGAACATTCCGGGCACAGGAAGTTATCCGGCACGTCGCTCCACGGCGTACCCGGCGCGACATCCTGCAATGGTTCACCCAGCGCAGGGTCGTAAATCCACTGGCATACGCTGCATTGCATTTTAGGGCCGAGGTCTGCGGCGGCGCAGGCTGTGATTTCTTCGGCTGGCGTGGTTTTCTGCGTGGTTTCCGGCAGCGGAGCAAGCGCCCACTGACGCGCGATGTCGCGACCGTGCTGACGGCACAACTCCAGCGCATCCAGATCCGGACGCCATTTCGTTTTCAGACTCAGGGACATTTCAAAACCGGCATCCTGTAAGCGCGTGGACAGTCGATCCACCGCGCCGCCGCTCCAGCCATGAGAACCGAAGGCGCTGGCGCGTTTGTTGCGAAAGCGCAGACCAGTCATCTCTTCCACCAGACCAGCGATTTTCGGCATCATCACGTTGTTCATGGTAGAAGTGCCGACCAGCACGCCTTTCGAACGGAACACGTTGGTCAGAATTTCATTTTTATCGCTGCGGGCGACGTTAAAGATTTTGACCGCCACGTTCGGGTCCACTTCGTTGATACCCTGCGCGATGGCATCCGCCATCATGCGAGTATTGTTCGACATGGTGTCGTAGAAAATAGTGATACGATCTTCCTGATAATCTGCCGCCCATTTCAGATACAGCTCCACGATTTGCATTGGGTTGTCGCGCCATACCACGCCGTGTGAGGTCGCAATCATGTCCACCGGCAGGTTGAAGCCGAGGATTTCGGTAATTTTTGGCGTTACCAGACGGCTGAACGGCGTCAGGATATTGGCATAGTAGCGCTGGCATTGTTCAAACAGTTCGGTCTGGTCAACTTCGTCGTTGAACAGGCGTTCGTCGCAGTAGTGCTGGCCGAAGGCGTCGTTACTGAACAGCACCGCGTCGCCAGTCATATAGGTCATCATGCTGTCCGGCCAGTGCAGCATCGGCGTTTCTACGAAGATTAACTGCTTGCCGTTGCCGATATCCAGCGTATCGCCGGTTTTCACCACCTTAAAATTCCATTCCGGGTGATGGTGATGGCCGTTGATAGAATCAATGGCGTTGGCGGTACAGTAGATAGGCGCGTCCGGGATCTGCGCCATCAGTTCGGTCAGTGCGCCCGCATGGTCTTCTTCGGCATGGTTAATGATGATGTAGTCGATGTCCGCGAGGTCGATTTCACTGCGCAGATTTTGCACAAACTCACGGCTAAACTTATGATCGACGGTATCGATCAGCACATTCTTTTCTTCACGAATGAGATAGCTGTTATAGCTGCTGCCGCGCAGCGTTTTGTATTCGGTTCCGTGAAAATCACGGACTTCCCAGTCGCGCTGGCCAACCCAATGAATATTATTTTTAACCAGAATAGACATAACCACCTCAATTCATTCAACGTTTGCAAAAAGTGTTTTGCTTATTGCAGGTAGTGTGCCAACTTTTCATCTAATTGATTTATATGAAATTATAATGATTTTATATTTTTGATGTAGTCAAAAAGACTATAAATAGTACTGTCAATATGACACTATGTATTGTCAAAATGACAATGAGGTAGCCATGAGTTTTTCCGTGGAGGTATTGGCGGGCATCGCCATTGAGTTACAACGCGGCATTGGGCATCAGGATCGTTTTCAGCGGCTGATTACTACGCTGCGTCAGGTGCTGGCGTGCGACGCCTCGGCGCTGTTGCGTTATGAATCACGACAATTTATTCCACTGGCGATTGACGGCCTGGCGCAGGACGTTCTCGGCAGACGTTTTACCCTGGAAGGGCATCCACGCCTGGAGGCCATCGCCCGTGCGGGGGACGTGGTGCGTTTTCCGGCCGATAGCGATTTGCCCGATCCGTATGACGGGTTGATTCCCGGACAGGAAAGCCTGAAAGTCCACGCCTGTGTTGGTCTGCCGTTGTTTGCCGGACAGAACCTCATCGGCGCGCTGACCCTTGATGCCATGACGCCGGAGCAGTTCGAGGTATTCAGCGATGAAGAGCTGCGGCTTATCGCCGCGCTGACCGCCGGGGCATTGAGTAATGCGCTATTGATTGAACAACTGGAAAGCCAGAACATACTGCCGGGGGCGTCTGACGCGTTCGAACCGAGAAAAGAGACGCACATGATCGGCCTGTCGCCTGCGATGATGCAGTTGAAAAAAGAGATCGAGATTGTGGCGAGCTCCGATCTTAACGTGTTGATCGGGGGGGAAACGGGGACCGGTAAAGAGCTGGTGGCGAAAGCTATTCATCAGGGCTCCCCCAGAGCGGTCAATCCGCTGATCTATCTCAACTGCGCCGCGCTGCCGGAAAGTGTGGCGGAAAGCGAGCTGTTTGGCCATGTAAAAGGCGCATTTACCGGCGCCATCAGCCACCGTAGCGGAAAGTTCGAAATGGCCAACAGGGGTACGCTGTTTCTGGATGAGATTGGCGAACTGTCGCTGGCGCTACAGGCCAAGCTACTGCGCGTATTGCAGTATGGCGATATTCAACGCGTCGGCGACGATCGCAGCCTGCGCGTGGATGTGCGGGTGTTGGCGGCGACCAACCGAGACCTGCGAGAGGAGGTGCTGGCGGGGCGTTTTCGCGCTGACCTGTTCCATCGCCTGAGCGTTTTCCCGCTCTTTGTGCCGCCGCTGCGCGAGCGCGGCGATGATGTGGTGTTACTGGCGGGCTATTTTTGCGAGCAGTGCCGACTGCGGCTGGGGCTGTCCCGTGTGGTGCTGAGTCCCGGCGCGCGCCGTCATTTGCTCAACTATGGCTGGCCAGGCAACGTTCGGGAGCTGGAACATGCCATTCACCGTGCGGTCGTGCTGGCGAGAGCGACCCTGGCAGGGGGGGAGGTGGTACTGGAGGCGCAGCATTTTGCCTTGTCAGATGACGTTTTACCCACGCCGCCTGCGGAAAGCGATCTGGCGCTGCCGACCTGCCGCAATTTGCGTGAATCGACGGAGAACTTCCAGCGAGAGATGATTCGCCAGGCGCTGGCGCAAAATAATCACAATTGGGCGGCCAGCGCGCGGGCGCTGGAAACCGACGTCGCCAACCTGCACCGGCTGGCGAAGCGTCTGGGACTGAAGGATTAGAGAATGCCTGCCTGGTAAAAATCCTGCAGGTTAATGGCGCCGGTGAGTTTACCGTTTTCATCGACCACCGGCGCGGCGGTGATTTTGCGCTTCATCAGGATCTCTTTGGCGTCAATGGCGCGGCTTTGCGCCTGGAGCGTAATTCCGTTGGGCGTCATGGCTTCGCTTACCGGCGTGCTGAGCGCACCGCCGCTCACCAGCCAGCGACGCAGGTCGCCGTCGGTAAAGACGCCTTTCACAATATGTTGCTCATCGCAAACCGCCACCAGCCCCAGCCCGGTACGACTAAGTTCCAGCATTGCATCCATCACGCTGGTGGTGAGCATTACCTGCGGTATTGCATTGCCCTGGCGCATCAGGTGATGCACATTATTAAGTAAACGCGCGCCCAGTGCGCCAGCCGGATGCGAACGGGCGAAATCTTCTTCGTTAAAACCGCGCGCCTGCATTACTGCCATCGCCAGCGCATCGCCCATCATCAGCGTGTTGACGGTACTGGACGTCGGCGCCAGATGCATCGGGCAGGCTTCACGCTCGACGGAAATATCCAGAACGGCTTTTGCCGCTCGCCCCAGCGGAGAGTGAGGTTTACCGGTCATCGCCAGCAGCGCGACGGATTTATCTTCCAGACGAGGGATGATGAGGTCGAGTTCTTTTGCGCCGCCGGAATAGGAAATAAATAACATCACGTCACGGCTTTCAATCATCCCCAGATCGCCATGTAGCGCTTCCGCAGGATGAACAAAAAAAGCGGGAGTACCGGTACTGGCAAGCGTCGCGGCGATTTTTTTACCAATATGGCCTGACTTGCCAATACCGGAAACGATCACTTTGCCTTCACAGTGAATAATGATATTGGCGGCGCGGACAAAATCATCGCCCAGGCGCTCCGGCAGACGGCTGGCTTCCTGTAACTCCAGCATTAAGGTCTGACGGCCCGCATTTAGTAGTGCATCACTCATTGGTTTCTCCGGTTATGATAACGGTAATCCCTTTCTCTTCCAGCGCCTGACGAAATACCGGATCGATACCGGCGTCCGTGATCAGTTTGTCGACGCTTTCCAGACTGCACACCACATTGGGGCTTTTACGACCAAATTTTGAGGAGTCCGCCATCAGAATCACCTCGCGTGCGGCATTGCACATTGCCTTACTGACGGTGTAAACCTCGTTAAACGTGGTCACGCCGGCGTTCAGGTCAATACCGTCAGTCCCCATGAAAAGTTTATCAAAGGTGAACTGTTCAAAGGCGTTTTCCGCTAGCTGACCGTGAAACGACGCCGACTTTTTACGGAAGGTGCCGCCGGGCATCAGGATAGTTTGTTCGTTGTCCAGTTCCGATAGCGCGTTGACAATATGCAGGCTGTTGGTCATAACCGTGATGTTGCTAAAACGCGAAAGCAACGGCACCATCTGTAACACTGTGCTTCCTGCATCCAGAATAATGGAGTCGCCGTCATGGATATATTTCACGGCGGTTGCGGCTATCAGCGCTTTTTTGTGGGTATTGATAAGCGTTTTGTGATCAATAGGCGGATCGGACTCTTCTTTATTCAACACCACGCCGCCATAGGTACGGATGACGGTTCCGGCATTTTCCAGAATGACCAGATCTTTGCGGATAGTGGTGCCTGTTGTGTCAAAGTACTGGGCCAGTTCTTCAACCGAGCATTTTCCCTGTTTTTGCAGGTGCTCCAGAATCGCGGCCTGACGCTGACGAGGTTTCATAGGCGTGATTACCCTGACTTATCTATTTACCCGTCATACTTCAAGTTGCATGTGCGTTGGCATGACTCGGTCCTCCGGGCCTCGCCCTAAAGGGCCACCGCAAGCGGCGTTCAAATCGGCCTTGCCAATTTGTCCTCGCTCACCCCGGTCACGTACTGATGTACGCACCTGGGGATTCGCTGCGTCGCCGCCTTCCTGCAACTCGAATTATTTAGGGTATTGGTTGCAAAATGATAATTTCGCAAGCTATTCGCATTCACAACGAAATTACCCATGTTTCAGTTTAAGCGCCAATGATAGTGCATTCTGCGCGAGCGAATCATGGGGAAAGATCACATCAGGCTGTAATTCATGCAAATGTTTTCCTTGCATTGCGGCAATTTTAACCGGTCTGGCGAATACCGTGAGGCCTTTCATCAATAAAGTGTCCGTTACCCGTTGCTGTTCGTCCAGCGCCACGGCAACCACCACCCGAGGCTTAAAACGCCCGCCGGAGCGCCCGACGCCGACCCGCCCCTGCTGGCTAAGTTTATCGAAAGCCCGATTAAAGCGGGAGATCTGCCAGCCGCCCAGCGCCAGTTGTGCGCACCAGGCGATAACGGCGACGGTAATCAGAGTGGAAACCATAGTGTGCTCCTGTTGTTTTACCTGATGGCGCCGTAGGCCGGATAAGGCGTTTACGCCGCTATCCGGCAATTCACGGTCAAAACATCACCTGACCGCCGGTTACGTTGATCGACTGCCCGGTGCAATAAGACGCTTTCGGGCTGGCATAAAATAGCAGCATGTTCAGCACATCCTGATAATCACACCCTCGTTTGAGCGGCACCTTATCAATGTAATACTGTTCCACCTCGTCGGGCTTAATGCCCAGTTTAGTGGCGTATTGCGGCAGTAACGACTGAAACATCGGCGATTTCAACAGGTTGCCGAGCATCAGCGAATGTACGGTAATGCCGTATTCCGCCAGGTCCAGCGCCAGAGACTGGGTTAACCCCACGCCGCCGAATTTCGCCGCGCTGTAGCCGGAGTTGTGTTTACTGCCCACTTTGCCTGATTTAGAGTTAATCTGAATGATACGCCCCTGAATGCCGTCGCGGATCATCAGGCGGGAAAACTCACGGGCGCAGAGGAAATAGCCCACCAGATTCACCTGTAACGAGCGGTCAAAATCGCCGAGCTGGAAATCGCTGATAAACGCCGCTTTGGCGATACCCGCGCTGTAGACCAGTAGATCGACGCGCCCGAAAATCTCATCTACGCCGCGGGAAAGCGCCAGCACGCTCTGCTCGCTGGTGGCGTCGGCGCCAAAACTGTACGCCATCCTTTCGCCAAAATCGGCGTTAATTTCCTGGGCGACATTCGCGGCTTTATCGCTTTGAATATCAACGACCGCCACGCGGTATCCTTCTTCTGCAAGCCCACGGCAAAGGAATGCCCCCAGGGTCTGGCCTCCGCCAATGACAACGGCAACTTGATTCATGTTTTTCTCCTTAAGCGACAAACGTCAAAATACAGCCCGGTGCGATATCGTCCGGTACTGGCCCCGCAACGTGTACGGTGCCGGGAAATTCCGCTTTGCGCAGACCGTCGAAACGCAGAGTGATATGCCCCAGTTCACGCAGGTTTTGCTCGGCTACGCTGCCGACCGCCGTGACCGGATAGCAATGCTGGCCCAGTTCACACCGCGCGCCAGGCTGTAGCGCGCCGGTCAGTTCGCCATGACAATGGATGAAGCAAAATTCTTCGATATCCGCCGGCGCGCCTTCCCGAAACGTAATCAGCATCTGTTCGCTGAGCGCCTCCGTCGCGCTCTGGCCGATACGGGTGATGGTGGTTTGATAAATCACGCTCATATCTGAACCTCTTATTGATAGATAAAGCCGGAAACAAACCAGGCGATAAGCACCGTGGGCGCGCCAGTCAGGAAGCGTCCGACCAGCACGGAAGGTACGCCGACGCGAACGGTGTCTTGTTTCGCTTCCGCCAGCGATAGACCGACCGGGATAAAGTCGCAGGCCGCCTGCGCGTTAATCGCGAACAGGGCGGGAAGCGCCAGATGCGGGGGGATATTGCCCAGCCCTATCTGAACGCCGATCAGGACGCCAATGACCTGAGCGATAACCGCGCCAGGGCCGAGAAACGGCGATAGTAGCGGGAACGAGCAGATCAATGCCAGCGTCACCAACCCCAGTGGATGACTGGCTAATGGCGCCAGGCCGTGGGCGATCCAGTCGCCAAGACCTGAGGCCATAATGATGCCGATCAGCGCCGCAACGAACGCCATAAACGGCAGGATTGTTTTCAGGACCGTATCAATGGTGTCGCGACCTGACTGGAACAGTACCGCCACGGCGGAGCCCATTCCCATGCCGACTTTTGCCAGCAGCCCGTCGCTCTGCTCGGTGATTTTTTTGCTGGTGTCGTAGTCACGTCCTGCTGTCGCTGCGACAGGCTGCGGGCTGGCAGACGTTTCGCCGACAAGAGTAATGTTTTCTTCTTTTACGCCGGAGACATAAATATCCTCAACAATATACTGCGCCAGCGGGCCGGACTTACCCGTCGAGTGAATATTAATGGTTGGAATCCGGCGTTTCGGGTAGATACCGCAGCGCAGCGTACCGCCGCAATCGATAATGGCCGCGCCGATCTCCGCTTCCGGCGGTTCGCCTTCTTTAAAGCCGTCCACCGCTTGCCAGCCTGTCAGTTGCGCCAGTTTGTCGACGATCGCCGGGCGCGTACCGGCTGTGATATAGACGATCTTTTTGCCTGGCGTAACGTCCAGTTCAAGCGGGCCGCCCCAGCCGCCGGCGCCTTTCTCAATACGAACCCGAGTCATGATGCCGCTCCTGTCAGATGAACTTTCTGATCAAGTTGAATCCCCATTTTTTTCTCAAAAATAGCGGTGGTGAGATCGGTGACCCAACCGCGGAAGAAGTTCGTCACCAGACCTACCAGCAGATAGCTCACCGCGAGCGGACCGAGAGGAAGCCCTAACGTGGTGAGTCCGCTGGCGATCCCCAGATAAACAAACAGTTCGCCGGGATTGATATGCGGAAACAGACCGTTCATGGAGTGACAGCTATAGGAGGCCGCCGCGTAATAGCTCGGCTTGTACCTCTCCGGCATAAAGCGTCCCAGACTCAGAGTCATCGGATTACAAAAAACAAACGTCCCGATGCACGGTAAAAGCAGGTAGCGGGATAGCGGATTTCCGGCGCAGCGTTGGGCAAAACGCTCAATACGCTGCTGGCCGATAAAATTGATGAGCGCATTCATGATAACCAGCAGGCTTATCAGTAGCGGAAGAATGCCTGTCACCATACCGGTAAACACCTCTCCGCCTTTCTGGAATAACCCGATGAACCACTCCGCACCATGTGTAATGGTTTCGATCATTGTTCTCTCCTGTAGGGTTTTTAGTTTTTTTGCTAAGCTCTCGTTCATTTTAATCATATTGAAAGATTTAAAAGTGTTATTTTGATCGCAAAATAAAAGTAAAATATTTTAAGTTGAAAGATTTGTGGGGTGGGAACAGGTACAACCAGAAAAGGGATGAAGGGGGATTTATTCTCTTACGCCGCTTCCTTGTGCGACGGGGGATGTTTTACCATACTTCTCCCTGGCTGAATTTGTTTAATGGATGTCTCATGTTCAAGCGTCGTTATGTAGCGTTACTTCCACTTTGCGTATTGCTTGCTGCCTGTAGCAGCACACCAAAATCTTCCGACACTCAAACGACGACGGGCACGCCTTCCGGTGGCTTCCTGCTTGAGCCGCAGCATAACGTCATGCAAATGGGCGGCGACTTCGCCAACAACCCTAATGCGCAGCAGTTCATTGATAAAATGGTCAGTAAACACGGTTTCGACCGTCAGCAACTGCAGGAGATCCTCTCGCAGTCTAAAAGACTGGATTACGTTCTGCGTCTGATGGACAGACAAGCGCCGACCACTCAGCCGCCCGCCGGACCAAATGGTGCCTGGCTGCGCTACCGCAAACAATTTATTACGCCGGATAACGTGCAAAACGGTGTCGTGTTCTGGAATCAGTATGAAGACGCCCTGAACCGCGCCTGGCAGGTATACGGCGTACCGCCGGAAATCATCGTGGGCATCATCGGCGTGGAAACCCGCTGGGGACGTATCATGGGGAAAACACGGATTCTGGACGCGTTAGCGACGCTGTCATTTAACTATCCGCGCCGGGCGGAATATTTCTCCGGCGAGCTGGAAACCTTTCTGCTCATGGCGCGCGATGAACAAGACGATCCGCTCAATCTGAAAGGTTCTTTTGCGGGCGCGATGGGCTATGGACAGTTTATGCCGTCTTCCTATAAAGAATTCGCGGTTGATTTTAATGGCGACAATCACATCAATCTATGGGACCCGGTTGATGCCATCGGCAGCGTGGCGAATTATTTCAAGGCGCATGGCTGGGTGAAAGGCGATGCGGTCGCGATACCCGCTAATGGTCAGGCGCCGGGACTGGCGAATGGTTTCAAAACAAAATACAGCATCTCTCAGCTTGCCGACGCAGGCTTAACGCCGCAGCAATCGTTGGGCAATTATCAGGAAGCCAGCCTGCTTCGTCTGGATATCGGTACGGGCTATCAGTACTGGTACGGCCTGCCGAACTTCTACACTATTACCCGTTATAACCACAGCACGCATTATGCGATGGCGGTTTGGCAACTGGGGCAGGCGGTAGCGCTAGCGCGGGTGCGCTAATTTGCTCTGCGCTTATCCGGCCCTCCCCACAGGCCGGATAAGATGCCTGGGCATCGTCATCCGGCAATGTTTTCCGCCGACCAACGAATTTTTCGGAACCCTCCTCGTAAAATCGACCGCCCGTCCCCATCTCTGGTTGGAAAGTGCTATCTTGTCCGGCAGGATTTCTAACTGACAGAGGTCATAATGACGGACAGTGAACTGATGCGGCTTAGCGAACAGGTCGGGCTGGCGTTAAAAGCGCGCAGGGCGACCGTAACGACAGCGGAGTCCTGTACCGGCGGTTGGCTGGCGAAAACCATTACCGACATCGCCGGAAGCTCCGCCTGGTTTGAACGCGGCTTTGTCACCTATAGTAATGAAGCCAAAGCGCAGATGATTGGCGTGCGTGAAGAGACCCTGGCGCAGCATGGCGCGGTCAGCGAACCCGTAGTGGTAGAAATGGCGATTGGGGCGCTGAAGGCCGCTCGCGCCGATTTTGCTGTCGCTATTAGCGGGATTGCCGGGCCGGATGGCGGCAGTGAAGAAAAGCCGGTTGGGACGGTGTGGTTTGCTTTCGCCAGCGTCAGCGGAGAAGGGATTACGCGTCGGGAATGCTTCAGCGGCGACCGTGAATCGGTGCGTCGACAGGCGACGACATACGCGCTACAAACCCTGCGGCAACAATTTCTACAAAATACTTGATACTGTATGAGCATACAGTATAATTACTTCAACAGTACAAATTCACTATCCGGTTCAATACCAAGTTGCATGACAGGAGTAATAATGGCTATCGACGAAAACAAACAGAAAGCGTTGGCGGCAGCACTGGGCCAAATTGAAAAGCAATTTGGTAAAGGCTCCATCATGCGTCTGGGTGAAGACCGCTCTATGGATGTGGAAACTATCTCCACCGGTTCGCTTTCACTGGACATCGCACTCGGCGCGGGCGGTCTGCCGATGGGCCGTATCGTCGAAATTTACGGGCCGGAATCTTCCGGTAAAACGACCCTGACGCTGCAGGTGATTGCCGCAGCGCAGCGTGAAGGTAAAACCTGTGCGTTTATCGATGCGGAACACGCGCTTGACCCCGTTTACGCCCGCAAGCTGGGCGTTGATATCGATAATCTGCTCTGTTCCCAGCCGGATACCGGCGAGCAGGCGCTGGAAATCTGTGACGCGCTGGCGCGCTCAGGCGCGGTGGACGTCATTGTGGTCGACTCCGTAGCGGCGCTAACGCCGAAAGCGGAAATCGAAGGCGAAATCGGCGACTCTCACATGGGCCTCGCGGCGCGTATGATGAGCCAGGCGATGCGTAAGCTGGCGGGAAACCTGAAACAGTCCAACACGCTGTTGATTTTCATCAACCAGATCCGTATGAAGATTGGCGTGATGTTCGGCAACCCGGAAACGACGACTGGCGGTAACGCGCTGAAATTCTACGCCTCTGTTCGTCTTGATATCCGTCGTATTGGCGCGGTGAAAGAGGGCGATAACGTCGTGGGTAGCGAAACGCGTGTGAAAGTGGTGAAAAACAAAATCGCCGCGCCGTTTAAGCAGGCCGAGTTCCAGATCCTCTACGGCGAAGGCATCAACTTCTATGGCGAACTGGTTGACCTGGGCGTGAAAGAGAAGCTGATCGAGAAAGCGGGCGCATGGTACAGCTACAACGGCGAGAAGATTGGCCAGGGTAAAGCGAACGCGACTACCTGGCTGAAAGAGAACCCGGCGACAGCGAAAGAGATCGAGAAAAAAGTGCGTGAATTACTGTTGAGTAATCAGAATGCCACGCCCGATTTCTCCGTTGACGATAGCGAAGGCGTTGCAGAAACCAACGAAGATTTTTAATCGTCAGGTGATGGTTGGTCGGTCAAAACGAAGCCGCCATTCAGCAAAACGTTAAATTACCATCAAGGGCTGCATTTATGCGGCCCTTTTTGCATTTACCCTTGTTAAGGTTTTTTATGAGTGAACCCACATCGCGCCGTCCCGCTTATGCTCGTCTCCTTGATCGTGCGGTACGTATCCTTGCTGTTCGCGATCACAGCGAGCAGGAATTACGGCGTAAACTCTCCGCGCCGGTGATGGGCAAAAATGGGCCGGAAGAGATTGATGCGACGGCAGACGATTATGAGCGCGTGATCGCCTGGTGCCACGAACATCACTATCTTGATGACGAGCGCTTCGTGATGCGCTTTATCGCCTGTCGTAGCCGTAAAGGCTACGGCCCGGCGCGTATTCGTCAGGAGTTGAATCAGAAAGGCATCACCCGCGAATCGACAGAAAAAGCGATGCGCGAATGTGAAATTGACTGGAGTGAAATGGCGCGTGAACAGGCCGTTCGCAAATATGGCGAGCCGCTCCCTTCAACCTTTTCAGAAAAGGTTAAAGTACAGCGCTTTTTACTCTATCGCGGGTATCTGATGGACGATATCCAGCAAATATGGCGAAATTTTGCAGATTGAGCGCATACGGGATTTTACTTCCCGGTAAAGAAAACTTATCTTATTCCCACTTTTTCCGTCTGGACGCGGGTTGCTTAATGGCGAACAGCGTCTGCGACGAATATTCCTTAAATACACAAAATCATTCAAGCCGCATCAAAGCGGCAAGTGAGCCTCGGGAACGAGTGACCGGGGAACTCGCAGCCAACGCAGAGGCGGCTTGAAGGATGAAGTGTAGCTTGATTTCAGGATAATTATGAGCAAGAGCACCGCTGAGATCCGTCAGGCGTTTCTCGACTTTTTCCATAGTAAAGGACATCAGGTAGTTGCCAGCAGTTCCCTGGTGCCCAACAATGACCCCACTCTGTTGTTTACCAACGCCGGGATGAACCAGTTCAAGGATGTTTTCCTTGGGCTCGATAAGCGTAATTATTCCCGTGCTACCACTTCCCAGCGTTGCGTACGCGCGGGGGGTAAACATAACGATCTGGAAAACGTCGGATACACTGCACGTCACCATACTTTCTTCGAAATGCTGGGTAACTTCAGCTTCGGCGATTACTTCAAACACGACGCCATTCAGTTCGCATGGGAATTACTGACCGGTGAAAACTGGTTTGCTCTGCCAAAAGAGCGTTTATGGGTCACCGTCTATGAAACCGACGACGAAGCCTATGAGATCTGGGAAAAAGAGGTCGGCATCCCGCGCGAGCGTATCATCCGTATCGGCGACAATAAAGGCGCGCCATACGCATCGGATAACTTCTGGCAGATGGGCGACACCGGTCCCTGTGGTCCGTGCACCGAAATCTTCTACGATCATGGCGACCATATCTGGGGCGGCCCTCCGGGAAGCCCGGAAGAAGACGGCGATCGCTATATTGAGATCTGGAACATCGTCTTTATGCAGTTCAACCGTCAGGCTGACGGGACTATGGAACCATTACCGAAACCGTCTGTAGATACCGGTATGGGGCTGGAGCGTATTGCCGCGGTACTGCAACACGTTAACTCTAACTATGAAATCGACCTGTTCCGCACGTTGATTGATGCGGTAGCGAAAGTCACTGGCGCCACCGATCTGGGCAATAAATCGCTGCGCGTTATCGCCGACCACATCCGTTCCTGCGCATTCCTGGTTGCCGATGGCGTGCTGCCGTCGAATGAAAATCGTGGTTATGTGCTACGTCGCATTATTCGTCGCGCGGTTCGTCACGGCAACATGCTGGGCGCGAAAGAGACCTTCTTCTACAAGCTGGTTGGGCCGCTGATTGAGGTGATGGGCTCCGCAGGCGAAGAGTTGAAACGTCAGCAGGCGCAGGTCGAACAGGTTCTGAAAACGGAAGAAGAGCAGTTTGCCCGTACGCTGGAGCGCGGTCTGGCGCTGCTGGATGAAGAACTGGCGAAATTGCAGGGCGACACCCTGGACGGCGAAACCGCTTTCCGTCTGTATGACACTTATGGTTTCCCGGTCGATCTGACGGCGGACGTCTGCCGTGAGCGCAATATCAACGTTGACGAAGCCGGTTTTGAAGCCGCCATGGAAGAGCAACGCCGTCGCGCGCGCGAAGCCAGCGGTTTTGGCGCGGACTACAACGCAATGATCCGCGTTGATAGCGCTTCTGAATTTAAAGGTTATGACCATCTGGAACTGAACGGCAACGTCACTGCGCTGTTTGTCGATGGTAAAGCGGTTGAAGCGATTAACGCGGGACAGGAAGCTGTTGTCGTGCTGGATCAGACTCCATTCTATGCGGAATCAGGCGGTCAGGTTGGCGATAAAGGCGAGCTGAAAGGCGCTGGCTTTACTTTCGCTGTGGACGACACGCAAAAATATGGTCAGGCGATTGGTCACCTCGGCAAATTGTCTGCGGGCGCTCTGAAAGTGGGCGATGCGGTACAGGCTGACGTAGATGAAGCGCGCCGCGCACGTATCCGTCTGAACCACTCCGCCACACACCTGATGCACGCGGCGTTGCGCCAGGTGCTTGGGGCACACGTTGCGCAGAAAGGTTCGCTGGTTAGCGATAAAGTGCTGCGCTTCGACTTCTCGCACAATGAAGCGATGAAGCCGTCGGAGATCCGTGAGGTTGAAGATTTGGTGAATGCGCAAATCCGTCGCAATTTGCCGATCGAAACGCATATTATGGATCTCGAAGCCGCGAAGGCGAAAGGCGCAATGGCGCTGTTTGGCGAGAAATATGACGAACGTGTACGCGTTCTGAGCATGGGAGATTTCTCTACCGAACTATGTGGCGGTACTCACGCCAGTCGTACCGGTGATATCGGTCTATTCCGTATTATCTCTGAGTCCGGCACCGCAGCAGGCGTTCGTCGTATTGAGGCGGTAACCGGTGAAGGCGCCATGGCCACCGTTCACGCGCAAAGCGATCGCTTAAACGATATTGCACATCTGCTGAAGGGCGACAGCCAGAATCTGGGTGACAAAGTGCGGGCCGTGCTGGAACGTACGCGTCAGTTGGAAAAAGAGTTGCAGCAGTTGAAGGACCAGGCCGCAGCGCAGGAGAGCGCGAATCTTTCCAGTAAAGCGGTCGATCTCAACGGCGTGAAGCTCCTGGTCAGCGAGCTTGCTGGCGTTGAGCCGAAAATGCTGCGAACCATGGTTGATGATCTGAAAAATCAACTGGGGTCTACCGTTATCGTACTGGCAACGGTTGTTGAAGGTAAGGTTTCTCTGATTGCGGGCGTGTCGAAGGATGTGACTGACCGGGTAAAAGCAGGGGAGCTGATTGGTATGGTCGCTCAGCAGGTGGGCGGTAAGGGGGGCGGTCGTCCGGACATGGCGCAAGCCGGTGGTACGGATGCGGCAGCTCTGCCTGCAGCGTTAGCCAGTGTACAAGGCTGGGTCAGCGCAAAATTGCAATAATTATAAGCGTTCGTTGGCGCCGCAGCCCGTGCTGCGGCGTTTACGTCGACGCTATCGACAACGATAAAGTCAGGTTGAAGTTTTGTATATCGGCTAAACTTAGGTTTAACAGAATGTAATGCCATGACTGCTTACACCTAAGGTGTTTGTCATCGCTTACTTTTTGGCGTTATATGATGGATAATGCCGGGATACAGAGAGACCCGACTCTTTTAATCTTTCAAGGAGCAAAGAATGCTGATTCTGACTCGTCGAGTTGGTGAGACCCTCATGATTGGCGATGAGGTCACCGTGACAGTTTTAGGGGTGAAGGGCAACCAGGTGCGTATTGGCGTGAACGCCCCGAAAGAAGTTTCTGTCCATCGTGAAGAGATCTACCAGCGTATCCAGGCTGAAAAATCCCAGCAGTCCAGTTACTAAGGTTTTCGCGTCTCACTTTTCGGGTGAGACGCGGCCTCTCTTCTTGTTCGCCCATGTTGTTCCTTCATTACTTTTTTCAACCTCACTGCTGATATGTTGCGCTTTGGCGGCCAGCGTGTCATCAAATTATCTGTTGATAAAACACTCTTTTTGGCTTTTTTACAGGCTAATTGAGCGTGAAGTGTGCAAACGATAAAAGCTCTGGAAAAATTGTTTGACTTATAAGTCCCAGAAAGTAATATGTGCGCCACGCAGCGACGATGAGCAGAAACAAGTTCTTCGAAGCACTCGTAAGAGGCGTGTGGTGAGGTGGCCGAGAGGCTGAAGGCGCTCCCCTGCTAAGGGAGTATGCGGTCAAAAGCTGCATCCGGGGTTCGAATCCCCGCCTCACCGCCATTTGCATCCGTAGCTCAGCTGGATAGAGTACTCGGCTACGAACCGAGCGGTCGGAGGTTCGAATCCTCCCGGATGCACCATCTCTTACTTGATACGGCTTTCACAGCGGTATCAAAATCTGCAGTAAAGTAAGTTTCCCGATGCATCCGTAGCTCAGCTGGATAGAGTACTCGGCTACGAACCGAGCGGTCGGAGGTTCGAATCCTCCCGGATGCACCATCTTACTTAGTGTGGCAGTAAACGCGACATCAAGTCTTGTAGTAAACATCATTCCCGATGCATCCGTAGCTCAGCTGGATAGAGTACTCGGCTACGAACCGAGCGGTCGGAGGTTCGAATCCTCCCGGATGCACCAT